>NZ_JBEDNQ010000005.1:0-482754 GCF_040105385.1 Pseudonocardia nematodicida
TTGGTCAGCTCGACGACCCGGGCGAGCTCGCCGGACAGGCCGGCGGACGGGGCGGGCGCGGCCGGCCGGGGACCCGTCGTGGACCGGTCGTCGGCGGGGGGCCCCCCCCCCCCCCCCCCCCCCCCCCTCTCGACACCCGGCCGGCCGGTCGCGTCAGAGCCGGCGGATCATCGCCCCGCCGGCGCTACCGGCCTGGTCAGAACCAGACTTTCCGTCCTCCGACCGGACGCCCGATGCGCCCCAGGACCAGCAGCACGAGACCGACGACGATCAGGATGCCGCCGATCGTGTACAGAATGTTGATGCCGGCCAGCCAGCCGATGAGCAGCAGGATCAGTCCGAGAATGATCATGATTGAATCTCCCCTCCACGAATGTGGGAGGAAAGTACCGCCGAGTCGATCGCGGCGCAGCGTGTGGAACGATTCTGAACGCCCGATCGTGACATTCATCGGGATATGACCGTTGCGGCGTGTCAGGTTCGCGTCGCGGCGTCGCGGGCCGCCAGACCGGCCGGCGACGTGGCGTGGTCGAGGGCGATCGCCGCGGCGCCCCGCAGGACGCCGTCGGCGCCGTGCTCGTCGTCCCGCACCGGCGGCGGCACGGCACGGCGGAACGCCATCAGCCCGGCGTCGCAGGCGTGCGCGAAGCCCTCCGGCGCACTCGCACGCAGGGCGGGCCCGAGCCCGGCGAGCACGACGACCTCCGGGTCGTGCGCGTTGACCAGGCCGGCGACCCCGCGTGCCAGCGCGGCCGCGGCGGAGGCGACGGCGCCGGCCGCGGCGGTGTCGCCCCCGGCGGCCCGGTCCAGGACGTCCCGGGCGTGCGTGTACGGGTCGTCGGGCTCCGGCTCGCCGAGCATCCGGGCCAGCGCCCGGCCGTCGACCGAGGTGGTCCAGCACCCGCGGGCCCCGCAGGCGCACTCCGCGTCCGGAGCTCCGAACGGGAGGTGCCCGAACTCACCGGCCGCGCCGCGGGACCCCGCCTGGGCCCGCCCGTGCAGCAGCAGCGCGCCGCCGATGCCGACCTCCACGGTCAGGAACAGCGCGGTACCGGCGCCGGCGGCGGCCCCGTCCCGGGCCTCGGCCACACCGGCCAGCGTCGCGTCGTTGCCGACCAGGACCGGCAGCCCCTGCCCGGACCCGATCCGGCGGACGTCCAGCGGGCTCCAGCCCTGCCCGCCGCCCTGCGCGAGATGCTCGTCGAGCACGGTGGCCGCGACCCCGATCCCGGCCGCGACGACCGGTCCCGGGTGTGCCGCGACCAGCTCGGCGACGACGGCGTCCAGCTCCCGCACGACGGCGTCCGGGTCCCGGCGGGCGTGCCGGCCGGCACGGACGGCGACCGGGACCCCGTCCAACCCGGCCACCCCGGCGCGCCAGCCCTCGAACCGGACGTCGAGGGCGACCACCACCGGCCCCCCGGGCGACGGGACGACGCGGGTGGTCGGCCGGCCCCGGCCCCCGCACGGCGCGCGCTCCTCGGCCACCCAGCCCAGCTCGCGCAGCCGGGCGGTGATCTCGGTGGCCGACCCGCTGGCCAGCCGCAGGGCCCTGGCCAGCTCGACCCGGGTCCGGCCGGGCTCACGACGGACCTCGGCGAGCAGCTCCGCGGTCGCCCGCCACCGGTCGGTCTCGGCCCGTCCGGGGGGCTCGTCGAGTGACGTGCCGGACATCGGCGCCGAGGGATTTGACACCTCCGACCTGCTGCTCATTATCCTCGCCTCACGATGAAAAAGTTCGCTGACCGACTCCCGCACTCTGCCACCCGCTCAGCGACGAGCTCGACCACCCACGAACGGACCACCCGCGGCCCCGGCCCGGCGCTCTTCGCGATGGCGCTCGGCGGGCTCGCCATCGGCACCACCGAGTTCGCCTCGATGGGGCTCCTCCCGGCCTTCGCCGCCGACCTCGGGGCGTCGGTCCCCGAGGCCGGCACGGCCATCAGCGCCTACGCGCTCGGCGTCGTCGTCGGCGCGCCGGCCCTGGCCGTGCTCGGCGCCCGCTGGCCGCGCAAGCGGCTGATCCTCGCCCTGGCCGCGGCCCTCGCACTCGCCAACCTCGCCTCGGCGTTCGCCCCGACCTTCGGCGCGTTCGTCGCGACCCGGTTCCTCGCCGGGCTACCGCACGGCGCCTACTTCGGCACCGCCTCGGTACTCGCGGCCTCACTGGTCCCGCGCGAGCGGCGACCCCGCGCGATCGCGACGGTGATGAGCGGCCTGATGATCGCCAACGTGGTCGGTGTCCCGGGCGCGACCTGGCTCGGCCAGTCCGCGGGATGGCCGGCCGCCTACGTCGCGGTCGCGGCGATCTCGCTGGTCACGATGGCCGCCGTCTGGTGGCTGGTGCCCGACGTCCGGTCCGAGCAGCGGGGCTCGATCGTCGGCGAGCTCTCGGCGCTGCGCCGCGGCCAGGTGTGGATCACGATGGCGGTGATCGCGACCGGGTTCGGCGGGTCGTTCGCCGTCTACAGCTACATCACCCCGGTGCTGACCGAGGTGTCCGGGCTGGCCGAGTCCGCGGTGCCGCTCGCGCTGGCCGTGTTCGGCATCGGCATGACGCTGGGCAACCAGGTCGGCGGCAGGCTCGCCGAGATCGCCCCGGTCCGGACGATCGCGGCCGGCCTCGGCTCGGCGACGGTGGCGATGGCGGTGTTCGCGCTGACGGCGGCGTCGGCGGTCACCGCGCTGGTCGCGCTGTTCGCGCTGGCCTTCACCACCACGGCGACGACGCCGGCGCTCGCCACCCGGCTGATGGACGCCGGACGGGAGGGCCCGACGCTGGGCGCGGCCCTGCACCACGCCGCGTTCAACGTCTCGAACGCGATCGGCGCGGCGCTGGGCGGCGTGGTGCTGGCCGCGGGGTGGGGCTGGACCGCACCGGCCGCGGTCGCGACCGTGCTGCCGCTGATGGGCCTGGCCGCGCTCGCCGTGGCCGTCCGGATGGAGCGCACCGAGCACCGCCGGGACCTGGCCCTCGCCGCCTGAGCGCCGGACCCGGGACCACCCCGCGCGGTGAGCCCCGGCCCGCCGACGCACCCCGTGCCTGGTCTCGCACCCCGGCGCCGGTCTCGCACCGACTACAGCCGGTGCGCCGTCCCCGTCCGGGGTGCGAGGTCCGCGACGACCCGGGATCCGCGCCGGGGGCGAGCGTCACCCGTGGCGGGCGGGGACCGACGCCTCGGCCACGCGGACCCGCCGGGCCGGGAGCAGCGCCCGCACCGTGACCGCGAGCTGGGCGGCGACGATCGTGACCCCGAGCGGGACGTGCACCGTCAGCAGCCCCAGGTGACCGATCGCCACCTGTGCGGTGTCGGCGACCACCAGCACGACGCTGACCACGATCGGCCAGACGGGCATCCGGCCCGGCCAGCTCGCCACGACGGCGAGGACCGCCTGCACCAGCGCGACCATGATCAGCGACCCGCCGAGCCCGCCGTGCCACTCCAGCGCCCCGACGGCGGCGTCGAGCAACCCGCCCGCCAGCCCGAGCTGGGCCAGCACCATCACCCCGTGCAGCACCGCCCACGCCCGGAACGGCGCCGCGGCCAGCACCCGCATCCCGTCAGCCACCGTGCGCTCCGTGGCCACCGTGCGCTCCGTGGCTGCCGTGCGCTCCGGCGGCGAGGGCGCGGGGCACGGACGACGGCGGTGTCCCCGGTGGCACGAGCACGAACTGGCCCATCATCCCCTGGTCCTCGTGGTACAGCAGGTGGCAGTGGTACATGAACGGCGTCGCCGGGTCGGCGTGCCTGCCGAACCGCAGCACGACCCGGACCGTGGTCCGCGGCGGGACGTACACGGTGTCGGACCAGACCCGCTCGGCCACCGGCACCGCCCGGCCGGCCGCCTCGACGACCTGACCGCGGGCGTCGTGCACGTGCAGGTTGTGCGGCCGGGGAGTGCACGTTGACCAGCTCCCAGATCTCGGTCGCCCCGGCCTCGACGACCTCGTCGACCCGGCCCATGTCCATCTCCCGGCCGTTGATCCGGTTGTTGACCAGCTCGAACCGCCGGGTGGCGGTCGCCGCCGCGGGGTCCGGCCCCGGCTCGTGCGGGAGCTCCGCGGGCAGCGGCGGCGCGGGCTCGAGGTCGGCGGCCGGGCGGATCTCGAGCACGTCGAGCGTGTCGTGGGCACCGATGGTGCGCTCGGTACCGGAGACCGCGCCGAGGTCCTGCGGGAGCGAGCGCAGCGTCACCGGTGTGCCGGGGTCGAGGTCGAGCAGCACCTCGGCCCGCTCTCCCGGCGTGAGCTGCACGCCGGGCACCGCCCTGGGCGCGGCGAGCAGCCCGGTGTCCCCCGCGACGAGGACCAGCGGACGCTCGTCGGAACGGGCGAAGCGGTAGCTGCGGGTCGGCGAGGCGTTGACCAGCCGCAGCCGGATCCGCGCCGTGGCCACGTCGAGGTACGGACGGACGGTGCCGTTGACCAGCAGGGTGTCCCCGACCAGGCCGTGCGCGGCACGGCGGGACCCGTCGAACCCGCCGTCGGCGGTGAAGGAACGGTCGGTGACGACGACGGGGACGTCGTCGACGCCGTACCGGTGCGGCAGCCCGGTCGTCGCCGGTCCGCCGGGGTCGTCGACGAGGAACAGGCCGTGCAGCCCGCGGTGCACGTGCCGCTCGGTGGCGCCGTGCGGGTGCGGGTGGTACCAGAGCGTGGCGGCCGGCTGCTCGATCGTCCACTCCGGACTCCAGGTGGCTCCCGGCACGATCGGGGAGTGCGGGCCGCCGTCGTGCACGGCGGGCAGCCGCATCCCGTGCCAGTGCGTGGTGCTGGTCTCCGGCAGCCGGTTGGTGACGTGCACCCGGACCCGCTCGCCGCGGACGGCGCGGATCGTGGGCCCGCCGAACGGGAGGCCGTAACCCCAGGTGGGCGTGTGCGTCCCGGGCAGGAAGGTGCTCGTCCCCGGGGCGGCGGTCAGGGTGAACACCCGCACCCCGGCGTCCGACACCGACGGTGCGAGCGGCGGGATCGCCAGCGACCGGGACGGCGCCGGCGGACGCGGTGCCGACGCCGGGACACCCGCGCACCCGCCGAGCAGCACCCCGCCCGTCGTGGCCGCGGCGGCGGCCAGGAAGCCGCGCCGGGTGAGCGTTCGGATCATGGGTAGCAGCGTCGCCGGGACCCCGGTGCCGGCGCGTCCCCACGATGACGTCACCCGCCGCTACGCGCGCCGACGTATCCCCCCGGGCACCGCATCGGGGTCCGGCCGCCGCACTCCCGGGGTCCGCCGCGCCGCCGTGACGACCACGCACCCCGTCGCACGACGTCGCACCGGCTGAAGTCGGTGCGGGATCCGCGCCGGGGTGCGGGATCCGCCGGGGTCAGGGGTACCGGGCCGGGACCAGGCCGGTCTCGTGGGCCAGCACCACCAGCTGCACCCGGTCCCGGGCGTCCAGTTTGGTCAGCAGCCGCCCGACGTGCGTGCGCGCCGTGGCCGGGCTGATCACCAGCTCGGACGCGATCTCACCGTTGGTGTACCCGCGCCCGACGAGGCCGAGCACCTCCCGCTCGCGCGCCGTCAGCACCGCCAGCCGGGCGTGCGCGGGGCCGGGCGGGACGGGCGGGCGGCGGGCGAACTCGGTGATCAACCGGCGGGTCACCGACGGTGCGAGCAGCGCCTCCCCGGCGTGTACGAGGTCGATCGCGCGCAGCAGCGACGCCGGGTCGGTGTCCTTGAGCAGGAAGCCGCTCGCCCCGGACCGCAGCGCCCGGTAGACGTACTCGTCGAGGTCGAAGGTGGTCAGCACGATCACCCGGGTGCCGGACAGCGCCGGGTCGGCGGTGATCGCCTCGAGCGCGTCGAGGCCGTCGGTACCGGGCATCCGGACGTCCATCAGCACGATGTCCGGCCGGTGTTCCCGGACCTGCCGGACGGCGTCGTCGCCGTCGCCGGCCTCCCCGGCCACCGCGTAGCCGTCCTCGGTCTCCAGCAGCACCCGCAGCCCGGTCCGGATCAGCGGCTGGTCGTCGACCAGCAGCACCCGCACGCTCACACCACACCCCCTCGACGCAGACGCTCACCGGACCCGGCCACGCTCGTGCGATCGCGTGAGCGTCGCGCGGAATCGTGCGCGTCCACGGGGAGATCGGGGGTGGTGGGGGTGGTCGCGTGGGGTGGGAGGGTGGCGGTGACCGTCCAGCCGGTGGTGCCGGGGCCGGCGGTGAGGTGACCGCCGAGGGCCAGGGTGCGTTCGGCGATCCCCCGCAGACCCTGGCCGTCCGGTCGGCCCCGCGTGCCGTCCCGCGGCGCCCCGGGGGAGGCCGGGGCCCGATCGCCGGCGCATGCGCCCGGTCCGTCGTCCGGCTCCCCCACCGGGGAGCGGCGCCGGCCGGGAGAGCCGTCGTCGGCCACCCGGATCCGCAGCAGGCCGCCGTCGCGGGCGAACGACACCGCCACCGCGGCGGCCCCGGGCGCGTGCCGGACGGTGTTGGTCACCGCCTCCCGGACGATCCCGAACGCGGTCCGGCCCACCTCCGGCGACAGCTCCCCGGCCGCGCCGGAGACGGTCACCTCGACGCCCGCGGCGCGCGCGGCCCGGACGACCTCGTCGAGCCGATCGATCCCCCCACCGGGGACCGGGTCGGGGTCCTCCGGAGACCGCAGCAGCGCCAGGGTGCCGCGCAGCTCGCGCAGGGCGTCGGTGCCGGCGTCCCGGATCCGCTCCAGCGCGGCCACCGCCTCCTCCGGCCGGCGCGCGGCGACGTGCGCCCCGACCCCGGCCTGCACCACGATCATCGACAGGCTGTGCGAGACGACGTCGTGCACGTCCCGGGCGATCCGCAGCCGCTCCTGCTCCACGCGGCGCGCCAGCCGTTCCTCGGCGCGCTCGGCGGACACCTCGGCCGACCGGCGCAGCGCCCCGACCGCCACCCCGGAGGCGACGGTGGCGACGATCCACGACCAGTGGTCCAGGTAGGACAGACCGTCCCGTTGCGCCGTGATCAGTGCCTCCGACCCGGTCCAGGCCACGACCACCGCGAGCCCGGCCACCACGGCCCGGCGCCACGAGACCCGGCTCGCCACCGTGTACACGGCCACGGCCACCAGCAGCGCGGCGGGGCCGTCCGGATGACCGAGCCAGTAGTAGAGGGCGGTGGGGACCATCACCGCGGCCAGCACCGGCACCGGATACCGCGACCGCCAGCACAGCAGCACCGCCGCGACACCGATCAGTGCCACACCCCACGGCAGCAGCGGGCGCGCGGCCGGGTCGGCGAGCAGCGCCCCCACGACCGCGGCCGCGGCCACCGCGAGGGCGACGAGGACGTCGCGCGGGTTCGGCATCGCTGCAGGCTACGCAGCGCGGCGGGGCCGGGGCGTCATCCCGCCGACGTACGCGAGCGCTGCCGGGTCGCCTCGTAGAGCGTCACCGCGGCGGCGATCGAGGCGTTCAGCGAGTTGACCGTGCCCCGCATCGGGATGACGACGGTCTCGTCGGCGGCGCCCAGCCACAGGCCGGTGACGCCGGTCGCCTCGGTCCCGATCACCACGGCGGTCGGGCCGGTCAGGTCGGCCCGGCCCAGCTCCGTCGTCCCGTCCGGGGTGGTGACGACGATCCGCACCCCGCGGGCCCGCAACCAGTCGCGCACCTGCGCCGACGACGCCGAGGCCACCGGCACCGCGAACACGGTGCCCTTCGAGGCGCGGACGACGTTCGGGTTGGCGAAGTCGGTGCCCGCCCGGTCCGCGGTCGCGGTGACCACGGCGTCCACCCCGCAGGCCTCGGCGGTGCGCAGCATCGCGCCGACGTTGCCGGGCTTCTCGACGCCCTCGGCGACCAGCACCAGCGCGTCCGGGCGCAGCTCCAGTACCTCGAGCGGCCGCCCCGGCGCGGGCGCGACGGCCAGCCAGCCGTCCGGCGACTCGCGGTAGGCGATCCGGGCGAACACGTCCCGGCTCACCGACGTCACCCGGGCCCCCGGCATCCGGTCCAGCAGCGCGGGGTCGCGCGCCAGGTCGGGCGCCCAGTACACCTCGGTGACCGCGACGCCGGCGTCGAGGGCCAGCGACAGCTCGTCGTGTCCCTCGATCACCGTGACCCCGGCGGCGTCCCGGTGCCGCCGGGTGCGCAGCCGGACCAGTGCCTTGACGCGGGGGTTGGCGGTGCTGGTCAGGTCGGGCATCCGGCGAGGGTAGGACGACGGCTGGTCCGCCCGGTCCGCCGGTGTCGCCATCCGCGGTTACCGCGCGGTAACCTCCGGCGCGGGAGACCGGCGGACGACCCGAGGGAGTGCACGCGGATGAGCCAGGACAGCGCGGTCGAGGACATCGTCGTCGAGGTGACCGGCGGGGTCGCCCGGGTGCGGCTGAACCGCCCGGCGGCGGCGAACGCGCTGCACGAGCCGATGTGGTTCGCGCTGCGCGACACGATGCGCGCCCTGGACGCCGACCCGGCCGTCCGGGTGGTCGTGATCAGCGGCAACGGCCGGCACTTCTGTTCCGGGATCGACGTCTCGATGCTCGCCGGGCTCGAGGCGACCGCCGCCGACCCCTCCCCCGGGCACGGCGCGGACCGGCTGCGCCGCACGATTCTCGACCTGCAGGACTGCCTGACCGCCGTCGAGCGCTGCCGGGTGCCGGTGATCGCCGCGGTGCAGGGGGCGTGCGTCGGCGCGGGCCTGGACCTCGCGGTGGCCTGCGACCTGCGCCACGCCACCGCCGACGCGTCGTTCGTGCTGAAGGAGGTCGACATGGGCCTGGCCGCCGACGTCGGCGTGCTGCAGCGGCTGCCGCGGATCGTCGGCGAGGGCGTCGCCCGGGAGCTGGCCTACACCTGCCGCCCGGTGTCCGGGAACGAGGCGGCGTCGCTGCGGCTGGTCAACGGGGTGCACCCGGACGCGGACGCACTCGAGGCCGCGGTGTCCGGGCTCGCCGCCGATCTCGCGGCGAAGTCACCGCTGGCGTTGCGGGGCACCAAGCACGCGATCACCTACGCCCGCGACCACTCGGTCGCCGACGGCCTGGAGCAGATCGCGACGTGGAACGCCGGTGCGCTGATCTCGGCAGACCTGCGCGAGGCCGTCGCGGCGTTCACCGAGAAGCGACCGGCCGTCCACCGCGACTAGCGCCCCGTCCTACGAGGACGAGGGCCGGATCCGCCCGACGAGCGCGTACATCCCGACCTCACGTCCGGGTTCGGCCGGGTCGTCGGGCCGCCAGCGGGTGACGTCGACCAGACCGGGCTCGATCAGGTCCAGCCGCGCGGTCAGCCGGCGCAGCGTGTCCCGGTCGCGGGAGGTCGCGGGCTGCGCGGACTCCTTCGTGAACCGTTCCAGCATCGCCATCTCCTCGCCGACGGCCGGGTCGTCCTGGTCAGTGCTGCCGTGCGAGATCACCAGCATGCTGCCCGGCCCGACGGCGTCGCAGTAGCGCGCGAGGAGCGCGGCCAGCAGGTCGTCGTCGGGCACGAAGTGCAGCACCGACGCCGCCAGCACCGCGGTCGGCTGCTGCGGGTCGAGCAGGCCGGCGACGCCGGGGGCGGCCAGCACCGCCTCCGGGTCGCACAGGTCGGCGGCGGTGATCGTGGCGCCCTCGACGCCGTCGAGCACCGAACGCGAGATCGACACCGCGACCGGTTCGATGTCGACGTAGGCGACCCGGGCGGCCGGGTCGTGGCGGTGCGCGATGGTGTGGACCGGCTCCGCGGTCGGGATGCCGGAACCGAGGTCGAGGAACTGCCGGCAGCCCAGTTCCAGACACGCTCGGACCGCGCGGTGCACGAACGAGCGGTTGGCGACCGCGGCGTCCCGGGCTCCGGGCAGCGCCTCCAGGATGCGGGCGGCGAAGGCGCGGTCGGCGGCGAAGTTGTGCGCTCCCCCGAGCATGTGGTCGTAGACCCGCGCGGGATTGGGGAGCGTCAGGTCCGGCTCGCAGGCCGGATCGGGAGCGGCGCCGTTCATGGCGTCACCCTCTCGCCCACCCCCTTTGCCGTGCAACCGTTCCACCACGCACACGACGACGGCGCCGCACCCCGTGCCGCCCGCCGCGGCGAACGCGGTGCGGCGGCGGAGGATGCGGCGCCGGGCCGTGGAGCGGTGGGATCAGGTGCGGACGCCGTCGGTGTGGTGCACCTCGACCGGCTGGTCGGCGGTCGCCTTGTGCTCGACGGCGTCGGCGATCCGCGCGGCCTGCTCCTCGGCCTCGCGGCGGCGCGCGGCCTGCTGCTCCGGGCTGGTCTCCGGGGTGCCGACCCCGCTGCCCGGGCGGCCCGCGACGACCTGCTTCTTCGCGAGCTTCGCGGCCTTGCGCTCGGCCTTCTCCGCCCGGTCGCGGGTGGCGACCTTCTCCTGGCGGGCGGCCTTGGCGTCCTTGGCCGCCTTCTTCTCGGCCTTCGCCGCCTTCTTCTGCTGCTTCCGCAGCTTCTCGGCCTCGACCTCGGCCTTCTTCTCCGCCTTGCGGGCGGCGCGGACGGCCTGCTCGGCCTCCTTCTCCTCGGCCTTGCGGGACTTCTTCTTCGAGTCCTTCGAGCCCGTGGAGTTCTTGGCGTTCTTCGAGTTCTTGGCGTTCTTCGAGTTCGTGGCGTCCTTCACGGACGTCGACCCCTTCCCGGCACCCTCGACGCTCTCGACGCCGGCGGCGCGCTCCACCCGCTGGGCGGCCTTCTCGGCGCGGTCGGCAGCGTCCTCGATCCGGGCGGCGGCGGCGTCGAGCACCTGCACGGCGGCTCCCCGGCCGGTCGCGGCCCCTGCCGCGGTCGCGGAGGCCTTCTTCTTGGTGGCCATGTACGGCCCTCCCCTTCTTCGCCCGGACCCGGCGCGCCGGTGCACCGGCCGAGCCCGGGAACGAGATCCCGGCCCCGGCCGGATCGGCGACGGCCCGATGTCCGCGCGGAACATGTCGACGTGGCACCGCCGGACGCCCGGTGAACGGACGGTGACGAGTGCGGAACACGGGAGGGTTCCCCGTCCGCCGATCGCGAAACGCCGCACACGTCACGTGTCCGGAGTGGACTCGCCGAGGGGTCAGCAGGCGTCCGAGGAGACACCGGACGGATCGGCCCGGCCGGCGCCGCCGCCGTCGGCGAGGTCCTCGCGCAGCGCACCGAGGGTGCGGGTCAGCAGCCGGGACACGTGCATCTGGGACAGCCCCACCTGGGTGGCGATCTGGGTCTGGGTCTGGTTGCCGAAGAAGCGCAGCATCAGGATGGTGCGTTCGCGCTCGGGCAGCCGGCGCAGCGCGGGGCGCAGCGACTCCCGCGCCTCGACGGCGTCGAGCCCGGCGTCGATGCCGCCGACGATCTCGCCGAGGGTGCTGTCGCTCTCGCCGACCATCTGGTCCAGCGAGTCGGACCGGTAGGACTCCTGCGCCTGCAGTCCCTCGATGACCTCGTCGCGGGTGATCCCGAGGTGCTCGGCCAGCTCGGAGACCCGCGGCGCGCGACCGAGCCGGGACGACAGCTCCTCCTGGGCCCGGGTCATCCGGGACTGGATGTCCTTCAGCCGTCGCGGCACCCGCATCGACCAGGTCCGGTCACGGAAGTAGCGGCGGACCTCCCCGGTGATCGTCGGGACGGCGTAGGCCAGGAACGGGATGCCGTGTGCGGGGTCGTACCGGTCGAGCGCGTTCAGCAGCCCGATCGCGCCGACCTGCTCCAGGTCGTCGACGGGCTCGCCACGGTGCCGGTAGCGGCCCGCGATGTGCCGCACGACGGGCGCGAACCCGGCCGCGAGCTCGTCGCGCAGCCGCGCCCGCTCCGGATCGTCCGGGTCGGTGGCGGCGAAATCGCGCAACGGCGCGTCGAGGTGCGCGTACTCGTCGCCCGCCCCCGGGTCCTCCCCGGTGTCGCGCGTCACCTCAGGCATGCCGCCACCCGGGCGGACGATGATCGACTCTCATCGCCTCCGACGGTAGGCCCACGTCTGCGCACCCGCATGTCGAACGGCACCGTAGGGGCGGAATCACGCATCGGTGTCACTCGGAATGAGTCGGGAACCGCCCGACGGGGTATCACCTGCGCATGTCCTCGCACCTTCACGTCGAGCTGCCCGCCGAACCGGGCGCAGCCGGGCGGTCCCGCCGGGAGACCGTGCGGTGGCTCGCCGCGCTCTGCGGGGGCGACGTCCCGTGCGCGACGGCCGACGACCTGGTGATCGCGGTCAACGAAGCGGTGTCGAACAGCATCGAGCACGCCTACGCCGCCCACCGGCCCGGCACCGTCACGCTGCACGCGGAGGTCGAGGGAGCCGGCGGCCCGGGGTGCACCAGCGTGCGGGTGCGGATGGTCGTCTCGGACCGCGGGGCCTGGCGCGAACCGCGCGCGGACAACGGGTTCCGTGGGCGCGGCCTCGGCATGATCCGGGCCTGTGCCGAGGACGTCACCGTCGAGCCTGGACCGGACGGCACGACCGTCACGTTCCACCGCACGCTGGGCGGCTGCCCGCTGGCCCGGGCCTCCTGAGCCGGAGACCTCAGCGCGGGGAGGCCGCGACCCGGACCCGCCGGCGCGCCCCGCCGGACAGGAAGGCGGCGAGCTCCCGCCCCTCCTCGGCGACGGCGGTCCGGTCGGCCCGGGTGAACCGGCGCAGCGGGTGGACGACCACGGTGCCGTCCTCGACGGTCCAGGTCGCACCGACCCGGCCGCCGAGCAGGACCGCACGTTCGCCCGCGACGGACAGGCCGCGGTGCGCGTCGTCGACGATCCGGCTGCGGTCGTCGTAGCCGAGGATCGCGTTGTCGAAGGCGGGCAGGAACCGGACCGGCGCCGGGGTGTCGGGGTCCGGCCGCGGTGCGTCGGGCAGGTCCAGCAGTTCGCGGTCGCGGTCGTCGGTGAACGCGACCAGCTCGTCACGGACGGCCGCCACCGCGGCGGGCAGCCCGGCGAGACCGCACCAGGCGCGCAGGTCGGCGGTGGCCGCCGGGCCGAACGCGGCCAGGTAGCGGCGGACGAGCTCGCGCCCGGCGGTATCGTCGCCGTCTGCGGCGACCGGGTCCGCCGGCCGTCCCAGCCACGACGCCAGCGGGACGTGCCGGGCACCGCCGGTCCGGCCCCACAGTCCGCGTGGCGGGATCTGGACCATCGGGACCAGTGCGGCGACGACCGCCTCGCCCAGCGCACGCGGACCGGGGTCGGGCCACCGCGCGGCGAGCGCGCGGCCGACCTCCGGCATCGTGCGGGGCTCGCCGTCGTCGGTCAGGGCCACGCCGGCCTCGGCGAGTGCACCGAGGTCGACGCCGTCGAGCTCCCGCCGGTAGACACCGGTCACCCGCTGCCGGAGCATCGCGCCGTGCCGGCCGCGCCAGGCCAGCGCGTCGCCCGCGGTGAGGAGGTGGACGGTGCGGCGCATCAGGTGCGTGCGCACCACCCGGCGTCCGGTCAGCAGCCCGGACAGCTCCTCCGGGTCGAACCCGCGCAGCCGCGACCACAGCCCGATGAAGGGTTCCTGCGGCTCCTGGGCCTGCAGCCCGCAGAGGTGCGCGACCGCGGCCTCGACCCCGGCGTCGGAGCGGTCGAGCAGGAGCTGACGGGCGAGGGAGGCGCGGCCCAGCGCGCGCTGCCCGAGCCGGGTCGGGGCCATCGGTGTCTCCGGAGGATCGGTGGTCGGTGGTGTCCGGAGATCCTCCCGCGGAACGCGGACGGGAACGGTCCGCGTTCCGCGGGGTACGCGGGTTGGCGGATGTTTAGACCCGACCGCGGTGTGACTGTCTCACAATGGATCGGTCGAATGCCCGGAGGCTCCCGTGATCGCCGCTGTCATCACCTCCGTGCTGGAGAACTTCACCGTCACGCTGTTCGTGGTCGGGCTGGTAGCGGCCGGTATCAGCATCGCCGTGCACCGCCGGGAGCGGACCGCGGCGACGGTCACCGGCGCGCTGCTCGACTGGTTCCTCTTCTTCAGCGTGGGCGTCAGCTTCGCCTACAACGCCGTGCTGCACAGCTTCTTCGGCGACTTCACCGCCTCGGTGATCGGCTGGCCGCAGAGCCCGTTCCAGCTCGAGGTCGCCTTCGCCAGCCTGGGCTTCGCGCTCGTCGGGTTCCTGGCGTTCCCGCGCCGGGCGCACATCGGGGTCAAGCTCGCCGCCGTCCTGGGCGTCACGCCGTTCCTGTGGGGTGCCGCGGGCGGGCACATCTACCAGCTCGTCGTCTTCGGCAACCACGCTCCGGGCAACTCCGGAGCGATCCTCTGGTCCGACCTCCTGCTGCCGGCGTTCGGCCTGATCGCGGTGTGGGCGCACCACTACACCACCACCCGGGTCGACCCGGTGGGCCGCCACGTGCGCACCCCCGCGGACCCGCGGGAGTCCGCGGTCAACTGACCACGCCGTTCCCGTCCGGGTGACGAGATGTCGACCACGACGCCGTGACCGGCGCGGACGCCTACCATCGCCGGGGTGGTCGCCGGTCCGTCGCGGGTGTGGTCGGGGGATCGCGTGCGGGCCGGGCAGGTGGCCGACCTGGTCGACCTCGTCGTCGCCGACGACCCCACCCGTCCGCGCGGGCTGATCCTGACCGGCGCCCCCGGTATCGGGAAGTCGACCACGCTGGAGGCCCTCGGACGCCGGCTGCTAGCCGGCGGGCGGGACACCCGCCGGGTCGGGACCGGCAGCGCCGCGCAGGTGCGGCCGTTCGCCGTCGTCACCGACCTGCTCGGCCTCGAGCCCGTGCATCCACCGCGGCCCGACAGCGGCGACCACATCGTCGCGGCCGCCGAACAGCTGTGCCGGGTGGCCCCGCTGGTGCTCTGCGTCGACGACGCCCACCGCTGCGACCCGGACTCGCTCGACGTGCTGGCGCGGCTGCACGACCTCACCGACGACCTGCCGCTCACGCTCGTCCTCGCACGGCGCGGCGTCGGGGACCGCACGGCGCTGTCCGCGCTGGGCCGGCGCCCGGGGATGTGCGAGATCGAGGTGCTCGGCCTGACCGGGAGCGCGGTCGACGAGCTCGTCCGCACCCGGTGCGGCGCACCACCGTCACCCGGCCTGCGCGCGCTGCTGCTCGGCGCGGACGGCAACCCGCTGCGCATCCGGGCCGTGCTCGACGACCTCGACCGCCGGGGCGCGCTGCAGGTGTGCGACGACGAGGTGCGCGCCGCCGACGGTGCCGTCACCGCCTCGGTGGAGGCCGGGCTGCGCGCCCAGCTCGCCTCCCTGGACGCACCGGCGCGCGACCTGGTCCGGATCCTCGCGGCCTGGGGCGGCCCGGCGGACGTCGCGACCCTGGCCGACGTGCAGGGCACCGGACCGGCCGCACCGATCGAGCCGGCACGGCTCGCCGTCGGCCTGGGCGTGCTGCGCTGGACCGCCGACGACCGCCTCGCGTTCTCCCACGACCTCTACCGCGACGTCGTGCTCGCCGACCTCGAGCCGCCGGTCGCGCGGGCGCTGCACGCGGCCTGCGCCGTGACGTCGCGACGGCAGGGCGCCGGGCCGCTCACCGTCGCCCGGCACACCGCCCGCGCGGCGGGCCCGGACGCGCCGGCCGCGCTGCTCGCCGCGGCGGCCGATCTGGAGCACGCCCCGTTGCACGCGGCGGACCTGCTCGCGGAGGCGGCCGGGCACGTCGACGACGACTCACCGCTGGCCGACGACGTCGCGGTCGAGCGGGCCGGCGCGCTGGCCATCACCGGCCAGGTCGAGGCCGCCGAGCGCGTCGCCCGCGAGCGGCTGGCCCGCTCCCGCACTCCCGGCGTGTGCACGGCGCTGCGCAGCATCGTGCTGTTCTGCCTGCTCAGCGACGCCCAGATCGACGCGGCACTGGACGAGATCGACCTCGGCCTCGCCCGGATCCGGAGCGGTCGGGCGCGGGCGGAGCTCGTCGATCTCCGCCGCTGGGTCCGGCTGCTCGGTGGCCGGGGAGTCGTGGAGGGGCCGCCCGCGCGGCCCGCGGAGACCGGCAGCGGGCTGATCAGCGACGCGATCGAGCTGTTCCTCACCGGCGACCCGGAACGTGGCCGGTGGCGCGCGACCGAGGCGACGCGGGTGCGGTCCCGGGACCGGTCGCGGCCCTGGCTGGACAGCCCGACCGCACCGGTCTGGCCCGCCTACCTCGCGCTGCACGCCGAGGGGCCGGTCCGCGCCCGGGAGCTGTCGCTGCGTACCCGGCGGGAGGCGCAGCAGACCGGCCGGCTCTGGCTGACGCCGTTCCACCAGTCGGTGTCCGCGGGGATCAACTTCCTGGCCGGGGCCTGGGACGACGCGCTGGCCGAGATCGTCTCCGCGCTGGAGGCCGCGGACGCCACCGGCACCGCGTGGACCTCGACGACGACCGCGACCCGGCTGCAGATCGCGGTGCACCGGGGCGAGCTGGACGAGGCGGCGACGATCCTGCGCCGCTGGCGCACCCGCGCCCTGCCCGAGCAGTTCGGGCTGCCGCACGTCACCCAGGCCGAGGTCGCGCTGCTCGAGGCCCGGGGCGAGCCGGAGCGGGCCGCCGAACTCGCCCGCCGGGCCTGGTGCGACGCCCTCGACAGCGGCCGCGTGATGTGGGCGCTGCTCGCCGGGCCGGACACGCTGCGGGTCGCGCGCGCCGCCGGGGACGCCGAGCTCGCCGCACGCGTCGTGCGCGACACCGCGGCCGTCCCGCTCGGCCGGGCCCGCGCCTCGGCACCGGCCGCCCGGCTGACCGCGGCGATGGCCGCCGGCGACCCCGACGAGGCCGCCGCGGCGGCCCGGGACTTCCACGGGTTCGGCCACGTGCCCGGCGCGACGGCGGGGTGGGAGGAGGCCGCCTGCCTGGCCGCCGCCCGCGGGGACGCCGCCACCGCCCGCGCACACGCCGAGCAGTGCGGCGCGCTCGCCGGCTCCGTCGGCGCGGTCACGGTCGAGCGGCGCCTCGCCGCCCGGCTCCGCGCGGCGGGCCTGCGCCAGGGCGTGCGCGGGAGCCGTCGGCGGCCCGCCTCGGGGTGGGAGAGCCTGACCCCGACCGAGCTGCGGATCGCCGAGCTCGTCGGGCAGGGGCTGACCAGCCCGCAGGTGGCCGCCCGGCTCTACATCTCGCCGCGCACGGTGCAGACCCACATCTCGCACATCCTGCGCAAGCTCGGGCTGCGGTCCCGGGTGGAGCTCGCCGCCCAGCTGTCACTGCGCTGACGCGCTCAGAGGGCCGCGGCCACCAGCAGGGCCATCGCCTGGGCCAGGGCGTTGTTCACCACGTGCACCGCCACACCGGGCCACACGGACCCGCTGCGCCGACGCATCTCCGCGGTCACCAGACCGACGATCAACGCGGTCACGAACACCGCGTTGATCCCGTGCATGAGCGCGAACACCACCGCGCTGCCGACCACGGCGACGACCGCGCCGTAGCGCATCAGCGCGGTGGTCACGACGCCCCGGAACGTCAGCTCCTCGCCGATCGGGGTGAGCACGGCGAGCAGCAGCAGCGACACCACCACCGACCAGACCCCGGCGCTGCCCGCGTCGGTGTAGGGCTGCTGGATGTTCTCCGGCTGCCACCCGGCCGCATAGATCACGACGCCCCACACCCGGCTCAGCAGGAAGGTCAGCACCCCGCCGGCGACGCCGAGCAGCATCCAGCGCACCGAGGTCCGCACCAGCCCGAACGGGGCGAGCGAGCGCACCCGTAGCCGCACCGCGGCCAGGAAACCGGCGATCCCCGCGACCCCGGACAGCGCGCTCAGCAGCAACCCGTGGACGACCGGGTCCAGGCCGAGCGGCCGCAGCAGGAACCCGACCCCGTACGCCACGACCGCCAGCACGGCCAGCGCGACGACGATCTCCGGCCAGCCCGGGGTCGTGACACCGGCTGCCCGGACGTTCCGCTGTGTGCCCGTCATCGCGCCGTCCTCCGTCATCGCGCCGACTCCGCCCTCCCGGCCGCTGCGGCCGGGAGGATCAGCTCACACCGTGCCGTTGCGGCACGGTCAAGCCCGGTCACCCGAAAGTGGTCGGAGCGAGCAGCGGAGGTCGGCCCCGGGTGGTTGACACCCTTTCGCGTCATTCGACAGGATCAGCGCCCTCCGACAATCCGTCGTAGTACGTCGGCCCCACCACATCGTTCGACGAGGAGCGATCCCGATGGCGGAGTACAAGGCCCACCACCTGTCCCGGCGCACCCTGCTCGGCCTGTTCGGTGCGGCCGCGGCCGCACCCGCGCTCGCGGCCTGCGGGAGCAGCGTCGGCGGCGGATCGTCCGGTACGGACGGCGGCGACGCCGACGGCCCGGTCAGCGTCGGGCTCGTGATCCCGCAGTCCGGCGTCTACGCCGCACTGGGCGTCGACATGCAGCGCGGCTGGGACCTCTGGCTCGCCCAGCACGACAACCGGATCGGCGGGCGCGAGGTCACCACGGTCGTCGCCGACGAGGGCGAGACCCCGCAGACCGGCGTCCCGGCGGTGCAGCGGGTCCTGCAGTCCGACCAGGTCGACGTCGTCGTCGGGCTGGTCAACTCGGCGACCGCACTGGGTGCCGCGCCGCTGATGAGCGAGGCGCGGAAGATCCTGGTCGTCGCCAACGCCGGCGCGGCGGACATCACGGGCGCATCGCGCACGCCCTACGTCTGGCGGACGTCGTTCCAGAACGCGCAGGTCGCCGCCGCGGCGGGCCCGTACCTGGCCGAGCAGGACATCCCGGGCGGGGTCTTCCTGATCGCGCCGGACTACGCGGCCGGGACCGAGGTGCGGGCCGGGTTCCGGGCCGCCTACGAGGCCGCCGGGGGCACGATCGCCGGCGAGGCGACGCCCCCGTTCGGCACCACGCAGGACTACCAGCCGTTCCTGTCCCAGATCCAGCAGTCCGGGGCGGGCGCGGTGTTCTGCTTCTTCGCCGGCGCCGAGGCGGTGCGGTTCGTGCAGCAGTACGCTCAGTTCGGGCTCAAGGACTCGGTCCCGCTCTACGGCTCGGGGTTCCTGACCGAGGGCGGGGTGCTGGCCGCCCAGGCCGAGGCCGCCGTCGGTGTCCGCACCTCGCTGTTCTACACCGACCAGCTCGACAACCCGGCCAACAGCGCGTTCGTCGACGCCTACCGCAGCGCCTACGACGACGCCCTCCCGACCTGCTACTCGGTGTCCACCTTCGACGCCGCGGCGGTGCTGGACCGGGCGGTCGCCGCGGCCGGCGCGCTGGACGGCGACGCGCTGGGCGAGGCGCTCGGCGGCATCGGCCCGATCCAGGACAGCCCGCGCGGGGAGTGGACCTTCGACGGCCAGAGCCCCCGGCAGACGATGTACCTGCGGACCGTCGAGGGCACCCCGCCCGAGCTCGGCAACGCCGTCACCGCCGACCTGGGCCCGCAGGCGCAGGTATGACCGGGTGGGTGGCCGCCAACCTGGTCAGCGTCCTCAACGGGCTGGCGATCGGCGCGCTGCTGTTCATCCTGGCGGTCGGGCTGTCCCTGGTCTTCGGGATGATGGACGTGCTCAACCTCGCGCACGGCGCGCTGTTCCTGGTCGGCGCCTACCTCGCCGCGGCGCTGGCCGCCGGCGGGGCGTCCTGGGGCACCTTCCTCGGCGCGCTGGGGCTCGCCGCGGTGATCGGGCTGGTGGCCGGCGGGGCGCTGTCGGCGATGACCGAGCCGCTGCGCCGGCGCTCGCACCTGGACCAGGCGCTGCTCACCCTCGGCGTCGCGCTGATCGTCGCCGAGGTGCTGCAGATCGTGTTCGGCAACGACCCGCTGGCCGTGCCCGCGCCGCCGGGCCTCGACGGTTCGACGTCGGTGCTCGGCGCCGCCTACCCCACCTACCGGCTGGTCCTGATCGGACTGGGCGCGGTCGTCGCGGTCGGGGTGTACCTGCTCGTCGAGCGCACGACGGTCGGGGCGCTGATCCGGGCGACCGTCGCCGACCGGGAGATGGTCGCGGCGGTCGGGGTCGACAACCGCCGGGTGAAGATCGCCGTCTTCGCTGCGGGGTCCCTGCTCGCCACGGTCGCCGGGGTGCTCGGCGGCCCGGTCTACGGGGCGAGCGTGGGGCTGGACTCGACGGTGCTGATCCTTGCGCTGGTGGTCGTCGTGATCGGCGGGCTCGGGTCGGTGAAGGGCGCACTGGTCGGCGCGCTGCTGATCGGGCAGGTCGAGTCGCTGGGCCGCGCGCTGCTGCCCGACCTGGCCTCGTTCGTGCTGTTCGGCGCGCTCGCGCTGGTCCTGGTCCTGCGGCCGCAGGGGCTGTTCGGGCACCGGTCGGGAGCGGCGGTATGACCGGGCGCGTGCCGGCGAGCGGCCTGATCCGGATGAGCGTCGGGGTGTCCCGATGACCGAGGTGTCCCGGCGCGTGCCGGCAGCTCCCCCGGCGGGGGCGGACGGGTCTCCCCCACCACGTCGCCTCCCGCGGCCCGGCCCGGCGATCGCCGTCGTCGTCGTGCTGGTGCTCGCCGCCGCGCCGCTGTTCCTCGCCCCCTACGCCACCACCACGCTGACCCGGATGCTGGTGTTCGGCCTGCTCGCCGTGAGCCTGGACCTGCTGGTCGGGATCACCGGGCTGCCCTCGCTCGGGCACGCGGCGTACTTCGGGGCGGGCGCCTACGCCGCCGGCTGGGTCTCGCTGCACGTCACCGCGGCGATCCCGGTGCCGCTGCTGGTCGGCGCCGCGGTCGGCGGGATCGCGGCCGCGCTCACCGGCTGGGTCGCGGTGCGCTCGGCCGGGGTGTACTTCCTCATGCTGACCCTGGCCATCGGCGAGGTCCTCGCCCAGCTCGCGCACAGCTGGCAGTCGGTCACCGGCGGCGCCGACGGCCTGGCGGGCATCCCCGCCCCCGCGCTCGGCGGCGAGCCGCTGGCGAACACCGGGTTCCTCTACTGGTACGTGCTGGCCGTCGGCCTGGTGATGTTCGCGGCGGTCTGGTTGCTGGCCCGGTCGCCGTTCGGCACGGCGCTGCGCGGCATCCGGGACAACGAGCCGCGGATGCGCGCGGTCGGCTACCCGACGACGCTCTACAAGTACGCGGCCTTCGTCGCCGCCGGCACCGTGGCCGGTGCCGCGGGGTCGCTGCTGGCCGCGCAGCAGCGGCTGGTCACCCCGGCCGACGTCGGTTTCACCACCGCCGCGCTCGTCCTGCTCGCCGTGGTGATCGGCGGCGCCGGATCGCTGTGGGGACCGGTGCTCGGCGCGGCGATCGTGGTGCTGGTCCGGGACGCGCTCGGCCCGGGCCTCGGCGGGCACGGCGAGCTGTTGCTCGGGATCGTGTTCGTGCTGGTCGTCTACCTGCTCCCGCGCGGTGCCGCGGGGATCGGGTCCCTCCGTGTCCGAAGGAGACGGTCATGAGCGCACTCTCCTGCCACGGTCTCGGCCGGTCCTTCGGGGCGTTGAAAGCCGTGTCCGGTGTGGACTTGAGCGTCGCCCCCGGCGCCCGGCACGCGCTGATCGGACCCAACGGGGCCGGCAAGTCCACGCTGTTCCGGCTGCTGACCGGCACGATGCGGCCGGACACCGGCACCGTGCACCTCGACGGGGACGACGTGACCGGGCTGTCGGAGGTGCGCCGCTGCCGGCGGGGCATGAGCCAGACGCTGCAGCACTCCAGCCTGTTCGGCTCCTTCACCGTGGCCGGCACCGTCGCGCTCGCGGTCCGCCGGCACACCGGCCGGGCCGTGCGGCCCTGGCCGCACCGGGAGCCCGACGTCACCGCGCGCACCGACGAGCTGCTGACCCGGCTCGGTCTGGCCGACCGCGCCGGGGAGCCGGTGCCCGCGCTCTCGCACGGCGAGCGCAAGCAGCTCGAGGTGGCGCTCGCGCTGGCGTGCTCCCCGGCGGTACTGCTGCTCGACGAGCCCGCGGCCGGGATGTCCCCTGCCGAGAGCGCCCGGCTGCTCACCCTGCTCACCGGCCTGCCGCCGGAGGTGACGGTGCTGTTCGTCGAGCACGACCTGGATCTCGTGTTCGACCTCGCCGACCGGGTCACCGTGCTGCACCTGGGCCGGGTCCTGCTGACCGGCACCCCGGACGAGGTCCGGGCGAGCGACGCCGTCCGCGAGGCCTACCTGGGCACCGCCCGACGCGAGGAGCTGTTCACCGGATGACCGCACTGGCGGTGCAGGACCTCGTCGCGGGCTACGACCGCAGCACCGTGCTCGACGGTGTCGACCTCTCGGTCGGCCCCGGCGGCGCGCTGGCCCTGCTCGGGCGTAACGGCGTCGGGAAGTCCACTCTGGTCATGACGCTGATGGGGCTGGTCGCACCCACCTCGGGACGAGTGCTGCTCGACGGCCGCGACGTCGCCGGCCTGCGCCCGGACCTGCTCGCCCGCGCCGGGGTCGCACTCGTCCCGCAGGGCCGGCGGATCTGGGCGCCGCTGACCGTCGCCGAGACCCTCGCACTGGCCGAGCGCGGCCGGGGTCGCGACCGGCACCGGCGCTGGACCGTCGACGCCGTGCTCGACCTGCTCCCCCGGCTGCGCGAGCGGCTCGGCCAGCAGGCCGGGCAGCTCTCCGGTGGCGAGCAGCAGATGCTGGCGATCGCCCGCGCGCTGCTGACCGGCCCGTCCGTGCTGCTGCTCGACGAGCCCTCCGACGGCCTCGCCCCGGCGCTGGTCGACACGATCGCCGAGCTGCTGACGACGCTGCGCGCGGAGGGTGTGGCGCTGCTGCTCGTCGAGCAGGACCTGCACCTCGCCTTCACCGTGTGCGACGAGATCGCGGTGATGGCGAAGGGCCGGATCGTGCATCACGTGTCCACACCGGACTTCCGCGCCGACCGGGTGACCGCGCACCGACTGCTCGGCGTGGCGTGAACGGCGACGCACCGATCAGAGCTTGAACACCCGCCGCGGGTTCTCGACCACCAGCGCGTGCAGCGTCTCGGCGGCCTCGTCCTCGGCGATCCGGTGGCGCACGACGAGCTCGGCGAGGTAGCCCGCGTCCAGCCGCCGGGACATGTCGTGCCGGGCCGGGATCGAGCAGTAGGCGCGGGTGTCGTCGATGAACCCGGAGCTGCGGGTGAACCCGGCGGTCTCGGTGACCGCCGAGCGCCAGCGTCCGATCGCCTCGGGCGCGTCCAGGAACCACCACGGCGCCCCGACGAACACCGACGGGTAGAAGCCGGCGAGCGGCGCGAGCTGGCGGGAGAACACCGTCTCGTCGGTGGTGAACGGGACCAGGTGGAACTCGGGCGTCGTCCCGAACCGGTCGAGCAGCGGGCGCAGCGCCTCGGTGAGCTCGATGCCGGTCGGGATGTCGGCCCCGCGGTCCGCGCCGTAGCGCTGGAAGGTCGGGCCGTGATGGTTGCGGCAGATGCCCGGGTGCAGCGTCATGACCAGCCCGTCCTCGACGGACATCCGGGCCATCATGAACAGCATGTGCCGGCGGAACGCGGTGGCCTCCTCGACCGTCGCCTCACCGCGCAGCGCCCGGTCGTAGATCCAGGCCGCCGCGGCCTCGTCCAGGGGATCGGTCCGGACGTCGGCGTGGCTGTGGTCGGCCGAGGTCGCACCGTGGTCGACGAAGTACTGCCGGCGGCGGCGCAGGGCCTCGAGGTAGCCGTCGTAGTGCCCGGTGTCGGTGTCGGCCGCGGCACCGAGCGCGGCGACCGCCTTCGTCCAGCCGAGGCCGGCCGGTTCGAGGTAGCGGTCCGGGCGGAAGGTGGGGATCACCCGGCCGTCGAAGGTCGGGTCGTCGCGCAGCGCCCGGTGGTGGCGCAGGTCGTCGACCGGGTCGTCGGTGGTGGCCAGCACCTCGATGCCGAACCGGCGGAACAGTGCCCGGGGCCGGAACTCCGGGGTGGCCAGCGCGCCGGCGATCCGGTCGAAGATCGCGTCGGCGGTGTCCGGGCCGGGCCGCTCGGTGACCCCGAAGATCTCGGTGAGCTCGGCCTCGAACCAGTACTGCACCGGCGTGCCGCGGTAGACCGGCCAGCGCTCGCAGAACGTCCGCCAGACCTTGCGGGAGGTGCCCTCGTCGAGCCCGTCGGGCGAGTCGACGCCGAGGTCGGCGAGCGACACGCCCGCCGAGTGCAGCAGCCGCGTGACGTAGTGGTCCGGGCTGATCAGCAGCGTGGTCGGGTCCGGGAACGGGATGTCCTCGGCGAGCAGCCGCGGGTCCACGTGACCGTGCGGGGAGATGATCGGCAGGTCCCGGACCGTGCCGTACAGCTCGCGGGCGACCGCGCGGGTGGCGGGGTCGGGCGGGAACAGGCGGTCGGAGTGCAGCTGCATCGCCGGCATGGCCGGGACGATCCGGCCGGACGGTGGGCGGCGGCAAGCTGTTGCCACCGCTTGCCGCGGAGCTTGCGCGCGCCCGCGCGATCGCCGACGGTGGCGCCCATGTCGAGCGCCACCGCCGTCCCGACGATCATCGGCTCCCCCGAGGAGGTCCTCGACCCCGGCGAGGTGCGCGCGTTCGTCGCCGACCACCTGGACCGGCTGCCGGTCGAGGGCCGCTCGGTGTGCGTGGTCGTCCCGGACGGCACGCGCAGCTGCCCGCTGCCCCTGCTGCTCGCCGAGGTGCACCGCGCACTCGCCGGGCGCGCGCGCAGCATCACCGTCCTCATCGCGCTCGGCACGCACCAGCCGATGAGCGGCGACCGGCTCGCCGCCCACCTCGGCTACGCCGACGGCGAGCTGGAGCGGACGTATCCGGGCGTCACCGTGCTCAACCACGAGTGGTGGGACCCCGCCACCCTGGTCTCGGTCGGCGTGATCCCCGGGGAGCGGGTCGCCGAGCTCTCCGAGGGCCGGCTGTCCGAGCCGGTGGACGTGCGGATCAACCGGCACGTCGTCGAGGCGGACCTGGCGCTCGTCGTCGGGCCGGTGTTCCCGCACGAGGTCGTCGGCTTCTCCGGCGGCGACAAGTACTTCTTCCCCGGCGTCGCCGGCCCGGAGATCATCGACCTGTCGCACTGGCTGGGCGCGCTGATCTCCAGCGTGGAGATCATCGGCACCCGGGGGATCACGCCGGTCCGCGCGGTCATCGAAGAGGCCGCGAGCATGATCCCGACCGAGCGCCGGGCGCTGTGCCTGGTCGTGCGCTCGGGCGCGGCCGACCTGCACGCGGTCTCCTTCGGCGACCCGCACACGGCGTGGGCCGCGGCCGCGGAGGTGTCGGCCGGGTCGCACGTGACCTATCTGGACCGTCCGGTGTCCCGGGTGGTCTCGGTGATGCCGGCGAAGTACTCCGACATCTGGACGGCGGCGAAGGGCTTCTACAAGCTCGAGCCGGTCGTCGCCGACGGCGGCGAGGTCGTGATCGTCGCCCCGCACATCAGCACGGTGTCCGAGTCCCACCCGGAGATCGAGGAGATCGGCTACCACTGCCGGGACTACTTCACCGCGCAGTGGGAGCGGTTCCGGCACCTGCCGTGGGGGGTGATCGCGCACTCGACGCACCTGCGCGGCGCCGGCACCTACGACGCCGAGCACGGCGAGCGGTGCCGGGTGCGGGTCACCCTGGCGACCGGGATCGGGCGGGAGAGGACCGAGTCGGTGAACCTGGGCTGGGCCGACCCCGCCGGGATCGACCTCGAGGCGGCCCGCGCGGACCCGGACACCCTGGTCGTCGACCCGGCCGGGGAGATCCTCTACCGGCTGCGGTCCTGAGCTCCCGCGGTCGACTCCCGGACGATCAGCCGCACCGGCAGGCGGACCGACCGGGTCGCCGTCCGCCCCGGAGCCGCCACCCGCTGCAGCAGGTTGCGCATCGCCGAGGCCCCCATCGTCGACAGTGGAGCCCCGACCGAGGTCAGCTGCGGGCTGACCAGCCGGGCGAGCTCGACGTTGTCGAACCCGGCGACCGCGACGTCACCGGGGACCGACACCCCGCGCCGCCCGAGAGCGTGCAGCACACCGACCGTGAGCAGGTCGTTGTAGGCGACGACGGCACTCGCGCTACTGTCCGCCACCGCACCGGCCAGCTCCGCCCCGCCCTCGATGGTCGGCACCGTCGAGGCGAACCGCACCAGCTCCACGCCGAGCTCCCGGCAGGTCAGTTCGATCCCGGCGCGCCGCTCCGCCTCGGCCGGTGAGGTCGCCGGCCCGGAGACGTAGCCGATCCGGCGGTGGCCCAGCCCGTGCAGGTGTTCGACGACCAGCCGGGCGCCACGCTCGTTGTCGAGCACGATGGACGGGACGTCGGGCAGCGCCCGGTTCAGCACGATCGTCGGACGGCGCCGGCCGACCGCGCCGACCTCGTCGTCGGTCAGCCGCGAGCTGGCGAGCAGCACGCCGTCCACCACCGGCAGCACGCGGCGCAGCACGGCCGCCTCGCGGTCCGCGGACTCCCGGGTGTCGCAGAGCAGCATCGTGTAGCCGGCCGCGGCCGCCTCCTCCTCGGCACCCCGGACGATCTCCGAGGAGTGCGGGTTGGTGATGTCCGACATGACCAGCGCGACCACCGACGGCGGCGCGGACGGCGCCGTCTCCCGCGACCGGGCGTAGCCGAGCTCCGCGGCGACCCGGCGGATCAGGTCGGCGGTGTGCGCGCTGACCCGTCCCGGACGCGACAGCGCCCGGGACACCGTCGACGGCGAGACCCCGGCGGCGCGGGCCACGTCGTAGATCGTCGGACGGGCGGTCACGCCGATGGAGCGTAGTCGCGCCGGCCCTCCGCGAGTCCCTGCGAGGGGCGCCCGAGAGCGGTTCGATCATCGGCCGGGAACGCTGCCGTACCCGTCGCGGGTGGAACGAGCGTGCCCCGGCGGCGGGCAACTACCGGCAACCGGTTGCCGCCGATCGCGCAGCGATGGTGTGAAGAGGCGGCACGACCGAGGTCCCGCGCGAGGGTGGGCGGGAGTGCACCGGGCGCCGGGGATGGACACTGGAGCCGAACCGATCGAGGAGGAGAGCGCGATGGTGGACGTCCGGGCCGAGGATGCCTGGCGCACGGCACTCGACAACGCCGACGGGGCCGCCGTCGACCGGGTGCTCGACGAGCTCGAACCGGTCGGCCGGCTCGGAGTGGCGCTGTCCGGCGGTGTCGACTCCTCGACCCTGCTCGGGCTCGCGGCCGCCGCGCTCGGGCCGGGTCGGGTGCTCGCGATCGTCGGAGTGTCGGCCAGCCTGGCCGCCGACGAGCGGGCGATGGCGCACCGGGTCGCGGGGGCCCTCGGGGTCGAGGTCGTCGAGGTCGTGACCGGCGAGCTGGAACGCCCCGACTACACCGCCAACGGCCCGGACCGCTGCTACGCCTGCCGGGACACCCTGTTCACCGCGATCGGCACCGAGGTGCTCGAGCGGTTCGGGCTCGACGCCCTGGCCTACGGCGAGAACCTCGACGACCGCGCCCGCCGGGACCGCCCCGGCGCCCGCGCCGCCACCGAGCACGGCGTGCTGCGCCCGCTCGCGACGGCCGGGCTGGACAAGTCCGCGGTGCGCCGGATCGCCCGGGCGATGGGCCTGCCGAACGCCGACAAGCCCGCCGCGCCGTGCCTGGCCTCCCGGATCCCGCACTTCGACCCGGTCACGGTGGAGAAGATGGAACAGATCGAGCGGGCCGAGCGCGCGCTGCGCGACCTCGGGTTCGACGACGTCCGGGTGCGCCACCACGGCGACGTCGCCCGGGTCGAACTGCCGGAGGACATGATCGCCGACGCGTTCGGTACCCACCGCGCGGGCGTGCTCGACGCCGTGCGGGGCGCGGGGTTCCGGTTCGTCGCCGTCGACCTCGCGGGTCTGCAGTCCGGGGCGTTCACCCTGCCCCTGGTGTCGGTGCGATGACCGCCGGGGAGGTGGGCGACTTCGCCCGGCTGGACCTGGGACGCGCACAGCGGCGCGGGCACGGCGAGGCGGTGTTCTGCGAGGGCAAGACGGCCGAGCAGGTGCGCGCCATCGCCGCCGAGCTCGTCGCGCGCGGGGCCCGCACGCTGTTCACCCGGGCCTCCCCCGAGCACGCCGCCGCGGTGCACTCGGTCGCCGCCGACGCCGTGTACGAGCCCGAGGCGCGGTTGCTGGCCTGGCCACCTGCCCCGCCGTCACCCACGGGCGGTGCCGTCGTGGTGCTCGCGGCCGGGACCTCGGACCTGCCGGTCGCGCGGGAGGCGTCGCTGACCGCCACCCACCTCGGGCGGCGCACCGAGCTGATCGCCGACGTCGGGGTCGCCGGGCTGCACCGGGTGCTCGGGCAGCTGGAGGTGCTCCGGGCCGCGCGGGCGATCGTCGTCGCGGCCGGGATGGACGGGGCGCTGCCGACCGTCGTCGCGGGGCTGGTGTCGGCGCCGGTCGTGGCGGTGCCGACGTCGGTCGGGTACGGGGCGTCGTTCGGTGGGGTGGCGGCGCTGCTGACGATGCTGAACGCGTGCGCCCCCGGGGTCGCCGTGGTGAACATCGACAACGGCTACGGCGCCGGGCACCTGGCCGCGCAGATCGCCGCGCCGCACGGGTGACCGGTCACCGCGGCGGCGCACCGGGTCGCGCGGTCCCTCGCCGCACGGTGCTCAGCGCTCGGACCGCACCGGGACCGGTTCGCCCGGGCGGAGGCCGGCGGACTCGGCGGCCGCGACCGCGGCCTCCAGCACCCGGCGCGCCGGGAGGCCGCGCTCGGCGGCCAGCGCCGCGACGTCGTCGAACTCCGGGGCGACGTGCACGATCCGCTCCCCCTCGGTGCCGAGCTTGATCCGGATCTGCGCGCCATCGATCGGGACCGGGACCCACGTCCGCCCCAGCGCGTGCCGGTGTACCGGCGTCTCGCGGACCCCCAGCGTGGACGTCGCCCGCAGGACGAAGGCGCGCAGCGGACCGGCCAGCTCCGGCGCGGCCAGGACGTGCAACGTGTGCGCCGGACGGCCCTTCTTCATCAGGATCGGGGTGAGCCAGGCGTCCGCCGCGCCCCGGTCGAGCAGCGCCGCCAGCACACCCGGCCACAACCGCGGATCCATGTCGTCCACATTGGTCTCGAGAACGGTCATATCCGTCCCCGCCGGGGCGTCCACCGGCTCGCCCACGACCACCCGGACCACGTTCGGCCGCCCCGAGGTGTCCCGGGAGCCGGCGCCGTAGCCGGTCGCCGCGACGGTCATCGGCGGCATC
This sequence comes from Pseudonocardia nematodicida, assembly GCF_040105385.1. Lineage (NCBI taxonomy): Bacteria > Bacillati > Actinomycetota > Actinomycetes > Pseudonocardiales > Pseudonocardiaceae > Pseudonocardia > Pseudonocardia nematodicida. The sequence continues at coordinate 28,849 of NZ_JBEDNQ010000005.1, forward strand.
GTCGTGCAGCTAGCGGCGAGCCCGCGCAGCAGCGCCATCCCGGTGGGGGTGGCGAGCTCGCCGTCCCCGGAGCCGGAGACCTGCCAGCCCCGGCTCAGCTCCAGCACCGCGGGCACCGGCACCGGGATCTCGCCGTGCGCGCTGCGGACCCGGCCCGAGCCGAGCGCGACGGGTCCGGCGGTGATCGTGCTCAGGCCGAGGTCGGCGACCGCGGCGCAGGTGCCGACGACGTCGGCGATCGAGTCCCACGCCCCCACCTCGTGGAAGTGCACCTCGCCGGCCGGGACGCCGTGCACCCGCGCCTCCGCGTCGGCGAGCAGCCCGAACACCCGCAGCGCGGAGTCCCGGACGACGGGGGCCAGATCAGCGTCCACGATGGACTCGCGGATACCCGACCAGGACCGGTGCGAGTGGTCCTCGGCGGTGCTGCGCACGGTCGCCCGGGTGGCCCGCAGGCCGGCGCGCTGCACCGTGCCGACGTCGATCGCGACCTCATCGGGCAGCAGCGCCACAACCTGCCGGCGTACCGCGGCGGGGTCGGCTCCGGCGTCGAGCAGGGCGCCGAGCAGCATGTCGCCGGCCACTCCGGCGCTCGCGTCGATCCACGCCCCGCGCACCGCTCACCCCGTCCGTTCCGTCAGCTCCCCGGCCTCCCGCGCGACGGCGGTGACGACCGCCCCGTCGTCCGCCAGCTCGGGGTCGAGGACCCGCAGCACCCGCGCCGCGGCGTCGGTCATCGAACCACGCGCGGCGTCGGTGAGGGTGCCGGCCATCGGGTCGCTCGGAGTGCCGCCGCGCAGCGACAGCGTCCAGGCGGCGAGGATCCGCACCGCGGCCGCCGGGAGCCGGCCGGCCGCACGCTCGGCGCGCAGCACCGGCAGCACCCGGACCGGCAGCTTCTGCGAGCCGTCGGCGGCGATCTGGGCCAGCCGGTGCCGGATGGCGGGGTTGGCGAACCGGTTCACCAGCTCGTCGCGGTAGCGGGCGAGGTCGGCGCCGGGCAGCGGCACGTGCCGGCCGGCGAGGTCCCACCAGGCGTCGACCCAGGAGCGCACGACGGGGTCGGCGATCGCCTCGGCGACGACCTCGTGCCCGCGCAGCGGGCCGGCGTAGGCCAGCAGCGAGTGCGCGCCGTTGAGCATCAGCAGCTTGCGCCGCTCGTGCGCGGTCACGTCGGTGACCAGCTGCGCGCCGGCGTCCTCCCAGCGCGGCCGGCCGGCCCGGAAGTCGTCCTCGATCACCCACTCGCTGAACGGCTCGGTCACCACCGGGGACGCGTCGGCGGCACCGGTGATCGCCTGCACCTCGGCCAGGTCGGAGTCGTCGGTCCGCGGGGTGATCCGGTCGACCATCCCGGACGGGAACGAGACGGTGTCGGCGATCCAGGCGGCCAGGCCGGGGGCGACGGCCGCGGCGGCGTCCTGCACGACGCGCGCGGTCGCCGGGCCGTTGCCGTCGATGTTGTCGCAGGACAGCACGGTGCACGGACCGCCGCCGACGGCACGGCGGGCGGCCAGGCCGGCGACGAGCCGGGCGGGGACGGTCGTCACCGGAGCGCGCAACGCGCCCCGCAGGGCCTCCAGGTCGCGCGCGACGTCCGGGTCGTCGGTGTCGAGCCCGCCGCCGGTGCCGCGCCGGTAGCCGGCCTCGGTGACGGTCAGCGTCAGCACCCGGGTCTCCGGCCGGACCATCAGGTCGAGGAAGCTCACGTGGTCCGAGCCGGGCAGGCAGGCCGAGACGCTGGCGACGACCTCCGGGGCGGGACCGTCCGGGTGCCGGGTGAGCAGCGTGTAGAGACCCTGCTGGGCCTGCAGCGACGCGGCCAGCCCGGCGCTGCGCCCGCTGAAGGCGGCGATGCCCCACTCGTCGCGGTCCGGGGCGTGCTCGGTGTACCAGGCCTGGTGCGCGCGGAAGAAGTTCCCGAGTCCGATATGGACGATGCCGGTCGGGGCCGCGGCTCGCGCGCCGCCCGGTCCGCGAACCAGCCGCCTCGTCGTCTGCACGGTCACGCCGACTCCCCCTCGTGGACGATCTCGACGGCGCACCCACGCACCGTCCCGGACCGGATGTGCCGTTCCGGGGACCACCGTCATCCACAGCCACCGGGTCGGCAACGGGTTGCCGCGTCTTGCACCGGTCGTCGCGCCCGTCGCCGCCCGTCCGGGGCACGTCCACCGGGAGCAGCGTGCCGCCCCGGACACCGGCGTCGGAATACCGCACGACCGGGGACCCCGCTCCGGCGACCCGGCCGGCCCGCCGGCGGTCCCCGACGATCGTCGGCGTCGGCGGCGTCCGACCCGTTCACCGAGCCATACGGGCTCGCCGAGGGCCGGTCGACTCCCGGACCACCAGCTCGGCCGGCATCGGCACCGACGGCCCCGGCAGTGTCCCGGCCAGCAGCGACACGACGCTCTCCAGCGCCCGGCCGCCCATCTCCCGCAGCGGGCTGGCGATGGTGGTCAGGCCCGGCACGACCAGCCGGGCCAGCACGGTGTCGTCGAACCCGACGACACTGACGTCGCCGGGCACCGACAGCGACCCCGCCGCGAACCCGCGCATCGCGCCGACCGCGACCTGGTCGTTGAAGGTCACGACGGCCGTCGGCGGGCGCCCGGCCCGGCTCTCCACGGCGCGGGTGCCGCCCTCGACGGTGGGCACCGTCGGCCCGGTCCGGCGCAGGTGGACCCCGGCCGCGCGGGACGCCTCGAGCAGCGCCCGCCACCGCGCCCCGTCCGCCCAGGAGGCGGTCGGCCCGGCCAGGTACTCCGCCGCGTCGTGCCCGAGATCGCGCAGGTGGGTGACCGCCCGGGAGGCCGCGTCGGTGTAGTCGACCGACACGCTGACGACGTCGCGCACCACCCGGTTCAGCACGACCGTCGGCCGCTGTTTCGCGATCACCCGGATCGCCGAGTCCGGCATCCGGGAACTGGCGAGCACGACCGCGTCCACCGTGGATAGTGCGCGCTCGACCGAGGCCCGCTCCCGCTGCCCCGACTCCTGGGAGTCCGCGACCGCGATCGCCAGCCCCGCGCCGAACGCCACGTCCTCGGCACCGTGGATCAGCTCGAAGGCGAACGGGTTGGTGATGTCGGACGTGACGAGCAGGACGATCCCGGTCGTCGCCGACCCACCCGGGGCGCCGACGGCGAAGCTGCGGTAGCCGAGCTCCTCCGCGGCGCGGCGCACCCGCTCGGCCGTGGCCGTGCTGACCTGGCCGGGGCGGGCCAGGGCCCGCGACACCGTGGACGGAGCGACGCCGGCGGCGGCGGCGACGTCGTAGATCGTGGGCTTGGTGGTCATGATTCACCCCTCGTCGCGCCGTGGGAGAGATCAGCGAACGTGGACCCGGGCCCGGACCTCTATGCCGAAGTATGAAGCCCTTCTACTCTCGTCCGACGGCCCAGAACAAACTCTTCATACCATGGCATACTGGTGCCGTGATCCGCCTCCGCGACGAGTACACGGCCGGCGACTTCGCCGCCCTGATCGAGCGAGAGTCCGACGAGGTCGAGTTGAAGACCGGCACCAGCGCACCGCGACTCCAGGAGCCCATGGTCGCCTTCAGCAACACCGACGGCGGAGTCATCCTCATCGGGGTCTCGGACGACCGGACGGTCCAGGGGCGGCGGCTCGACCAGGGCACGGATGACAAGATCCACGAAGCCGCGATGTCCGTCCACCATCCCGGGCGATACTCCGTCAGGGAGATCAGGGTCGATGGCAAACCAGTCGTCGCCGTCCTCGTTCGCCGACGCGAAGAGGGGTTCGCACAGACGAGCGACGGAAGACTTCTCGTACGCCGAGGAGGGCGCAACGTCCCACTGATAGGTGACGCGGCATTTACCTTCATGGGGAGTCGCGCCCTGAAGAGATTCGAACGTGCAGACTCGGAAATACCCATCACGACTGCACGGCCGGACAGCCTGGAAGAACTCTGCAGGGTGTACACCTGGACATCGGAATCCGACCACCTGGCCGACAGGCTCCGGGAACGAGGGCTCGCAGTCGGCGAGAACCTGACCATTGCCGGAGCACTGATCACTACCAACCCTGCGGATACCCTGCACCTGAGCAAGGCCGTCGTCGAAGTTCGCCGTTACTCGGACGACGGCCCCGACTACGATCGTCGCGAGACCTTCGGCGGCCCCCTCCCGGACCAGGTCCGGGACGCGACCGAATTCGTCGTCAGCGAACTGGGCAGCGATCTGATCGTCGCAGGGGTTCACCGGTACGAGATCCCGAAGCTCCCGCTCGTGGTGCTGCGCGAGTCGATCGCCAACGCTGTCGCACACCGCAGCTATGAAGTCGACCGGATGGTCACGCTCGTCGAGCTGCGTGGCGATCGAGTCCAGGTGACATCCCCCGGCCGACTACCCGAACCCGTGACGATCGCCACAATTCGCGAGGCCCAGGCAGCCCGGAACCCGTGCATCATCGACGCCTTGCGGCGGTTTCGTCTGGCCGAGGACGCCGGCCGCGGGGTCGACGTGATCGAGGACGAGATGGAGCAAGCCCTGCTCGATCCTCCTGTCTTCACCGAAGAGGGCAACACCGTGTCTGTGGTCCTGCCGCTCAACGGACCGATCACCTCACGTGAGCGGGGCTGGCTGGCCGACCTCACTGCGGAGGGCTCGATCGAGAACCAGGACAGAATCCTTCTCGTCCATGCTGCGCGTGGGTACGAGCTCAATAACACCGTCGCCCGCAGTCTCCTCAAGACCGACGACAGCGGCTTCGCGCGGCGAGCACTGCACCGACTTCGCGATGCCGATCTACTGGAACAACACGGAGCGCGCGGGGGCGCGACGTACACCCTCAAAGGCGATATCGCACCTCCGGCGTCGTACCGGCTGAACCTCCGGCAACTGGGCAACCTGGTCGTCGACACCGCCCGGACGGAAGACCTTTCGAACGAGCGGGTCAGAGAGCTCACCGGCCTGGGGCGCCAGCAGGCCCTACAGCTTCTGCAGGGGCTCGTGCGTGAGGGTCGACTCACTCAGATCGGCCAACGTCGAGGCACCCGCTACTACGCCGATGGTGCGGACTGAGAGTCGGATACGGTCGCGCCGATCGCCCGCTACGCCGCGATGGAGACCGAGGTCCCGGCTCTGTGAAGAATGGGTGGAGCCGAGGGGATTCGAACCCTGCCCCCTTGACCGCCAGGATCGTTCGAACCGCGACACGACCCGGACCTGCGTGTCTGCGCAGGTCGACTGGTGCAGAACGCAGTGCAACGCAGCCCGATTCGGCCCACCACCGTCGACGTGCTCCAGGATCGCTCCGCACGATCAGATAAAGACTCTGCTCGTCCGGCCGGTGCAGCACAACAAGACCTCCCGCGGAGTCGGATCCGTCGGCTCGGCGATCAGGGGGTCATTGCGACACGTCGCCTGCGGTGGGCTCGGACCGCGACAGGGACCCCGGTGACCAGGCCCAGTCCTACCGCCGCCGCACCCGAGCCGACCCCGGAGAACCACGACCACCCGAGAACGGCGTCGAGGGACAGTGCACCGGGGCCGGTGAAGCCGAGCGTCGCGGCCGTCGCGCCGTAGAGGACGGGGACCTCTGAACCCCCTTGGGTCGCCCACAGCCCCATGGGCGCCAACGCCAGTGCAGCGACGAGCATCGTCCCCACGACGATCGCGACGGCGAGCGGCGTGCCGAGTCCGAGCACGAGCAGCACGGCACCGACCAGCTCGGCGGTGCCGGCCAACGCAGCCATCGGCACGCCGGGCCGGTGCCCCCACGAGTCGAACACCGCGCCGGTTCGGGCCAGACCGCCACCGCCGAACGCCCCGGCCAGTTTCTGCAGGGCGTGCCCCGCCAGCAGTGCACCGATCACGAGGCGCAGCAGGAGCAGGCCGACGTCCATGTCAGGCTCCCTTCCGTATCGGGGTGGGCACGCGCGGCGGTGCCGTCCCGGCGGAGCCGACCTGTCGCGGGATCAGCACCGTCAGCACGGCTGCGAGCACGCCGGCGCCGGCCAGGGCGAGGAAGCTGAGTCCTGGTGCGGCCCCCGCACCGATGAGCAGGCCGAGGATCAATGGCGCGGCGACCGAGCCCAGCCGGCCCACACCGAGGGTCCATCCCATGGCCGGCGCGGCCAGCGCGATGGGATAGGTCTTCGATACCAGCGCGAGGACGAACGCCTGGCTACCGACGGTCCCGATCCCGGTCAGGCCGATCAGCAGGTACATCGGCGCCAGGGGCGGATTCAGGCTCATCCCCAGGATGCAGAGGGCTCCGAGCATGAAGGTCCCGATCAGCACGCCTCTCGATCCGACCCGGTCGGCGATCAGCGCGACCAGCACCGTGCCGACGGCGGCGCCGAGGTTGAAGACGAGCAGGAAGGTGAGGGCGCCACCCAGCGAGAAGCCCGTCTGGCGCATGATCTGCGGAAGCCAGGTGTTGACGCCGTAGATCATGAACAGGCACAGGAAGCTGGTGACGAGGAAGCATGCCGTCGCCGCCGCCCGGCCCTCGGTGAACAGCGACAGTGCCGTCGCCGGTCGCCCCGCCGGCTCGGCGGCGGGATCGGCGGCGGTGGGCTGCGGGGGCAGACCGAATCGCCGGGCGACCGCGTCGGCCTCGACGTGGTCCCCGCGGCGGCGCAACACGCCGACGGACTCGGGAACGACGCGCAGCGCCAGCGGCACGACGATCAGCCCGGGAACCAGCGCGAGGGCGAACATAGGTCGCCAGCCGAACGTGGGAATGACCGAGATCCCGATCAGAGCGGCCGCGACGCCGCCGACCGGGAAGCCGCTGAACATGACCGCGTAGACGAGGTTGCGGTAGCGGGCGGGGAGGAACTCGGCCGTGATGGCGCTCGCCACCGGAAGCACTCCGCCGAGACCGAGACCGGCGAGGAAACGGAGCACGGCGAAGGTCAGCGGGTCCGCGACCAGTGCGCAGGCGGCGGTGAGGAGCGAGAACCAGACCACGCAGAGGATGAGCAGGCGCCGGCGCCCGACACGGTCGGCCAGGGATCCCCCCACGAGCGAGCCGAAGAACATGCCGATCAGCGGTACGGACCCGAGCAGTCCCGCGAGCCCGGGAGTCAGGCCCCAGGACTGTTCCTGCAGCAGTGACGGGAGAACGGCGCCGTACACCACGACGTCGTACCCGTCGGCGACGACGGCCGCCCAACAGGCCAACAGGACGAGCAGCCCCGCAGCTCTGTGCTGTGTGGCCGGAGCATGGGCATCGTGTGGGGACATCGTCGTCTCCTCGGACTGTGTGCGGTCAGCAGGTGGTCGAGTCGGTCCGGTGCGCACCGAGCCGGACTTCAGCTGGACGCCGCGACGACGGGGCCGGGATCCATGAAGATCAAGTACTCGTGCGCCTGTCCCTCGCGTATCCGGGTGCGGGTGACCACGGGCAGCGTCAGGCTGGTGCCGTCGTGCAGGGTGTAGGTGACATCGGCGTGGACCGCCGTCACCTCCCCCTCGAACCACATCTCGAGGACGGTGTGCCGCAGCCCGGTCACCCCGCCGAGGAACCCACCGACCCATTCCTGGATGTCGTGCCTGCCACGCACGATCTCGTTGTTCCCCAGCCGGAACACGCAGTCGTCGGCGAACAGGGAGAAGAAGCGTGCGATGTCGGTGTCAGCCGCCTCGAGCATGCTCGCCGTGACCTCGGCGGACGATGTGCCGGTAACAGACATTCTCGGCCCTTTCACGGGAGAGGAGGAACGGGGGGTCAGGCGGTCGTCTTCTGCAGTACGCCGAGGTCGACGGGGAGCGTCACGCCGGTGACGTGGCGGCCCTCCTCCGAGGCGAGCCACAACACGGCGTTGGAGATGTCGCGCGCCTCGACCCACGGGAACGGCAGCAAGTGCTGTCCCTTGTAGAGGGCACCGAACTCCTCCGAGTCGCGGACGCCGACGCCCGCCCAGGTCACCTCGTTCTGGATCATCGGCGTGTCCACGGTGGTCGGCGCCACGCAGTTCACCCGGATCCCGTGCGGCCCCAGCTCGTTCGCCAGCGAGAGCATGAGCCCGATCACGGCGTGCTTCGTGGAGCAGTAGTGCGCCATGTTCGGCCACGACCGCACGCCGCCCGCCGAGCTGGTGATGACGATCGACCCGCCGGCGCCCTGGTCGACGAGGTAGGGGACGGAGACCTTCAGGGTGTTGTAGACACCGTGCAGGTTGACGTCGACCATCTCGTGCCACTCGGCGTCGGTCATCTCGACGAACGAGGCGTTGTGGAAGATGCCGGCACTCGCCGCGACGATGTCGAGGCGTCCCAGCTCCGCCACTCCCTGCTGCACCGCCGCCCCGAGTCCGGCCTGGTCGCGGACGTCGACCTTGCGCGTGACGATCCGCCGCCCCGTGCCGATGACCGCGGCCGCCGTCTCGGCGAGTTCCTCCGCGGTCCCCATCGGATAGGGCGCGGACGCGATGGACTCGCAGATGTCGACGGCGATGATGTCGGCGCCTTCTTCGGCGAGACGGATGGCGTGGGACCGGCCCTGCCCGTGCGCCGCTCCGGTGATGAGGGCGACCTTGCCCTCGAGTCGTCCTGACATGACCACTCCTTCTTCTGTCACTGCGCTGTGTAGAAGCTGGACTCGTCGCTCACTCCGGCTGGTCAGTAGACCTCGGGCAGCAGGACGTCCTCGGGAACCTTCTCGGGGCGGTAGTCACCGGCCCGCGCGTTCGCGTGGATCTCGTCTTTCGACAGCCCCTTCTCGCGGGCCGCGACCACCTGGTCCGGGTCGAAGAACTCACCGATGGGGTTCTCGGCGAACTCGCGCGAGGCCCACATCCACTCGGTGGACCTCCCCCAGTCGCCGAACGCGTCGACCTGGATCTCCACGCCGTTGCCCTCGGGGTCTGCGTAGTAGAGCGACATCGTCATGCCGTGGTCCAGGCTCATGAACGGGACGATGCCCTCCTCGCGGAGGCGCACGTAGTTGTCCACCCACTGGTCGAAGTCCGCGTACTCGAACGCGGTGTGGTGCAGGCCGGCGCTGGTCGGCTTGTCCACCGGCTTCTTGATCGCCGGGTGGGCGATCAGCGCGATGCGGTGGTTCGCCTCGTCGTTGGTCATCCAGGCGGCGCCGTCGCTGTAGTGCACCGGCGTCAGGCCGGCGACCTTCTCGTACCAGGCCACCATCTCGTGCAGCTTGAGGGTGAGGAAGGTCGAGTGGTGCAGCTTCGGCGCGATGATCGGGCGCGGGCGCCGCGCCGCGGGCCCGGAGCCGGGTTCGGACATCATTGTCTCCCTTGCGTTGTGGTGATGGGTCGGGTGGTCAGTGGGTGGGCGCCTCGTGGACCTCACGGGCCCGGCGCGGGACTCCCGCGTCCCAGTCCCCCGCCAGCAGCCCCTCGTGGCGCAGCCGGTACTTCTCGACGCGCTGGGTCTGGGTCTTCGGCAGCTCCTCGACCCGGCGCACGTAGCGCGGAACCTGGAAGTGGGCGAGGCGTTCGCCGCAGAAGGCCACGAGCCGGGCCGGGTCGAAGCCGGGGTCGTCGGTCACCAGCACGACGAGGATGTCGTCGTCGCCGAGCTCGGAGGACACGCCGACCATCGCGCACTCCGACACCCCGGGGTACTGCGCGACGACGGTCTCGACCTCCCAGGACGACACCATCTCGCCGCGGCGGCGCACCGCGTCCTTGAGCCGGTCGACGAAGAACAGGTAGCCGTCGGCGTCGAGGTAGCCGAGGTCGCCGGTGTGGAACCAGTGGTTGCGGAAGGCCTCGGCGGTGGCGTCGGGCCGGCCGACGTACTCCGTCGTCATCGTCCACGGGATCCTCGCGCGGGTGAGGATCTGCCCGATCTCGCCCGCTCCGAGCGGGCGGTCGTGCTCGTCGACGACGGCGATCTCGCTGGTCGGGCTCGCCTGCCCCGACGACCCCCGGCGTGCGGCGGGCACCGGGGTCTCCCGCGAGTCGACGATGGCGGGCAGCGCGTTCTCCGTCATCCCGTACGTGTAGACGACGCGCACGCCGAACCGCTTCTCCCAGGACTCCCAGATCTCCGGCGCGAGCGGCACCCCGAACCCCACCCGGGCGCCGTGCTGCCGCTCGGACTCGCGCTCCGGCTGGTTCCACAGCGACGCCGCCATCGAGCCGATGAAGTTGAACGCGGTGGCGCCGACCTCGGTCAGCCGGTCCCAGAACTGCGAGGCGCTGAACCGGTCGTCGAGGGCCACCGTGCCGCCCGCGGCGAGCGCGGAGAGCACCGTGTAGTTCTGCGCGTTGATGTGGAACAGCGGCAGGCAGGTGTAGATCACCGTCGACTCGTCGTAGCCGCAGGCGTCGGCGTGCAGGAAGCTCGCCGCGACGTACTGGCCGTGCGGCAGCAGGCAGCCCTTGGGCGGGCCCGTCGTGCCGGAGGTGTAGAGGATCGCGGCGGGCGAGTGCGGCCCGAGCCCGGTGGCCACGACCGGGGGCGTGGTGGAACGCGGGACAGCGGTCAAGACGTGCCGGGGGCGGTGCTCGAGCTGTGTGACGTCGAGGTGGATCACGAACCCGGGGTCGAGAACCAGGACCGACGGTCGGCAGTCCTCGAGCTGGTAGCGCAGGCCGGCACTCTTGTGCGCGGTGTTGATCGGCACCAGGACGGCTCCCGTCCGCACCACCGCGAACCACAGCGCCAGCCAGTCGGGCGAGTTCGTCATCATGACCGCGACCCGGTCGCCCTCGCGCACCCCGAGCCCGGTCAGCGCTCCGGCCACCCGCGCGACGTCGGCGTCGAACTCCGCGTACGTGGTCGTCTCGCCGCGCCACCGGATGAACGCCTTGTCCGCGTGCCGGCGGCACCCGAGTTCCAGGAGCCGGTCGATGCTGGGCACCGACTCCAGCCGGTCGACGATCTCGGCGGTGGTGATCATCAGGCGTCCCTCCGGTCCAGCCGCTCGATGACCGTGGCGTTGGCCTGGCCGCCGCCCTCGCACATCACCTGCAGCCCGAACCGTCCACCGCGGCGTTCCAGCTCGTGGAGCATGCTCGTCATCAGCCGCGCGCCGGTCGCGCCCAGCGGGTGGCCCAGCGCGATCGCGCCGCCGTTCGGGTTGACCCGGCCCGGGTCGGCCCCCACCTCGTCCAGCCAGGCCAGGACCACGCTGGCGAAGGCCTCGTTCATCTCGATGACGTCGAGGTCGTCGATGCTCAGGCCGGTCCGTTCCAGCACCCGTACCGTGGCCGGGATGGGGGCCGTCAGCATCTCGACGGGGTCGGCGCCCAGCACCGTGAGGTGATGCACACGGGCCCGCGGGGTGAGCCCGTGGTCGCGGACGGCCTGCTCGGAGGCCACGAGCAGGGCGGCGGCGCCGTCGGCGATCTGGCTCGACGTCGCGGCCGTCAGCCGTCCGCCGTCGGTGAGTGTGGGCAGCTGCGCCATCCTCTCCGCACTGGTGTCGCGCCGCGGGCACTCGTCGGCCGCGATCCCGGGGTGCGGCACGATCTCGCGGTCGAAGACGCTGGCGTCCTGGGCCGCGACGGCCCGTCGGTGGCTCTCCAGCGCGAAGGCCTCCATCCGCTCACGCTTGACGTCCCAGCGCTGCGCGATGAGCTCGCCGGCCCGGAACTGGGAGATCTCCTCGTCACCGAAGCGGGCCCGCCAGCCCGGTGAGCTGCTCCAGGGGTCGGCCGTCCCGAAGGGCTCGGCGGCGCCGTGCGCGGCGAGCAGCGGGTACCAGCTCATCTGCTGCACCCCGCCGGCCACGACGAGGTCCGCGGTCCCGCTCAGCACGGCCTGGGCGGCGAAGTGGACGGCCTGCTGGGACGAGCCGCACTGCCGGTCGAGGGTCACCCCGGGCACCGTGGCGGGCAGTCCGGCGACCAGCGCGGCGGTCCGGGCGATGTCGCCGGACTGGGCCCCGATCTGGTCCAGACAGCCGAGGATCACGTCGTCGACGGCCGCGGGGTCCACCCCGCTGCGGCCGACCAGCTCGCGGATCACGTGCGCCGCGAGGTCCGCGGGATGGACCTGGGCGAGCCCGCCCCGCCGTCGTCCGACGGGGGTCCTGCACGCATCGACGATGTAGGCCTCGGGCATGGTCGTCCTTCCTTCCGCTGCGTCGGGGTGGTGGGTCAGGGCGCGGGGGCGTACGGGGTGCCGGGGACGCACCGTTGGCGCAGCTCCCCGATGCCCTCGGCCCAGGTGAGGACCTCGTCGCCGGCGGTCAGGAACCGCTGGGGGTTCCGCGCGACGCCGACACCGCTCGGGGTGCCGGTGAAGATCAGGTCACCGGGCTGCAGCGGCAGGACCGCCGACAGCCGCTCGATCAGGACCGGGATCGGGAAGATGAGGTCGCTGGTGCGGGTCTTCTGGACCTGCTCCCCGTTCACCGCGCAGCCGATCTCCAGGTCGTCCGGGTCGGCGAACTCGTCGGGGGTGACGACGGCGGGGCCGATCGGCGAGAAACCGGGGAACGACTTGCCGAGGGAGAACTGCGGCGCGGGCGGGACCAGCTGGCGGGTCCGCTCGGAGTAGTCCTGCCCGAGGGTCAGCCCGGCGACGTGGTCCCACGCGTCGGCCGCGGCCACGTGCCGGGTCTCGCGGCCGATGACGACGACCAGCTCGGCCTCCCAGTCCACAGTGGCCGTCGGCAGCGCGAGATCGCCGTTCGGCCCGGTGATCGACGTGCGGAACTTGGTGAACACCGGTGGCTCCACCGGGAGGTCGAGCCCGCCCTCGGCGGCGTGCGCGCGGTAGTTGAGGCCGATGGCGAACACCTGGCCGGGCTCGGTCACCGGCGCGCCCAGCGAGGCCGGGGCGAACGGTCGACCGGCTGGCAGCGCGGCCGAGGCCGCCCACTCGACGAACGCCTGCCAGTCGCTGTACACGGCCGACGGGTCGGGACCGAACCTGCCCCGGCCGGCCTCGTGGACGTCGACGGCCCCGGTCGGGGTGAGCAGGACGGTCCGTCCGGCGAGCGTGGCGATGCGCATGGTGGTGACGTCCTCACGGGATCGACGGGTCTGCTGCCGGGTACGGATCAGCCGGGTGTGGATCAGGCCGGTGTGGATCAGCTCAGCGCGGTGCTCAGCACCCGGGCGAGGGCGCCGGACAGCACGGCGAGCGGGTCGGCGACGGCGTCGAGCGAGCGGAACGCGACGTAGCGATCCGGTCGCACCAGCACGACGCCGGTCGAGGAGATGCCCCGGTTCTTCAGCCAGGCGCATCGCACGTCGACGAAGTCCGAGTCGAGCACGCCGACGGTGCCGGCGAGCAGCGGCAGATCGCTCTCGGCGGCGAGCTTGGTGGCGGCCTCGACCCAGGCGTGCCCGTCCTCGCCCGCGAGCACGAGGAACTTCCCGCCGTGCACGAGGGTTCCCAGCGGGATGCGCTCGCCCGCACGCTCGACGAAGGCGTGCGGCATCGGGTGTCCGGGCGCGGTGCCGGGCTCGTAGAGACGGACCGGGTCGAGCGGCACGTGCTCCGCGCTGCCGTCGGGCACGACGGCGGAGGAGTCGTAGCGGTAGCCGAACTCCACGTTGTGGTGGCGGAACTCCATGGTCTGCGCGCCGATCGCCCGGTTCAGGGCGTGCCGCTTGGCCGTCGAGCCCGGCAGGTCGTGCAGCAGCGGGGCGAGCTCGGCCCAGTTCTCCTCGGGCGTCTTCTCCGCCGAGAGCGCGAGGACCTCGTTGATCGCGAAGTGGTTCATCGCGCTGGCGATCGCGCTGTCGATGTTCTGCTGGTCCACGGGCCTCCGCTCGACCTCGTACGTGTCGAGCAGCGCGTCGCCGGCGCGGCCGGCGAGGACCGCGGCCAGCTTCCAACCCAGGTTGTACACGTCGTGCACCGCCGAGTTCATGCCCAGACCGCCGGTCGGCGGGTGCCGGTGCGCGGCGTCGCCCGCGAGGAACACCCGGCTCACCCGGAACCGGTCGGCGATGACGCCCTCCATGACCCACTGGCTGATCCGGTGCACGGTCGGCACCGCGTCCGGCGGGAGACCCAGCGTGGCCCGCATGCGGGCCAGCACCTTCTCCTCCTGCATCGCCTCGGGGTCGTCGGTGGCGTACTGCATGTGGAAGGCCCATTCCTCCGACGCCGGCCCCCAGTGGTCGGGACCCATCGGGGCCAGTACGCCGCTCCACGCGGCCCCGAAATCGGGGTTGAACAGCCACCGGATCAGCACGTCGTCGTCGGTGGCCCACCGGGACAGGTCGGCGGACATGTGGACCGAGACCATCTTCATGATGTCCCGGGGCCCCTCCATCTCCACACCGAGCAGCCTGCCGACGGTGCGGCCACCGTCAGCGGCGATGACGTAGTCGGCCCGCACGCGGTAGGTCGAGCCGGTGCCGCAGTCGAGCACGGTCACCGAGACCCCGTCGTCGTCCTGAACCAGGTCGACGACCTCGTGGTGGAACCGGACGCCGCCCGGGGTGAGCGTCTCCGCATGCTTCTTCAGCACCGGCTCGAGCCGGAGCTGGGGCAGGTTGCAGGTACGGCACGGGCTCGCCGCGATGAAGTCGGGGTCGGTGTAACCGGCACCCCAGATCTCGAGCTCGGCCAGCTTGCGCCCGTAGTCCTCGTGCTCTCCGGCCAGCCCGGCGTACCAGGCCGTCGCCCGCATGTTGGCCGCCGGCGTGCTGCGGGCCTGGACCTCCGGGGCCACCCCCACCTCGGTGAAGATCTCCATCGAGCGCTGGTTGATGACGTGCGCCTTGGGCAGCGTCGAGGTCGTGGGGAGTGAGCTGACCAGCAGCGAGTCGACACCGAGCGTGGCCAGCGTCATCGAGGCGGTCAGGCCGGCGACGCCGCCACCGATGACGAGGACGGGGACCCGGATGTCGGTCATGGAGCCTCCATGCTCGTGACGGACGAGGAACGGACTCACGAACCCGCTCGCGCGGGGGCCGTTCGAGGCCTGGCGCCGCGGTCACCCGCGGAGCCGGCGCGGGTCCACCTTGCCGGGCCATAATCGACAGGTCAAGAGAAAATCGATATTAATGACCGCCGACCCACATATCGGCGTGCGGCGCTAGACTGCCGGCATGGTCGGTCCTCCCGTCAAGCCCACCCGCGTCCAGGAGGTCTACGACCGGATCCGCGCCAGCCTTCTGAACGGGGAGCTGGAGCCCGGCAGCAAGCTCAAGATCGGCGACTTCACCGCGCGGTACGGCGTCAGCCTCTCCGTCGTCCGCGAGGCGGTCACCCGCCTGGCCGGCGAGGGCCTGGTCGAGGCGACACCGCAGCGAGGCTTCGCGGTCGCGACGCTGACCGTCGACGCACTGCAGGACCTGACGCGGGCCCGCGTACTGATCGAGACCCTGGCCCTCTCGGAGTCGATCAAGTTCGGTGACCTCGCCTGGGAGTCCGCCGTGCTCGCCACACACCACACTCTGGCCGGCACCCGCATGACGACGGCGGACGGACACGTCGCCCCGGACTTCACCGTCGCGCACCGCACCTTCCACAACGCCCTGCTCGCGGGCTGTGGCTCCGCACGGCTCGAGGGGATCGCGACCGGTCTGCGCGACTGCGCCGAGCTCTACCGGCACTGGTCCCAGGAGTTCGCCCACGAGGCCGACCGCGACATCGCCGCCGAGCACCGGGCCATCGCCGAGCTCACCGTCGCACGGGACGAGGCGGGCGCCACCCGGGCGCTGCGCGAACACATCGAACGCACGACCGCCGCCCTGGTCCGCTACGTCGAGCGGACCGGCCCGGCCCCGACGTCGGCCTACTCGGCCTGACGCAACCCGCGCAGGACGAGCTCTACCTGTTCGTGGCGCAGGGCCTCCGGGGTCACCTCGCCGCGCAGCGCCCAGCCCTTGAACGACGGCATGTGCCCCAGGAACACGATGTCCGTGGCCACCACGGTGGCGTCGACCGGGCGGAACACGCCCTTGGCGCGGCCGGCGCGGACGAGGTCGGCGAACACGTCCGCGATCGCCCGCTCACGGGACATGAAGAACCGCTGCGCGTCCTCGGGCAGCCTCCGGTACTCCCGGTAGACCATCGCGATCTGCGCCTGCCGGTTCTCGCACTCGCGCAGGTAGACCTCGATCGCGGCGCGCAGCTTCTCGTCGTGCGGCCCGTCGCCCGCGGCGATCTCGCCGAGCTGCTCGCGCACCCCGTCGTAGATGCTCCGGCACACCATGACCAGCAGGTCGGTCTTGGTCGTGATGTAGCGGTACATGCCACCGACGCTCAGCCCGGCCGCCTCGGCCAGGTCGCTGACCGACAGGTTGTCGAAACCGTGCTTCGTGATCTCGACCGAGGCCGTCCTGGTGATCAGTTCGAGGCGCTCCGCCGAGCGTCGGTTCGGCCCCCGCCTGGTCGCCATCGTGTCGGGCCCCTCGCTCATCGTCCCCGCTGCGCCGGCAACGGTAGCAACGCCGCGATCACCCCCGGTGGTCGATCACCCGCCGGGCCTTGAAGACCTGCGGCTCGAAGGTCCCCTCCGGCACGAACCGTACGCCGGTGCGGACCATCAGCCGGTCCTTCAGCCGCGCCTCCAGGTCCACCCGCGCGGCATCGGCCACGCTGCCGTCGGTCTCCAGCTCGACCCGCAGCTCGTCCAGGTCGCCGCGGCGCTCGACGACGATCCGGTACTCGCCGCCGCCCGCGGCGTGGTCGCGCAGGACGGCCTCGACCGCGCTGGGGTACACGTTCGCGCCGCGGACGAGCAGCATGTCGTCGAGCCGCCCGTACACCCCGCGTGGCAGCCGCGGGTAGGTGCGCCCGCAGGCGCACGGCGCGTCGTCCAGGACCGCCTCGTCGCCCAGCCAGAACCGGATCATGGGTTGGGACTCCCGCCACAGGTGGGTGGCGACGACGGCGCCGCTGGTCCCCACCGGCACCGCGACGTTCGGGTCGTCCCGGTCGACGACCTCGGTGTAGTTCTCGTCCTGGACGAGGTGGACCCCGCCGTCGGGAGCGTGCCGGCACCCCACGTTGGCGTAGAACGGATGCATCTCCGACGAGGCGCCCGCGCCCAGGTCGATCACGAACGGGCCGCCGAGGTTCCGCGAGATCGCATCCCGCACCTCCGGGGTGCTGCCACCCGGCTCCCCCGCCACGATCACCGTGCGCAGGGCGGCGGCGTGCATGTCCAGCCCGAGCTCGGCCGCACGCCGACCCAGGTGCAGGGCGTAGGACGGGGTCGCGACGAGGGCGTCGACCCGCAGCCCGAGCATCTGCTCGAGCTGCTGGTCGGTGGGCATCAGGCTCCCGACGGGGAACGCGCCCGCGCCGAGGACCTCGCACGCCTGCAGCAGCCCCCAACCCCCGAGGAACAGTCCGAACGGGAACGAGATCTGCACGATGTCGCGCGGACGCACCCCGGCCGACCAGAGCGCGATCCGGCAGACCTCCTCGCTCCGGAGCCAGTCCCGGCCGGAGATCCCGTAGAGGGTGGGTGCTCCGGAGGTCCCGGACGAGCCGTGCACCCGGGCGATCTCGGCGCGGTCGACGCCCGCGTAGGAGCCGAACGGCGGATGCTCCCGCTGGTCGGCGACCAGCATCTTCTTGGTGACGACCGGGACCTTCGCGGTGAAGTCCGCGAGCGAGCGCACCTGGTCGGGGTGGAAGTCGTGGCGCTCGTAGTGGGCGCGGTAGAACGGGATCCCGTCGTAGGCGCGCCGGAGCTGTGCCTGCACCCGCCCGAGGACGAGCTCCGCCCGCTGGGCGGGCGGCATGGTCTCCCGGGCCAGATCCCAGAACTCGCCGGTGCGGCCGGCTCCCGCGGTGCCGGCCGCATCGATCTGCATCGTCATCGTGTCCCCCGTCCGCTCAGTAGCGGTAGCCGGACGTCCGGGCGAGCGCCTCGAGCTCGCTCTCGGGGTGGCCGCACAGCTCGGCGATGAACGACATCGGCATCCGGGTCCCGTTGTCGAGCGCCGACTTGTGCAGCCGCAGCGCCTCCACCCGGGACAACGCCCGGAAGTGCGCGACCAGCCCCTCGGACAGGTCCTCGATGCCGCGCGAGTAGAACTCGCCGATCTTGAGCCGCAGCCAGGGCAGCGAGGCCTCGATGCTCTCCGAGTCCGCCACGACGTCGATCACGGCGACCTTCCCGGAGTCCAGCGCCCGGCGCAGCGCGGGCCGCAGGTCGGCCGCGTCCTCGACGTGCTCGACGTGCGCGCCGAGCGGGGCGAAGACCTCGTCGTAGCGCAGCCCCGGGGTCATGTCCCAGGACCCGATGTGGGGCTGGATGTCCTCGCGCATCAGCGAGTTGCCACCCCAGGAGCTGTTGTTGAGCACAACGAGCACGGCCGGGATGCCGTAGCGGGTCAGGGTCTCGATGTCCATGCCGGCCAGGCCGATGCCGCCGTCGCCGATCAGGCTGATCACCTGGGTGTCGGGACGCGCGACGCCGGCGCCGAACGCCATCCCGACCCCCTGCCCGAGCGCGACGCGCGGGCCGGCGTCGAGGATCTGCGCGGACCGGACGGCCTGCACGGCGTCGGTGAGGTAGAGCGATCCCTGGTAGGAGTCGTAGATGATCGTGGCGTCCGGGTCCGCCTCGTCGGCGATCGCCTGCGCGAGCTCCCAGGTGTGGATCGGGGTGCGGTCCCGTACCACCTCGAGATGGGCCGCCCGGTTCTCGGCGAACGCGGCCCGCGCGGCGCCCAGCTCGGCGATCCACTCCGGACGCGAGACCGGGTCGGCGGTCCCCCGCCGTTCGCGGACCGCGTCCAGCAGCTGGCCCAGCACCAGACGGCTGGAACCGACCAGGTCGACCTCGGAGTCCAGCCCCCACCACAGGTCCTCGGCGGTCTCCTGGACCTGGATGTAGCGGGTCGCGCCGGGAGCGGGCCAGTCCGGCGGCTCGAACCACGACTCCAGCTCACCGGCTCGCAGCCCCACCAGCAGCACCACGTCCGCGGCACGCAGCATCCGACCGCGGTACCCCGCCGCCAGTGCGAGCGGGTGCCTCTCGCTGATCGCGCCGCGGGCGGTGCGCCGGGCGCCCGCCGGGGCGTCGAGGTACTCGGCGAGCTCCACCAGCTGTGCCGACCCGTCCGACCAGTGCACGCCGTCCCCGGCCAGGATCACCGGCCGCTCGGCGTCCGCCAGGATCGTCGCCGCGTCCGTGACCCGGGTCGGGTCGGCCTGGGTCCGCGGGACGACCGGGGTCTCGCCGGTGCCCGGCACGTACTTGCGCTGCACCGCATCGCCCTGGGCCCACTGGTTGTTCAGCGGGAACTCCAGCACCACCGGCCCGGCCGGATAGGTGACCGAGTCGGTGATCGCCTTGTGCACCCAGTAGGAGTTGAGCTCCCAGTCGGTCATCCGGTGGGTCCACTTGGCGACGGTCGTGAAGCACTCCGCCGCGTACCCCTCCTGCAAGATCCCCAGGTGGTCGCCGGCGGTGCCGTGCTGGCCGACCAGCAGCAGGATCGGGCTGCGGGTGCCGATGCCCTGGGACAGCGACGAGAGCGCGTTGGCCATGCCCGCCGACGCCGACACGAAGAACACGCCCGGCTTGCGGGTGATCCGCCCGTAGGCCTCGGCGGCGAAGCCGGCGGCCTGCTCGTGGCGGAAGTGCCACATCCGCGCGCCGAGGCGGACCGCCTCCTCGATCACGGGGTTGATGTAGCCGTGGATCCCGAAGAGGTCCGTCACCCCGTTCTCGATCAGGGCCTGAGCGGCTTCCCGGGCTCCCGTGCGGTGCTCGTGTCGGCCGAAGGCGGGCGCGAGGCCCGCCGGTCCGCGGTCGAGGGCAGTCATGGGTCCTCCATTTCGCGTCTCGCTCGGCATCCACCGATGCCGGCGTCGAGAAGAACGATCGTTCGCAATGCGACTTCATCAAGCTAGCAGTTCAGAGGATCAGCTACCAGCAAATGCGACTGATCATTCGCACTTGTTGTGGATCAGGACTGGTGCGGTGTGCGGTAGGTCGTCGCGTCCGGCGCCGTGAACAGCTGCGCCACCTCCTGCAGGCCTCCCGGGACGCCCGGGTCGACGCGGGCGATGTAGACGCCGCGGGTCGGCGGGGCCCCGGGAGAGCTGTAGTCAAGGGTCGTGACCAGGTCGTCCGTGCTCACCGAGCTGAGCGAGCGCAGCGCGCTCAGTACGCCCTCCCGTCGCAGGTCACCATCGGCGCAGGCCTTCCGCAGCACCTCTCCCCAGACCATCCCCCCGGCGTAGCCGTAGTGGATGCCGAACGCGGGCTCGACCCCACCCGGGTCACCGAGGAACGTCTCGGCCACCTCGCGCGCCTTCGGCGTCGCGGAGGCGAACGGCGCGACGGAGGCGGCGATGTAGAGCCGGTCGAGCGCCCCCGCCGCGGGGGCGGAGAGGATCGACGGATCGAAGCTCGGGTTGTTGCCGAGTACCGGCACGTCCAGCCCCAGTGCCGTGTTCGCGGCCAGGGCCGAGACCGTCTGTCCCGGCGAGGTGCTCAGCACGATCGCCGTCACCCCGTCGCTGCGCAGTCCGGTGACGACGTTCGTCAGGTCCGTGTCGGTGGAGGTGATCTTCACCTCGCGGACCTGCTGGCCGCGCAGCTCGGCGTAGTACCGCGAGCCGCGCAGCCCGTTGCCGCCGTACTCGCCGTCGATGTAGATGTGGCCGATGGTGTCGCCGTCTGCGATCAAGCCCTGCTGCTGGAAGTAGGACAGGCCGTTGACGACCTCCAGGTCGAAGGTCGTTCCCACCACCATGAGGTGCGGATTGTCGAGGATCTCCGAGGACCACGAGCCGGCTGCGGCGATCATGCCGTCGTCGACGACGTTGCCCGACAGGGCCGCGGTGATCGGCGACCCGAGCAGCTGGACCATGCCGAGCACCGTCGGCTCCAGCTGCGGGTAGAGCGTCTTCGCCGTGTCGGCCTGGTAGCCGTGGTCGACGCTCTCGAACGCGATCCGCCGCCCGCAGATCCCGCCCGCCTCGTTGACGTCGTCGGCCCACAGCTGGTTGCCGGCCGTCACGGCCGTGCCGAAGTTCTTGAACGGACCCGTCCGGTCGGTCATGACACCGAGCGAGATGGTGGTGTCGGTGACGCCGGTGCCGGTCCGCAGGGAGTCGCTCCCCGGGCCCCCGGCAGCGGTGTCCGCAGTGGATCCACACGCGGAGAGCAGCAGCACCGTGAGCGCGGCGATCCCCGTCGTCGTCGCCCGTCGCCGTCGGATCATCATCGATCTCCTTGTCGGACACGGAGCCGTCCCGCCCGCGCGCGGCGCGGCGGCGACTCGCGGATCAGGGCTGTTGGTGGGGCGCCCGGTAGTCGGCCGCCTCGGGCGCGGTGAACAGCGGGGCGGCCTCGGTCAGCCCGCCCTCGGCGTCCGGGTCCACCGTGGCGATGGAGACCCCGCGGGCCGGCGGGGCACCCGGGACGCTGTAGTCGAGCGGCGCGACCAGGTCCTCGGTCGTGACCGACGTCAGCGACTGCAGCGCGGTCTGCACCCCCGCCCGGGTCAGGTCGCCGTTCTCGCAGGCCTGCTCCAGCACCGCCTGCCACACCAGTCCCTCGACGTACCCGGCCTGGACCCCGAGATTGCGCGGCTTGTCGGGGTAGGTCGCCCGGTAGTCGTCGGCGATCTCCCGGGCCTTCGGTGTGCTCGACGAGAACGGCGGGCTCGACGCGACCACGTACAGCTTGTCCAGCGTCCCGGCCGCCGGGCCGTCCAGCAGCGCGGCGTCGAAGATCGGGTTGTTGCCGAGCACCGGGACGTCCAGCCCGAGCGCGGCGTTGGTCGCCGTGGCCGATGCGGTCTGCCCCGGCGTCGTCGTCAGGACGATCGCCGTCACGCCGGCGCCCTTGAACCCGGTGACGATGTTGGCCAGGTCGTTGTCCGTGGAGGTGATCCTGGCCTCCCGCACGGTCATGCCGTGCCGGGAGGCGTAGTACTGCGAGCCACGCAGGCCGTTCCCGCCGAACTCGCCGTCGATGTAGATGTGGCCGATCGTGTCGCCGTTGGCGATCAGTCCCTGCTGCTGCAGGTAGGCCAGGCCGTTGATGATCTCCAGGTCGTAGGTCGTCCCGATCATCATGATGTTCGGGTTGTCGAGGATCTCCGACGACCACGACGCCGGTGCGGTCAGCACGTTGTCGTCGATCAGGTTCTGCTTGAGCGCGGCGAGCACCGGTGACCCGACGAGCTGGGTGATGCCGAGGACCTTCGGTTCGAGCTGCGGGTAGAGCGCCTTCGCGGTGTCCGCCTGGTAGCCGTGATCCACGATCTCGAGCGCCATCTCGCGGCCGCAGATCCCGCCCGCAGTGTTGACGTCGGCGACCCACAGCTCGTTACCGCCGGTCAGGGCCTCGGAGAAGTTCTTGAACACCCCGGTTCGGTCGGTCATGACGCCGAGGGTGATCGTCGTGTCCGTGACGCCCTTGTCGGTACGGACGCCACCGGACTCGCGGCTCGCCGCACCGTCGTCCGCGGTGCTGCCACACGCGGCCAGCAACAGGCCGGCGGCGAGGCCGCCTGCGAGCACGGCCAGATGCCTGCGCACGATCATCATCGATCTCCGTTCCGTGAGGTGAGCCTGCGGCCGACGGCGGCGAGCCCGCCGGGTTCGAACAGCACGACCAGCACGATCGCCGCGCCGTAGACGAAGGCGCTGATCAGCACGGGGGACAACGTCCCGATGGACCAGCCGAACTCGGTGGCGCCCAGGGTGAGCAGCTGTGGCAGGCCGTTGACCAGCACCGCCCCGGCGACGGCGCCGGGGATCGAGCCGAGCCCACCGATCAGCACCATCGCCAGGAACGCGATCGCGACGGTGATCGAGTAGGTGCCGGTGAACTCGTTCTCGTCCGGCTTGACCAGGTCGAGCCACAGCGCCGTCATCACGCCGGCGAGCCCGGCGAAGGCCGAGGACACCGTGAAGGCCTGGGCCTTGGCCCGCGCCACGTCGACGCCCATGGCGGTGGCCGCGGCCTCGTTGTCCCGCACCGCGCGCCACGCACGACCGACCCGGCTGCGCACGGCGCCACGGGCCAGCAGGTACGCGCCGGCGGCCAGGACCAGGAACAGGTACCAGAGCCGCTGCTGTTTCTGGATCGCGACGCCGAGGATCGTCGGCGCCGGGTCGGAGTTGGCGAAGCGGAACCCGAACAGCTCGAACGTCGGCGGGGTCCGCCCCGTCGACGTCCCGCCGGAGAGCATGTCCAGCGACTGGCCCAGGTAGAGGCCCAGGAACACCAGCGAGAGCGAGGCGACGCCGAGGTAGATCCCGCGCAACCGCCCCGAGACCGGCGAGAACGCCAGCCCACCGAGCGCGCAGATCGCCACCGCGCCGACCACCGCGAGCAGCGGCGGCAACCCCAGCCCGACGAGATCGCCCGATTCCCCCGGCTCTCCCGCCAGGACCGCGTAGCTCACCGCCCCGACCAGCAGGAAGAACGGGTGGGCGAGCGACAGCTGCCCCGCCTGCCCGACGAGCAGGGTCAACCCGACCGCCCCGACCACGCCGATCAGCACGTACTGCCCCGCCTTGAGATAGGCGACACCGGCGAACACCGGGAACAGCACCAGCACCACGATCAGCACGACGACCGCGGCGATCGTCGGCCAGGAGCGACGGGGCCCGCGCGCCGGAGGCGCGACGCGTTCGGCTTCGAGGACCTCAGACACGACTGAGCTCCCTCGTCCCGAACAACCCGCTGGGCCGGAACACCAGGACCGCCAGCATGACCAGGAACACCGCGCTCTTGGAGAACTCGAACGAGATGTACTGCGCGGACAGCGCCTCGGTGAGCCCCACGACCAACCCGCCGACGACCGCTCCCCCGGTCGAGTCGAGCCCGCCGAGGATCGCGGCCGGGAAGGCGATCAACGCGATCGCGTGCGTCCCGTGACCCAGCCCCGCGCCGGTGAAGTCCTGCGTCGCCATGAACAGCACCGCGACCCCGGCGAGCGCGCCCGCGAGCAGCCACGCGGTCGCGGTGACCCGCGAGCTGCGGATCCCCATGAGCGCCGCGGCCTCGGGGTTCTCCGCCTGCGCCCGCATCGCGACACCCCAGTTCGAGAACCGGAAGGCCAGGAAGAACGCGGTGATCAGCACGGTGCCGACGAGCAGCGCGACCAGCTGGGTGCGGAACACCGTCAGGCCCGCGAGCTGGATCGGGGCCGCGTCGTAGGGGTCGCCGATGAACGGGATGTCGTTGCCCAACCGCCGGACGATCTCCTCGGTGAGGACCACGTCCACCCCGATGGTGAGCAGCGCCAGGCTCTTGTCGTCCGCGCCGTGAGCGTTGCGCACCAGCAGCCGTTCGATCAGCAGGGCGGCGACCGCCGCGGCGGCGATACCGAGTGCCGCGGCCCCGGCCCAGCCGAGCGCGTCCCGCGAGGCGTAGACGAGGTAACCGCCGACCAGCACGAGCGAGCCGTGCGCGAAGTTCACGACCCCGGTCGCCTTGAAGATGATCACGAAGCCGAGCGCGAGCAGCGCGTAGACCGCGCCCTTGCCCAGCCCGTTCAGCACCAGCTGCAGGAACGTGTTCATTCGGCCACCCCCAGGTAGGCCCGCACGACCTCGGGGTCGGCCTGCACCTGCTCGGGTGGCCCGTCCGCGATCAACCGGCCGAAGTCCAGGACGCTCACCCGGTCCGCGATCCCCATCACCAACCCCATGTCGTGTTCGACCAGCAGGACCGAGATCCCCAGCGCGTCCGCGAGATCGCGGATCGTCACGCCCATCTCGGCGGTCTCGGTGGCGTTCAGACCCGCGGCCGGCTCGTCGAGCAGCAGCACCGTGGGCTCGACCGCGAGGGCGCGGGCGATGTCGACCCGCTTCGCCACCCCGTAGGGCAGGGCCGCGACCGGGTCGTCGAGCCGGTCCTCGACCCCGAGGAACGCGCAGATCTCCTCCGCCCGGGCCACGTGCCGCCGCTCGGAGCCCCGCCCCAGCCGCAGTCCGCCCGCCAGGAACCCGCCCCGGGTCAGCGGGTGTCGGCCGAGCAGCACGTTGTCCCGGACCGTGCTGTGCGGGGAGAGCGCGATGTTCTGGAAGGACCGTCCGACGCCGAGCGCGGCGAGTGTGTGCGGTGCCGCGCCGGTGAGCACCCGCTCCCCCAGCCGGACGCGGCCCGACGTCGGCCGGTACAGCCCGCTGATCACGTTGAAGCAGCTGGACTTGCCCGCGCCGTTCGGGCCGATCAGGGCGTGCACCGCACCCGGTGCGACGGTGAACGACACCTCCGACAGGGCCGTGACCCCGCCGAACCGGAGCGTGACCGCCTCGACCGACAGCGGCGCGACGTCCTCGCGCACCGTCCCTTTCCGGTCGGCCCCCTCGGCCTGCTCTCCGTGCTCCGCCTGCTCTGCCGGATCTGCTTGCTCCGACGACGGCATCCGCGGTGAGCTCATCCCGCCCACCTCGACAGGCTCCGGCGCGACCGGTGGACCCGCGCCTCGGCGACCTCGGCCTCCGCCTGCTCCTCGGACTCGGCGTGCCCGCCCAGATAGAGACGCTGGACGTCGTCGCTGGCGGCGAGCTCGGCTGCCGGGCCCGCGAGCGCGATCCGCCCGACCTCGAGCACCACTGCGGACTCGGCGACCTCCAGCGCCATCGACGCGTTCTGCTCGACCAGGACCACCGCGGTGCCCTGGGCATGGATCTCGCCGACGATCCGGGCGATCCGGCCCACCATCTGCGGGGCCAGGCCGAGCGACGGCTCGTCGAGCAGCAGCAGGTCGGGACCGGACATCAGCGCGCGACCGATGGCGAGCATCTGCTGCTCGCCGCCGGACAGCAGCCCGGCGCGTTGGCCCGCGCGTTCGGTCAGCACGGGGAACAGCTCCGCGACCCGGGCGCGAGCAGCGGTGCGTACCGCGGCCGAGCGTGCGCCCAGCCCACCCGCGCGCAGGTTCTCCTCCACGGTCATCCGGGCGAAGACCTGACGCCCCTCGGGCACCGCCACCGCCCCGCGCCGCACGATCTCGGCCGGGTCCTGCCGGTCGATCCGCTCGTCCCGCAGCCGGATCTCGCCCGCCGAGACCGCCCCGCCGTGCAGGCGCACGGTGCCCGACACCGCGCGCAGCAACGTCGACTTCCCGGCACCGTTGCCGCCCAGCACCGCGAGCACACCATCGGTCTCGACCGCCAGGTCGATCCCTTCGAGTGCGCGCACCGAGCGCCCGTACCGGACCTCGAGTCCGCGCACGCTCAGCACGGTCGACCGCCGTGCGCACCGGTGGAACCGCGAGCTGACCGTTGAGCCTGGTACGACGTCATCGTCGTCCTCTCGTGAGAACCCCTGCCGAGACGATCCGGCGCACTGCGGTAGGTGACGCAGCGCAGCGGCGACCGGACGAGGCAAGCGCGGACGTGGTGGAGCGTTCGGCGGATCAGCGGGATCGGCCGACGAACGGCGCTCGAGGCCGCACGACCTGTGGGCCGTCGACCTCGCGGACGAACAACGATTCGCTCAGAGCGTCCTGTGCTGACGGGAAAGCTAGCAGTGCACAGGAGCCTTCACAAGAGAGAAAGCGACCGATGGTTCGCATCTCGCGGACCAGCCGTCCGGGACCCGGCCGCTAGCTGTTCTGCGCGGTGAGGTTGAAGATGCGGTCGTAGTCGGCCAGGTCGCGGTGCTCGACGCTGGCGTCGAGCCCGGTCGGGTCTGGGCACGACGCGCGCTGCGCAGCCGGCCCGCCGCAGCGGCGTGAACCGGGTCGGTGACGCTCTGATGCCGCGCCCAGCACCTGCGGTGACGGGCGACCTCGACGCCATCGCAGGTGACCACAACCTGCCCGAGGTCCGCGACCAGATCGACACGACGCCCGATCACCGCGGGATGCACGGAATTGTCGTCGGCGTCGCCGTCAAGTAGCGGTCGGGGATGACGGCTACGTGTCGTGGAAAGTCGTGGAGCAGGTCGCGGATCCATGGGGGAAGGTCCCCCTCACCGGGGCAGGGAGAGCCTCGTTCCGCACGTCGCGGAGTACAGGACGCGGGTCGAAGAAGGGCCCACCGCCGTGACTGCCCGTCGCGAAGGCACCACTACGTACCGAGGGCCTACCTGCGAGCATGGAGTCCCGACGGCACCCGCGTCCGCGTGGTCGACACCATGAACGGCCAGGACCAACTCCAGACCGGCTACCCAACCAGCCCTCTCACACCCGGCCCTGCCGGCCCGGGCCGTGGCGTCGATGCATGTGTCCTGAGATCCGGAGCAGCGTGCTCCAGACTGGCTCCAGTTCAGGATCTCAGTGGACTCGAACAAGAGTATTCAAGATGATCATATTAGGATCAAGAAATTCTCCGTCGTCGCAGGTTAGCAACGCAGAAGGCCGGAACCAGCAGCCTGGTTCCGGCCTCACGATCAGAGTGGAGCTGAGGGGATTCGAACCCCTGACCCCTTGACTGCCAGTCAAGTGCGCTACCAGCTGCGCCACAGCCCCTTGCGACATGGAGGACACTACACGCCGCATTCCCCGGCCCACGCAGGGGGGTGCACCCCGTGGCCGGCCGCTCAGCCGGTCCGGCGTTCGGGCTCGTCATCGTCGTCGGGGTCGCCCGGACCGGGCGCACCGAGGGCGGCGGCCCGCAGCTCGCGGAGCCGGGCGATGCCGGGGTCGCCGAGCCAGAAGTCGGCGAACCCGTCGTCGGCGAACCGCTCGGCGACCATGTGCAGGGCGATGTCGTGCCGCACGTAGTCCTCGGCGAGCAGCACGGTCGCCGGGTCGTCGGTGTAGAGTCCCCAGCTCTGCTCGGCGCTCAGCCCGCCGATGACCGCCTGCCGCCGGTCGGCGACGACGACCAGCAGCCGCCGCCCGAGGTAGGCCTCGACGACGTCCGGGCTGGAGAACCGGTGCTCGGTGGTCCAGCCGACCGGGTCGTCGTCCGGCCCGAACACCACGGCCGAGACGTGCACGCCCCACTCCTCGGCCCGGCGCACGATCGGCTTGAGCTCGTCGAGGTCCTGCGGCCAGCCGGACACGAACAGCTCGGTACGAGCCGACGCGACGACGTCCTCGGCGCGGTCGACCAGCGTCCGGCGTTCGGACAGCGAGTGCACGAGCCGCACCTGGGACGGCGACATCAGCGACGGGAGCTCGCTCTCCAGGGTGTCCAGCGAGTGGTCGAAGTCGCGGCGCATCCGCTCCAGCAGCGACGCCGGCGGCAGCGGGACATAGCCGACGCCGTCCACGTCGCCGCGCACCTCGTAGGCCGCCCCGCGCCCGACGAGCTTGCCGAGCGTCTCGTAGACGGTGCTCCGGGGCACCCCGGAGCGCTTCGCCACCTCGTAGCCGTTCGCCGGCTCGCCCGCGGCGACCAGGGCGACGTAGGCCTTGGCCTCGTAGCCCGACATGCCGAGGTTCTGGAGCTCCTCGATCACCCGCTGAACCGACATTGCGAGATCATCTCACTCGATAGTTCCGGACGGACGGCCCGGTGCGACACCGAGCATCCGGACCCGTACCGGGTCCGGAATGTGGTCGATCGCGGACGACCGAGTGCTACGTCCCGCGACACCTGTTCATCACAATCGCGGACGCGGCTCCGGCAGGGACACGCAGCGCCGATCGCCGGGGCGCGCCGTCCGCGAGACCCCCGCCGGTGTCGCGATCCTCTCATTTCCGGACGGGACCGGCAGCGCGCGACGCAGAGCGTTCCGGGCGGGAAGCGCACGGACGTGACACCGGCGGCGAGCGGGCGCGGGCGCGCGTGCGCACGATCACCGCTCGCCGGGGTGTCGATACGATCAGACTCGACACGGATCCACCGTCGGCGAGGAGCCGCCCGATGACGACGCAGCAGCCCGATCCCCAGCCGGCCGCACCGCTGGTCGTCGTGATGGGGGTGTCCGGGTCGGGCAAGTCCACCGTGGGCGCCGCTCTCGCCGCCCGCCTCGGCCTCGGGTTCACCGACGCCGACGGTCTCCACCCCGCGGCGAACGTCACGAAGATGAGCGCGGGTGTGCCCCTCACCGACGACGACCGGTGGCCCTGGCTCGACATCGTCGGCGCCGAGCTCGCCCGCCACGACGGCTCCGGACTCGTCATCGCCTGTTCGGCGCTGCGCCGCGCCTACCGCGACCGGCTGCGCGGGCACGCTCCGCACGCCGCGTTCCTGCTCCTGCACAGCGACCGGGACGTGCTGCTCGCCCGGATGACCGGGCGCGACCACTTCATGCCGCCCGCGCTGCTGGACTCCCAGCTCGCGACCCTCGAACCGCTCGGCGACGACGAGGCCGGACTGACCCTGGACGCGGACCGGCCGGTCGGCGAGCTGCTGGACCTCGCGGTCCCGGAGCTGTCGGGGCCCCGGACCCACGCCTGAGCCGTCACACCACGAGTTCCGTGTCGACGTCCGCGGCCGCCCCGGCCGGGTGGTGCGGCCCGCCCGCGACATCGGCGACCGCCCGCCGGAGCCGCCGCACGGCCTCGGTCAGCACCGGCTCGGGATGGGTGTAGGGCAGCCGCAACCGGTCGTCGAAGGCGTGCCCGGCGCCGAACCGCGGGCCGGGCGCGAGGTTCAGCCCGTACCGCGGCGCGACCGCCGCGAGCGCGGTGGACCGCGGGGCACCGAGGTCGCACCACAGCGCCAGGCCGCCGTCGGGCACGACGACGCGCCAGTCCGGGAAGGCCGCGGCCAGCTCGGACACCAGGTGGTCACGACGGGCGCGCAGCATCCCCACCCGCTCCGCTCGCAACGCCTCGACGGCGTCCAGCACCTCGACGGCGATCAGCTGCTCGAGCACCGGCGGGGACAGCTGCGCCCGGGCCAGACGCCGTCGCATCCGGGCCGCCTGCTCGCGGGACGCGCGGACCCAGCCGACCCGCAACCCGCCCCAGGCGATCTTGCTCAGCCCGCCGACGGTGACGACGTCGTCCTCGTGCGGCGCGTGCGCCGCGCACGGCAGCGGCATCGTGGCGTCGTGGCGCAGGTCGAGGTCGGCGAACGTCTCGTCGACGATCGTGACCACCTGCTGGCGGGCGAGCCGGGCCAGCAACGCCGCGCGGCCCGGGTCGTCCAGCAGCGCCCCGGTCGGGTTCTGGAAGTCGGCCATCAGGTAGGCCGTGCGGGCCGCGGTCTGGCGGGCGGCCCGCGGCAGCGCCGTCTCCAGCGGCTCCCGGTCCAGCGCGACGGGGACGGCCCGGACGCCGGCGTCGGCGAGCACGTCCAGCGCCGACGGGTAGGTGGGGTGCTCGACGAGCGCCCGGTCCCCCGCCCCGGTCAGCACCGCTGCCGCGGTGCCGATCCCGTGCAGCGCACCGGAGGTGACGACGATCCGGTCGGGGTCGGTGGGTACGCCGCGGGCGGTGAACCGGGCGGCGACGCGCTCGCGGAGCTCGGGCAGGCCGTCCGGGCCGTAGCCGTGCCCGTCGAGGCGGTCCTCCAGCCGATCGACGGCCCGGCGCACCAGCGCGGCCATGGCCCCGGGAGCGGCCGGGGCGCCGTGCGCGAGATCGATCGTGTCCGCGCCGACCGGTCCCGGCACCCAGGCCCCGTCGATCCGCAACGGTCCGTCCGGCAGGCGTACCCGGGTGCCCGCCCCCTGCCGGGTCTCGGCCCAGCCGTCGTCGCGCAGCTCGCGGAAGGCGTGCGCGACGGTGACCCGGCTGACCTCCAGCGCGGCGGCGAGCACCCGTTCGGCCGGGAGGCGGGTGCCGGCGGGCAACCGGCCGTCGCCGACCAGTACCCGGATCGCCTCGGCGATCCCGCGGTAGGCCGGCTCCCGTCCGCGCCGGACGTCGCCGAGCAGGCCGGCCAGCCGACCGGCGTCGATCCCGTCCATGCTTCAGTCCGATTCAGTCCAGTTCCGGCGGATTGGCTCGATGACGTCGTACCAGTTCGCAGGGAAACATGCCGGACGTGACGATCGGGGGGAAGGGCGGGACGACGCGCTGGTCGCTGCGGATGCCGCGGCGCACGCGCCGGCTGACCCAGCTGGTGCTGGGGCTGGCCGGCTATGCGGTGTCGATGGCGCTGATGGTCCGGGCCGGGCTGGGATCGATGCCGTGGGACGTGCTGCACCAGGGGCTGGCCCTGCGGACCGGGCTGTCGTTCGGCACGGTGACGGTGCTGGTGGGCGGCCTCGTCCTGCTGCTGTGGATCCCGTTGCGCGAGCGGCCGGGTATCGGGACGGTGGCCAACGTCGTCGTCATCGGGGCCACGGTGGACGTCGCGCTGGCGGTGATCCCGGTGGTGGACGGCCTCGGTGCCCGGATCGCGCTCGCCGTCACCGGCATCGTGCTGAACGCCGCCGCCACGGCCGCCTACATCGGCGTCGGGCTCGGGCCGGGGCCTCGCGACGGGCTCATGACCGGCTTCGCGGCCCGCACCGGCCGCTCGGTGCGGCTGGTGCGGACCACGATCGAGGTCGTCGTGGTGCTCACCGGCTGGCTGCTCGGCGGCACGTTCGGTCTGGTCACCGTGGCCTACGCGCTCGCCGTCGGACCGCTGGTCCAGTGGTTCCTGCCCCGGTGCACGGTCCGGGTGCGGGACTGATCAGCCGATCGCGTTCGACAGCCAGCCGGAGTCGTTCAGGTCGACCGTCGCCCCGTTCACCACGACGGTCGGGGTGGCCAGCCGGCCACCCGGGGCGGCGACCGGGTCGGCCGCAGCCGCGTTCGTGGCGTCGGTGACGGCCTGCGTCTGGCCCTGCGCGGTCACGCAGCCGGTGAAGTCCCCGGTCGCGCCGAGCTCGGAGCCGAGCGCGGCGAGCTCCTCGACGGTGCGCCCGGCCGCGCCCTCCCGGGGCTGGTCGGTGTAGAGCCGGGAGTGGTAGGCGGGGTAGATCCCGGCGTCGACCGCGCAGAGCGCCGCATTGCCTGCGCGGGTGGAGTACCCGGGCGGGTTCGAGCGGTCGTCCAGGATCGCGATCGTGTGGTAGCGGACCACGGCCCTGCCCTCGTTGAGCGCTCCTGTGATCTCGCCGCCGTAGAGGCGCTCGAACTGCGCGCAGGCCGGGCAGAGGTAGTCCTCGTAGACGTCCACCTTCACCGGGGCGGCGGGGTCCCCGGCCGTGACCACCGCGCCGTCCCGGGCCACGGCGTAGGTCGGCTCGACGTCCTCGCCGCGCTGGTTCTGCCAGGCGGTGTACAGGCCGGCGAGCAGCGCGACGGCCAGCACGACGCCGCCGAGGACCAGCCCGCGGCTCGGACCGCCCTTCTTCGGCGGTGTGATCCCGGCGGCCTGCAGCCGGGCCTGTGCCGCCTGCCGCCGTTCCCGTTCGCTCTGCGCCATCAGCTCGTCCTCTCCGTCCTGCCCGGTTCCCGGGCGTCATCGTCCGTGCCGCGCGCCGGGCCGTCGTCGCCACCCCGACGGATCCCGTCGACGGCGGCCAGTGTGCGCGGCCGCACCGACAGCCAGACCGCGAGCGCGAGGAAGCCCAGGTCACGCAGCAGCGACGAGAGGTAGCGCTCCTCGCCCGCCGCGACCGGCCCGCCGCCGCCGAAGCACCCGCAGTCGATCGACAGCCCGCGTGCCCAGGCCTGGACCAGCCCGGCGATGAACCCCAGCAACAACAGCCCGCTGACGAGCGCCGCCAGCCGGGTCCCGGCACCGGCGAGCAGCAGCAGGCCCAGCGCGACCTCCAGCGGCGGCAGCACCGACGCCACGACGAGCACGGCACCGTCGGGCAGCACGTCGTAGGCGTCGACCGCGACGGTCGTGCCGATCGGGTCCGCGATCTTGAGGCCACCCGACACCAGCCACACCGTCGCCAGCCCGAGGCGGACGGCGGTGCCCGCGAGGTCGAGCAAGCGGTCGCGCGTCACGACCGCAGAGCCTAGCGAGGGGGTCGCGGGGGCCCTCCGGACGCGTCTTCAGAACTCCTCGCGCGCGGACTCCTGTTCGAGCAGCGCGTCCAGGTCGGACAGCTGGTCCATGGTCGCGACGGCCCGCTTCGTCCGGTGGTTCGACTCCATCACTCCCCGGTGCCGGTGCACGAACTGCCAGTACCCGGCGGTGAACGGGCAGGCCTTCTCCCCCACCCGCACCTTCGGGTCGAACGCACAGCCCGAGCAGAAGTCGGTCATCCGGTCGATGTAGGCGCCACCGGAGGCATACGGCTTGGTGGCCATCCTCCCGCCGTCGGCGTGCTGGCTCATGCCAATCACGTTCGCCGGCATGACCCAGGCGAAACCGTCGACGAACGCCGTCGCGAACCAGTCGTTCAGCTCGGCCGGGACGTAGCCGCGCTGCATCGCGTGGTTGCCGAGGATCATCAGCCGTGGGATGTGGTGGGTCCAGCCACGATCGCGCACGTCGGACAGGGCCGAGGACAGGCACTTCGCGGTGACCGCGTCGGCGTCGAGCTCGCTCCACCAGTCGGGCAGCGGGGTGCGGGCGCGCAGGTGGTTGCGCCGGGTGTAGCCGCGCCCGAAGCGCCAGTAGAGCTGCCAGACGTACTCCCGCCAGCCGATCACCTGCCGGACGAAACCCTCCACACTGGACAGCCGGGCGGTGCCGTCGTGATAGGCCTGCTCGGCGGCGTGCACCGCCTCCAGCGGATGCAGCGCGCCGAGGTTCAGCGGCACCGACAGCAGCGAGTGCGCCATCGCCCAGTCCTGCGCCAGGACGGCGTCCTCGTACGGACCGAACGTGTCGAGCCGGTGGCGGACGAAGTGCGCCAGGGCCTTCGTCGCCTCGTCGTGGGTGACGGCGAACCGGCGCGGGCCGTCCTCGCCGACCATCGGCCAGTCCGCGGCGTCCAGGTCGGCGCGGACCCGGTCGTCGATGTCGTCCTCGCGCGGCTTCCACGGCGCCTTCACGCCCAGGGTCGTGGCGTCCTTCGGCGGGGACTCGCGGTTGTCGTGGTCGTAGTTCCACTTCCCGCCGACCGGGCTGTCGCCCTCCATCAGGATCCCGAAGCGCTCCCGCTGGGCGCGGTAGAACTCCTCCATCCGGAAGGTGTCGCGGTCGCCGGCCCACTCGTCGAACTCGTCCTTGGACAGCGCGAAGGTCGGGGTCGGCCGGACCTCGGTGACCAGGCCCTCCTTCCGGAACCGCTGCACCATGTCCGAGGCCGGGAACGACGTCGGCTGGTGCACCAGCACCGGCCGGCCCACCTTCTCCAGCGCCTCCCGGTAGGTGCCGGTGCGCAGGTAGGTGACCCGGTCACCGAGCTGCTCGGCCAGGTGCCGCATCCCGGACAGCACCAGGTGCAGCTTCTGCCGGTGGTAGGGCTTGCGGCCCAGTGCCCGGGACGACTCGACGAGCACGATCTCGCGGCCGGCGAACTCCTCGGTGTCCCAGACGTGCGGGCCGAGCTGGTCGGCGAACAGCCAGAGCGGCGGGTCGTCGGTGCTGCGGTCGGGCATCGGGCCAGTGTCGGTGCGCCGGTGCCGCACCGCGCGTCGAACGGACGCGCCCCACCTGTCGGGGGCCCTATCGTTGCACCTATGAACGATCCGGAGCTCGAGGCGGAGCTGGCGGCGCACACCCACGACCACTCCCACCGCGACGTCTCCGGGGGCTGGCTGCGGGCGGCCACGTTCGGCGCGATGGACGGGTTGGTGACGACGATCGCGCTGATCGCGGGCGTCGGCGGGGGCGGCGCCGGACGGGACCTGATCGTGCTGACCGGGCTCGCCGGCGTCGTCGCGGGGGCGTTCTCGATGGCGCTCGGCGAGTTCGCCTCGGTCGGCACCCAGAACGACGCGGTGGACGCCGAGGCCGCGGTCGAGCGGAGGGAGCTGGCACTGCACCCGCGGGCCGAGCAGCACGAGCTGGCCGAGCGGTTCCGCGGGATGGGGCTGTCCGCGCCGACCGCCGCGGCCGTCGCCCGGGAGGTGCACGCCGACCCCGAGGTGGCGCTGCGGATGCACGTCAGCCAGGAGCTGGGCGTCAGCCTGGACGACCAGCCGTCGCCGTGGGTGGCGGCGGTGTCGTCGTTCGCGGCGTTCGTCGTCGGCGGGATGGTCCCGCTGCTGACGTTCCTGTTCGGCCTCGGGTCACTGCCGCTCGGGCTGGCCGTCGGCGGCGCCGGGCTGCTGGTCGCGGGCACGCTGACCTCGCGGTTCACCTCGCGGTCGTGGTGGTCGGCGGCGCTGCGCCAGCTCGCCTTCGGCGCGGTCGCGGCCGGGGCGACCTACCTGGTCGGGATGCTGATCGGCGTGGGCGCGGGCTGAACCGTACTCAGTCCTCGACGCTGATCACCCTGGCCGGGCAGACGTGCTCGGCCTCCTTGACCGCCTTGCGGTGCTCCTCGGACGGGCTGTCGGTCAGCAGCTCGACCAGCCCGTAGTCGTCCTGGTCGAAGACATCGGGGTCGGAGACCACGCACTGCCCGGCCCCGATGCAGAGGTCCTTGTCCACCGTCACGCGCATGACCGACAGGATGCCACGACGACGGCCCCGCCCCGGAGGTTCCGGGACGGGGCCGTGGTCGGATCGGTGGAGGTGCCGGGAATCGAACCCGGGTCCTCCGTCGGTTCACGAGGGCTTCTCCGTGCGCAGTCCGCTAGGTCTCTACTCGGATCCACCGGTCACGCGAACAAGCCGGTGTGACGATCCCAGCCGCTGTGAGGTGTCCCTTGCGACTCCGCGGCCGAGTCGCAAGGTGAGTCCCCTGAATGATGCCGGGAACCGGAGCGGGGACGCCTCCGGCCCGACAGCCCCTACCTGAAAATCAGGCAGCGAGCGCGTAAGCGCTCTGCGGGGCAGTGCGACTGTTGTCGGCACTTATTTTTTTGCGACGCATGGTTAACGAGATCATCGTCGCCTTCCTCGGCACGCTTCACCTCGATCAACGATCGGAGTCGAAACCGTTCACCCCCTGGTCAGGTTCGCTGTCCACCTGCGGTCCGCGTCGACGTACCCACGCGGACGTCCCAGCATAACGCGGACGCCCCCGCCGATCATCCCGGTTCCCCGGCGCGTCACTCGCGGGTGACGGCGTAGGTGTGGCCGGCGGCGCGCAGCCGGTCCACCAGGACGTCCCCCATCGCCGTCGCCGGGGTCAGCGACCCGGCCCGGTCCGGCAGCGCGGTCCCGCCGAGGGCCAGCGCGAGCCCGCTCTCGCCGAGCATCACCGCCGTCGCGGCGTAGCCGGGGTCGCCGCGCCCGCCCACCCGCACCCGGTAACGGGCGCCCGACTCGGACGGCGCGCGCACGTCCATCCGGAACCAGCCGCGGGCCCGGGTCCGTTCCGACGGCCCCGCCCCGGGCGCGGGCAGCACGCGGTCGATCAGCGGGCGCAGCGGCGCGAACGAGAGCGACCCGACGAGCGCGCCGAGCCCACCGGTGACGCCGGCCGCGACGGCGGCGCCGGCCGGCCCGCGGCCACAGCCCTGCAGCTCGCCGTAGCGCAGGCCGCGGCCGTAGGCGTGGCCGAGCAGCGCGTTGCTGCGACGCACGATCCGGGTGTTGTAGGACGCCATGACGAACGGCGCCGTCCAGGTGCCGTCGTCCAGCCGGGCCGGCCGGGGCGCGTCCGCGGGTTGCGACGGCGTCGGCTCGGCCGTGCGGTCCGGGCTCAGCGCGTGCGGGTCGGCGGCCCGCCGGCGTGCCGCCCGGTCGTCGCGGACGGTGTCGAGCTGGCCGCGCAGCGAGTCGAGCGTCCCGCCGCTGAAGCCACCGCGCATCGACGCGACCGTGCGGACCTCGGTGAGGTCGCCCGCGCCGTCGGCCGCGGCGGCCCGGTGCGCCAGCCACACCCCGAGGTCCGACGGGATCGAGTCGAACCCGCAGGAGTGCACGATCCGGGCTCCGGTGCCGGCGGCGATGCCGTGGCAGCGGTCGATCGCGTCCCGCACGAACAGCACCTCGCCGGACAGGTCGGCGTAGTGCGTGCCGGCCCGGGCGCAGGCCTCGACGAGCGGCAGCCCGTAGCGCGCGTACGGACCGACCGTGGTCAGCACGACCCGCGACGAGCGGGCGAGCCGGTCGAGCGACGCCCGGTCCGCGGCGTCGGCGACGATCGTCGGCCAGTCCCGGGCCGCGGCGGGCAGGCCGGCGCGGGCCTCGGCCAGCTTCGCCGCCGACCGGCCGGCCAGCGCGATCCGGACATCGGGCGGTGCGTGCTCGGCCAGGTAGCGGGCGGTCAGGGCGCCGACGAACCCGGTCGCGCCGTACAGCGCGATGTCCACCGGGTCCTGCTGGGGGTAGGACACGAGTACCTCCTCGAAGCGGAACGGGTCGCGGATCCTCGCCGAGATGCAGCTCAGGGCGCCTGGGCGGGTCCCGGGAAGACCCTGAGCTGCATCTCGACGGTCGGACCGGGACGCGTCAGGGGGCGGGCGGGGTCACGGGTCGGAGGGGTCACGGGTCGGAGGGGCCGCCGAGGAGCTCGGCGGGGGCGTCGTGCAGCACCGAGCGCAGGAACGCGCGTCCCAGACGGGGGTCGGCCGCCGCCCAGTCGTGGATCGCCCGCAGCTGCTCGGCGTAGGGGTAGGGGATGTTCGGGAAGTCGGTGCCGAGCACCACCCGGCCCGGGAACTCCGCGAGGCGCGACGGCCAGTCGGCCGGCAGCGTCGCGAACCGCTCGCTGAACGGCGTGCCGACCATCGTGGTGTCCAGCACCAGGTTCGGGAACCGCTCCAGCAGCTCCAGCGCGCCGCGGTAGTCCGGCATCCCGGCGTGCGCGAGCACGATCCGCAGGCGAGGGTGCGCCTCGAGCACCTCGGCGAAGATCCCCAGCCCGGTGTGCTCGCCCGGGATCGGACCGTCTCCACAGTGGACGACGGCCGGGACGCCGGCGTCGGCGAGCAGCCCCCAGGCGTCGCGCAGGTTCTCGTCGCGCGGGTCGAACCGGCCGACCTGGACGTGCACCTTCACCATCCGGGCCCCGCCGGCCACCGCGGCGCCGAGGTACTCGGTCACCGACGGCTCCGGATACAGGGTCGCGGTCCGGACGGCGCGCGGGTGGGCGTCGGCGAACTCCGCGGCCCAGCCGGTCAGCCAGCCGGCCATACCCGGCTTGTGCGGGTAGGTCAGCGGCGCGAACCGCAGCACGCCGAGACGTTCCAGGATCGCGTACCGCTCGTCCTGCGGCAGCCGGTAGTGCACCGGCCAGGCGACGCCGTAGTGCGTCTCGGCGTCGTCGAAGTAGGCCCAGACCTTGTCCAGCATCCGCTGCGGGAGGAAGTGGACGTGCGCGTCCACCAGGCCCGGCAGGTCCAGGTCGGCGGTCCAGCGTGGGACGTCGGCGTCGTCGCCGGGCGGATCGGGGAGGTCCACGACCCCACCGTAGGCCCGGCACCGCCCCGCCGCGCACCGCACGACCCGGACATTCCGCCCCTGCGCGTCCGATCACCCGACCCGGCGCGGCCGCTCACCCGACGTGGTGAGATCAGCGCAGCGAACGGGCGCGGCCCTTCGCGGCCCGGCCGACGGCGCGCGCCATCTCCCGCTGCGCGTCCTTCTTGGCCAGGTCCTGGCGCTTGTCGTAGTCCTTCTTGCCCTTCGCCAGCGCGAGCTCGCACTTGACCTTGCCGTCGTTGAAGTACAGCGACAGCGGCACCAGGGTGAGCCCGCCCTCGCGGGTCTTGCCCATCAGCCGGTCGATCTCCCCGCGGTGCAGCAGCAGCTTGCGGGTGCGCCGCGGCTCGTGGTTGGTCCAGCTCCCGCGCACGTACTCCGGGATGTGCAGGTTGCGCAGGAAGATCTCGCCGTCGTCGATGGTGGCGAACGCGTCCACCAGCGACGCCCGGCCCAGGCGGAGGCTCTTGACCTCGGTCCCCTTCAACGCGACCCCGGCTTCCAGCTCCTCCAGGATCGCGTAGTCGTGCCGGGCCCGGCGGTTCTGTGCGATCACCTTGCGGCCCTGTTCCTTCACGGGACCGAGGGTACCCGCGACGGAACGATCACACCTTCACATATGCCCGCAGCGTGGCGTAGCCGGTGATCCCGGCGACCAGCCCGCCGACCGGGACGAGCAGCACCGACACCAGCAGCACGTCGGACAGCCGCACCGGCGGGATCACCCCGGCCTGCCCGATCGCGGCGATCAGGTCGTCCACGACGGCGTACTTGGCCGCGACCAGCCCGGCCCCGGCCAGCGCCCCGCCGACCATCCCGGCGATGGCCGCCTCGACCAGGAACGGCAGCTGGGTCGTCCAGCGCGTCGCGCCGACCAGCCGCATCACCCCGACCTCGGTCCGCCGGGTGAACGCCGACACCTGCACCGTGTTCGAGATCAGCAGTACCGCGGCGAGCGCCTGCACGACGGCGAGCGCGAACGCCACGTTCCGCACGCCGTTCAGGAAGTCGAACAGCGTCCCGACGACGTCGCGCTGGTCGATCACGCCCCGCACGCCCGGCTGTCCCTCGACGACCGCGCGCACCGCCTCCGCGCCGCCGTCCTGGTCGGTCAGCGTGACGCGCAGCGTCGCCGGCAGCGACTGCGGCCGCGCCACGTCGGCGACGGACTGGCCCGCGAACAGCTCGCGGAACCGGTCGTAGGCCTGCTCCTGGGACTCGAACGCGACCGCGCCGACGCCCGGCGCGGCCTCCAGCGAGGAGCGCAGCGGTGCGCAGACGAGGCCCGAGCAGTCCGGGTCGGCGCCCGAGGTCTCCGCGTCCAGCGCGACCTGGATCTCGAGCCGGTCGGCGTAGAGCGCGGAGATGTCGTCGATCGTGCGCAGCACCAGCAGCCCGGCGCCGACCGACATCAGGGTGACGGCGGTGGTCAGCACCATCGCCACCGTCATGGTCACGTTGCGCCGCAGGCCGGAGGAGACCTCGCGGGTGAGCAGTCCGGCGCGCATCTACCGGCCCGCCCCGTACACCGCGCGGGCCTCGTCGCGCAGCACCGTGCCGTCGGCCAGCTCGATCACCCGGCGCCGCATCGCGTCCACGATGGAGTCGTCGTGGGTGGCCATCAGCACCGTCGTGCCGCCGCGGTTGATCCGCTCCAGCAGCCGCATGATCTCCCGGCCGGTCTCCGGGTCGAGGTTGCCGGTCGGCTCGTCGGCCACCAGCAGCGGGGGCCGGTTCACCGACGCCCGCGCGATCGCGACCCGCTGCTGCTCACCGCCGGACAGCTCGTGCGGCATCCGCTCGGCCTTGCCCTGCAGGCCCACCATCTCCAGCAGCTCGGGCACCGCGACCCGGATCTCGGACTGCTTGCGGCCCAGCACCTCGAGCGCGAACGCGACGTTCCCGGCGACGCTGCGCTTGGGCAGCAGCCGGAAGTCCTGGAACACGCAGCCGATCCGCTGGCGCAGCTTCGGCACCTTCCGGCGGGGCAGCCGGGCGACGTCCAGCCCGTCCACCCGGATCGTGCCGGAGGTGGGGACGTCCTCGCGCAGCAGCAGCCGCAGCAGGGTCGACTTGCCCGATCCGGACGGTCCGATGAGGAACACGAACTCGCCGGAGTCGACCGTCGCCGACACCCGGTCCAGCGCCGGGCGGCCGGACGCCGGGTAGCGCTTGGTGACGTCCCGCAGCTCGATCACGGAGCGAGACGGTACCGCCGCACGTAGTACACAGGCCGTGACGACACGCGCAGGGCCGGCATCACAACCCCGCCGAGATGCAGACCAGGGCTTCCCGGAGATCCACAAATCGCCCAGGTCTGCATCTCGGCGGCGTTCCGGGCCGGCCGCCCGGTCAGGGGGCGGTGACCTCGACCGGGAGGCCCGGGTCGGCGACGTCGACGACGATTCCCTGCGCGCTCGCGTCGGCACCGGCCGGTTCGAGCTGCAGCCGGAGCAGGCGCCCGCGATCGGGCTCCGCGGCGTCCGGGGCGCCGAGCCAGGCGGTGACCCGCGGCGTCTCCGAGACCAGGCCGGCGAGCTCGTCGTACCGGGTCGCGGTGGCCGGGCCCGGGGCCTCGGCGCGGGCCGCGGCCAGGTCGAGGGTGCCGGAGTAGCGGACCGCCGGGACGCCGTCGATCTCCGAGGTGCCCGGCTCCTCGGTGACGTCGCGCAGGCCCGCCACGGCGTCCAGGGCGCCGGTCATCGCGCCGACCGGGACCATCCCCGGCGACAGCGGCTGCCAGCGGTCCGCGCCGCCGAGCCGGAGCCATGCCTCGTCGCCGAGCACCCGGACCTCGGCGCCCCGGGTGCCCAGATCCACGGTGAACTCGGCGGCGAACGGGTCGAACCGGACCGGGCCGTTCGCCAGCACGGGGCCGGCAGGACCGTCGAGCTCGATCCCGAGGCGGGCCGAACCCGCGTCGGTCACGGCGCGGGCCGCATCGGCGACAACGACGTGCGCCGGCGGGGGCGGGTCACCCGGGACGGGCCCGCCTTCCGCATCCACCGGTCCGCCGGTGCACGCCGTGAGCACGAGCAGCGTCAGCACGCCGAGCAGCGTGGCACCGATCGACGACCGGGCCGCGGCGCGGAGTCGGCTCACCCGGCCTCGTTCTGCTTGCGCCAGCGGATCCCGGCCTCGACGAAGTCGTCGATCTCGCCGTCCAGCACCGAGGAGGGGTTGTTCACCTCGTGGCCGTTCCGCAGGTCCTTGACCTGCTGGTACGGGTGCAGGACGTAGTTGCGCATCTGGTTGCCCCAGGACGAACCGGAGTCCTTGAACTGGTCCATCAGGGCCCGCTCCTCCTGCCGGCGCCGCTCGAGCAGCTTGGCCTGCAGCACGGTCATCGCCGACGCCTTGTTCTGGAGCTGCGAGCGCTCGTTCTGGCAGGCCACCACGATCCCGGTGGGGATGTGGGTCAGGCGCACCGCCGAGTCGGTGGTGTTGACGCCCTGACCACCCGGCCCGGACGCGCGGAACACGTCGACCCGCAGGTCCTTCTCGTCGATCTCGACGTGGTCGCTCGACTCCACGACCGGCGCCACCTCGACACCGGCGAACGACGTCTGCCGGCGGCCCTGGTTGTCGAACGGCGAGATCCGGACCAGCCGGTGGGTGCCGGCCTCGACCGAGAGCGTGCCGAACGCGTACGGCGCGTGCACGGCGAAGGTCGCCGACTTGATGCCGGCCTCCTCGGCGTAGGACGTGTCGTAGACGTCGGTGCCGTAGCCGTGCCGCTCGGCCCAGCGCAGGTACATCCGCAGCAGCATCTCGGCGAAGTCCGCCGCGTCGACCCCGCCGGCCTCGGCGCGGATCGTCACCAGCGCCTCGCGCTGGTCGTACTCACCGGACAGCAGGGTCCGGACCTCCAGCGAGGCGATCTCCTGACGGAGCTTGGCGCGCTCGGCGTCGGCGTCGGCGGTCGCGGACTGGTCCCCCTCGTCCTCGGCGAGCTCGTAGAGCACGGGAACGTCATCCAGACGGCGGCGCAGGTCCTCCAGCCGTCGCAGGTCGCCCTGCGCGTAGGCCAGCCGGCTGGTGATCTGCTGGGCGGCGTCGACGTCGTCCCAGAGGTCCGGCCGGCCCGCCTGCTCGGACAGCTCCTCGATCTCCTGGCGCAGCGCGGGCACGTCGGCGACGGCCTCGATGCTGGACAGGGTCGTGTCGAGGTCCTTCAGGTCGGCCTGGACGTCGGGGTTCACGACGCCCGAGGGTACGCGGGTGGGTGCCCCCGTCACTCCTCGGGCACCGCTACTCCTCGGGCACCGAGTCGATCAGCTTGATCATCGCCCGGGTGTGCGCCACGGCGAAGTCGGCGACCGGCTTGGCGTACGGGTCGTCGGTGGCCTTCGCCTCTGCGCGCGCGGTGGCGAGCCGCTCGGTGTAGGCCTCCTTGGCCGAGGCCAGCAGCTCGGTGCGCTGCTTCACGGTCAGCGACCCGGCGTGCAGCAGGCGCAGCACCAGCGGGCTGCGCACCGCGTCGGCCTCACCGCCGCCGGCCAGCCAGGCCTTGAAGGCGCGCTTGCCCGCGGCGGTGACGACGTACTGCTGGCTGGCCCGGGGACCCTGCTTGCCCAGCCGCAGCAGTCCCTCCTCGGTCAGCGCGGGCAGTTCGCGGTACACCTGGCTGCGGGTGACCGAGAAGAACAACCCGAACCTCTCGCCCGCCGCGGAGACCAGTTGCCCACCGGTCATCGGCCCGCCGTGCAGCAGGCCGAGGAGTGCGGCGGCAGTGGCGTTGACCGTTGTGACCGGAGCCATCTCCAGACGGTCCCACGTACCGGCCCGCACCGCGAGTCCACGATGCACCCGGCTGCACGAAAGTGTGTCGCGGGACCGGACAACCCCTCCTGCCTGGGACGATCCTCCGTCGACTTCGGACCATGATCAGCAGTCCGCGGTGGGCGATTCGTCTCGATCTGCCCGTCCCGCACCGACTCGGGTCCATTGTGACCTCCGGCGGCGCTCAGATCGTCAGGGCCGCGATCCGCTCCCGATGGGCGGCCACGTCGCCGTACTGCCCGGCGAGCCGCTTCGCGCGCTTGTGGAACAGGTGCGCCTCGTGCTCCCAGGTGTAGCCGATCCCACCGTGGTACTGGATCATCGCCGCGGTCGCCTGCAGCGCGACGTCGCTCGCCTTGGCCTTCGCGACGGCGACGGCCAGGTCGACCCCGTCGGGTCCGGCACCGCCGAGTCCGGCGTCGACCGCGTGCGCGGCGTAGAGCGACGCGTGCTCGGCCATGGTGACGCCGACGTGCAGGTCGGCCAGCGCGTGCTTGATCGCCTGGAACGAGCCCACCGGGACGCCGAACTGTTCGCGGTCGCGGTCGTAGGCGACGGTGCGGGTGAGCGCTTCGCGGGCGATGCCGGTCAGGTCCGCCGCGACCAGGACGCGGGCGCGACGCTCGAGCTGCGCGCGCACCTCGGCGGTCAGGCCCGGGAGCGGCTCGGCCGTCCCGCCGGTGAGCGCGGCCAGCCGGGTGGTGCGGTCGAAGCTGCCCACCGGTGTCGCGGACGCGCCGCTGACCAGGGCCGGCTCGTCCCACACCGCGACGACGTCGGCGATCCCGCCGTACTCGACCGCGGGCAGGGTGCCGTCCGCCGCCGTCCGCGGCGCGGCCGCGCCGATCGCGTCCCCCGCGGCCAGCCGGGGCAGCCAGGCCGCCCGCTGCTCGTCGGAGCCGGCCAGCCGGATCGTCTCGGCCGCCAGCACGGTGCCCCGCCAGGGCCCCGGCGCGACACCGGCACCGAGCGCGCGGGCGATCACCTGGGCCTCGACGAGGCCGAGCCCCAGACCGTCGTACGCCTCGTCGACGGTGACGGCGAGCCAGCCCTGCTCCCCGGCCGCCTTCCACAGCGAGGCCGGGTTCCCGCCGGAGTCCGGCTCGTCGACGACGGCGGCGCGGACCGCCGCCGGGTCGAACCGCTCGCTCAGGTAGCCGCGCACGGCCGCGCCGAACTCGCGCTGCTCGTCGGTCAGTGCGAAGTACACCTGGTCCCCCTACCGCGGCAGGCCGAGCACGCGCTCGGCGGTGATCGTGCGCTGGACCTGGGACGAGCCGCCCCAGATGGTGACCGAGCGGGACCACATGGCCTGGGCGTGCATCGGCCGCAGATCCGTTCCGTCCGGCAGCAGGTCGAGCGTGGCGTGCTCACCGAGGATCCGGTCGCAGACCTCC
The DNA here is from genome assembly GCF_040105385.1 of Pseudonocardia nematodicida. Lineage (NCBI taxonomy): Bacteria > Bacillati > Actinomycetota > Actinomycetes > Pseudonocardiales > Pseudonocardiaceae > Pseudonocardia > Pseudonocardia nematodicida. The sequence goes on from NZ_JBEDNQ010000005.1 coordinate 73,052, forward strand.
CACAGGTCCTGGAACGCCTCGGACCACTGCAGCTTGGTCATCGACGCCTCGAAGCCCAGGTCCCGGCCCTGCTCGACCTCGGTCAGCACGTGCATCGAGTGCAGCCGCAGGCACTCCAGCTCGGTCAGCACCCGGGCGAGCTCGTCACGGACCACCGGATCGGTGTCCCGGCCGAGCCGGCGGGCGACCGCGACGATCTCGTCGTACTGCCGGCGGAACTCGGTGTACTGGGAGATGCCCGATGCCCCGCGCTCGAAGGAGAGCAGCAGCATCGCCGTGCGCCAGCCGTCGCCGATCTCGCCGAGGCAGTCGGTGACCGGGACGCGGGCGTCGTCGAAGAAGACCTCACCGAACTCGCTCGCGCCGCTCATCTGGCGCAGCGGACGGGCCTGCACGCCGGGCTGGTTCATGTCGATCAGCAGCATGCTGATGCCGCGGTGCCGTTCCGAGCCGGGCTCGGTCCGGACCAGGGCGAAGATCTTGTCGCCGTGCACCGCATTGGTCGTCCAGACCTTCTGCCCGTTGACGACGAACTCGTCGCCGTCGCGCACACCGCGGGTCGCCAGCGCGGCGAGATCGGAGCCGGCGCCGGGCTCGGAGAAGCCCTGGCACCAGATCACCTCGTTGCGCAGCAGCGGGCCGATGATCTCCTCGCGCTGGGCGTCGGTGCCGATCGCCATCACCGTCGGGGCGAGGAAGGCCAGGCCCAGCGGGTTCACCGTGCGCGGCGCGTGTGCGCGGACCATCTCCTCGTCGTAGACCGCCTTCATCCCCGGGGTACCGCCGCGGCCGCCATAGGCGACGGGCCACTCGATCCCGGCGAACCCGGCGTCGGCCTTGTCCCGCTCCCAGTCACGACGGAGCCGGAAGCTCTCGTCGTCGCCGAGGGACTCCCAGAACCCGGGCCGGGCCCACTCCTCGGGGACGTGCGCGGCGAGCCAGGACCGCAGCTCGCTGCGGAACTCCTCCTCGGCCGGGGTGAAGGTCAGGTCCATCGGTGCACCGTTCCTCTGCTGCGTCGACGGTCGGTCGGCGATCGCTCCCGGCCACCCTTGCATACTCGTCGGTAACCTGCCGACCCCGGCGTGCCGCGTGACCGACCCGGTATGCGGGGAGTAGCATCGCGGTATGCGCAGCGAACGGGTGACGGTCACGCTGCCGGCCGAGCTGGTGGCAGAGGCGCGGGACGCGGTGTCCCGCGGATCGGCGGCGAGCCTGTCCGCCTACGTGGCGGAGGCCGTGAGGTCCCGGCAGGACCGGGACAACTCCCTGGCCGCCCTGGCCAGCCTCTACGGCGGTCCGCCGCCGGCCGACGAGCTGGAGACCGCGCGGCGTTCGCTGCGCCCGGTCCCGCCCGTGGCCGTCGGCTGAGCCGCGCGATGATCGGCGGACGCGTACTCGACGCATCGGCGCTGGCCGCTTTCGCGACCGGCCGTCCCGTCTACATGCGGGCCCTGGTGTGGGCCGCGGTGGAGGAGAACATCGTGCTCGCGGTGCCCAGCGCCGCGCTCGGCCGGGCCTGGTCCATGGTCGGCCCCGAGCACCACTCGGCCCTGCAGGTCCTGCTCGGCCTGCCGAACACCGTGATCCACGAGCTCTCCCCCGAGGGCGCCCAGGAGGCCGGGCTGCTGCTCGCCTCCCAGGGGCTGGACGACATCGTCACCGGCCAGGTCGTCACCACGGCCCGGCGGCGCGGCTGGCCCGCCGTGACCGGGGACCCCGGGACGCTGCGCAAGCTGGACCCGATGGTCCCGATCGAAGAGCTGCCCTGATCCGCTGCCCTGATCCGTCGATGATCAGGCGGCGTCGCCGTCCCGGAGCCGTGCGCTCAGCCGGGCCAGCTCGTCGTCGGTCAGGCCGTGCTCGCGCAGCCACCCGACGGGGCCGCCGTGGCGCTCGTCGAGCAGCCGCAGGAACGCGGCCATGACCTCGGCGCGCGGGCGGTGCCGGTCGATCTCCTCCGGCGGGGGCATGGGCTGCCCGGCCGCGGTCGTCCAGCGCCGGAACAGCGCGGTGATCCGGGTCGCGGACAGCGCGTAGTCGGCCACCACCTCGTCCCGCGGGACCCCCGCGGCCGACGCGATCAGCGCGACCAGCACGCCCGTCCGGTCCTTGCCGGCCGCGCAGTGCACGACGGTCGCGCCCTCGTCGAGCTCGGCGACCCGGCGCACGCCCTCCACCACGTTCGCGGCGCGGTGACCGAGGTAGGCCAGGTAGTGGCCGACCATCGGGTCGGCGTCGTCGCCGAGCTCGGGCAGCGCGGCGATCTCGCGCCCCTCCTCCGGGATGAAGCTGAGCCGGTGCACGACGACGCCGGCCTCGGCCAGCGCCCCGGCGCCGTACATCGCCAGCTCGTCGTCCTTGCGCAGGTCCAGCACCTGGACGACGCCGTACTCGCCGGTCAACCGGGCCACGTCGGCCGGGCTGAGCCCCTCCAGGGACTCGGTGCGGATCAGCACCCCGGTCCGGAGGCTGCCACCCCCGGCCAGCGGCAGGCCGCCGACGTCACGGGCGTTGGCGAGGCCGTCGAAGGTCAGCCAGCGGTCCCGCGCGAGATCGGTCACGCCGTCCAGAATAGGTGCTTCCGGCCCGGTCCGGACAGGCGTCGAGGGGCTCTCCGGCCCGGGTCCACCGCCCGCCGGACGAGGTCGGCGCCCGTGGGCGCCGGGTGATCTCACCGCCCGTGCACGGGCGGGCGCCGCAGTGCCGGAGGCAGCCGCCGGGCCCCGTCGCCCAGCACCGATGCGGCGTCGTCCGGGTTCACCAGCTGGCAGGAGGTCATCGACAGGCACCCGCAGCCGATACAGCCGTCCAGCCCGTCGCGCAGGGCGGTGAGGGCCTCGATCTGCTCGTCGAGCCGGCCCCGCCAGGAGCGCGACAGCCGCGCCCAGTCGGTCTTGGTCGGGGTCCGCTCGGCCGGGAGCGAGTCGAGTGCCGCCCGCACCTCGTCGAGCCCGATGCCGATCGAGCGCGCCGCCCGCACGAACGCCAGCCGCCGCAGGACACTGCGCCGGTAGCGGCGCTGCCCGCCCGCGGTACGGCTCGCGGTGATCAGCCCCTCGCGCTCGTAGTAGCGCAGCGCGGAGTGCGGGAACCCGCTCCGTTCGACGATCTCCCCGATGGTCAGCAGATCGCTCGACTCCATGCCCTCACACTCCCCGCGGGGCGCCGTGGGACCACTCCGGACGCCCCTTCGCCTACTGCGAACTCTGAAGCTCGCTTCAGTATCACGCCGCTCGGCGCGAGCCCGCCACCTGCGGCGACCGCCGCCGGTCACGGCCGATCGGCCGTCCGGCGGGTTGCCTGCGAAACATCCTCAAGATCGAGTCTTCGGTGAGCGGTATGTCCGATCCGCCGACCGGTACCCCCGGGGCTGGACCCACCCGGCGGCTCGCTCTACTGTGCTCTGCAGTCATCACGGCCCGATCACGAGCGGGCTGTGAGCCGGACTCCCCACCGGCTCACCCGGGACCCCCGACCCGGCCGCTCGTGGTCGAGCCGACCGTGATTGCGAAAGGTTCCCCCTTGTCAGGACACCGCTCCCCCGGTGCCCGCCATGCGTTTCCCCGGCCTGTGGCGACCGCACCCGCAGCGATGACCGCTGCACGCTCCATCCGCTCCCCGAAACCCGGCTACGCCCCGCGTCACGCGGCCCGCCGCGCCGGGACGACGACCGCCGCCACCGGCGCCGCGTTCGGGGTGCTCGCCTCCGGCGCGTTCGCCGTCGTCCCGTCCGTCCTGGACGGGACCGCCGCGGAGGCCGAGGCCGAGGAGGCCAGCACGGCCACCACGCTGGCCGCGCACTCCGCGACGATCCCGTCGGCCGTGAGCGCGCCGGACGGCGGCCCGGCCGGTCACTTCAGCCCCGTCTCGTTCGACGGTGCGGGTGTCGCGGGCGCGCTGCAGGCCGCTGCGCCGGCCGACGACGCCGACCTGGCCTCGATGGGCAAGGCTCGGGAGATCGCCGCGCAGATCGCCGAGGAGCACCGGCTGGCCGCCGAGGCCGAGGCGAAGCGGATCGCCGAGCGCGCCGAGCTGGACTCGCTGATCTCGCAGGGCGGCGTGGACGCCTGGATCGCCGAGGCGCTGGACCACATGGGTCTCCCGCAGTCGTACGCGGCGGGGGTGAAGAACATCATCATGAAGGAGTCCACCGGCAACCCCGACGCCATCAACAACTGGGACTCCAACGCCGCCCGCGGCACGCCGTCGGAGGGCCTGATGCAGGTCATCCCGTCGACCTTCGCGGCCTACGTGCACCCCGACTTCGCGCACCAGGACATCACCCACCCGATCGCGAACATCACCGCGGGCGTCCGGTACATGATCGACCGCTACGGCGAGGAGACGCTGGCCTCGGGCGGGCGCACCAACGCCTCCGGCAGCTACATCGGCTACTAGCTCGTCCGAGCCTGCACCCCGCCGCACGGTCACGTACCGTGGGCGGGGTGCAACGGCTCGTGTGACGACGGTCCGGCGGGATGACCTGTCCGCCGTCGTCATCAGCGGAGACGGTTACACTCCGTCCGACCTCTGAGTGGCCGGAAGGAGCCCTCTGCTCGTGACGCCTCCCGGTGGAGCCTCGTCGCCCCGCACCGGTACCGCCCCGAGCGGTTCGGGAACGCGCTTCCGGCCAGAGCTCCAAGGACTCCGTGCCCTCGCGGTCGCGCTCGTCGTCGTCTACCACGTCTGGTTCGACCGCGTCTCCGGCGGCGTCGACGTCTTCTTCCTGATCACCGGCTTCCTCATCATCGGGGGGCTGTACCGCGCGGGCACCCGCGGCGGGATCGACCTGGTGCGGACCTGGCGCCGCCAGCTGTCCCGGCTACTGCCCGCGATCACCGTCGTGCTGGCGGCGGGGATCCCCGCCGGGGCGCTGCTGCTCCCGGAGAACCGCTGGATCGACACGATCCGCGAGACGGTCGCCTCCCTGCTGTTCGTGCAGAACTGGCAGCTGGCGCACGACGCCGTCGACTACGCCGCGCGCGGCAACGCCGTCAGCATCGCCCAGCACTTCTGGTCGCTGTCGATCCAGGGACAGTTCTATCTCGTCGCGCCACTGCTGGTGGCCGGCGTCGTCCTCGCCGCCCGCCGCGACGGCGGCGACCTGCACGCCCGGCTGACCGGCACGCTGCTGGTGATCGGTGGCGCGTCGCTGGCGTACTCGGTCTACCTGACCCTGGTCAACCAGCCGCTGGCCTACTTCCACTCGCTGACCCGGGTGTGGGAGTTCGCGCTGGGCGGCCTGCTCGCGTTGTGGATCTCCCGGATCGAGCACCGGCCGGAGCTGACCCCGGGCGCCCGGGCGGCGCTGGGCTGGTTCGGCGTGCTGGCGCTGGTCTCCTGCGGTGTGCTGCTGCAGGTCGAGCGCGCGTTCCCGGGCTGGGCCGCGCTGTGGCCGACGCTGGCCGCCGCGATGGTGCTCGTCGCCGGGCAGAGCGGGCACCGGCTCGGCGTCGACCGCCTGCTGTCCGGGCGGCTGATGAAGGGCCTCGGCGACATCAGCTTCCCGCTCTACCTGTGGCACTGGCCGATCCTGATCCTGGTACTGGTCAGCACCGACCGGGACCGGCTCGGGCTCTACTCCGGCGCCGCGGTGATCGCCGTGTCGCTGGTGCTGGCCTGGCTCACCCACCGCTACGTCGAGCAGCCGATCCAGCGGCTGGACGTGCGGCACGCGCTGCGCACCGGCGGGGCGCTCGCGCTCGTCGTGGTGGTCGGCGCCGCCGCCTGGCTCGGCGTGGCCTGGGCGCGCTCGTCGGTCGAGGTGGAGCCGGGCTCGGCCACCCACCCCGGCGCCGTCGCCCTGGCCCCCGGCTTCGAGTACGCCGGCTACGCCGAGGAGGCCCCCACCGCGGAGGTCGACCTGGCCCCGTCGCTGGTCGAGGCGGGTGACGACTGGAGCTACCGGCGCGGTGAGTGGAACTGCGAGGAGATCGACCGGCCCGAGGTCTTCCGCTGCGTGATCCCGGCGCCCGAGCCGGAGACCGCCGAGCGCCAGGTCGCGGTCGTCGGCGACTCGCATGCCCAGCAGTACGTCGCCTCGATCATGCCGGTCGCCGAGGAGCGGAACTGGGAGATCATCGGCTTCTTCCGGGGCGCCTGCCCGATGTCGACCGTGGCCGAGTCCGAGTGGGCCCACCCGGGTTGCGCGGAGTGGAACGCCGAGGTCGCCGAGCAGCTCGTCGAGGAGCGGCCCGATGCCGTCCTCACCCTCGCCACCCGCGAGGTGCGCCCCGGACTGACCGAGGTCACGCCGCAGGGATTCGTCGAGTCCTGGCAGCGGCTGGACGCCGAGGGCATCGCGGTGGTCGCGGTGCGGGACAACCCGCGCCCGCCGTTCTTCGTCCCGGACTGCATCAGCCGGGAGGGCCGCGGCTCGGAGCTCTGCGGGATGCCGCGCGACGACGTGTACCACTCGCTGCCACCGTGGGCGGCGATCCCGGACCTCCCGCCGAGCACCACGTTCATCGACACCGCGCCGGCCATCTGCGAGGCGGACGTCTGCCCCGCCGAGATCGGCAACGTCATGGTCTACATGGACGACAACCACCTGACCGCAACCTACGCCGAGTCGATGGCCCCGTACTTCGCCGAGCACTTCGAGCGTGAGCTCGGCTGGTGAGGCCCGGGCCGACCGGGTCTCAGGCCGGGCGGGCCTCGGCACCGTCCACCGCGACGACGTCGCCACGGCGTAGCTGAGCACCCCGCCGGTGCTCCGGCGTCCCGTTGACCGTCACCAGGCCGGCCTCGAGCAGCTCGCGGGCGTGCACGCCGTCCTCCGCGAGGTTCGCCAGCTTCAGGAACTGGCCGATCCGGATCGGCTCGGTACTGATCGGCACGTCGATCGGGGTCGTCATGGCGCCATTCTGCGCGCCGTAGCATCCACCGGCGTGGGAGACCACTACTTCACCGCCGCCCCGTCCGTCGCGAGCCGACCCGGCAGCGTCCGGCTGCACTCTCAGGGCGTCGACCTGACGCTCGCCACCGACTCCGGGGTGTTCTCCCAGAGCCGCGTCGATCGTGGCACCACGGTGCTCCTGGACGCCGCGCCGATGCCACCGGTCCGCGGCCCGCTGCTCGACGTCGGCTGCGGGTACGGCCCGATCGCGCTCACCGTGGCGAGCCGGCGCCGGCGGCTGCCGGTGTGGGCGGTGGACCTCAACGAGCGCGCCCTGGGCCTCACCCGGGCGAACGCGCAGACCGCCGGGCTGGGGAACGTCACCGCCTGCCACCCCGACGAGGTGCCCGGCGAGCTGGCCTTCGCGGGGATCTACTCGAACCCGCCGATCCGCTCGGGCAAGCCGGCCCTGCACGCCCTGCTGCTGCGCTGGCTGCCCCGGCTGATGCCGGACGGGCGGGCGTACCTGGTCGTCGCGAAGAACCTGGGCTCGGACTCGCTGCACCGCTGGCTGGAGACCGAGCAGGGCTTCCCGACGACCCGGCTGACCTCGGAGAAGGGGTTCCGGGTGCTGGAGGTCGCGCCCCGCGAGAGCTGAACGGCCCCGGAATGACGAAGGGCCCCGGTCTCCCGGGGCCCTTCGTGGTGGTAGCGGGGGCAGGATTCGAACCTGCGACCTCTGGGTTATGAGCCCAGCGAGCTACCGAGCTGCTCCACCCCGCGCCGTCCGGGACCGCGTGCGATCCCGTCTGTGTTGTGTCCCCACCGTACCCCGCCCGTTCATCCGGGCTCCGAGGGGGGTCCCCCTGAAGATCGCTACCCGGGAATGACGAAGGGCCCCGGTGTGCCGGGGCCCTTCGTGGTGGTAGCGGGGGCAGGATTCGAACCTGCGACCTCTGGGTTATGAGCCCAGCGAGCTACCGAGCTGCTCCACCCCGCGCCGTCCGGGACCGCGTGCGATCCCGTCTGTGTTGTGTCCCCACCGTACACGGCGGGCCCGGCACCCCCGCGAGGGGGTACCGGGCCCGTCGGGTGTCCCGGAGGAGATCAGCCGCCGGCGTTCTGGAAGTCCGAGACCGCCCGGTCCAGCTCGGCCAGCGCCTCGCCCTGGGCGGCGAAGTCACCGGACTGCTGGGCCTCCCGGAGCCGGTTCAGGGATTCCCGGATCTCCTGCGCCGCACCGGCCTGCGCCGCGTTCGGCGCCCCCGCCGCGGGGGGCTGCTCGGGCGCCTGGCCGTTCGGCGACCCGGCCTGGGCCGGCGGCTGCTCGCCGCTGGTCGGCGCCGCCTCACCCGCGGCCGCGCCGGCACCCGCGCCGAACACCTCGTCGAGGGCCTCGGACAGGCTCGCCGAGTAGCCGACCCGGCCGCCGTAGCTCACCAGCACCCGAGCCAGCTGCGGGTAGGAGACGTCCTGGCCGGCCCGCTCGATGTAGACGGGCTCGACGTACAGCAGGCCGCCCGCGACCGGCAGGGTGAGCAGGTTGCCGTAGTCGATCGTGGTCTGGTTCTGCCGGAGCAGGTTGAGTTCCTGCGAGACCTCCGGCGATCCCAGGAACTGGGCCTGCACCTGTTGCGGACCCAGCGTCTGGGTGTCGTTCGGCAGCTGCAGGACCGTGATCTGCCCGTAGTTCTCCGGGTCGGAGGCCGCCGAGACGTAGGACGCGAGGAACTGTCTCCGGAGGCTCACCAGGGCGCTGGTGAGCTGGAACGACGCGCCCTCCTGTCCCGGGATGCCCGCGTACAGGTAGTACGGCGGCTGCGCGTCCTGCGGCCCACCCTCGCCGTTGCCCGCACCCTGCTGGGTCGGGTCGGACGGGACGTCCCAGAACGACACCGTCGAGAAGAACTCTCCGGGTGAGTCCACGTGGTAGCGCGTCAGCAGCTCACGCTGGACCTTGAACTGGTCCTCCGGGTACCGCAGGTGCGCCTCGAGCTCCGGGGAGATCGCCGAGCGCGGCTCGACGGTTCCCGGGAACGCGCTCTCCCAGGTCTTCAGGACCGGATCCTGCTCGTCGAACTCGTAGAGCTTCACCGTGCCGTCGTAGGCGTCGACGGTGGCCTTCACCGAGTTGCGCAGGTAGCTGATCGTGTCGTTCGGCAGCTGCTGCCCGCCGGGGCCGAGCCGCGAGTCCGCGGTCGCGTCGCCCAGCTCGACCCGCTCGGCGTACGGGTAGTTCTGCAGCGTGGTGTAGCCGTCGACGATCCACTGGATGCGCCCGTCGATCACGGCCGGGTAGGGGTCGTTGTCCACCGTCAGCCACGGCGCCACGGCCTGCACCCGGTCCCGGGGGTTCCGGACGTACATGATCTTCGAGTCGGGGTTGATCGAGCTGTTGAACAGGATGTTCCGCTCGCCGTAGGCCAGCGCGAACACCGTGCGGTTGAACAGGCCGCCGACCGGGACGCCGCCCGCGCCGGTGTAGGTGTACTGCGACTCGTCGGAGTCGTACTCCCGCGGCGGGGTGCCCGGCTCGGCCCCGACGATCGAGTACTGGTTGTCCAGCAGTGAGCCGTAGTAGATCCGCGGCTGCTCGACCGGGATCTGACCCTGGGTCTGGGTGTCGCTGACGGTGAACAGGGGCAGGCCGCCCTGGCCGCCCGCGTCCTCGAGCGCCTCGTTCACCCGGTTCGCCGGCGCGGCCACGAAACCGTTGCCGTGCGTGTACACCAGGTGCCGGTTGATCCAGTCCTGCTGGTTGTTGACCAGGGCGTTCGCGTCGAGCTCGCGGGCCGCGACCACGTAGTCCTGGGTCTCGCCGTCGATCGTGTACCGGTCGATGTTGAGGTTCGGCTCGAAGCCGTAGAAGTTCCGGCGCTGCTGCAGCTGGGTGAACGTGCGGTTCAGCTTGCCCGGGTCCAGCAGCCGGATGTTCGGGATGGTGTCGGTGTCCGCCCGGACCTGGGCCGGCGTCGCCTCGGACTCCCCGGCGTAGTCGACGATGTTGACCTTGTCCGGCCCGATTCCGAACGCGTCCCGGGTGGCGGCGATGTTGCGTTCGATCGACGGTGCCTCCCGCTCGTTCGCGTTCGGCGCCACGACGAACTGCTGCAGCACCAGCGGGAACGCCGTGCCGACCAGGATCGAGGAGATCACCAGCATCACCACGGCGACGGCCGGGATCTGCAGGTTCTGCCGGAACGCGGCGAAGAAGAACGCCAGCGCGCAGATCACCGCGATGATCAGCAGGATCAGCTTGGCCGGCAGGACGGCGTTGAGATCGGTGTAGGTGGCGCCGTAGAACGTCTGCGAGTTCCGGTTCGACCACAGCAGGTCGTAGCGGTCGAACCAGTAGGCGACCGCCTTGAGCAGCACGAAGACACCGGCGAGCACCGCCAGCTGGGCCCGTGCGGCCGCGGACACGAAGCCGGACCGGCCCGAGAGCCGGATGCCGCCGAAGATGTAGTGCGTCACCAGCGCCAGCACGAAGCAGATCGCGATCGTGACGAACAGCCAGTTCAGCGTCATCCGCAGGAACGGCAGGGTGAAGGCGTAGAACCCGATGTCGTTGCCGAACTCCGGGTCCGCCTGCCCGAACGGCGTCCCGTGCAGGAACATCTGCACGGTCTGCCACTGCACCGGCGCCGCGAGGCCGGCCACGAGCCCGACCACCACCGGCACCCCGACCGCGAACAGGCGCAGCCGCTGGATGATCGTGGTGCGGTACCGGGCGACCGGGTCCTCCGGTCCGGAGACCGGCACGAACACCGGGCGGAAGCGGTAGGCCAGCCAGAGGCTCAGCGCGACGAGGCCGCCGACCAGCAGGCCGACCACCCCGAACAGCACGACCTGGGTGAAGATCCGGGTGAGCTGCACGCTCCGGAACCCGACCTCACCGAACCAGAGATAGTCGACATAGAAGTTCAGCAGCCGCGAGCCACCGAGCAGAAGCACTACGAGGACGCCCGCGGCGACCAGCAGGATCCGGGTTCGGCGGGTCAGCGACGGCGCTCCCACAGGGGGCCGCATGGACGACACGGGCACGCTCCACAGCTCGGTTACGACACGCTCGGAGAGCGGCCGGCGGGGAGCGACGGCACGGTTCTCCTCGAGGCAACTCTACGGAGGTCCCGTGAGTTCCCGGTTGCCTCCCGCCGTATCAGGGAGAAAACGACGATTCGGGCACCCGGCGACGACTGTCCCCGGGCCCCGCGGGAGCCCGGCCGGGGCGGCGGCGCCGGGGGGCGGCCACCGCCGTAGGGTGCCCGCGTGGGCGTACGATCATCGACGTGGGTGACGGCGCTCCTGGTGCTGCTGGGGCTGGTCGCGGTCGGCGCGGTCGTACCCGCCCCGGTGGTCGCGCTGGGCCCCGGCCCGACCTTCGACACGCTCGGCGACGTCGACGGCACGCCGGTGGTGTCGGCGGAGGGGCTGCCGACGTACCCGACCGAGGGGCACCTCAACATGACCACCGTCGGCGTCACCGACGGCGTGTCGACCCTGCGCGCGCTCGGGATGTGGGCCTCCGGCGACTACCGGCTGGCCCCGCGGTACACGCTGTACCAGCCCGGGATGAGCGTGGAGCAGGTCACGGCAGAGAACCAGGTCGAGTTCGACGGCTCGATCGCCAACGCGGAGGCCGCCGCGCTGACCTATCTCGGGCTGCCGACCCGGGTGACCGTCGGCGCGCTGACCGACGGGTCGCCGTCGGCCGGGGTGCTGGAGGCAGGGGACGAGATCCGGGCGGTCGCGGGCAGCCCGGTGACCTCGGTGCAGGGGCTGCTCGACGCGCTCGCCCGCGTCCGTCCCGACGAGCCGCTGGAGCTGACGATCGTGCGCGACGGCGGCGCGCCGCGGGACGTGAGCGTGACCCCGAGGGGGCACCCGGACGATCCCGACCGCGCGTTCCTGGGCATCACCCCGGCCACCTCCCCCGCCGACGGGCAACGGCTCTCGATCACCCTCGGCGACGTCGGCGGGCCCTCCGCGGGCCTGATGTTCAGCCTCGCGCTGGTGGACAAGCTGACCCCGGACCCGCTGACCGGCGGGCGGTTCGTCGCCGGGACCGGCACCGTCACCCCCGAGGGCGACGTCGGCCCGATCAGCGGGATCCGGTTCAAGATGCTGCGCGCCCAGGAGGTCGGCGCCCAGACCTTCCTCGTCCCGGCGGCGAACTGCGCCGAGGCGGCGGCGGAGGCCCCCGGCGGCCTGCAGCTCGTGCGGGTCGGCACGCTCGGCGAGGCCGTCGACGCGCTGGAGACGCTCGACCGCGGCGGTACGCCCGCGTCCTGCGGCTGACCTCGACCTGCCCCTTCGGCCCGCCCGCGTCGCCGGCCCGGGGCCCGACGGGCCCTCTCCCGCGCGCCCGGGCACGGTCGTCCGACCGGTCTTCTCCGCTGCCCGCGAACACCGGCCGACCAGGGCCGTCACCTGCCGACAGCGCCCGCGCTGCCGCGTACGGTGGGGCCCATGAGCGACATCCCGTTCGGCTTCGGACCCGGCGACCGCGACCGCGACAAGGACGAGCGCGCCTCCGACCCGTCCTCCGGCGAGGGTTCCGGTGAGGGTTCGGGCAAGGAGCCGGAGGGCCCGCAGGATCCGTTCGGGTTCGGTTCGCACCCGCCGTCCGGGGACGCGCCGGGGGGGCAGCAGGGTGGTGCGCCGCAGAATCCTTTCGCCGCCTTCGGGATGGGCGGCCTGCCGGGGATGCCCGGGATGCCGGGCGGTCCCGGCGGCAACTTCGACATGAGCCAGCTCGGGCAGATGCTGTCCCAGCTCGGCCAGATGCTCAGCCACGCCGGCACCGGTTCCGGCGACGGCGGCCCGGTCAACTACGACCTCGCCGCCCAGCTGGCCACCCAGCAGCTGGCGCAGACCACGTCCTCGCTGACCGACGACCAGCGGACCGCGGTCACCGAGGCCGTCCGGCTGGCCGAGCTGTGGCTGGACCCGGCGACCGAGTTCCCGGCGAGCGGTGGCGAGGTCAAGGCCTGGACGCCGAGCGACTGGGTGCGCGCCGGGATGCCGACCTGGAAGCGGCTGTGCGACCCGGTGGCGAACCGGCTGTCGTCGGCCTGGGTCGAGGGGCTGCCCGAGGAGGTCCGCGGCGCGGCCGGCCCGATGATCGGCATGCTCGGCCAGATGGGCGGGATGGCGTTCGGCAGCCAGCTCGGCCAGGGCCTGGCGCAGCTCGGCAAGGAGGTGCTGACCTCCACCGAGCTCGGCATCCCGGTCGGGCCGGAGCGGACGGCGGCGCTGCTGCCGGAGGCGATCGCCCGGTTCACCGAGGGACTGGACCGGCCCGCCGGCGAGGTGACGCTGTACCTGGCCGCGCGCGAGGCCGCCCACCAGCGGCTGTTCGCGCACGTGCCCTGGCTGCGGGAGCGGCTGCTCGGCGCGGTGGAGGACTACGCCCGCGGGATCACCGTGGACACCTCCCGGATCGAGGAGCTGGCCCGCGGCATCGACCCGTCGAACCCGGAGTCGATCCAGGAGGCCATGTCCTCGGGCATGTTCGAGCCGGAGGACACCCCGGAGCAGAAGGCGGCGCTGGCCCGCCTGGAGACGCTGCTCGCCCTGATCGAGGGCTGGGTGGACGCCGTCGTCGCCGCGGCGCTGGCCGACCGGCTGCCCGGCGCCGGGGCGCTGCGCGAGACCATGCGCCGCCGCCGGGCGTCGGGCGGGCCCGCCGAGCAGGCGTTCGCGACGATCGTCGGGCTGGAGCTGCGGCCGCGGAAGCTGCGGGCGGCGTCCGAGCTCTGGACGCTGCTCGCCGAGGAGCGCGGCGTCGCGGGCCGGGACGCGGTCTGGGCGCACCCGGACCTGATCCCGTCGGCGGACGACCTGGACGACCCGGCCGCGTTCGTGCGCGCGGGATCGTCCGACGGCGGAGTCCTCGACGACCCGATCGCGGCGCTGGAGCGGCAGATGGCCGCCGACGCGGAGAAGGCCGACGCGGAGAAGAAGGAGCAGTCCGGCTCCGCCGACGCCGACCCCGACCCGGGCTCCGAGGACAGCGGATCCGGCGAGGCCGGCCCGGAGAAGCCCGGCTCCTGACCTCGGGGTCGACCGTGGTGGAGCGCGGCGTGCGGTGAGCGCACGTGGCGCTCCACAATCGATGATCGCCCGCTCGCCCGGCCGAGTGCGGGCGGCCGCTCAGGGACCGGCGGTGCCGGTCGGGCGGGTGTCGGCGAGCAGGTCGTCCGATTCCGGTGACTCGTCCTCGGTCGCCGGATCGCCGTCCACCCCGGTGATGCCCAGCGCCGCGGCCGCGTTCAGGCCCTCCAGGTAGCCGATCGCGCGCTCGGTGCGCGGGTAGCGGTACACCCACGACCAGAAGACGTCGTCGTGCGCCGCGGACAGCAGGTGTGCGAGCTCGTGCACCAGCACGTAGTCGACGACCCATCCGGGCGCGTCGCGCAGCCGCTCGCTGATCCGGATGGTGCCGTCGTCCGGGGTGCAGGAGGCCCAGCGCGTGCGCATCGTCGGCACCCAGCGGATCGAGACGGGCACGGCGCGGCCCTCCAGCCAGCGGGCCGAGAGCTCCGTTCCGCGGCCGAGCAGGGCCTCGTCGCCGCGCCGGCCGGGCGAGCGCCGGCGGGCCTCGCTGGCCTCGATCCGGCGGACCATCTCGGCCACCCAGTCGCGTTCCTGCTCGGCGGACATCCACCCCGGGATGAAGACGACGACCCGGTCGCCCTCGCGCCGCGCACTCACCATCCGCCGCCGGCGGGCACTGCGTCGGACCTCGACCGGGGGGCTCGCCATGCGCTCCAGGGTAGGCCGCCCGCGCGCGTAGGGGGCACGGCCCGGACCCCGGTGCCGCCGGATGGCTCCTCCGATCACACGACCGGCTCAGCCGCGGCGGTGGGCGAGCGCGCAGCGACACCTCGCAGGCCCCTCCCCGACCACGCGGGCGCTGTGGGTACTGCGGAGTCATGAACCGTCCTGCGAGGTGACCCCGGTGCCCGCGCCGTTGGACCGTTCGCCCGGGCCGCAGCTCCGCGGGCCCGGCGGGGGCACGCGTCGTGTGCGGTCGCGAACGGTGTCCCGGACCGGGCACCGGCCGCGCCCCGACGGGCGCACCGTGTGCGGATGACCGGACTGCCCGCCCGGCTGGGCGCGCCCCCGCACGTCCCGCTCGTGCGCACCGGCCCGGGCGCGTTCCGGGTCGGTACGGACCCGCGCCGCGGACGGCTGGTGGACGACCTGTCCCCCGCCGCCGTCGCGGCGCTGGACCGGATCGCGGGCGGCCCGTGTGCCGTCGCCGATGTGCTGGCCGGCGCCCCGCCCGGCCCACCGCGCGACGCGGTGTCCGCGCTGCTGGGCGTCCTGCTGCGCGAGGGCCTGCTGGTCGACGCCGACCGTGCGGACCGGGTGCGCCGGGCCCGGTCCTCCGCGCTCGTGCGGGTCCACGGGGAGGGAGAGCTCGCGGTGGCCGTCGCCGACGGGCTGGCCCGGGCCGGTCTCGGCGGTCCGGACGCCCGGGTGACCTCCGGCACCGTCCGGGAGCCGGACGGCCTCGCACGGCCGCGGACCGTGACCGGCCCGGCCGGACGGCGGGCGCCGGATCTGATCGTCCTGGCCGGGAGCGGGCCGCACGGCCCGGTCCCGGCCGGCCCCGTCGAGCAGCTGCTCGTCACGCTGCGCGACGGCCGCGGGCTGGTCGGGCCGCTGGTGCTGCCGGGGCGTGGGCCGTGCCGGGGCTGCGCGGCCCCGGCGACCGCCCTTCCCGGGCCGGCGACGGCTGACCCGCACGTCATCACGGCTACCGGGGCTCTGGCCGTGGCGCAGGTGCTCGCCGCGCTGGACGGCCCGGCCCGTGGCGGTCCGCCGCCGGCGTCGTTCGCCGCGGAGCTCGAACTCGACCCGCACGCCGGGACGATCACCGTGCGTGACGTGCGGTCCCGCCCGGGTTGCCCGTGCGCGCGGGTGCCGTTCCCCGTCCCGCAACAGCGCCTCGCCCTGACGCGGCGTGCGCGCGGACCGTCACCGGGTGGACAATCGGGGGCGTGAGCGACATTCCCCGCCGCGCCGCGTCGCGGACCGCCAAGCTCGCCGGCCTCCCGCTCGGCGTCGCCGGGCGCGCCGCGGCCGGGTTCGGGCGCAGGCTCACCGGCGGCGACCGGGACGAGATCTCGGCCCAGCTGGCAGCCAAGAGCGCCGAGCAGCTGTTCGCCGTCCTCGGTGAGCTCAAGGGCGGTGCGATGAAGTTCGGGCAGGCGCTCAGCGTCGCCGAGGCCGCCATCCCGGAGGAGTTCGCGGAGCCCTACCGCGAGGCCCTCACCAAGCTGCAGGCGGCGGCGCCCCCGATGCCGATGTCCGACGTCGACTACATGCTGACCCAGCAGTTCGGCCGCTCCTGGAAGAGCCGGTTCGCCGAGTTCGACGAGACACCCGCCGCGTCGGCGAGCATCGGGCAGGTGCACAAGGCCGTCTGGTCCGACGGCCGCGAGGTCGCGGTCAAAGTGCAGTACCCCGGCGCGGAGGAGGCCCTGCGCTCGGACCTGCGCCAGCTCGGGCGGCTCAGCCGGGTCCTGCAACCGCTGGTGCCGGGGATGGAGATCCGGCCGCTGATCGACGAGCTCCGCGACCGGATGGAGGAGGAGCTCGACTACCGCGACGAGGCCACCTACCAGCGCGAGTTCGCCGCGATCTTCGAGGGCGACCCGGAGGTGAAGGTCCCGCGTGTGATCGGCTCGGCGCCGAAGGCCGTGATCAGCGAGTGGGTGCAGGGCCGTCCGCTGGCGTCGGTCATCCGCGAGGGGTCGGTCGACGAACGCGACCACGCCGCGAACCTGCTGGCCAAGTTCCACTACTCCGCGCCCGACCGGGCCCGCCTGCTGCACGCCGACCCGCACCCGGGCAACTTCGGGATCCTCGACGACGGCCGGTTGCTGGTCCTCGACTTCGGCGCCGTCGCGCGGCTGCCCGACGGCATGCCGGCCGAGCTCGTCGCGATGACCAAGTACGCCCTGCAGGGCCGGGGCGGGGACCTGATGGCGCTGATGCGCTCGGCGGGCTTCGTCCGCTCCGGTGCCCGGATCGAGCAGGAGCAGGTCCTGGCCTACCTGGCCCCGTTCACTGAGCCGCTCGAGGTCGAGGAGTTCCACTTCACCCGTCGCTGGATCCAGCGGCAGGCCGAGCGGGTCGGGGACCTGCGCAGCCCGGACGCCGCGATCGGCCGGTCGCTGAACCTGCCCCCGCGGTTCCTGCTCGTCCACCGGGTCACGATGGGGACGCTGGCGATCCTGTGCCAGCTCGACGGGCACGTCCGGCTGCGGGAGATCGTCGCGGAGTGGCAGCCGGAGATGTTCGAGCCGGACGCGCCGACCGGCTGAGGAGTCACCGGCTCCCGCGCAGCCCCGCGAGGGTCCGGTCCAGCGCGATGCGGGCGCCCTCCCGGTCGGCCGCCGACGCGTCCTCGGCGGCGAGCCACATGGCGAGCTCGTTCATCGCCCCCGACAGCAACCGTGCCAGCGGCTCGAGCGGCTGGGGCTCGATCTCACCGTGCGCGACGAGCGCGGCCAGGGCCTCGGCCAGGTGGCGCCCCGAGTTCTGTTCGTCGAGCTCCCGCCAGGCCTGCCAGCCGAGCACGGCCGGGCCGTCGACCAGCATGATCCGGGCGACCGCGGGCTCGGTGCCGGCCTCGAGGAAGGCGCCGCAGCCGGCGACCAGCTGGTCCCACGGCTCCGGCTGCGCCTGCGCGGCCGCGACGACCCGGTCCGCGACGCGCGCCTGCACCCGGTCCAGGACGGCCGCGAACAGCGCCGCCTTCCCCTCGAACTGGTGGTAGAGCGCCCCCTTGGTCACCCCGGCGGCGGCGACGACGGCGGGCAGCCCCACCGCGCCGTAGCCGTCCCGGGTGAACAGCCGCTCCGCCGCGTCCAGCAGGGCGACGCGCGTGCGCTCCCGCTGCTCGGCCCGTACCCCCATCGCCACCTCCTGTTGACGTACCGAGGGTACGCGAGTATCAATTTGACGTACCGTCGGTACGTCAAAACTGGAGGAACCATGCTGACCAGCTGCTATCCCGTGCTCGCCACCGACGACGTCGCCGGCGCCCGCGCGTTCTGGACCGGCCCGATGGGCTTCGAGATCGTGTTCGACGCCGACTGGTACGTCAGCCTGCGCCGCGACGGCTTCGAGCTGGCCGTGCTGGACCGCGATCATCCGACGATCCCGGACTCCCACCGCGGGATCTCGGCGGCCGGGACGCTGGTGAACCTCGAGGTCGACGACGTCGACGCCGAGTGGGAGCGGCTGGTGGTCCGATCCGGGCTCCCGGTGGCGCTCGAGCTCCGGGACGAGGACTTCGGCCAGCGGCACTTCATCGTCACCGGGCCGGACGGGGTGCTCGTCGACGTGATCACCGAGATCCCGCCCACGCCCGAGTTCGCCGCGGGCTTCACCGGCGGTGGCTCGGCATGAGCGGACCGGCGCGGCGCCGAGATCGGCGTCCGGGTCCGGACACGACGGCGCCCCGCCCGGAAACTGGTCCGGACGGGGCACCGTGTCGTGGCGTGAGCGCGGGGCGCGCCGTCGTCAGGAGGCGCGGGTGCGGGCCCGCTCGGCGCGACGCTGGGCCCAGGCCGCCAGCCTGGCCCACTGCCGCCCGGCGGTGAGCTGCCGGGCACGCCGGTGCTCGGCCGCCTGGCGTTGCGCCTCTACCTGATGGGATCTCGCCAGGACTTCTTCGATCAGAGACATCGTGTGCTCCCGGTTCGGTGTGATCCGGCTGTCGGCGCGGATCGGGCCGTGCGGCGTGGACGGGCGGTGGTGCGGCATCGGGGCCGCGGGCATCAGGTCGTTCACGGGGCGTCTCCTCGTCGTCTGGGCTGGGGGTGGGCGGGTGGTGTCAGCTGCCCGCGGCCCGGGCCAGCTCCCGGTCGCGTTCCAGGTCGGCCTTGCGGGGTCGCCCCCTCGGGCGCTTGCGGGCGATCACCCGGCCGCGCTCGAAGATCTCGCCGCCCCACACGCCCCACGGCTCCTCCCGGGACAGGGCGCCGGCCAGGCAGGCGTCCCGGACCGGACACCGGGCGCAGAGCGCCTTGGCCTCCTCCAGTACGGCCGGGGCCTCGGCGAACCACTTGTCGGCGTCGCCGTTGCGGCAGGGCAGTGCGGACCGGCCGTCACCGGACCCTGCCGGCGGAGCCCCCAGGAGCAGACCCGGCAGGGACTCCTCCGGGGCGGCACAGCCACCCGCACCCTCGGTCTGGATCACTCCGCCGTCACACGGAGCGGATCTCACGTACACGATCGACCTCCTCGATCGAACTTCTTCGGACATTTCTCGACATGCGGACAAAAAAATCGGGGCCGCTGAACCCTGTGTGTGGGTTCCGCGGCCCCGATGGGGACTCGGCGCGAGCGCTGAGGGTCAGGTACCCCCTCGGCGCCCGGGAACGGACACACCTGTGCACTTGTCATCGAAGATCGGGCCGGCGACCACGACGCCGGTGGCCATGCCGCGCTCGCGGGACACGTCTCCCCAGGCGCGGAGCGTGGTCGCGGCGGTGTGCGCGAAGGACACCGGAAGCTGGGCGTATGCGATCGCGTGCGACACGACAGTGGCCGGAACGCACGGCAGGGTGCGGCCGGTCCGGTCGATCTGCGTGATGCCGTTCATGGAGCCACCTCCTGTCGTGTCCCGCCGTACGGTGTCCCGCGCGACGCGTGTGGGAGCGGACGGGTTGCTCCGCTCGGTGCAGACGACACTAGAAGTGCAGCGCACACGGGAGCAACCGATTATTCGAACTCTCTTCGGAAGTTCATCCGGGGTGAACTCCCTAGCGGTGCTCGGCCGCGTGCTCGGCGAGCAACGCCAGCACCGCGTCGCCGTAGCGGTCCAGCTTCGCCGCGCCGATCCCCGGGATCCCGACCAGCGCGGACGGGTCGGACGGCCGCTGCTCGGCGATCGCGGTCAGGGTCGCGTCGGTGAGCACGACGAAGGCCGGCACCCCCTGACCCTTCCCCTCGGCGGCCCGCCACTGCTTCAGCCGGTCGAGCAGCTCCAGGTCCACGTCGGACGGGCAGTCGTCACACCGCATCAGCTTGGTCGCGGCGCTGCCGAACAGCGGTGACCCGCACACCCGGCAGCGCGGCCGGGCCGCGCCCGGGCGGCGCTCCCCGGCGATCCGCGACGCCGGGTGCGAGTCCGGGATGAGCCCGTACAGGAACCGGGAGCGGCGCCGCTTCGGACCGCGACCGGACGCCCGGGACAGCGACCAGGTCATCGACAGCACCCGGCGGGCCCGGGTGATCCCGACGTAGAACAGACGGCGCTCCTCCTCGATCGCGGCCTCGTCGTTGTCGGCGTGGCCGATCGGCAGGGTGCCGTCGGCCAGCCCGACGAGGAAGACCGCGTCCCACTCCAGCCCCTTGGCCGCGTGCAGCGACGCCAGCGTGACGCCCTGGACGACCGGCGCCTGCGCCGAGTCCGCGCGGGTGTCCAGCTCGGTGACCAGCCGCGCGAGGTCGGCGTTCGGCTCGACGGCGGCGAGCTCCTCGGCCACCCCGACCAGGGCCAGCAGCGACTCCCAGGCCGCGCGCAGGGTCGCACCCTTCGGCGGCTCGTCGGTCAGCCCGGCACGGGCACCGAGCACGGCGCGGGTGACGTCGACCAGATCGGTGCCCGGCCGCTGGTCCGGCGCGGCGGCACGCAGCGCGACCATGGCCCGGCGAACCTCGGGACGCGCGAAGAACCGGTCGCCGCCACGCACCTGGTACGGGACGCCGGCGTCGGACAGGGCCTGCTCGTAGGCCTCGGACTGGGCGTTGATCCGGAACAGCACCGCGATCTCCGACGGCGGTGTGCCGTCCTTCAGCAGCGTCAGGATCCGCCCGGCGACGGCGGCGGCCTCGGCCGGCTCGTCGTCGTGCTCGGCGAAGTCCGGGTCCGGCCCGGGAGGGAGCTGCCCGACCAGCTGCAGCCGGGACCCGGCCGGGCGGTTCCGCGCCGCGCCGATCAGCTGGTTGGCGGCCGAGACGATCTGCGGGGTCGAGCGGTAGTCGCGCTGCAGGCGCACGACGGTCGCGTCCGGGAACCGGCGCGGGAACTCGAGCAGGTGGCGGGGCGAGGCGCCGGCGAAGGTGTAGATCGTCTGGTTCGCGTCGCCGACGACGGTCAGGTCGTCCCGGTCCCCCAGCCACGCGTCGAGCAGGCGCTGCTGCAGCGGCGTGACGTCCTGGTACTCGTCGACGACGAAGCAGCGGTAGCGGGAGCGGAACTCCTCGGCGACCCCGGCGTGCTCCTCGAGGGCGACGGCGGTGTGCAGCAGCAGGTCGTCGAAGTCGAGCACCTCGGCGGCGGTCTTGAGCTCCTCGTAGCCGGCGTAGACCTGGGCGACCTGGTCGGCCGGGCCTGGGGTGTCGCGCTTGCGCCGGGCCGCCTCCGCGGCGTAGTCCGACGGCGCGATCAGCGTCGACTTCGCCCACTCGATCTCCGAGGCGACGTCGCGCAGCGCGTCCGAGTCGGTGCTCGCGCGGACGCGGGCGGCGGACTGGCCGATGAGCCGGAGCTTGCCCTCGACCAGCGGCCACGGCGAGCCGCCGATCACCTGCGGCCAGAAGTAGCGCAGCTGACGCAGCGCGGCGGCGTGGAACGTGCGGGCCTGCACGCCCGGGGCGTCGAGCGCGCGCAGCCGGGTCCGCAGCTCACCGGCCGCGCGGGCGGTGAAGGTGACCGCCAGTACCTGCCCGGCGGCGACGTGGCCGTGGGCGACCAGGTGCGCGATCCGCCGGGTGATGGTGCGGGTCTTGCCGGTACCGGCGCCGGCCAGCACGCACAGCGGGCCGCGCGGGGCGGTGACGGCGGCGCGCTGCTCGGGGTCCAGTCCGTCCGCGCCGGTGGGCCCCACCGGCGCACTCCCGGAGCGGGAGGCGTGGGCAGGGCCTGCGGCAGTGGTTCGGGACGGCACGACCCCATCCTGACACCCACCCCCGACGGTTCCGGGCCGACCGGGTCGGCGCGGCGGTGGCGAGCGGGCCGGCCGCGGTCCGCGGCACCCCGTCGCGCGACCGCCGGCGGGGTGCCGCGCCGGGTCACCGCAGACCGCTGACCGGACCGTCGACGCCGTCGGCGATCCGGCGCAGCTCCGCCACGTGCGCGTCGAACGCGGCCCGGCCGGCGGGGGTCTGCGAGATCCACGTCAGCCGCCGCGCGTCGGACCGGCCGGCGGACCGGGTCTTCGTGGTCGTCGCGTAGCCGGCCTCGACGAGGACCCGGAGGTGTTTGGACAGGGTGGCGTCGGTGACGCCGAGGGTGTCCCGCAGCACCGCGAAGTC
The DNA here is from genome assembly GCF_040105385.1 of Pseudonocardia nematodicida. Lineage (NCBI taxonomy): Bacteria > Bacillati > Actinomycetota > Actinomycetes > Pseudonocardiales > Pseudonocardiaceae > Pseudonocardia > Pseudonocardia nematodicida. The sequence goes on from NZ_JBEDNQ010000005.1 coordinate 95,178, forward strand.
GACCTGCTCGACGTGCCGCAGGATCCCGCTGATCCGCAACCGGACGGGGGCGTGGATGGTGTCGTCGAAGGCGTGCGCGCCGGCGCCGCCGGCCGGATCAGCGGCCACGGCGCAGGTGCTCGCGGGTCGAGCGCTCGAAGGCGATGTTGGCCGCGAGCACGATCCCGAAGGCGACGGCGGCCGGGGCGAGCACCCACCACGGCGACAGCGAGGCGACGAGTCCGTAGGAGACGCTGAGCAGCACCAGGACACCGACGAGCGCACCGGCGAAGGCCAGCCAGGCCCGCGCCCCGACGCCGCGGGCCCGGACACCGGTCGTCGACTGCTGGTACCCGAGCAGGACGACGGTCAGCAGCACCAGCACCGGCACCAGCGCCGCGCGGAGACCGCCGGAGAACGCCGGGGACAGCACGAACCCGGCGGCGAGCAGCGCGAACGCGACGTGCGTCCAGGCCGGGGCGGCCATCCGGCCGGAGAGCGCGGAGCGGTCGGCGTCGAGATCGCGCAGGACGTCGCGGGCCGCGGGCCCGTCCGGCCGCGCGGCCGGCATGTCATTTTCCATGACGGCAACTCAATCACCCGCCTCATCGGCACGTCAAGTCGGTTGCCGCTGCGGAAAGAGATCCGGCGGGAAGAATTCCGCGCCGCGGCCGGTTGTACCCGGCATGGCGGACCTGACCATGTACACGACCAGCTGGTGCGGCTTCTGCCGCCGGCTCAAGCTGCAGCTCGACGAGGCCGGGATCGGCTACCGCGAGATCGACATCGAGCGCGAGCCGGACGCGGTCGCGTTCGTCGAGCAGGCGAACGGCGGCAACCGGACCGTCCCGACCGTCGTGTTCCCGGACGAGTCGGTCGCGACCAACCCCAGCTTCGGCGAGGTGACGCAGCGCCTGGGCGTGTGAGCGCGAGGCGTCCGAGGCCCACCTCCGAGTTCTCCCACCACGGAGCACGGCGGCCCGGGGATCCGATCCCCGGGCCGCCGTCGTGTGCGGGCCTCATCAGCCCCCGGCGGCGGCCCAGGACTCGAGCATCGTGCGCGCGATCGACACCCGGCCGGGGAGCATGACGACCGGCCCGGCCACCGGGTCCGCGGCGTCGGCGGGGTCCGGCCCGCTCCCCCAGTCGCCGCGGGCCAGCGCCGCCCGCAGCTGCGCCCGGGTGATCCACAGCGCGTCGGCGATCTCCCCCTCGGCGGGCCGCAGCGGGACCTCCGGGTCGCCGATCGCGTGGAAGCCGAGCATCAGCGAGCGCGGGAACGGCCACGCCTGGCTGCCCAGATAGCGGACGTCGGACACCGCGATGCCGACCTCCTCGCCGATCTCGCGGTGCACGCAGGCCTCGAGCGACTCGCCGGACTCGACGAACCCGGCCAGCACCGAGTAGCGGCCCTCCGGCCAGACCGGCTGGCGGGCCAGCAGCACCCGGTCGGCGCCGTCGTGCACCAGGCAGATGATCGCCGGGTCGGTGCGCGGGTACTCCTCGTGCCCGTTCCCGCAGATCCGGGCCCAGCCGGCGTTGTGCGGGCGGGTCGGGGTGCCGTCGACCGCGCAGAACCGGGCCCGGTCGTGCCAGTTCAGGGTGGCGACGGCGCCGGTGAGCAGCCCCGCGCCGAGCGGGTCGAGGACGGCACCCGCGGCGCGCAGGTCGGCCCACTCGCCCTGCTCGCCGGCGAACACGTCGCTGTCGGCGGTCTTGCCGGTGTCGGCGCGCATCGCCCAGTACGGGACGCCGTCGGACTCCCCGAGCAGCACGGCCTCGGCCGGCGGGGCGGCGGCCAGGTCGAGCCCGGCGCGGGTGCGGATCCGCCCGTCACGCCCGGCCGCGTCGTCCCAGGCGGCGGCGTCGGTCTCGCGGAACTCGCGGCCGGGGCGGACCAGCCAGTCCACCGGGGTGCGGCCCGCGTCGTCGACGACGACGACCCGCGCCTTCGGCCAGGAGTCCCGCACGTAGTCCGGGTCCAGGCGCAGGTTCTCGTCCCGGACCAGGGCGTTGCGGGACAGCACCGGGTCGGCGGTGAGCGCGAAGTCGCCGGGGGCCGAGCTGCTCGTACCGCTCATGCGCCGCACCCCGCCCGGGCCACCCCGCCCAGGGCCTCCAGCCGCGCGCCGAGGACCTCGGCGTCGCCGACGACGACACCGGTGAACCGGGACGGGGCGAACAGCTCCGCCGCCGCGGCCGCGACCTGGTCGGTGGTGACCTCGGCGAGGTGCCGCGGCCGCTCGCGCAGCCAGTCGACGCCCAGGCCCACCGCGTCGAGCGCGGACAGCGTCCCGGCCAGCGCGGACTGGCTGTCCAGGGAGATCAGCAGCGAGCCGACGGCGTACTGCCGGGCCGCGGCGACCTCCTGCTCGCTCGGCGGCACCGCGATCATGCGGCCCAGCTCGTAGCGGGTCTCCAGCAGCGCGGCGGCGGTGACGTCGCCGGCGCAGTCGGTGTCGAGACCGAGCACGGCGCCGCCGGGGACGAACTCCTGCCCGGAGTGCGCCCCGTAGGTGTAGCCCTTGTCCTCCCGGACGTTCTCCATCCAGCGGGAGGAGAAGTAGCCGCCGAACACCAGGTTCGCGATCTGGAAGGCCGGGTAGCGCGGGTCGGTGCGGTCGATCCCCGGCGCGGTGAGCCGGATCTGGGACTGGACCGAGCCGGGCCGGTGCACCAGCGCGAGGTCCCCGGGTACGGGCGCGGGCGGGGCGGAGAGCTCGCGGGCCGCATGCGCCCCGGTCCAGCCACCCAGCCGGCGGGCGGTCTCGGCGACGGCCTGCGCGGGGTCGATGTCGCCGACCAGCACCAGGCGGGCCCCACCCGGGACGACGGCGTCGGCGTGCAGCTCCCGGACCCGGTCCGGCGTCACCGCGGCGACGGCCTCGGCGGTGGGCAGCTCGGAGACGATCGGGTGGTCGCCGAACCGTTTGCGCTGCAACGCCTCGCGCGCGACGGTCCGGGGCTGGGCGCGGGCGACCGCGATCCGCTCGACGAGCCGGGACCGCTCACGGGCGACCTCGTCGTCGGGGTGCGTGGCACCGGTGAGAACCTCGGCGAGCACGTCGAGCACGGTCGGCAGGCCGGTCGCGAGGGCGGACCCGCCGATCTGCAGCCACTCCGGGTCGACGCTGACACCCAGCTCCCCGCCGACCGCGGCCAGCTCGTCGTCGAGCCCGACCCGGTCCCGTGCGGCGCTGCCGGTCAGCAGGGTCTCGCCGAGCACCTCCATGCCCGCGGTCCAGCCGGCGTCGGCCCTCGTGTGCGGGGAGGCGGCGGGGACCCGCAGGACGGCCTCGACCAGCGGGACGCCGGGGCGGTGCGCGGCCAGGATCGTCAGCCCGTTCGGCAGGGTCTCGGTGACGACGTCGGGCAGCGGCACCTCGCGGGTCCGGCCCAGCTCCGGGAGCGCCCGCGGGCCCTTCTCGGTACGGCCGATCTCCTCGGCGCTGCGGTGTGTACCGGCACTGCGGTGGGTGCGGGTGGCGGTCACCGGGTGCTCCCGTCGTTCTCGGTGGCGTTCTCGGTGGTGACGTTCTCGGTGGTGGTGCTCTCGGTGGTGCCGTCGTCACCGGTGCCGTCGTCGCCGCCCGGTTCGACGAGCAGCACGGCGCGGCCCGCCGAGCGCAGCCGGGCTGCCGCGGCGGCGACGTCGGCCGGGGTCAGCGCGGCGAGCCGGGCCGGCAGCTCCAGGGTCAGTTCGGCGCGGCCGAACAGGAGCTCGCGCGCGCCCAGGCCGAGCATCCGGAACATCACCCGGTCGTCCTCGCGGTGCAGCGCCGCGGACCAGCGCGCCGACTGCCGTTCCAGCTCCTCGGCCCCGGGGCCCTCGGCTGCCAGCCGGTCCAGCTCGTCGTCGACGGCGGCGGTCACCTTCTCCGGGGCGACACCGGCCGGGTGCACCGCGGTGATCGTGAAGGTGTCCGGGTCGCGGGCGTCGAACGAGCCGCCCATCAGGCCGTTGGACGCCGACACGTCGGTGACGAGCCCCTCCCCGTCGGCACCGCCGTGCACCAGGCGGCGCTGCAGCCGGGCGGCCTCGCCGTCGGTCAGGACCGAGGCGAGCATGGCGTGCGCCAGGTAGGCGCCGGGGTCGGCCGACGGGTCGGGCACCCGGTAGCCGAGCGCCAGCGCGGGCAGCGGGGCGTGCGCGTCGGTGACCACCTGGCGGCGCTCGGCCCCGGGCACCGGCTCGGCGAACGACGGGCGCTGCGGCACCGGCCGGGCCGGGATGTCACCGAAGTGCCGCTCGATCAGGTCCAGGGTGCCGTCGACCCCGTGCGCGCCCAGGTCACCGTGCACGGTGACCAGCGCGTTGCCGGGCGCGTAGAAGGTGTCGAAGAACGCGGCGGCGTCGTCCAGGGTCGCCTGCTCGAGCTCGGAGAAGTCGCCGTAGCCGTTGTGCGCGTTGGGGAACGTGTCGTAGAGGACCGGCGGCAGCAGGATCCACGGGAACCCGCCGTACGGTCTGTTGTGGACGTTGAGCCGGATCTCCTCCTTGACCACGTCCACCTGGTTGCGCAGGTTCTCCTCGGTCAGCTTCGGCGCGCGCAGCCGGTCGGCCTCCAGGAACAGCGCCCGCTCCAGCGCGGCGCCGGGCAGCACCTCGAAGTAGTCGGTGTAGTCCTGGTGCGTCGATCCGTTGAAGATCCCGCCGGACGCCTGCACCTGGCGGAAGTGCTCGAGCTTCTCCAGGCTCTCGCTGCCCTGGAACATCAGGTGCTCGAACAGGTGCGCGAACCCGGTGCGGCCCTCCGGTTCGGACCGGAACCCCACGTCGACGTGCACCGAGACCCCGACCACCGGGGTGGTCGGGTCCGGGACGACGAGCACCCGCAACCCGTTGGACAGGGTCGCGCGGTGCAGTGCGAGGGCGGGGCTTCCGATCTCGGTCAGGGACACGCCAGCGAGGCTATCCCGCACCCCCGACAGCCTGCTCGATCGCGGTTCAGGCCGGGGGCAGCACGACGAACTGGCGCAGCCCCAGATCCCGGTAGGTGACCGGGCCGCGCGGGCCCGGGGTGCGGTCGACGTTGATCCCGGTCTCGGGCAGCCCGAGCAGCTTGTAGCCGTCGAGCAGCCGGGAGGTCGTGTTCCAGAACACGCCGGTGCCGGTGGAGCGGTCGATGAACCGCTGCGCGGCGGTCTCGTCGGACGCGCAGATGGTGGCGGCCAGCCCGGAGGTCTCCCGGGCGGCCGTGTCGGCGGCGTCGTCCGGGCCGTCGACGGGCGCGACGGTCACGTGCGCCTCGGCGCCGGAGTCCAGCGCCCACTCGTGCCCCAGCGGGTGCGCGTGCGGCGGCTCGGACAGCGTGATGCCGCGGGCGTCGAGGGCGGCCCGCGCGACCGGCAGCAGGGTGTCGTAGACGGGCCGGTCGATCAGCAGCAGGTTGAGCCGGTTGCAGACGCCGAGCCGGTCGGTCGAGTCGGTGACCAGCCGGGTGACGTCGGCCTCGGTGGCGCTCGCGTCGAGGTAGAGCACCCCGCCGCCGTCGGCGTGCGCGAGGACCCGGGTGCCGGCGGTCGCGCCCAGCATCGACAGCCGGCGGGTGACCTCTCCGGAGCCGCGGACGACGACCAGCGGCACCAGGTCCGGCAGCCCGACCAGCGCCTCCGCCCCGGCGTGCCCGGGCAGCGGGACCAGCGCGACGGCGTCGCCGGGCAGTCCCGCGCTCTCCAGCGCGGGCCGCAGCACCATCTCCACCAGCGCGGTCGCGCTGCCCAGCGCCGCCGACCCGGTGCGCAGGACGGCCGCGCTGCGGGCCTTGAGGACCTGCGAGGCGACGTCGACGGTGACGTTCGGCCGGGCTTCGAAGACCGCGCCGATGACGCCGACCGGGATCCGCCGCTCGAACACCCGCTCGCCGGTCTCCAGGGTCCGGACCGGCCGCTCGGTCGGCGGCTCGGGCGTCGCGGCGAGCACCTCCAGCTGCATCGCGATCCCGGCGAGCCGCTCCTCGTCGAGCCGCAGCCGGTCGAGCAGGCCGGCCGCCATGCCGTTGCGCTCGGCGGCGGCGACGTCGGCGGCGTTGATCTCGAGCAGCTCGACGGCCCGGTCGCGGATCAGCGACGCGGCGGCGCGCAGGGCGTCGTCGATCCGGCCCTCGCCGGCGGCGCGGACGGCCGGGGCGGCTGCCCGGGCGCGCTGTGCGGCCTCACGGACGGCGGCGAACTCCGGGGCCTCGGGTGCGGACTCGTCGGATGCGGTGACGGTGCTGCTCACGCCGGTCAGGGTAGGCGCCCGGGATCACCGCTCCGACCGGGTATCCGTACTGACGGTGCGCGGCCTCACGGTGCGCGGCGCGGAGCACGCCCGTGCCGCTCGGCCGGAGCCACCGCGCGGTGCGCCCGCCGAGATGCGGCTCAGCGGGCCTGTGGAGATCGGGAGCGCCCGCTGAGGTGCATCTCGGCGGCGCGACGGCTCAGCCGGCGGCGCCGGGGACGGCGTAGACGACGATGTTCGACTCGTAGCTGCCCGCGACGGGGTCGAACACGCCCCCGCAGGTGATCAGCACGAGCTGCGGCGGCCCGTCCCGGCGGAACACCTCGCCCGGGAGCTCGTACTTGCCGTACTCGCGGCGGGCGGTGACCCGGTAGGTGACCGCGCGGCCGTAGGAGTCGCGGACGACGACCGGCTCGCCCGTCGTGAGCTCCGGCAGTACCGCCAGGACGCCGAGGCCCTGGCCGGCGGAGTCGACGTGCCCGGCGAGCACCGCACTCCCGGCCCGGCCACCGGGCAGGACGCCCGGGGCCCACCAGCCGACGGTGTCGATCTCCTCCGGGATCACCATCCCGCCGTCCGTGCCGGTACCGACCGGCTCCACCGGGGCGGTGATCCCGCGGGCCGGGAGTTCCAGGACGTCCGGCAGCAGCGGGCGTGCTGCCCGTGCGGCGCCCTCGGGAAGGACCGGATCCGCCGCCGTCACACGGCCGGGGCCGGTGCGGTCACCCGCCCCCGCCGCGGGATCGCCCGGCTCGGCCCCCGCCCGCGCGGCGGGGACCGAGCCCAGGTCCTCCGAGACGAGTCGCGGCCCGTCGCCGAGCGCGAGGCCGCCACCGGCGCCCAGCAGGGCCGTGCCCAGGACGAGCAGCGCCGCGGCCCCACGGACTCCGCCGCGGGGTCGCCGGCGCCGATGTCTCACGCGCGTCTCACCGTCGTCTCACGCGCGCGAGCGGCGCAGCCGGATCAGGCCGGCACCGATCAGGGCGACGCCCGCCGTGCCGAGGGCCACCGGGAGCAGTGCGTCCGACGTCGACGACGCGGCCTGGCCGCCGGTGCCGGCGTCGACGGCCGGGGCGCGGCCGTCGGAGGCCCCGCCGTTGCCGGAGCCGTTGCCGGAGCCGGAGCCGTTGCTGCCTTGGCCGGTGCCGGCGGCGCCGTCCTGGCCCGCGCCGGACTCCGGAGCGGCGGCCTGGCCGGCGCCGTCACCCGAGCCCGCGCCGTCCCCGGAGCCGGAACCGTCATCCGAGCCCGAGCCGTCACCCGAACCCGAGCCGTCGCCCGAACCTGAGCCGTCGCCCTGGGCCTCGCCCGGCGTCCCGGCACCGGCCGCGGCCGCCGCCTCGTCCAGCCGGGTCTTGAGCTCGCCGAGACCGGTCAGCTGCTGCTCGGCCGCCGCGCGCTGGTCGTCGGGCAGTCCCGGCACCTCCAGCAGGCCGCTGACCTGGTCGTTCAGCTGCCCGACCTCGGCCTGCGCGGCCTGCAGCCAGCCCTGGTCGAACTGTTCGCCGGTACGGGCGGCGACGTCGTCGACCTGCGCCTGGACCTCCGGTGAGACCTGGTCGGGCAGCGAGATCTGGGCCGCGGAGGCGAGGCCGCGCAGCCGCTCGGTGATCTGCTGTCCCTCGCCCTGGACCTGCGGCGCGAGGTCCTTGACCTGGTCGCCGACGCCCTGCTCGATCCCGATGCCGCCGAGCGCGGCCAGGCCGAGCGCCTTCTGCTGCGCGTCGCCGAACGCCTGGCGGGGGTCGCCGACGCCCGGGATCTCGGTCGGCACGCCGTCCGGCAGCGACGGCACGTCCCCGCCCGAGCACGCGGTGAGACCCGCCAGCGCCACGGCGGCGATGCCGGCGCCGACGCGGCGGCGGACCCGCGTCCTCGTGGTCGTGGTGGTCGCTGAAGCCATGTTGATCCCCCGGGAGTAGCCGTTCACTCTCGGGGAGTTACCAGCGTTGCGCCGAACACAGCAACCCGAAACACACCATAGGTCGGACCGGGACGACGAATGGCTATTTCCTCCCGACCAGCGGCGCGGGCGACGACGGCGGCGGCACCACCGGCCCGAGGTCGCCGTCGGGTGCGTCGTCGAGGTCGAGGACGACGGGAGCGTGGTCGCTCGGGGCCTTTCCCTTGCGTGCCTTGCGGTCCACCCAGACCGCGGCACGGCGCCCGGCGGGGCCCGATCCGGCCAGGACGAGGTCGATCCGCATGCCCTGGTCCTGGTGGAACCGCCCGGCGCGGTAGTCCCAGTAGGTGAAGACGCGGTCGTCGGGCCAGCGCTCCCGCATCACGTCGGACAGGCCGGTCCCCTCCAGCTCGGCCAGGGCCGCGCGTTCCTGCGGCGTGACGTGGGTGGCGCCGTCGAACGCGGGCCGGTCCCAGACGTCGTCGTCGGTGGGGGCGATGTTCATGTCCCCGGCCACCACCGCCGTCGCCGGGTCGCCGGCCGCGACCATGTCCCGCAGCGCGCCCAGCCAGCGCAGCTTGAAGGGGTAGTGCGGATCCTCCGGGGCGCGACCGTTCGGGACGTACACCGAGGTCACCCGCAGCCCGCCGCAGGTGGCGGTGATCGCCCGCGCGTCCGGCCCGGTCTGCCCGCCGTCGGTGAAGACGGGCTCGCCGGGCAGGCCGCGCACGACGTCGTCGCACCCCACCCGGGACAGGATCGCGACCCCGTTCCAGCGCCCCTCCCCGTGGTGCGCGACCGCGTAGCCGCGCTCGGCCAGCGGGTCGTCGAAGGCGGCGGCGAAGTCGTCGTCGGAGAGCTTGGTCTCCTGCAGGCAGACGACGTCCGGTGACCGCTCGTCCAGCCAGGGCAGCAGGCGGGGCAGCCGGGACTTCGCCGAGTTCACGTTCCAGGTGGCGAGACGCACCGGGTCAGCCTAGGAGGAACTGCTCGACCGAGCGCCGGACACCCGCGACGTCGAGTCCGTGCGCGGCGTCGTGCTCGGCCACCGTGCCGTAGCGGCGGAGCTCGGCGCGCCCGACACCGAGGCCGAGCACCCGGTGCCGGATCCCGGACAGCGCCTCGGCGACGTACCGGGTCGAGGTGCCCGCCAGGTACGGCTCGACCAGCACGACGTCCGGCTCGGTCAGCGTCTCCCGCAGGGTCGCCGCGTCGAACGGCCGGACGGTGGGTGCGTAGAGGACCGTGACATCCAGCCCGTCGACGGCGGTCAGCGTCCGGTCCGCCGTCGGCCCGACGGCGACGACGGTGCCGCGGCTCCCCCGGCGCAGCACGGACATCCCCGGCCCGGAGCCGAGCGGCGCGGCGTTCAAGGTCCCGGCCAGCCGGACGTACACCCGGTCGTCGCCGGGCAGTGCGTGCCGGATCAGCGTCTCGGCCTCGTCTGCGTGGCCGGGGACGTGCACGGTCCAGCCGTCGAGGGTGTCCAGCAGCGCCACGTCGCGGGAGCCGAAGTGGGTCTCCCCCGCGGTCGGCATGTCGTAGGAACCGCCCGCCGAGACGAGCACGGCGCCGACGTCCTGGTGGCCGAGGTCGAGCTTGAGCTGCTCGTAGGGCCGCTCGACCAGGAACGGCGCGAAGGTGTGTACGAGCGGGCGCATCCCGGTCAGGGCGAGGCCGCCGGCGGTCGAGACGAGCAACTGCTCGCGGATCCCGACGTTCACCACCCGGTCGGCGATCCCGGGCGGCAGGTCGACGTAGCCGGCGCCGATGTCGGCGAGCAGCGCGACGACCCGCGGGTCGGACGCGACGAGCTCCGGGAGCAGCTCGTAGAAGCGTTCTCGCTGGTCAGAGCTGCGGAGCGGGGTGCGGTGTGGGGGGTGGTGCGTATCGGTGTGCAGAGCAAAGGCGGTCATCAGCGGGCCCCGTTCTTCGACTCGACGCGCGCGACGACGGCCAGCGGCCGGCCGTCGTGCGGCGTACTGAAGGCGCGGTACAGGTCGTCGTGGTCGCGCCCGTCGGCGTCGACGGCCGTCCAGCCCTCGACGGCGAACCGTGCGGCGATCCCGCCGGGCCAGCCGTGGGTGGCCGAGGAGTTGTCGACGACGACGGCGGTCAGCCGGTCCAGCCCGGCGCGGGCGGCGTACTGGATCGCCTCGGCGTTGGACCCCTCGTCGAGCTCGGCGTCCCCGAGCAGGACGACGGTCCGCGCGTCACCACGGCCGGACAGCCGCAGCCCGAGCGCGGTGCCGACGGCGAGTCCGAGCCCGTGCCCGAGCGAGCCGGAGGAGATCTCGACGCCGGGCACCAGCGTGCGGTCCGGGTGGTGGCCGAGCCGGGAGTCGTAGCCGGCGAACCCGTCGAGCTCGGCCGGGTCGAGGAAGCCCTGCGCGGCGAGCACCGCGTAGAGCGCCATCGGGCCGTGCCCCTTGGACACGAGCAACCGGTCCCGGTCCGGATCGTCCGGCCGGGCGGGGTCGACGCGCAGGACGGAGTCGTAGAGGACCCGCAGCACGTCGAGCGTGGACGTCGCGGCGGGTTCGTGCTTCTCGTCGCCGGTCATCCGGGTCAGCAACCCGTCGACGACGGCGGTATCGGTGGTCGTCATGCGACCACCGTGTTCCCTAAAGCCGACTTCAGGTCAAGGGTGTGGTGCTCAGTGCTGCTGCTTCGGCCGTCGGCCGCCCGGCCTCAGTGCTGCTGCTTCGGCCGTCGGCCGCCCGGCCTCAGTGCTGCTGCTTCGGCCGTCGGCCGCCCGGCCTCAGTGCTGCTGCTTCGGCCGTCGGCCGCCCGGCCTCAGTGCTGCTGCGCCTGCCGTCGGCCGCCCGGCCTCAGTCCTCGTCCGGCGGGGTCGCCTTGCGCACGTAGAGCAGCTCGTCCCCGCGCTCCAGCGCGTCGACCCGCGCCGAGTCGACCCGGTGCAGCGTCCCGTCGCGGACGACCCCGAGCACGATGTCGGGCAGGTGCCGCGGCGAGCCGCCCAGCTCGGTCGGCTCGACCGGGCGCTGCGAGATGGCGAACCCGGCGTCCGGGGTGAGCAGGTCCTCCATCACCTCGACGACGGCGGGCGACCGGGTCGCGACGCCCAGCAGCCGGCCCGCGGTCTCGTCCGCGACGATCACCGAGCTCGCCCCGGACTGGCGCAGCAGGTGCACGTTCTCCGTCTCGCGCACCGCGGCCACGATCGAGATCGACTTCGACAGCTCGCGGGCGGTGAGGGTGACCAGCACCGCGGTGTCGTCCCGGTCCAGCGCGACGACCAGGGTGGTGGCCAGGTGCACGCCGGCGATCCGCAGCACCGCCGAGCGGGTCGCGTTGCCCGACACCGTCACCAGGCCCAGCCCGGACGCGACGTCGAGCCGGGACCGGTCGGTGTCCACGACGACGATCTTCTCCGGCTCGACGCCGTCGCCCAGCAGGGTCTCGACCGCGGCCCGGCCCTTGGTGCCGTAGCCGACGACGACGGTGTGCTCGCGCACGCGCGACCTCCAGCGCTGGATCCGGTACGACTGCCGGGACCGCTCGGTGAGCAGCTCGACCGTCGTCCCGACGAGGACGATGAGGAACAGCAGCCGCAGCGGCGTCACCACGGCGATGTTGACGGCCCTGGCCGTGGCGCTCACCGGGACGATGTCGCCATAGCCGGTCGTCGACAGCGACACGGTGGCGTAGTACAGCGCGTCCAGCAGGCTGATGTCGCCGGTGCCGTTGTTGTCGAGGTAGCCGTCCCGGCCGATGTAGACGATCGAGGTCGTCACCGCCAGGGCCAGCAGGGCGATCACGATCCGGACCACGAGCGCGCGGATCGGACCCGACCGCCGGTCGGGCATCCGCAACGCGCCCTCGACCTGCGGGTCGGGGGTCGCCAGCCGGGAGGAGCCGATCACGCACGGCAGGCTACGCCGCGGCCGACCTGCGGGCCCTATCCTGACCGGGTGCAGGCCGAGGGTGACTCCGAACGGGGTGCCCGCGCGCCCGCGGGGCGGACCGGTCTGCGGCCCCGCCTGACGGGCCGGTTCCGGGCGGCGCAGGCGCACGGGACGGCCGATCGGCCGGACCCCACCGAGGTGCTGGACGCCGGTGTGGCCGTCGCGGCCGGGCTGCGCGAGCCCGCCGGGTCCCCGGCCGCCGTCGAGGCGCTTCGCCGGCTCGCCGGGCTGTGCGGGGCGAACGCCGTGGGCCTGCTGCGGTCGGGGCAGGACACCGGCTGGTGGGGCCCCGACCGCGAGGCCGGCGTCGCGCTGGGGCTGCGCGCCGCGACGACCCGGCGCCGGATGTCCGAGGGGGGCCTGCTGGCGCTGCCGGTCGTCGTCGACGGCGCCGACCCCGTCGACGACCGGGTTCCCGTTCTCGTGCTCGGCGGCGAGGTCCCGACGACGGCCGCCCGGCGGGTCGCCGGGTTCGTCGCCGACGCGCTGGAGCGGGCGCGGCTGGAGGCCGGCGCGGCGGCGGCCGACGCCGCGCTGCTGCGGGAGCTGCGCGCGCAGATCTCCCCGCACTTCGTCTACAACGCGCTCACCACGATCGCGTCGTTCGTGCGCTCGGACCCGGCCCGCGCCCGGGACCTGCTGGAGACCTTCGCCGAGTTCATCCGGCACTCGCTGGCCGCGCGCGGCGACTACACCTCCCTGGCCGGCGAGTTCGCCTCGGTCGAGGCCTACCTGACGCTGGCCCGCGCGGTGCTCGGCGAGCGGCTGCGGGTGCAGGTCCGGGTCGCTCCCGAGGTGCTGCCGGTGCCGATCCCGGTGCTCGCACTGCAGCCGTTGGTGGAGAACGCCGTGCAGCACGGCGTCGAGCGGACCCCGGACGGAGGACTGGTGCAGGTCAGCGGCGAGGCCGAGGCGGACGTGTGCGTGATCGCGGTGGAGGACGACGGGCCCGGGATGAGCCCCGAGCACGCCCGGGCCGTCCTCGCCGGCACCGCCGAGGGGGCCGGGCTCGCACTGGTCAACGTCGACCGGCGGCTGCGCGCGGTCTACGGTCCCGAGCACGGCCTGGTCATCGAGACCGCTCCCGGTGCGGGGACCCGGATCGTGCTGCGGGTCCCCCGGTTCCAGCCCGGGGTGGTGGCACGATGACCCGGGGCGGTGGCCCGGTGGGTGGCGTCACGGCGAGCGGCGAGCAGCTCCGCGTGCTCGCGGTCGACGACGTCGCGCCCGCCCTGGACGAGATCTGCGCGCTGCTGGCCGACGCCCCGGACGTCGGCACGGTCGCCCGCGCCGGGGACGCCGTCGAGGCGTTGCGCGCGATCCCGGCGGGCGCCTTCGACGCCGTCTTCCTCGACATCACCATGCCCGGGATGGACGGCCTCGAGCTCGGCGGCGTGCTCGCGGCGATGGCCGACCCCCCCGAGATCGTGTTCGTGACCGCGTTCGAGGAGCACGCCGTCGCCGCCTACGGGCTCGGCGCGGTGGACTACCTGCTCAAACCGGTCGGCGCGGACCGGCTGGCCGACGCGCTCGCCCGGGTGCACCGCGCGCGGGCCGGCCGCTCGGCCGCGAGCGCGGCGCCGGACGAGCCGCCCGCGGGCCCCGAGCCCGGTCCACCCCGGGTGGACGAGCTGGCGGTGCTCCCGGTCGAGCTGGCCGGGAGGACCCGCTACGTGCGCCGCGAGGACGTCCGGTTCGCCGAGGCGCACGGCGACTACGTGCGGCTGCACACGCCGTCGGGCTCGCACCTGGTGCGGATCCCGCTGTCCCGGCTGGAGGAGCACTGGGCGGCGCACCGGTTCGTCCGGGTGCACCGCAGCTTCCTGCTCCTGCTGCCCGCGGTGCGCGAGCTGCGCAGCGACGCCGGCGGCGGACTGCTTGCCCACACCGACGCCGGCGACGTCCCGGTGAGCCGCCGGCACGCCCGCGAGCTGCGCGAGCAGCTGATGGCCGCCGCGACCTCCGGCGCGCTCGGCACGGCCGACCGGCCGGCGCCGGACCGGGGCCCGCGGTGAACCGCCCGCGCCGGGTCGCGGTGTCCGCACCGCCGGGCTCCGGCCCGCGGGCGCGCCCGCTCCCGGCGCGGCCGACCCCGGACACGCTGCTCGAACCGGGACGCGCCGCGCAGGCGCGGGCGGTGCGCCGGGCCCAGCTGCGCCGGGCCGGGTGGACCCTGGCCTGCGGGGCGGTGCTGCTGCTCGGGGTGCCGGTGCTGTTCTGGCTCGCCCCGGGCCTGACGCTCACCCGCGCGCTGGGCCTGCCGGTCGGCTGGATGGTGGTGGCGTTCGCGCCGTACCCGTTGCTGGCGCTGCTGGCCTGGTGGCACCTGCGGGCCGCGGAACGACTGGAACGACCGGACGGGCCCGGCGGTACCGAGAACGGGACCGACCACCGGTGACGGCCGCGGCCGTCGTCGCGCTGCTGCTGGTCACCGTCCTCATCGGGGCCCGCGGCGTCGCCGCGATGCGCACGACGTCGGACTTCCTGGTCGCCTCCCGGCGGACCTCGCCGATGCTCAACGCGGCTGCGGTCTCGGGTGAGTACCTCTCGGCGGCGTCGTTCCTCGGCGTCGCCGGTCTGGTGATCAAGGAGGGCACCGGGGCGCTCTGGTACCCGGTCGGGTTCACCGCCGGCTACCTGCTGATGCTGGCGCTGGTCGCGGCGCCGATGCGGCGGACCGGGGCGCTGACCGTGCCGGGGTTCGCCGAGGCCCGGCTGGGGTCGCGGTCGCTGCGCCGGTTCTGCGCCGTGGTCGTCGTGGTGATCGCGGTGCTCTACCTGGTGCCACAGATCGTCGCGGCCGGCCAGCTGCTGACGCTGGTGTCCGGTGTGGACTACTGGGTGGGCGTCGTGGTGTCCGGGCTGGCCGTCGGGGTGACCCTGGCGCTGGGCGGGATGCGCGCCGCGACCTACGTCCAGGCGTTCCAGTTCGCGCTCAAGCTGCTGCTGTTCGCCGGACCGGCGATCTTCCTGCTGCTGCTCGCCGGGCCGCAGCTGCGTGCGGAGATGGCGGCACCGCCGGAGTTCACCCACTTCACCCGCGAGACCCCGGTCGACTTCCGGCTGGACACCGACCTGGTGCTGACCGCGCCGACCCTCGTCGCGATCGACGGGGTGCCGACCGAACTCGGCCGCGGCGGGCACGAGGCACGGGCGGACCAGGTCTGGACGTTCCCGGCCGGGGCACCGGTGCCCGAGCTCGGCGGGGACCGGGCGTCACTGCCGGTGCCCGGCGGCGAGGACTGGGCGCTGCCGCTGCTGGGGACCGGCGACACCACGCCGGTGCTCGCGACCTGGTCGGTGCTGGTCGCGACGGCACTGGGAACGATGGGGCTGCCGCACATCATCGTCCGGTTCCACACCAGTCCGGACGGCCGGGGCGCGCGACGGACCGCCGCGATCACGGTGGCGATGCTGGGCGCGTTCTACCTGTTCACGATCGTCTACGGGTTGCTCGGCACGGTGCTGACCCCGGAGCTGTACCTGTCCCAGGGCACCGACACCGCGATCGTCACGCTGCCGGGCCGGATCACCGAGGGCGGTACGGCGGCGACGCTCACGGCGCTGCTCACCGCGGGCGCGTTCGCCGCCTTCCTGGCCACGTCGCTGGGGTTGCTGCTCGCGCTGTCCGGGGCGCTGGCGCACGACCTGATGCCGAGCGGGCTGCGCCGGTTGCGGCTGACCGCGCTGGCCGCCTCGGCAGCCGTCGTCCCGGCGGCGCTGCTGATGGTGCGGGTGGACATCAGCGCGGCCGTGACCTCGGCCTTCACCGTGGCGGCGTCGACGTTCTGCCCGTTGCTCGTGCTCGGGCTGTGGTGGCGGGGGTTGACGGCCCGCGGGGCCTACGCAGGAATGGTCACCGGACTCGCCTCGTCGGCCGGCGCCATGGCGCTCGGCGCCGCGCTCGCGCTGCCGGGCACGGCGGGGATGCTGCTCGCCCAGCCCGCGCTCTGGTCGGTCCCGCTGGCCTTCCTGGTGATGATCGTCGTGTCGCTCGGGGACCACGTCCCGCCGTGGGCGGAGGACACGATGCTCCGCCTCCACCTGGCCGACCGCGACTGACAAAACACAGGACTCCGACGCTGTCAAGACCGTTGGTCGAGGCATGGCGCGACCGATCGTCCGATCGTCGGCCGCTCGCATCACGGTCCGGACGCAGTCCGCGTGTGGGGTTCCGCACAGGGCTGCAAGGAACTTTCCTGTGCACAGTCCTCGCTGCGCGCAGTCCTCGTCGCACACAGCCCTCGCCGCGCGCGGACCTATGCAAGGAGGCATACGTGAGTACGACAGAGTCGTCCGACGAGCACACGGGCGGGCCGCCCCCGGGTGACACTGCCGGGCAGCCCCCGAGTGACACTGCCGGGCAGCCGACGGGTACGCCCGACTGGGCGGCCGCTCAGGCCAGTCCGGACTTCCAGGAGCTCCGCAAGCGGCTCCGTGGGTTCGTCTTCCCGGTCACGGCCGGGTTCCTGGCCTGGTACCTGCTCTACGTCCTGCTGGCCAGCTTCGCGCCGGACTTCATGGCGACGCCCGTGCTGGGCAACATCAACCTGGGTCTGATCCTCGGCCTGCTGCAGTTCGTGTCGACCTTCGCGATCACCGTGGCCTACATCCGGTTCGCGGACCGCAAGCTCGACCCGCTGTCGTCGAAGATCCGTGAAGAGATCGAGGGGAGCTCCGCGAAGTGAACGCCGCCGTGAACGCCGTGCTGGCCCAGGACGGTGGGGCCGCCGCGAACCCCGTCCTCAACATCTCGATCTTCCTCGTGTTCGTCATCGGCACGCTGGCGATCGTGTTCTACGTGAACAGCCGGCACGCCAAGAAGACGGCGGCCGACTTCTACACCGCCGGTGGCGGGTTCTCCGGTACCCAGAACGGCTTCGCGATCGCGGGTGACTACCTGTCCGCGGCGTCGTTCCTCGGCATCGCGGGCGCCATCGCGATCAACGGCTACGACGGGTTCCTCTACTCGATCGGCTTCCTGGTGGCCTGGCTGGTGGCGCTGCTGCTGGTCGCGGAGCTGCTGCGGAACACCGGCCGGTTCACGATGGGCGACGTGCTGGCGTTCCGGATGCGTCAGCGCCCGGTCCGCGCCGCCGCCGCCACCTCGACGCTGGCCGTGTCGTTCTTCTACCTGCTGGCCCAGATGGCCGGTGCCGGCGCGCTGGTGTCGCTGCTGCTGGGTGTGTCCGGTGCGTTCGCGCAGGGCGCGGTGATCGCCGTCGTCGGTGTCGTGATGATCGCCTACGTGCTGATCGGCGGCATGCGCGGCACCACCTGGGTCCAGATGATCAAGGCAGTACTGCTGATCGCCGGAACCCTGGTCATGACGATCTGGGCGCTGGCGCTGTTCGGCTTCAACTTCTCCGCGCTGCTCGGTGCGGCGGTCGACGCCAACCCGGACGCCGGCGCGGGCCTGCTCTCGCCGGGCCTGCAGTACGGCGCGACCACCACGTCGAAGATCGACTTCATCTCGCTGGGCCTGGCCCTGGTGCTCGGTACCGCGGGCCTGCCGCACGTGCTGATGCGCTTCTACACCGTGCCGACGGCCAAGGAGGCCCGTAAGTCGGTCGAGTGGGCGATCTGGCTGATCGGCCTCTTCTACCTGTTCACCCTGGTCATCGGCTACGCCGCCGGCGCCCTGGTGGGCAAGGAGACGATCCTCGACGCGCCGGGCCGGGTCAACTCGGCGGCGCCGCTGCTGGCCTACGAGCTCGGCGGGCCGATCCTGCTCGGCGTGATCGCCGCGGTCGCGTTCGCGACGATCCTCGCGGTGGTCGCCGGCCTGACGATCACCGCGTCGGCGTCGTTCGCACACGACGTCTACATCAACGTGATCAAGAAGGGCGACGTCGTCGACACCGAGGCCACCCAGGTCAAGGTGGCCCGGCGGACCGCGATCGTGATCGGCATCGTGGCGATCCTCGGCGGCATCCTGGCCCGCAACCAGAACGTGGCGTTCCTCGTGGCGCTGGCGTTCGCGGTGGCGGCGTCGGCGAACCTGCCGACGATCCTCTACTCGCTGTTCTGGAAGCGGTTCAACACCACCGGTGCGCTCTTCTCGATCTACGGCGGTCTGGCGACGACCTTGCTGCTGATCGTCTTCTCGCCGGTGGTGTCCGGCCGGGGCGAGGACGCGCCGACGCCGTCGATCTTCCCGGAGGCGGACTTCATGCTGTTCCCGCTGTCCAACCCGGGCCTGGTGTCGATCCCGATGTCGTTCCTGCTGGGTGCGGTCGGGACCTACGTCGGCCAGAAGCGGCACGACGGCAGCAAGTACGCCGAGATGGAGGTCCGGTCGCTGACCGGGGCCGGCATCGCGAAGGCATCGTCGCACTGACGTATCCGCTGCACTGACGTCCGTTCCCTCACCGCAAGGCCCGCGAGCCCGCGTCCCGATGTCCCGGGGCGCGGGCTCGCGGCATGTGGTGGGTCGTGATCGGCTTCCGCTACTCCGTCGCGGTCACGATCACCCCACCGGGACGCCCGCGACGAGCGCGCGCAGCCCGTCGGCGTCGAGCAGGTCGGCGGGGCGCAGGGTGACGCCGTCGCGGACGTAGTGGAACGCCGCCCGCACCCGCCCGGCCGGCACCTCCTGCAAGGCGGCCCAGGCCAGCCGGTACGCGGCCAGCTGCACACCGACGGCATGCTCGCGGCCCGGGGCGGGCGGGCTGCCGGTCTTCCAGTCCACGACGGTCCAGCCGCCGTCCGGGTCGGCGAACACCGCGTCCATCCGGCCGCGCACCGACACCCCGGCGAGCACCGTCTCGAACGACACCTCGACGTCGACGGGCTTGCGGTCCGCCCACTCGGACGCCTCGAACGCGGCCTGCAGCTCCGCCAGCTCCTCGGCATCGGTCTCCGAGACCACCGACTCGTCGGCGGCCCCGGGCAGCTCGTCGAGGTCGAGCAGGCGCTCGGCGCCGAACCGCTGTTCCAGCCAGGCGTGGAACGCGGTCCCCCGGCGGGCGTGCGGGTTGGGCGGCAACGGGACCGGGCGGCGCAGCCGGGTCGCGAGCGCGTCCGGGTCGTCGGCGAGCTCGACCAGCCGGCTCACCGACAGCCGCCCCGGCAGCGCGACGGCCGGTCGCTCCGCGGCGGCGGCCCGCTCGGCGAGCAGGACGTCGACGTCGGCGGCCCAGCCCTCCGGGTCGCCGAGCCCGTCGTCCGGCGCGGACGCGGGCAGGTCGTCGCCGGTGTGCCCGGGGCCGTCCGGCTGTGGCTCGGGCAGCTCCAGCGTGAGCTGGTCGGGCGCGGGCCGCTTTCCCTTCCGGGGCCGCTTCGGTGCCCGGGCCCGCAGTGCGGCGCGGACCAGTTCGGCCCCGGTCCGGACGTCGTCGGCACGGTCGCCGAACGGGTCGGGGGGCCACTGCCCGGTGCGCTCGACGCCGAGCGCGGGGTTGCCGGTGTCGGCCTCCGGCGGCGGGGCCCACTGCTCGACGGTGCCCACCTCGGACCCGCCGGGTCCACTCAGGACCTCGTGCACCTCCTCGAGGAAGGCCGAGGGCTCCCTGGGCCGCTCCCCCGTCGCCGGCCACCGGTGCCCGGACAGCAGCAGCGTGACCTCGGCGCGGGTGAGCGCGACGTAGAACAGTCGCCGCTCCTCGGCGAGCCGCCGCTCGTCGAGTGCGTCGTCGTGGTCGTCGAGGGCGCCCTCGACCTGCTTGCGGTCCGCGCCGGCCGGGGGGAGGTCCAGGCCGGGGAGGTCGTCGGCGTCGCCGCGCAGCGGCACCGGTAGCTCCGAGGGATCGCGGAGCCAGCTGCCGGACTGCTTGCGGCCGGGGAAGACCTGCGCGACCAGGTGCGGGACCGCGACGATCTCCCACTCCAGGCCCTTCGCGGCGTGCACGGTGAGGATCTGCAGCGCCTGCTCGGAGACGTCGACCTCGGGCTGGGCGAGACCGTTCTCGGCCTGCTCGGCGGTGTCGAGGTAGTCGAGCAACGCGGGCAGCGAGGGCACGTCCGCCCCGGTGGCGAACTCGGCGACGACGTCGGCGAACGCGTCCAGGTGCATCCGTCCGGTGCCGCCCGGCCGGGACAGCGTCTCCACGTCCAGCAGCAGGGTCCGTTCGACGTCGGCGACCAGGTCGGCCAGCGGTGCCGCGGCCCGCGCCCGGAGGTGGCCCAGCTCCCGGCCGAGCCGCGTGATCCGGTCGAACCCGGTGGCGGAGTAGCGCTCCGGACCGCCGGGATCGTCGAGCGCGTCGACCAGGCCGGCCTGCTCGGCCTCGTCGCCGGGCAGGGCACCGAGCGCCAGCTCCTGCGGGGTGAGCGGGCCGGGCCGGGCCGGGCGCCGCGGGACGAGCTCGCGGGCCCGCTGCCACAGCGCCGCCAGGTCCGAGATGCCGAGCCGCCAGCGCGGCCCGGTGAGCAGCCGCACCGCCGACGGCCCGGCCAGCGGGTCGGACACCACCCGCAGCGCCGACACCAGGTCCCGTACCTCCGGGGTGGACAGCAGCCCGCCCAGCCCGACCACCTCGACGGGCACGTGGCGGTCGCGCAGCGCGGCGGCGAGCGCGTCCATGTCGGCGCGACGGCGCACCAGGACCGCGGCGGTCGGCGGCTTCCCGGCGTCGGCGACGCGGGCGTGCCAGCGGGTCGCGACGCCGTCGGCGACCCAGTCGATCTCGGTCGCGACGTCGGGCAGCAGTGCGGCCCGGACGTCGCCGGGGCCGGCGCCGTCGAGCGGGCGCAGCTCCCCGACCCGGACGGTGCCGGGCGCGGTGCGGAGCGGCTCGGAGGCCCGGTTGGCCAGGATCAGCACCTCGGCCGGGTTGCGGAAGCTGGTGAGCAGGCCGTGCACCGGCGCCGGATCGCCGTGACCGGTGGGGAAGTCGGTGCGGAACCGGGCGAGGTTCCCCGCGCTCGCCCCGCGCCAACCGTAGATCGACTGGCACGGGTCGCCGACCGCCGTCACCGAGCGGTGCCCGGCCGCGGGGTCCGGCGGGTCGGGCGCGAGACCCGGCGGCACGCCGAACAGCGCGCGCAGCAGCACCCGCTGCGCGTGGCCGGTGTCCTGGTACTCGTCGAGGAGCACGGCCCGGTACTGGTCGCGCTCGATCCGGCCCACCTCCGGGTCGGCCTCGCCGATCCGGGCCGCCAGGGCCATCTGGTCGGAGAAGTCCATCGCCTGCGCGGCCTGCTTGCGGCGGGCGAACTCCGCGACCAGCGGCAGCAGCTCGAGGCGCATCCGTTGCCCGGCGACCCGGGCCTTGTAGCCCGCCGAGGGTTCGGTGCGCTGGCGCTTGCCGGGCGGGGCGTGCACCAGCACCGGCAGTACCCGCTCGCTGAACCGCTCGATGGCCTCGGCGTCGACCAGGTGCTCGCCCATCTCCCCGGCGAGCGCGAGCAGGTAGCCGGTCACGGTGGCCGGGACCCGGTCGATCTCCAGGTCGGCCGCCCAGGTGGAGACGACGCGGTGCGCGAGCTGCCAGGTCGCGGTCGGGCTGAGCAGCCGGTCGGCGGGCTCGGCGGGCAGCCGCAGCGCGTGCTCGCCGACGAGCCGGCCGGCGTAGGCGTGGTAGGTGGAGACGGTGGGCTCCCCCGCCAGCAGCGCGGCCCGCCGGGCCCCGGTGGGGTCGAGGTCGTCGAGCAGCCGCGAGCCGGCGAGCCGGCGCAGCCGCGACCGCACGCGGGTGCCGAGCTGCTGGGCGGCCTTGCGGGTGAAGGTGAGGCCCAGGACCTGCTCGGGCAGCACCCGGCCGGTCGCGACCAGCCAGACGACCCGCGCGGCCATCGTCTCGGTCTTGCCGGCCCCGGCCCCGGCCACGACCAGCGCCGGCCCGTCGGCGGCCGCGACCACCTCGGCCTGCTCGGCGGTCGGCGGGTGCAGCCCCAGCGCCGTCGCGAGCTCGGCGGGGGTGGGGTCCATGCCGATGTTCTACCGCCCGCCCCCGACAGCGTCGCCGCCCGGGCTGCTCGGCGGCGGGGGCGGTCAGGCGGGCGGGGTGCCGACCGTGGCCGGGGCGCCGTGCCGCTGCAGCACCTCGGGGACGGCGACGGTGCCGCGCTCGTCCTGGAAGTTCTCCATGATCGCGAGCATCGCCCGGGCGGTGGCACCTGTCCCGTTGAGGGTGTGGACGTTCTCGGTGGGCGCGCCCGCCTCGCGGCGGAACCGGATGTTCAGCCGTCGTGCCTGGTAGTCGGTGGTGTTCGAGCAGGAAGTGATCTCCCGGTAGCGCTGCTGCGCGGGGAACCAGGCCTCGATGTCGTACTTCTTCGCAGCCGGGTTGCCCAGGTCGCCGACCGAGATGTTCTGCACCCGGTAGGGCAGGCCGAGGTCCTGCACGATCGACTCCTCGTAGGCGAGGAGCTGCTCGTGGATCTCGCGGGACTGCTCGGGCAGGCAGTAGACGAACATCTCGACCTTGTCGAACTGGTGCACCCGGAACATGCCCTTGGTGTCCTTGCCGGCGGCCCCGGCCTCACGCCGGAAGTTCGTCGAGAACGCTACGTAGCGCGCCGGCAGCGTGTCCAGGTCGACGATCTCGTCCATGTGGATCCCGGCGAGCGCGACCTCGGACGTGCCGGTCAGGTACAGGCCGTCCTTCTCCAGCTCGTAGAGGTTCGACGCCTCGGTCGGCAGGAAGCCGGTGCCGTACATCGACTTCTCGTTCGCCAGCACCGGGCCGAGGACCGGGACGAAGCCCTCACCGGCGAGGCGGTCCATCACGAACCGGAACAGCGCCATCTCCAGCATCGCGACGTCACCGAACCGGTAGGCGAAGCGCGACCCGGCCAGCCGCGCGCCGCGGACCATGTCCACCCGCCCGGTGGACGACGCCAGGTCCAGGTGGTCGCGCGGGGTGAAGTCGAACGACGGCGGCTCCCCCCACGTCCGGACGGTGACCGCGTCCTCCTCCGCCATCCCGTCGGCGGCGGTCGGGTCGGGCAGGTTCGGGATCCGGGCGAGCAGCGTGGTGCGCTCGGCGTCGGCCTCGGCGAGCTGCTCCTCGGTGGCCCGCAGCTCCTCCTTCTCCCGGGTGAACTGCTCGATCTGCTCCGGGGTCGGCCTGCCCTTGGGGCGCTGCTTCGCCGCTGCGCGCAGCGAGCCGACGCGGTCGGTCAGCTCGCGCCACCGGACGTCGACCTCGAGCAGGGCGTCGAAGTCCGCGGACGCGCCGCGACGGGAGAGTGCCGCGCGGACGGTGTCCGGGTCCTGTCGGGCCGCTTTGAGGTCGATCACTGCACGTCCAGCCTTTCCTTTGCTCTGCTCACCGGTACGCACCGCGCCAGGCTCACCGGTACGCACCGCGCCACGGAGCCGTCATCGTAGAGCCGGGAATGATCCGGGCCACGCGGTGGTAACCACTCGCATGACTGTCTCCCTCGGCCGGTACGGAGTCTGGCGGCACGCATCGGGCCTGTCGCCCGAGTTGGCCCGCGAGATCGAGTCGCTCGGGTTCGGCACCGTCTGGATCGGCGGGTCGCCGCCCGGCGACCTCCAGCTGGCCGAGGACATGCTGGACGCGACCGGCTCGCTGGTCGTCGCGACCGGCATCGTCAACATGTGGTCGACGCCCGCCGACGAGGTCGCGCCGTCCTACGAGCGGGTCGCGGGGAAGCACCCGGACCGGTTCCTGCTCGGCGTCGGCGTCGGGCACCCGGAGGCGACGAGCGACTACACCCGTCCGTACGCCACGGTCGTCGAGTACCTGGACCGGCTCGACGCCCTCGACGTACCGGTGCAGGGGCGGGTCCTCGCCGCGCTGGGCCCCAAGGTGCTCGACCTCGCCCGTGACCGCACCGCCGGCGCGCACCCCTACCTGACGACGCCCGAGCACACCCGCAGCGCCCGCGAGCGGCTCGGGCCGGGGTCGTTGCTCGCGCCGGAGCACAAGGTCGTCCTGGACGACGATCCGGTGGCCGCCCGCACGCTCGGCCGGCCCGCGGTGGAGAAGCCCTACCTCGGACTGCGCAACTACACGACGAACCTGCGCCGGCTCGGCTGGAGCGACGAGGACATCGCCGACGGCGGCAGCGACGCACTGATCGACGCCCTGGTCGCGCACGGTAGCGCGGAGCAGGTCGCGGCCCGGCTGACCGAGCACCTCGACGCCGGCGCCGACCACGTCTGCGCGCAGGTGGTCACCGCCGGCATGCGCGACCCCGAACCGGACCTGCGGCGGCTGGCGTCCGCGCTCGGGCTCCGCTGAGGGCGGAGGTCGCTACTCTCGATCCGGTGCGCGGCGATTCCCCTCCCTCCCTGCTGGGGCCGCTGCGCCGGCCGGCACCGGTGCTCGTCGCCGTCGCACTGACGGTCTTCGGGGTGCTGGCGGCCCGCTACGCCGGCAACGCCGCAGCAGGGCGGGTCGACGACCGGGCCGATGCCGTCGTCGAGGCGCTCCCGCACCTGCCCGGCGCCCTGCTGGCCCGCGCGATCACCTTCGGCACGCCCGAGTCGGTGGTGCTCTGGGCGGTGACCCTCGCCGGGACCGCGTTGCTGCTGCGCCGGCCGCGCGCGGCGCTGCTGGCCGTGGTCGCACCGGGACTGACCGGGGTCGCGACGACCGTCCTCAAGCCCGTGATCGGCCGCACGATCGGCGCCTTCGAACCCGGCTACGCCTACCCGAGCGGGCACACCGGCGGTGCGGTCGCGATCGGTCTGGTCGCGGCGGTGCTGCTGATCGGTCTGCTGCGGATGACGCGGCCCGGTCCGGCCGTGGCGGTACTCGCCGCCCTCACCCTGGCCGCGGGCGGTGCGGTCGGCGCGGGGATGGTGCGGGTCGGGGCGCACTACGCCACCGACACCGTCGGCGGGTTCTGCACCGCGGTCGCGATCGGGCTCGGGTCGGCGCTGCTGATCGACCGGGTGGCCGATCGCCGCGCCACCCGGGCCGTGCCGCCCGCGTCGAGCTGACTCAACCGTCCACCACGGAGCGGCCCGACTCGACCACCGGGCAGCTCGTACGGACCGGGCAGCGGTCGCAGTCGGGCCCGGCGCGCGCGACGAACACCGCGCCGGCGGAGTCCTCGGCGCAGCGGGCCAGCACGTCGCGCCAGTGCCCCAGCTCCTCGGGCCGCAGCGGGTCCTGCCGTGGCTCCTTCGCCTCGCCGCTCGCCTTCCGGTCGGCGAGGAACAGCAGCCGGGCCCCGCCCGGTCCGGAGCCCGCGCCGACGACGTCGTCGAACGCCCCGAGCGAGGCGGCCACCTGGTAGACGGCCAGCTGGTGGTGCTCGGCGGTCGCCCGGGTGGACGTCGCGGTCTTGCCGGTCTTGACGTCGACGACGACCGGCCGGCCCTGGTCGTCGCGTTCGAGCCGGTCGACCCGGCCACGCAGCCGGATCCGGCGGGCGGCCCGGGCGGCCCCGCCACCCGCGGCCGGGGGCTCCTCCGGGTCGTCGCTCAGCGGGACCAGCGGCTGGTCCGGCGACGCGGCCGAGGCCGGTGGCAGGTCACCCTCCAGGTCCAGCTGCACCGGGTGCTCGACGGCGACCAGGCCGAGCCCCTCGGCGCGGCTGCGGCGGACCCAGTCGTCGAACGCGGCGAGCATCGCCCGGACCCGTTCCAGCTCGCGGCGGCCGAACCAGGGCGCGCCGGCGTCGAGCCGGCGCCACGCCGACCGCAGCGCTCCCTCCAGTTCCGCCGGGTCGGCGCCCGCGGCCCGGGCCTGCACCAGTGCGTGCACCAGCGAGCCGGTGACCGCCGAGAGGGCACCGGACTCGTCGCCGCCGTGCCGGGACAGCACCCAGCGCAGCGGGCAGCCGGCGATCGTCTCGACGTCCGACGGCGAGATCGGCACGAGCTCGCCGTCGGCGCGCAGCGGCGCGGTGTCGGAGAGCTCGCCCACGCCGTACCAGTCGTCGGGGTGGGCGCCGGGTACGTCGTCGGCGGCGAGCCGGGCGAGCTGGGTGGCGGCGCGCCGGCGGCGGGCGGCCCGCGCGGGGTCGCCGTGGTCGGGGTCGGTGACGGCCCGGCGCAGCTCGCCGACCAGCTCGGCCAGTACCAGCGAGCGTTCCGGCTGGTGCACCGGCCGCGACTCGGCGGCGTCGGCCGGGCGCGGGTCGAGCTCGTCGAGGAAACGGGAGGGCTGCTCGTCCTCGCCCTGGACCGCGCTGACCAGCAGCCGTCGCCGGGCCCGGGTACAGGCGACGTGGAACAGCCGGCGCTCCTCGGCGAGCAGCGGCGCCGTCCGCGAGACCGCCTCGCCGGGGTCCGCGACGCCCGCCACCAGGTCGACGAGCTGCTCGTGACCGAGCAGGCTGCCGCGCAGCCGCAGGTCCGGCCACAGCCCCTCCTGCACCCCCGGAACGGCGACGACCGTCCACTCACGACCGCGGGCGCCGTGCGCGGTGAGCAGCTCGACCGCGCCGCCACGCGGGGCCTGCGGGGCGAGGGTCTCCCCGGGCAGCTGCTGGTCGGCGAGGTACTCCAGGAACCCGGCGGCATTCGCCCCCGGTAGCCGGTCGGTGTAGCGGGCGGCGGCGTCGAACAGGGCGAGCACCGCGTCGAGGTCCCGGTCGGCGGCCGCCCCGCCGGGGCCGCCGCGGCCGCTGGCCTCGCTCCAGCGCCGCGCCAGCCCGGTGCGCCGCCACACCTTCCACAGCGTGTCCTCCACCGAGTCGCCCGCGGTGATCGAGCGGGCAGCGGTGTCGAGCAGGCGGCCGACGTCGCGCATCGGGGCGCCCTCGGCCGGGGACAGCACCGCGAGCGGGTCCGGCCGGCCGTCGACGGCCTCGCGCAGCATCTCGACGAGCAGCGGGTCGCTGCTCGCGGCGGCCGGATCGGCCTCGCCGTACTCGGGGTTCTCGTCGTCGGGGTGGACGCGGACGTCGTGCCCGGCGGCGGTATCGATGCGCGGTCCGCCTGCGCTACCCGCGGCGTGCAGCCGGAGCAGGCCGCGGCGCAGCCGGCGCATCCGCATCGGGTCGCCCCCGCCGAGCGGGGAGGTGAGCAGCGAGCCGGCGAGGTCGGCGTCGATCGACGACGGCCGCGTCGCCGCCCGCAGCACCAGCAACAGCGGGACGACGGCGGGCTGGCGCGGCAGCGGCACCTCGTCCGGCGGGGCGGCGATCGGCACCCCGGCGGCGGCCAGAGCGCGCCGCAGCGCGGGCAGGGTGCGGCGGGCCGAACGGGACAGGACCGCCATCTCCGACCAGGGCACGCCGTCGACCAGGTGGGCGCGGCGCAGCCGGTCGGCGATCCAGCCGGCCTCGGCCGACGGGGAGCCGAACACCCGGACCTGGACGGCGTCGTCGTCGGCGGGTGCCGTGGCCGCGTCCGGCGCCGTTCCCGCTGCGGTCCCCGGGGCGTCGCCGTGCCCCGGCGAGGGTGCCTCGTCCGGCCCGCAGCGGGTCCGCGTCCGCCCCGCGCCGGGCAGCTGGGCCGCGATCCGCAGCCCGGCGGCGCGCACCCCGGCCTGCTGCCGGTGGTCGATCGTGAGCAGCTCGGTCGGGGCGTCGACCGCGTTCAGTCCCTGCGGGTCGGCACCGCGGAAGGTCAGCACCGCCTGGTCCGGGTCGCCCGCCAGCAGCGTCGACCCGGCGTCCGCGGCCAGCGCCGCGACCAGCTCCATCTGCTGCGGGTCGAGGTCCTGCGCGTCGTCGACCAGCAGGTGCCGGACCCGCTGCCGCTCCTGGTCGCGCAACCCCGGGTCGGCGGCCAGCACGTCCAGCGCCGCGGCGACGAGCTCGGCGGAGTCCAGCGCCGGCGCGGTGGCCTGCGGGGCACCCCGGCCCGCGGCTCCGCGCAGCAGCGTGACCTGCTCGTAGGTGCGGAAGAACCGGGCCGCGGCGATCCACTCGTCGCGCCCGTGCGCGCGCCCGAGGCCGGCCAGCTCGTCCGGGCCGAGCCCGCGCTCGGCGGCCCGGAGCAGCAGCTCACGCAGCTCCGCGGCGAACCCGGGCAGCCCGAGCGCCGGGTCGAGCCGCTCCGGCCAGCCGGACCCGGGGACGGCGCCGTTCCAGTTCTCGATCTCCCCGGCGAGCAGCTCGCGGACCACGACATCCTGCTCGGCCGAGGCCAGCAGCCGCGGCGGCGGGTCCTCGTGCCGCGCCGCGTGCAACCGCAGCACCCCGAACGCGTACGAGTGCACCGTGCGCACCAGCAGCTCCCGGGTGGTGCGGGCCCCGAAGTCCCCGCCGGCCCCGCCGCCGTCCGCGGTGAGCAGGGTCGTGAGCCGGCCCCGCAGCTCCTCGGCGGCGCGCCGGCTACCGACCAGCAGCAGCACCGAGCCCGGCGGCGCCCCGCCGCGGATCTTCTCGACCATCGCGTCGAGCAGCAGGCTGGTCTTGCCGGTCCCCGGGCCGCCGAGCACCCGCAGCGGCCCGCGATCGTGCGCCAGCACCCGGGCCGCCGCGCCGGACCACTCCCGGGCCGGCGCCGGGCCCGCGACGGCGCGGACCAGGCGCGGCGCCGTGGATTCCCGGGAGGTGGTCACGGCACCGATTCGACCACGGACCCCCGACAGTGACGCCGCGACCCGGCCGGGAGGATCGCTGCGTGGACTCCGAGACCGTCGAGCGCGTCCGGGACGTCGTCCGGGCGATCCCGCCCGGGGAGACGCTGAGCTACGGCGAGGTGGCCGAGCTTGCCGGGCTGCGATCCGCCCGGCTGGTCGGGCGGATCCTCGCCGAGGACGGCGGCGACCTGCCCTGGCACCGGGTCACCCGCGCCGACGGGACCGCGGCCCCGCACATCGCCGCCGAGCAGGCCGCCCGGCTGCGGGCCGAGGGAGTGCTGATGGTCGACGGGCGGCTGCCGCGGGAACACCGGCGCCGGTGACCGCGCCATGATCCGTCTCCATGGAGTCCTGATGCAGGTTCAGTGGCACCTCGGCTCCACGGACGCGGATCATGGCCGTGGGGCGGTGGTGCGCCGGAGGGTGCAGAGCACAGCGGCCTCGGCGCGTGGTGCGTATCGGTGTGCAGAGCAAAGCGGGCCCGGAGCGGCCCGGTCGTGTCGACGCTCCCGTCGAGGAAATCCCAGGTCAGGGAGCCAGGAGCCCGCTGACCCAGGTCGCGTCCCGCTCGTCGTCCCGACCGGCCTCCGCTACGAGCCCGGCCCGGCCGAACACCTGCACCAGCACCGGGGCCTGCGCCCGGCTCGTCTCGATCAGCAGCGTGCCACCGGGCGCGAGCCACTCCGCTGCGCCGGCCGCGACCCGGCGGGCGGGGTCGAGCCCGTCGGCGCCACCGTCCAGGGCGGTGCGCGGCTCGTGGTCCCGCGCCTCACGCGGCATGTCCGCGACCGCCCCGGCCGGCACATAGGGCGTGTTCGCGACGAGCACGTCGACCCGGCCGCGCAGATCCGGCGGGAGCGCGTCGAACAGGTCGCCGGTGTGCACCGTGCCGATCCCGGCGAGGTTGTCCGCCGCGCAGGTGGTCGCGACCGGGTCGAGGTCGGCGGCGTGCAGCTCCACCGGTGTCCGCCGGGCGATCGCGGCACCGATCGCGCCGGAGCCGCAGCACAGGTCGACCAGCACGGAGCCCGGCCGCAGCAGCGGCAGCGCGGCGTGCACGAGGGCCTCGGACCGGCGGCGCGGGACGAACACCCCGGGCACCACCCGGATGTCGAGGCCGTCGAACGAGACCCGGCCGAGCAGGTGCTCCAGGGGTTCGCCCGCGACCCGGCGGGCGACCAGCGACTCCAGCTCGGGACCGGAGACGGCGGCCGCGCACAGCAGGTCCGCTTCGTCCTCGGCGAACACGCACCCGGCCGTCCGCAACCGGGCCACCAGCTCGGATCCGGCCACGCTCACCCGGCCATCGTGCCCATCGCGGCCCCGAGTGGCACACCAGGGTCGTCGCGAGCCGGCGAAATCAGCCCTCTCAGGCCGCGCGGGCGATCTCGGCGGCACCGGCGGTGTAGCGGTCCAGCAGGGCGCGGACGACGTCGTCGTGCACGCCCAGCGGGTCGGCGACGACCTCGGCGCCCGAGTCGAGCAGCCGGTTCTGGAACACCCCGGGCGCGAGCAGCCAGGAGGCCACCGCCACCCGCGACTCCCCCGCCGCGTGCAGGCCCTCGACCAGCGCGGACACCGTCGGGGTGCCGGTCGCGGCGAACCCCACCCGGACCTTGCGCCCGACCAGCGACGACAGCATCCCGGCGGCGAGCCGGACCTGCGCCACGGCCGAGGCGTCCGACGATCCGGCGGCGGCCAGCACGACGGCGTCGCCGTCGCGGTACCCGGCGGCGCGCAACCGGTCCAGCGCCGCCGCGGCGAGCAGCGGGTCGGGGCCCATCGCGGGCGTCGTCCGGAACCGGGCCGGGTCGGCGCCGGCCTCGGCGAGCTGGGCGGGCAGGTCGACCCGCACGTGGTAGCCGGCGGCGAGGAACGCCGGGACGACGACGGCGCCGTCGTACCCGCGGTCCTGCAGCGAGCTGACGGCGTCGACGACCTTCGGGCCGCGGACGTCGACGTAGCAGACCTCGACCTGCGGCCCGTGCGCGGCGACGGCGCCCGCCAGCGACCGGACGACGGCGTCGGCGGCGTCGGACCGCGACCCGTGCGCCACCAGCAACAGCGGCGGGCCGCTCGAGGAGCACAGCGGCGGGCCGCTCGGCGAACACAGCGGCGGTGAGCTCATCGTTCGCCCCCCGGGACGTCCGCGCAGTGCCCGCCGTGCCCGGGCTCGAGCGCCAGCCGGTAGCCGCGGCGCACGACCGTCTGCACCAGCGCGGGGACGCCGAGCGCCGCGCGCAGCCGGGCGATCGCGTTCTCCACGGCGTGCTCGTCCGCGGCGGCGCCGGGCTGCGCGGCGAGCAGTTCGGCCCGCGAGACGACCCGACCGGGACGGCGGGCCAGCACCCGCAGCAGTGCCATCGGCGTCGGCGGGAGCGCGCAGAGCCGGCCGTCGACGAGCACCGCGTGCCCGCGCAGCTCCAGCTCGTGGCCGGCGACCGGCAGCGTCCGGGCCAGGTTCGGTGCGGCCGCCTCGCAGGTCCGGACCATGGCGCCGAGCCGGGAGCGCTGCGGCTGCACGGTCGGGATGTCGAGCGCCTCCAGCGGCGCCGCGGTGACCGGCCCGACGCACAGCGCCATGACCGGTCCGCGCAGCGCGGTCAGCAGCCCCTCGCGCAGCCCGCGCTCGCCGGCCCGGGCCAGGATGCCGGCCGCGGCCGGGGCACTGGTGAAGGACAGGATGTCGACCCCACCGGCCAGGGTGGTGTCGATCAGCCGGTCCAGCGGGCCGATGTCGGCCGGCGGCGCCCACCGGTAGACGGGGACCGTGACGACCTCGGCGCCGGCGAGCTCCAGGGCGTCGACGACGTCGGGCAGCGGTTCGCCGTGCAGCTGAACGGCGATCCGGCGCCCCTCCACGCCGCGGTCGAGCAGGTGCTCGAGCACCTCGGCGGTGGACTCCGACTCCGGCGACCACGCATCGACGAGGCCGGACGCCCGGATCGCGCCGCGCGCCTTCGGTCCGCGGGCGAGCATCTCCGAGCGGCCGAGCGCGGCGAGCAGGTCCTCGCCGAGCCCCCAGCCGTCAGCGGCCTCCACCCAGCCCCGGTAGCCGATGCCGGTGGTGGCGATGGTGATGTCCGGGGGCGACGCGACGAGCTCGCGGGTACGCCGCTCGAGGTCGGCGTCGTCGGCCAGGGCGACGATCCGGAGCGCCGCCCCGTGCTGGATCGTCGCGCCACGCCGTTCGAGCATGGTGGCGAGTTCGTCGGCGCGCCGCGCCGCGGTGATGCCGACGGTGAAGCCGGCCAGCGCCGGGACGGGCTGGGGCGCCTCCGTGGCCGTGCTCTCGCGGCCGGCGGGCGCGCGGGCGGCGGGACGGGTCACCGGGGTCTCCGTTCTCCGCGGGACCGGCACCGGCCGCGGGGCCGGGATCCCGGGGAGGTCGCGTGTGGTGGTGTGGCGGTTCGGGTCCGTCACCGTATCCCCAGCTGGACCGCCCCGCCCACGCATCGGACCGCGAAGGCGGGCAGGCTCACAGCGTCGTCGTCCAGGCAGCGGCCGTCGCGCAGCGCGAAGGACTGCTTGTAGATCGGGCCCGCGACGGTCGGTTCGCCTCCCCGGTCCCCGACGATGCCCCGCGACATCACCGCCGCTCCGCTGAACGGGTCGATGTTGCCGACCGCGAACAGCGCATCATCGGTGTGCCGGAACACGGCCACCTGGACGTCGGAGACGAGCGCGGCGACGCCGCGGAAGGGCTGCAGCCGCTGCAGCGGGCAGATCGTCAGCCAGTCGGCCGGCTCCTCACCCGCGGCGACGGGCCGGCGGTCGGCGACCTGCGACGGGGCGGTGACGGGCTGTGCGGTCATCGCGAGGACACCTCCGGGAGTCCGATGAGGACGGGCTCGTCGGGCCGCCCGGGAGCGGGGACGTTCTGCCCCCGTTCCTCGACGAACCGGACCGTCGGGTCCGGCGTGCCGGGGGCGTTGACGAAGGACACGAAGCGCTCCAGCTTCGCCGGGTCGTTCAGGACGCCGGCCCACTCGTCGGCGTAGGACTCGACGTGCCGGGCCATCGCGGCGTCGAGGTCGGCGCAGATGCCGAGCGAGTCGTCGACGACGACGGCCCGCAGGTGGTCCAGCCCGCCCTCCATCGCCTCGATCCACGGCGCGGTGCGCTGCAGCCGCTCGGCGGTGCGGACGTAGAACATCAGGAACCGGTCGATCGTCCGGATCAGCGTCCCGGAGTCCACGTCGGACACCAGCAGCTCGGCGTGCCGCGGGGTGAAGCCGCCGTTGCCGCCGACGTAGAGGTTCCAGCCGGTCTCGGTGGCGATCACCCCGAAGTCCTTCGAGCGGGCCTCGGCGCACTCGCGCGCGCAGCCCGAGACCCCGGACTTGAGCTTGTGCGGGCTGCGCAGGCCCCGGTAGCGCAGCTCCAGCTCGACGGCCATCCCGACCGAGTCCTGCACGCCGTAGCGGCACCAGGTCGTCCCGACACACGACTTCACGGTGCGCAGCGACTTGCCGTAGGCGTGCCCGGACTCGAACCCGGCCTCGACGAGTCGCGACCAGATCGCGGGCAGGTCCTCGACGCGGGCGCCGAACATGTCGATCCGCTGCCCGCCGGTGATCTTGGTGTAGAGCCCGTAGTCCCGGGCCACCTCGCCGATCACGATCAGGCCTTCGGGGGTGACCTCCCCACCGGCGATCCGAGGGACGACCGAGTAGGTCCCGTTGCGCTGCATGTTCGCCAGGAAGTGGTCGTTGGTGTCCTGCAGCGTGGCCTGCTCGCCGTCGTGGATGTGGCCGTTCCCGAGGGTGGCGAGGATGGAGGCGACCACCGGCTTGCAGATGTCGCAGCCCGCGCCGCGGCCGTGGCGCGCGATCAGCTCGGAGAACGAGGAGATCCCGGCTCCGGCGACGATCTCGAACAGCTCCGCGCGGGAGTGGCCGAAGTGCTCGCACAGCGCCTTCGAGACCTCGACGCCCTGCTGGGCGAGGATCTTCGCCAGGGTCGGCACGCAGGACCCGCAGGTCGTGCCCGCCCGGGTGCAGGACTTCAGCTCCGGGACGGTGTGCGCGCCGTCGCCGATCGCCGCACAGAGCTGTCCCTTGGTGACGGCGTTGCAGGAGCAGATCTGCGCCGAGTCCGGCAGCGCACCCGCGTCCGGCTCCGCGCCGCCCTTCGAGATCAGCGTGACCGGGTCCTCGGGCAGTGCCGAGCCGACCAGCGGGCGCAGCGCCCCGTAGCGGGACGCGTCGCCGACCAGGACACCACCGAGCAGCGTGGACGCGTCGTCCGAGACGACCAGCTTCGAGTAGGTGGCCGCGACCGGGTCGTTGACGACGATCTCCAGCGCCCCCTCGGTGGTCGCGTGCGCGTCCCCGAAGCTGGCGACGTCGACGCCGAGCAGCTTGAGCTGGGTGGACATGTCCAGCTCCTCGGGCGTCATGCTCGCCTGCCCGCCGAGCAGCCGGTCGGCGACGACCTCGGCCATCGCGTAGCCCGGCGCGACCAGGCCGTAGGTGCGCCCGTCCAGCGCGGCGCACTCGCCGATCGCCCACACGTGCTCGTCGGACGTCCGGCAACGGGCGTCGACCAGGATCCCGCCGCGCTCGCCGACCGGCAGGTCGCAGGCTCGGGCGAGCCCGTCGGAGGCCCGGATGCCGGCGGAGAAGACGACGAGGTCGGCGTCCAGCTCGACGCCGTCGGACAGCGTGGCGACCAGCCGGTTCCGGTCCTGCGCGACGCCGTTCAGCGACACCCCGGTCCGCACGGAGATCCCCTGCTCGGCGACCAGCCGGTGCAGCAGCGCGCCGCCGCCGTCGTCGACCTGCACCGGCATCAGCCGGGGTGCGATCTCCACGACCTGCGGGGACAGCCCGAGCAGCCGCATCGCGCGGGCCGCCTCGAGTCCCAGCAGCCCGCCGCCGACGACGATCGCCGACGGCCGGCCCCTGCGCGCCGGGTTCGCGACGGCGGCGGCAGCCGCCTCCTTGATCGCGTCCAGGTCGTCGAGCGTGCGGTAGACGAAGCAGCCGGGCAGGTCCCTGCCCTCGACCGGCGGCACGAACGGGTAGGAGCCGGTGGCCAGGACGAGCGCGTCGTAG
Organism: Pseudonocardia nematodicida; assembly: GCF_040105385.1. Lineage (NCBI taxonomy): Bacteria > Bacillati > Actinomycetota > Actinomycetes > Pseudonocardiales > Pseudonocardiaceae > Pseudonocardia > Pseudonocardia nematodicida. The sequence continues at coordinate 129,671 of NZ_JBEDNQ010000005.1, forward strand.
TCCAGTGTCCGGCCCGACTGCGTGGTGACCCGGCGGGCGTCCCGGTCGACGCCCGAGACGGCGTCGCCGAGGTGGTAGGTGACCAGCGGGTCGTCGCGCAGGCCGTCGTCGTCGAGCCGGAGCTCCTCCTCGGACTTCCCGTCCACGTAGGACGACAGGGCGACCCGGTCGTAGGCACGGCGGGACTCCTCGCCGAGGACGGTGATCTCCCAGTCCCCCGGGGTGTCGCGGTCCCGCACGGCGGCGACCAGCCGGTGCCCGACCATCCCGTTGCCCACGACGACGAGATGCATCCTGTGTTCCTCCCTCATGCCGCGGTCTCCTGCGGCGGATCGGACTCGGTCAGCCAGTCGGAGATGCCGCACACGGTGCCGGTGCAGCTGCCGCAGCCGGTGCCGGCGCGGGTGCGGCGACGGAGCGCGTCGGCGTCGCGGGCGCCCTCGCGCCACGCGGTGACCAGCGCGTTCTTGGTGACGGTGTTGCAGCGGCAGACGACCGCCGAGCCGGGCATCCGGGACGGGTCGGCGGCCTCGGTGGCGCCGCCGGGCAGCGCGCGGCCGAGCAGCAGCGCGAGCCGGTCCTCCGGTGCGGGCGCGGCGGAGTCGTAGAGCTCGATGATCGACGCAGCGGCGTCGGGCAGGCCCAGCAGGATGGCGCCGACGACGCGGTCGTCGCGCAGCACGAGGGTCCCGTATCGGCCGCGGCGCGGGTCCGAGACGGCCACGGTCTCGTCCCCGGCGCCGACGTCACCGACGGCGGCCAGGTCGATGCCGGCGGCCTTGAGCCGGGTCACCGGGCGGGTGCCGCGGTAGCGCGCCGCCGGGTCGGTCCCGGTGAGCAGGTCGGCGAGCACCGCGGCCTGCTCCCAGCCGGACTGGACGAGGCCGGCGGCGGCCCCGGCGTGCTGGGCGCAGTCGCCGATGGCGTGCACCCGGCCGTCGTCGGTGGCGAGGCGGTCGTCGACGAGGATCCCGCGGTCGACGGCGAGCCCGGCGGCCCGCGCCAGCCCGGTCTCGGCACGGACCCCGGCCGCGACGACGACGGCGTCCGCGGCGATCCGGGTGCCGTCGTCGCAGTCCAGCCCGAGGTCGGGGTTCCATGCCTTGGCCGCGACGCCGCAGCGCACGTCGACGCCGAGCTCGCGCAGCGCGTCGCCGAGCACCGCGGCGGCACCGGTGTCGAGCTGGCGTTCCATCAGGTGCCCGCGCGGGTGGACCAGGGTGACGGCGACACCGCGCCCGGCCAGCCCACGGGCGGCCTCCACCCCGAGCAACCCGCCGCCGACGACGGCGATCCGGGCACCCGGCGCGGCCGCGGCCAGGATGCGCTCGCAGTCGTCGAGGTCGCGGAACAGGCTCACGCCACGGGCCGGAGCGCCGTCCCCGTCCTCGGCGAGCCCGTCGACCGGTGGGAGCCAGGCCCGGCATCCGGTGGCCAGCACCAGCTCGTCGTAGGGGTGGGTGGAACCGTCCGCGCCGTGCACGACGCGCGCGTCGCGGTCGATCGCGACGGCGGCGACCCCGGTGTGCAGGTCGACGCCGTTCGCCTCGGCCCAGCCGTCCGGGTGCAACGACACCATCGCGGGCTTCAGGCCGCCGGCGAGCACGGTGGAGAGCAGCACCCGGTTGTACGCCGGCCGCGACTCGGCCCCGAGCACGGTCAGCGCGACGCGCCCGCCGTCCGGGTCCCGGCGACGGATCTCCTCGGCGAACCGGGCACCGACCATGCCGTGCCCGATCACCACCACGCGCCTGCTCATGGTGTTCGACGGTAGGAACGGGGAGTTACGGGCAGGCGGCCCGCGATGACACGGGCGTTACGAGGTCCTCATTCTCCGCAGGTCGGGATCGTGAGCCGGGTTCCGCGCGGCAACGACTCAGCTCCGGTCGAGGACGGCGGCGACCCGTCCAGCCCAGCGCTCGTGCGCCGACTGCCGGGTGATGCCTGCGGCACCGCCGATCGTCTCCCAGCTGACGCCGATGCGGCGCAGCCCGATCAGCTGCGGGAGCGGGTCGAGCCCGGCGGCGAGTGCGATCCGGAACGCGGCGAGCTGCCACGCCGTCTCCCGGCGTGCCGGGGCGTCGGTGCCCTCCTCGGCGTCCCACTCGGGGGTGCCGGGCAGCGGCGGGACGCCGGCGATCGCGTCGGCGTGCCGGTCGAGCTCGGCGACGGCGGCGGCGGTCACGGCGCGGGCGGCGGCCGAGACGTCGAGGGTCAGGACGTCGTCCATACTCACGGTCATGCTTGTCAGGCTAGACCTGACAAGCATGAGGTGCGATCGAGATTCGCGGCGGCCGACGTCACAGCGCTCACAGGGGCCCGCGGCACCTGCGAGGTTCGCCGGGCCGACCGCAACCGCGTCCTCCCTCGACAACACCCGGGGCACGACGCTCACGCAACCGGCCCGCGCTCACGCGATCGCGTGCGCGTCCACGAGTCCGGTGAGCGCCGTCGGAGTGGGCGAGCGCCCGGGACCGGGTCAGGTGCGGGCGGCGGCGGGTACGGCCGGAGCGGGGTTCGTGGCGGGGGCCCGGACCGGGGTCAGCCGGACCGCGGCGACCTTGAACTCCGGCATCCGGCTGATCGGGTCCAGCGCCGGGTTGGTGACGTTGTTCGCCGCCCCCTCGCCTCCGAAGTGGAACGGCAGGAACAGCGTGTCGGTCCGCAGGGTCGGCACGCAGCGCACCGTCGCCCGCGTCGTCCCGCGGCGCGAGGTCACCTCGGCGAGGTCGCCGTCGGCCAGGCCGTGCCGGGCCGCGGTGTCCGGGTGCACCTCGACGAACACCTCCGGGGTCACCGCCGCGAGCTCGGCGACCCGCCGGGTCTGCGCGCCGGACTGGTAGTGCGCCAGCACCCGGCCGGTGGTGGCCCGCAGCGGGAAGCCGTCGTCGACGTTCTCGTCCGGCTCGACGTGGTCGACCGGCACCATCCGGGCCCGGCCGTCCGGGTGGGCGAACCGGTCGGTGAACAGCCGCGGCGTGCCCGGGTGGTGCTCGCCGGGGCAGGGCCAGTGCAGTGCCTCGCCCGCGTCGAGGCGGGCGTAGCTGACCCCGGCGTAGTCGGCGATCCCCCCGGCCGAGGCGCGCCGCAGCTCGTCGAACACCGTCATCGGGTCGGCCGGGAACTCGCCGGGCGCGTCCAGCGCGGCGGCCAGCCCGGAGATCACCTCGAGATCGGTGCGCACCCCCGGCGGCGGCACCAGCGCGCGTCGCCGACGCAGCACCCGGCCCTCCAGGTTGGTCATCGTGCCCTCCTCCTCGGCCCACTGGGCCACCGGCAGCAGGACGTCGGCCCGCGACGCGGTCTCGCCGGGCAGCACGTCGGCGACGACGAGCAGGTCCAGCGCGTCCAGCCGCTCGGCGACGGCGCGCGCGTCGGGGGCCGAGACGAGCACGTTGGAGCCGAACACCAGCAGCGCCCTCGGGCCGCCGGGCCTGCCAAGGGAGTCCAGGAGTTCGACGGCGCTGCGTCCCTTGCCGGGCAGAGACGCCGGGTCGACGCCCCACACCGAGGCGATGTGCTCCCGTGCGGCCGGGTTCTCGATGTGCCGGTAGCCGGGCAGCTGGTCGGACTTCTGGCCGTGCTCGCGTCCACCCTGGCCGTTGCCCTGGCCGGTGATCGTCCCGAACCCGGAGCCCGGACGACCGGGCAGGCCGAGCGCGAGCGAGAGGTTGATCCAGGCCGTCACGGTGTCGACGCCGTGCGCGTGCTGCTCGGCCCCGCGCGCGGTGAGGACGTAGCGGCGGGTGGTCGTCGCCAGCCACCGCGCGACGGTCCGCATGTCGGAGGCGGCCACCCCGCAGACCCGTTCCGCGCGTTCGGGCCACCACTGCGCGGCGACCCGCCAGACGTCGTCGAACCCGCTCGTGCGCATCTCCACGTAGGACGGATCCAGGTGCCCGTCGACGACGGCGGCGTGCAGCATCCCCAGCGCCAGCACCAGGTCGGTGCCCGGGCGCGGGGCCAGGTGCAGGCCGCCGGAGGCGAGCGCCCGTTCCGCGGTCGGGGTGCGCCGCGGGTCCACGACGACCAGCCGGGCGCGCTGCAGGTGCGACATCAGCGGCGGCATGGTCTCGGCGACGTTCGCGCCGGCCAGCACGACCAGCTCGGCGTCGTCGAGGTCGGTGACCGGGAACGGCAGCCCGCGGTCGACGCCGAACGCCCGGTTGCCCGCGGCGGCGGCCGAGGACATGCAGAAGCGGCCGTTGTAGTCGATCTGCGAGGTGCCCAGCGCGACCCGGGCGAACTTGCCGAGCAGGTAGGCCTTCTCGTTGGTGAGCCCGCCGGCGCCGAAGACCGCGACCGAGTCGGGGCCGTGCTCGGCGCGCAGGGCCGCGAGCCGCCCGGCGACCCGGGCCAGTGCGGAGTCCCAGCCGGTCTCGGCGAACCCGGCGTCGCGCGAGTCCCTGACCAGCGGGTTCGTCAGGCGGTGCGGATGGGTGAGCAGAGCAGAGGACGTCCAGCCCTTCTGGCACATGCCGCCGTTGTTGACCGGGAATTCCCGGGCGTCCACCTCGCCGGACGGGCCGACCCACTGCGCGCACTGCAGGGCGCAGTACGGGCAGTGGGTGGCGGTCCGGTGTTCCGCCGGACTCATCAGACCTTCGCGAGCGCGACGGCTTCTTTCCGGCCGACCAGGGCCGGCTGCGGGCGCAGGTAGACGACGTAGGTGACGACGATGCAGACCAGGTAGAACACCAGGAAGCTCCAGAACGCCGGGGTGCCGGACTGCACGGTGAGGAAGGACTGGCGGAACGCCAGGTTGATGAACAGCCCGCCCAGCGCGCCGACGGCTCCCGCGATGCCGATCACCGCGCCGGACAGCCGCCGCGCGGTGCCGAGCGCGATCGCCCGGTCACCGCCCTCGGCGATCGTGACCCGGGCCCGGCCGGTGAAGATCGCCGGGATCATCTTGTAGGTCGAGCCGTTGCCGATCCCGGACAGCGTGAACAGCAGGATGAAGCCGACCGTGAAGATCGTCAGCGACTGCGCGCCGGACGCCAGGATCACGATCACGGTGGCGACGGCCATGCCGACGAAGTTCCAGAGCGTCACCCGCGCGCCGCCGAACCGGTCGGCCAGCTTGCCGCCGTAGGGCCGGATCAGCGATCCGATCAGCGGGCCGATGAAGGTGACCATCGCGGCCTGCAGCGGGGTGCGGTCGAACTGGTTCTGAAGCACCAGACCGAAGGCGAAGGAGTAGCCGATGAAGGAACCGAAGGTTCCGATGTAGAGGAACGACATGATCCAGGTCTGGCGGTCCCGGCATGCCTCGGCGAAGGCGCCGGTGTCGTTCGACATCGCCGCGATGTTGTCCATCCGCAGCCAGGCGAGCACCGTGGAGACGATCACGAGCGGGATGTAGATCGCGATCAGGACGCGCGGCGAGCCGGCGCCGATCGTGGCGATGACCAGCAGGCCCAGCAGCTGGATGACCGGCACGCCGAGGTTGCCGCCGCCGGCGTTGAGCCCGAGTGCCCAGCCTTTGGTCTTCTCCGGGAAGAACGCGTTGATGTTCGCCATCGAGGAGGCGAAGTTCCCGCCGCCGACACCGGCGAACGCGGCGACGACCAGCAGCGTGGTGTAGGAGACCCCGGGCTCGATGACGACCATCGCCAGGATCAGCGGGACGATCAGCAGCGCCGCCGCGAAGATCGTCCAGTTACGGCCGCCGAACCGCGCGACCGCGAACGTGTAGGGCAGCCGCAGGATCGCGCCGACCAGGGTGGGGACCGCGACCAGGAAGAACTTCTGGGCCGCGTCGAAGCCGTACTCGTCGCCCATGAAGAGCACGAGCACCGACCACATCGTCCAGACCGAGAACCCGATGTGCTCGGAGAAGATCGACTGCCAGAGGTTCCGGCTCGCGATCTTCTTGCCGGTGCGCTCCCAGAAGCCCTCGTCCTCGGGATCCCAGTGCTCGATCCACCGGCCGCCGAGGCGGCGGGACGGCTGTTGTTCGGTCGTCACGAAAGCGTCTCCCTGGGGCGGTCGGTCACGTCGCCGAGGACGGTAGGGATCCGCAGTTTCCGTCGGGTGGCGCCGCGTGACACGGCGGAAACACTTATCTCACACCGAGCGGTCCGGCCGTGTGAGCACGGCCGGCGAAGTCAGTGGCTCACAGCCTCGGGGCTCACAGCCTCCGGCCGACCAGCTCCGCGACCCGCGCGATCCCGGTCATGGACTCGTGCGTCGCGTCCGGGTGCTGCGCGTGCAGCGCGAGCCGGTACAGCACGGCGCGCAGCAGCGACTGCGGCCACTCGGCCAGGTCCGACCAGCGCTCCAGCAGGTCGTCGTCGGCGCCACCCCAGGCGACGGCGTCCACGACGACGACGGCGGCGGCCCACTCGGCCGGCCGCCAGAACGGCACGAGGTCGAGCACCGCCGGGCGCCCCTGCGGGTCGAACAGCATCGCGCCGAAGAGCTCCCCGTGCACCACCTGCGGGGTGAGCCGGACGGTGCGCCGGTACGCGGCGAGCTCGCTGAACAACGCGCCGCCGGTCTCCGGGTGCAGGTCCAGCTTGTGCTCCCCGAACGCGGCCGCGGCTGAGCGGGAGAGCAGGTCGTCGCGGTCGTCGAGCAGGCGCGGACGGAGCACGGTCGAGGTGGCCGCGTGCAGCCGCAGCGACGCCGAGACGACCTCGTCGTGCCGTGGCTCGGGGGCGCCGGGGACGTACCGGGACGCCGCCCAACCGCCGACCACCCAGCGGCCGTCGCTGGACCGCACCGGGCGGGCCAGCCGGACGCCGTCGACCTCGAGGTTCTCCATCACCGTGGCCGACCATGCGGCGACGACGTGGTCGGCGACCGGCCGCAGCAGCACCTCACCGCACTGCCAGGCCCGCTGACCCGCCCACACGACGGGCCGCGGCTCGATGTCGCGCACACCGAAAGCGACGCGGACGTGCTCGGGCAGGGCGCTCGCCGACGCGGTGGCGAGCGTGCGGGCTGCGGTCACGGCGGCGACGGTACCGGCGCCGATGCGGTGACCGGGTCGCGCCACGCCCGGACGTCACTGATCGAACCCGCGACGAACGGGTGAGAGCCGGGGACGCCGGACGGTCCGGCCGGGCCGGACCGGCCTGCCCCGGCCCGCAGCGCGGGACGGCACTCGGTTCCGGAACCGGCCCCGCACCCCGGAGGGGACGCCGCACGTGCTCCGGACGGTGCGCGAGCGGCGACGGGATGCGAGATCGGCGTTTCGGCAGCGGCTGGGCCAGGTCGTCGGGCGTGGGCCGCGTCGTCGGGGCGCGGGCCGGTCAGTCGGTCCCGTCGTCGTGCTGCCCGTCGTCACCGGCGTGCTCGTCACCGTCGTCCTGCCAGCCGTCGCCACCGTCGTCCTGCCAGTCGTCGCCACCGTCGTCCTGCCAGTCGTCGCCACCGTCGTCCTGCCAGTCGTCGCCACCGTCGTCCTGCCAGTCGTCGCCCTGCCAGTCGTCACCATCGTCGTTCTGCCGGTCCCCGCCACCGTCGCCCTGCCGGTCCCCGTCACCGTCGGCCTGCCGGTCCTCGCCACGCTGGTCCTGTCGGTCCTCGTCGTCGTGTCGCTCGTCGCCGCCGTCGCGCCGGCCGCCGTCCTGGTGCTCCTCGTCGCCACCGTCGCGCTGTTCCTCGCCGTGCCGTCCGTCGGGGCCGCCCTCGTCCCGCGGCGGGTCGCCGCGGTCGCCGTGCTCCCGGTCGTCGCCGCGCGCGGAGTCACCCGCGCCGTCGGTGTGGGAGGCGTCGGTCCCTCGTTCTCGCGACGCGATCCGGTCCGCGGCCTGCCGGTCGACCTCGGCGAGGACCGGTGCCGCGGCCTCCTCGCCCAGCGCCGCCTCGACCCACGGTCGGGCCACCGCTCCCGCGAACGTGGCGGGGACCGTCTCGTGGAGCGAGGCACCGCGACCCGGGGTGGCCCCGTCGCCGCCCGACCGATCCAGCGCACCGTCCCTGCCGGACCGGTCCGGCGCCCCGTTGCCGGCCGGGCGGTCCGGCGCCCCGTCGCCGTCACGGTCGCCCCCACCCGCACGGTCGGACTCCCGCCCTCCGGACCGGTCACGATCCGCGCCGGCCGGGTCCCGGTCCACCTCCTCCGCGACGGCCCCGGTCCCCTCCTCCTCGGTCCGGTTCCGTTCCGGGTCGGCCGCCGGTACTGCTCCGCCGTCGACGCCAGGGAGGCCTGCGTCCGCGCCGGCCTGCCGGGCACGCGCATCGCGAGTCCCGGACCGTTGGTCGGTTCCCTCATCCGGGCCGGCCGGAGCCCTGCTCGCGTCGCCGGAGCCCGCCCCCTCACCGGTGTCATCTCCGATGTCGTCACCGGGGCCCGTACGGCCCACCCCTCCCGCGATGTCACCACCACGGCCGACCCCGGCCTCCCCACGGCCACTTCCGGCACCTGCCCGGTCCCCGCGATCACGGTCGGTGCGACCGCGGTCCGAGCCCCCGCCTCCGGGGTCCTCCGCACGGTCGCGGCCCGCGCCGGCCGCACGATCCGCACCGCGGGCATCGGTGCCCTCCGCGACGTCGCCGTCCGTGCGGCCGTCTCCGGCACGGCCCCGGTCACCCACGGATCGATCCGGCGCCACAGCGGGCTCCGCCGCCACCCGTTCGGACACCGGCCCCGAAGCCACGGCGTTCGCAGGCGCCGGGTTCGCAGGCGCCGGGTTCGCGGGACCGGAGGTGCCGCCCGACACGCCACCGGTCGACCCTGCGGCCGGCGCACCCCCGGCGGGCGTCCCATCGCCCGGACCGTCCGCAGCCGGCTCCGCCGGGCGTGCGGCGACCGCCCGCGCCCCCTCGGCAGCATCGGCCACCGCGCCGCCCAGCGCCTCCCCCGGCCCGGCGGCCACGGCGCCCACCACCGGCGCCGCGGAACGCCCGGCCGGGGCCTCCCCGGAGGGCGGCGCTGCGGTCTCCCCAGCCGGCGGGGCTGCGGTCTCCCCGGCGGGCGGCGCCGCAGTCTCGGCAGGCGGGGCCGCCGGGCCCCGGCCGGATGCCCCCTCCGGTCCCTCCGCACGGGGTGCCGTCTCGTCGCGCGGGCCACGCGGGTCGGGCGGCCCGCTGGTACCGACTTCGTCCCGAGGCCGGTCGGCGCCGGTCTCCCGGCCCCCCGGCACCGCGTGCGGGCGTTCCGGCGGACCGGCCGGAGCCTGCGGTGCCGGGGTCTCCCCGCGGCTGAGCGCGAGCACCTCCCCGGCGACCTCGTCGGTCCGGGCCGCGTTGCCGGGGAGCGGTTCGGTGCGGGCCCGGTCGACGGCCGCGTCCAGCGCCGCGAGCTCGTCCGCGGTCGCGTCCCGCCGACGTGCCCGCAGGTCCCGCTGCTCCTCCAGGGTGCGGGCCGCGTCGACCTGGCCGGCGGTGCGGCGGGCGGGCGGGGGCAGCTCGGCCACCACCCGCTCGAGCTGGCCGAGCTCGGCCTCGGCGACGGCGAGCGCGTCCCCGACACCCTGCCGCGAGTCGTAGGCCTCGAGCTGCGCCTGCAACGCGGCCCGCTGCTGGAGCAGGGTGTCGCGCTGCTCCCGGAGCCGGATGACCTCGGCCGGCGGCGTCGCCGGATCGTGCGGCACCGGTGCCTGCCGCCAGGTCTCCTCGGTGCCGTCGAGTGTCTCCAGCTGCTCCTCGATCCCGACCAGAGCGACGCGGGCCGCACCGGCCCACTCCTCGACGGTGCGCTCCTGCGCGGACGGGGTCCCGTCGACCGTCGACGGCGTCGTCGTCAGGGCGTACCCGCCGAGCAGCAGCGCGGTCGCGCCGATCAGCGCGAGGGCACGACGGTGCCGGAGCAGGGTGCGCGGGGCACGCAGCCGCGGAGGCGGGCCGCCGGCAGCGGGTCGGGAGGAGCGTGGACCGGCGCCGGTGACCGGCTTCCGGCCGACCGGCCCGCCGGGCGTGCCCGCAGCGGCCTCCGGTGCCCTCGCGGCCGGGCGGGATGCGCGTGCCGGTCCACCGGCGTCACTGTCGGAGGCGGCAGTCTCACGCGACTCGTCGGGCGGCTCACCGAGGGTCTCGACCGGCTCGCTGAGCCAGTGCGGCGACTCGGGTGCCTCGTCACCGGCGGTGCGCGCGGCGGCACGTCGGAGGATCCGGGCCCGGGCGCGGTGGGCCGCTGAGCAGTAGTGGCGTTCCGGGCGCCGGGGAACGGACTCGATCGGCTCGTCGCACCCTGACAGGGCACACCTGCGCACGGTCTTCTCCACCGACACCACCCCCGGCTCCGCGGGCCGTCCGTCGGCCTGCGAACGGGCACGTCGCACCTACCCGGCGTGATGTTTCGGTCACTCCCTCGCATTTCAGAAGGCAACGACGATGATCACCCGCCCGGAGCAGGGGAAGCGGACAAAAACGACGGAGGCCGCCTCCCGCGGTGCGGGGGCGGCCTCCGGTCGTGGAGCCTCGGCACGAGCCTCAGTAGGTGGGCTGCGAGGGGTCGATCTGCTTCACCCAGGACAGCACGCCGCCACCGACGTGCACGGCGTCGGCGAACCCGGCCCGGTGCAGCGCCGCGAGGGCCTCCGCGGAGCGGCCGCCGGACTTGCAGTGCAGGACGACGGGGCGGTCCTGCGCGATCTCGGCGAGCGCCTCGCCGGACAGGATCCGGTCCTTCGGGATGAGCGTCGCACCCGGGATCTTCACGATCTCGTACTCGTGCGGCTCGCGGACGTCGATCAGCTGGAAGTCCTTGCCCGCGTCGATCATCTGCTTGAGCTCACCGACGGTGATGGTGTGCCCGGCCGCGGCGTCCTGCGCGTCCTGGGTGACGGTCCCGCAGAACGCCTCGTAGTCGATCAGCTCGGTGATCTTCGGTGTCTCCGGGTCCTTGCGGATCTTCACCTGGCGCCAGGTGGTCTCCAGCGCGTCGTAGATCACCAGTCGGCCGAGCAGCGGCTCACCGATCCCGGTGAGCAGCTTGATCGCCTCGTTGACCATGATCGAGCCGATCGACGCGCAGAGCACGCCCAGCACGCCGCCCTCGGCGCACGACGGGACCATCCCGGGCGGCGGCGGCTCGGGGTAGAGGTCGCGGTAGTTGAGCCCCTGCCCGTTCGGCGCGTCCTCCCAGAACACCGAGGCCTGACCCTCGAACCGGAAGATCGAACCCCAGACGTAGGGCTTGCCCAGCAGCACCGCGGCGTCGTTCACCAGGTAGCGGGTGGCGAAGTTGTCGGTGCCGTCCAGGATCAGGTCGTAGCCGGCGAAGACATCGAGCACGTTCTCACTGGTGAGACGCTCGTTGTGCAGCCGGACGTCGACGTAGGGGTTGACCTCGCGGATCGAGTCCCGCGCCGACTCGGCCTTCGGGCGGTCCACGTCGGACTGACCGTGGATGATCTGCCGCTGCAGGTTCGACTCGTCGACGACGTCGAACTCGACGATGCCCAGCGTGCCCACCCCGGCCGCGGCCAGGTACAGCAGGGCCGGCGAGCCGAGCCCGCCGGCGCCGACGACCAGGACCTTGGCGTTCTTCAGCCGCTTCTGCCCGTCCATCCCGACGTCCGGGATGATGAGGTGGCGGCTGTACCGCTCCACCTCCTCCTTGGTCAGCTCGGCGGCCGGCTCGACCAGCGGCGGTAGCGCCATCTCGTCCACTCCTGTCGAAGTTCGCATGTCGCAGCGGTTCGCGGTGCCCGTGTCACGCACGACCCGCGTTCAGGCTTCGGAACGACTCAACGCCCCGTGTCCGCAACATCTTCCCCCGGGCCGGTCGAGGAATCCCACAGCCCGGCGATCGCCGACGCGACCGGTCCGGGCTGCTCGATCTGCGCGACGTGCCCGACCCCGGGCAGCACGACCAGCCGGGAGTCCGGCAGCGCGGCGGCGGTGCGGCGGGCGAGCCGGGGCGTGACGATCCGGTCGTCGCCGCCCCACAGCACCAGCGACGGGGCGCGCACCCGGGACGCGCGCGTCCACGTCGTCCGGCCCGCCCACAGCGCCAGCAGGCCGCGGGTCGCGCCGTCGGTCGCCTCGGCGGCCCACGGCAGCGTGGCGCGGTGCTCGTGCTCGGCGATCAGCTCCTCGAGCCGGCGTTCCGAGCCGCGCTGCGGATCGGCGAAGCACAGCCGCACGACGCGCTCGGCGCGCTCCCGCAGGGGCTCGGCGGCCAGCGAGCGACGGGCGGCACGTCCCAGGTACGGGACCATCGCCAGCGCCATCCGCGGGTCCGACAGCCGCCGCGGGTCCGGCCGGCGGTCCGGCATCGCCGGCGAGACCAGCGTCAGGGAGCGGACCAGTTCGGGGCGCCGGGCGGCAACCGTCATGCAGATCACCCCGCCCAGCGAGTTCCCGACCAGGTGCACCGGACGGCCCCGGCCCGCCAGCCAGCACAGCAGCGCGTCGGCCATCCCGTCCGGGGTGAAGTCGCGGGCCGCGGTCGGCTCGGAGTGGCCGAACCCGGGCAGGTCGACCGACAGCCCGGTGGCGCGCGGCGCGAGCAGTCCCGCCAGATCGGTCCAGTTGGTCGCCGACCCGGCGAGGCCGTGGACGTAGACGGCCTCCGGCGCCTCGACGGGCGCAGGTCCGGGGGTCTCCCGGACGTGCAGCGACACCCCGCCGGAGGTGACGGTCCGGCCGGGCCAGGGTGCCTGGTTCTCCCGCAGCCGGCCCAGCGTCGCCGGATCCGTGCCGCCACGGGGACGGGGAACGGTGTCCGTGACATGAACGGGGAGCGACGTACCGGCGGACATCACACCAGGATGACAAGACGCGGGCGGCGTCGCGGCACCCGGTGACGTCCGTTACTCCCACCTCGGCAAGTTGTCACTCGCCGCGATCAACATACAACGGAGCGCAACACCATCGGCTTCCGAGCGTTGTACCGGACGGGGGACCGACCGGAGGAGGAGACGCAGATGGGGCGGATCGCGAGCGCGGCCGCAGCCCGGCTGGCCGGTTTCGGCGCGGCCTCCGTACTCGTCTTCACCGGTGCGTGGACGGCGGGCGGCGTCGCCGGCACGGTCACCGGCGACGGGACCGGACCGGCCGCCGCCGGCGAGAGCAGCGCGGAGCCGGACGGCGGGCCGGTGCTGCCGGCGGGCAGCGCGTTCGCGCCCGCGAGCGCGGAGGGCGGCGGGGTGACGAGCACCGCCGCCGGCTACACCCTGTCCCCCCGACGCCTGATGCACCCGTGGCGGGAGCCGACGGCGATCGCCTTCACGGTGACCGGCTCGGACGGCGCGCCGGTCACCCGGTACGAGACCGACTCCGACGGGGCACCGGTGATGGACGCCGCGCTGATCCGCCGCGACGTCGCCGGCTACATGCGCCTGCACGCCACCCTCGGCGACGACGGCGTGTGGCGGGCCCCGGTGACCTTCCCCGGCGAGGGGGTGTGGCGGCTCTACGCCGGGTTCACCCCGTCCGGCGGCCCGGCCCTGGACCTGGGTACCGACGTGCACGTCCCCGGCCCGTACGGCGCGTTCTCGTTCCCGGAGGAGAACCGGGCCGGGATGTGCGGCGGCAGCGACCAGCAGGTCCGGATCGACGGGGCGCTGCTGCCCGGCGGGACCTCCCGGCTCTACGCGACCGTCGCCCGCGACGGGCGCCCCGTCACCGATCTCGAGCCGCTCTCCGGCGGCGCGTTCGGCCTGCTCACCGCGGTCCGCCAGGGCGACCTGGCCCGCTTCCCGATCCGCCCGGACGTGACCGGCGCCTCCACCGGCGACCGGGCCGGGCCGGGGGTCGCGTTCACGGCGGCCGTCCCGGCCCCGGGCAGCTACCGGCTGTTCCTCGACTACCGCTCCGGTGGCGAGCTGCGGTCCTGCGAGTTCACCGTCCCGACGGCGCCGGGGAGCTGACCACCGATGACCGGATCTCCGATCGCGGCCGCGGCCGTCGCGGCCGTGGTGGCACTGGCCCTGCCGGTCGCGGCGCTGGCCACCCCCGCGCTCCCGACGGCCGCCACCTGGGCCCTGATCACCGTGACGGTGCTGCTCGCCGTCGCCGTCGTCGCCGTGACCGGGGCGCCGGGGCACCGGGCCGCCGCCCGCGCACTGCGCCGGGGCGAGGCGACCGCCGACGTCGGGGTCTCGGCCGCGACGCTGCCCGCGCTCGCCTGGTCGGTCCCGGTGCTGCTGGTCGGCGCGATCTCCCCGGAGGTGCCGGCCACCGCGCTGAGCAGCGCCGGCGACGGCGGTGCGCCGGTGGACCCGGTGCTGCTCCCGGGGCTCGCCGCGGTGCTGACCGTGGCGGCCGTGGCGGTGCGGGGCACCGGCCGGGAGGACGCCCGGTCCCGGCCGGCCCCGGACGGCGGCACGGAGCGCGGCACGGACCATGCCGCGGCCGGGCCGTCCCCCGACGCGGAGGCGGGCCTGCGGACCCTGGCCGACCGCTGGAGCGCCCGCCTGGTGCCGTTCGCGCTGCTGGCGGCGGTCGCCGTCGCCGGAGCGCGGGCCGGTGCGGGCGAGCCGGTCGTGACGGTGGTCCCCGCCGCGCTGGCCGTCCTGCTCGCGGCGTGCCCGGTCGCGCTGCTGGCGGTGGTCCCGGCCGCGGTCCGGGCGGCGGACCGGGCGGGCGGCACGGCCGTCCGGCTGCCGCTGCCGGTGTCCCTGCGCCCGGTCCCGGCCGCCGACGCCGGCCCGTCGCCGGTCGAGTGGCTGGACCCGGTCGGCTGGACCGCGCCGGCCGGTCCGGCGGTCGCCGACCGGGTGGACACCGTCGTGCTGGCCGGGCCGGACGTGCTCGGCGGATGCGGGCCGGGCACCGTCGAGGTGCACCCGGCCACGGACGAGGACCGGGAGAAGGTGCTGCGGCTGGCCGCCTCGGTCGCGGCGGGCGCCGCCCCGGGGTCGGACCTCGCGCCGGTCGGACGGGCACTGGCCGCGGCCGTGCGGGACGGCGGCGGGGAGCCGCCGGAGGTCGCCGAGGCCGACGAGCGTCCCGGGCTCGGCGTCTCCGGGCTGGTCGCGGAGCTGATCACCGCCGAGGACGACACGACGGTCGTCGCGCACGCCGTCCTGCTCGGCTCCCCCGACTGGCTGCTCGAACACGGCATCGCCCTGCCGCCGGAGGTCGCGACCGAGCGGGAGCGGGCCGAGGACACCGGCCTGGCCGTCGTCGCGGTCGCCTGGGACGGCACCGCGCGCGGCGTGCTGACCCTGGACCGCGCCCCGCACCGGGAGGCCGCGGACGGGGTGGCCGCGTTGCGCTCCCGCGGGGCCCGGCCGGCGCTGCTCACCCCGGACGGCGAGGGCCCGGCCGGCGCGATCGCCGTCGCGGCGGGGCTGGACCCGGCCGACGAGGACGAGGTCCGGGCCGGGCTCGAGGGTGCCGGACGGGCGGCGGCCGTCGCGGGGCTGCAGGTGTGCGGGCGGACGGTGGCGGTCGCCGCCGACCCGGACGCGGACCCGGCGGCCCTGGCGCGCGCCGACCTCGCGATCGCGTTGACGCCCCCGGCCCCCGGCGACGGCGACGGGGCCCCGCCGCCGGTCGCGCCGGCGGGATCGGCGATGATCGCCGTCCGGGGTGGCCCGGCCGAGATCGCGCAGGCCCTCGACCTGGCGCGACGGGCGCGCGGGCACACCCGTTCGGGACTGGTCGCGGGGGTCGCGGTCGTCGTGGCGGGAGCGGTCGTGGCGGTGGCCGGCGCGCCGGTCGCCCCGGCCGGGGTGCTGCCCGTCGTGGCGGGTCTGGTCCTGCATCTCCGGAGGCTCCGGCGGCGCCCTCCGCGACGGCTCCGGGAGGCCCGGCACGCGCGGTCACGCACCGTTCGTCTTCCGGGTTACCTGCGGGTAGGGTGACCCCAGACCGGGTGAGAGGTAGGGGGCCGATGACCGGAACCGCCACGCCACGGGGGGCACGCCTGTCCCGTGGTGCGCGTCGCGCCCAGCTGCTGCTGGCCGCCCGCGACGTGTTCGCCGACCAGGGGTACCACGCGGCCGCGATGGACGACATCGCCGAGCGCGCCGGGGTCAGCAAGCCGGTCCTCTACCAGCACTTCCCCGGGAAGCTGGAGCTGTACCAGGCGCTCCTGACGACCTACGCCCAGGAGCTCGTCGACCGGGTGTCCGGGGCCATCGAGCGAACCGACGACAACAAGGAGCGGGTCCAGGCGGCCGTCGCGGCGTACTTCGACTTCGTCGCCGGCGAAGGCCGTGCCTACCGGCTGGTGTTCGAGTCCGACCTGCGCGGGGACCCGGAGGCCGCGGCGGTCGTGGAGAGCGCGCTGGACCGGTGCATCGACGCCGTCGCCGGCGCGGTGACCACCGACGCCGGGCTGGACCAGGACCGGGCCCGGCTGCTCGCCGTCGGCCTGGTCGGGCTGAGCCAGGTCGGGGCCCAGTTCTGGCTGGACTCCGAGCAGCGGGTCCCCCGGGACGAGGCCGTCGCGCTGATGGCGTCGCTGGCCTGGCGCGGGATCGCCGGGTTCCCGAAGCTGACCGAGGCCGAGCAGGCCTGACCCACCCACCGGCGATCACTCACGCCGCGCGGCTGCCGGCGGCGTGCCGGACCAGGACGGCCAGGCGCGCGGTCACGCCGCCGACGCGTTCCACCGGGAGCATGTGCCCGGCGTCGGGGAACTCGGTCACCGCGGCGCGGGGCAGGTGCGCGGCGATCCGGTAGGTGAACCGCGGCGGGGTGAGCCTGTCCCGCGCGCCGACCATGAGCTCGACCGGCAGGTCGGCGAACGCGGCCAGCGCCGCGTCGCGCTCGTGGGTGGTCAGGGTCGGGGTGAAGCCGGAGATCGTCGTCGGGCGGCAGGCCGCGATCGCCTCGCAGGTCGCCCGCACCGCGGCGGCACCGGGCCGGCGGCCCAGCAGCAGCCGCGCCACCCCCGGCCGCAGCACCCCGGGGTGGGCGGTCAGCTCCGCCCGCCCGGTCCACAACGGACTGTCGGTGACCTTCTCCCGGCCGACGAGGAACAGCTCCGCCGGACGACCGCTCATCCCCAGCGTCGCGGCCGCGCCGAGGCCGCCGCTCGCGGTGCCGACGAGCGCCACCCCGGCGACCCGGGACGCGACGAGCTCCGGGTGCCGCTGGGCCAGCGCCATGACCGTCATGCCGCCCATCGAGTGCCCGCCGAGCACCAGCGGCCCCGAGGGCGCCCGCTGCGCGATCACCTCGGCCATGTCGTCGGCGAGCTGCTCGACGGTCATCGAGGTCCCGGGCGTGTCGTCGGACCGCCCGTGCGCGCGGTGGTCGTAGCGCAGCACCCGCGGGACCGGGCCGGTGCGGACGGAGCCGACCAGCGCGTCGGCGACCGGTGCCCAGCACCGCTCGTCGAGGGTCCACCCGTGCGCCAGCAGCACGGTCACCGCGGCCGCGGCCGGACCGGACTCCCGGACGTGCAACCCGGTCCCGTCCCGGGTGACGACCTGCCTGCTCATCGCCCTCCTCCGGTCGACACGGCGCCGAGCGCGCCGATCACGACGGCATCGATCACGACAGCGTCGATCACGACAGCATCGCGCGGCGGACCGCCGGCCGCGCGCCCGCCACGTCGCCCCATCGGGTCGAGTCGCACCCCGGCCCGGTTCCCGCACCCTGCAGAGTGACCCCGCACCGGCTGAACCCGGTGCGGGAACGCTCCCGGGGTGCGAGGCCGGGACACCGGGGCGTGGTCAGTGCCGCCCCGCTTGTGGCTACCGGGGGTAGCCGTTACCACTGGTCACATGCCCCAGGACCGCAGGACCGACGCGCGCGAGCAGCGCCGCGCGCAGCGACGCGCGGAGATGGTCGCGGCCGCGATCGAGGCGGTGCGGGAGCACGGGCCAGGCGTGTCGGTGGCCCAGATCGCCGCCGCGGCCGGGATCACCAAGCCGGTGCTCTACCGGCACTTCGCCGACCGCGCCGACCTGCAGCGCGCGGTCGGCGAGCAGGCCGCCGAGATGCTGATGGAACGCGTCCACCCGGTGCTCGCGGCCGGGGCCGAGCCGGTCGAGCAGGTGGCCGCGGTCATCGACGCCTTCCTCCACGGCATCGAGGACGAGCCGGAGCTCTACCGGTTCGTCGTCGCGAACCCGGCCGAACCGGCGCCGGGCGCGGAGATCGTCTCCGACGTCCGCGGGCGGATCGGCGCGCTGCTCGCCACGCTGATCGGCGAGCGGGTGCGGGCCGCGGGCCGCGACTCGGGCGGCGCCGAGGTCTGGGCGCACGGGCTGGTCGGGATGGTGCAGTCGGCCGGCGAGTGGTGGCTGGAGCGGCGCACGATGAGCCGGGAGGCGCTCACCGGCTACCTCTCGGCCCTCATCTGGGACGGGATGGCGGGCGTCGCCGGGGTCGGGGCGCCCACCTCCGGCGCCACACCGCTGCGTGCGGTTCCCGACCCCGCGGGCGGAGCCTGACCCGCGCCCCGCCGCCGAGGGGTACACGGGCGACGTCGCCGCATGACCGGCTACTCCCCCCGGACCGCCCGGGCCGCACACACGACGGGCCCGGCTCCCGCAGGAGACCGGGCCCGCCGGGGACGTCGTTCAGCCGCCCAGGCCGAACCCGACCTTGCGCTCCTCCGACGGGCCGATCTCCACGTACGAGATCCGCCGCGCCGGCACGACGAACCGGTTCCCCTGATCGTCGGTGAGGTCCAGCAGCCCCTCGTCGGACTTCATCGCCCCGCTCACGAGCTGGGCCACCTCGTCCGGCGTCTGGTCGCTGGACACCACGAGCTCCCGCGGGGTCTCCGCGATGCCGATCTTGACCTTCACCGGTTGGACCTCCCGATCCGTTCACGTCCTCACTTCGTGCGGGCGCCAGGCTAGTCGAGAACCGCGCGGCGCCGATGTCCGCTCCGGCGAGCTCAGCTCAGCCCGAGCCTGCCCATCCGCTTCCCGTGCGCCGCCTGCACGGTCCTGATCAGACCGGCCACGCCGCCCGAACCGGAGCCCCCGACGATGAACTCGGCCAGCTCGTCGCGCTCGGCGACCACCCGCTGGGCGTGCGTGACCGCCTCGCCGAGCAGCCGGCGTCCCCACAGCGCGAGCCGGTCGCGCTGGTGCGGGTTCGCCTCGCAGGCGGCCCGGACCTCGCGTTCGGCGAAGGCCGAGTGCCCGGTGTCGGCCAGCACCCGGCGCACCAGCTCACCGGTCGCCGGATCCACCCAGCCGGCGACCTCGCGGTAGAAGTCGGCGCCGAGGCCGTCGCCCAGGTAGGCCTTGACCAGCGACTCCAGCCAGCTCCGCGGCGCGGTCGAGGCGTGGTAGCTGTCGATCAGCGCGGTGAACGGCGCCATCGCGTCGGCCACCGCGACACCGGCGCCGCCGAGGTGGTCCTCGACCAGCCGGAAGTGCCCGATCTCCGCGGCGGCCATCGCCGAGAGCTGGGCGCGGCCGGTCAGCGTCGGGGCCGCCCGGGCGTCCTCGGCCAGCCGGTCGAACGCCGACAGCTCGCCGTAGGCCAGCACCCCGAGCAGCTCGACGGTCACCGGGGCGGGTCCGCCGGCGGGGACCTCGGTGCCGGCATCGGTCGTCATGACCGCCACCCTAACCGGGGGCCCTCCGGGCTCGTGAGTCGTTGCGGTCCTGAGGAGCGATCACCACTCACGAGCGCGGAGCGCCGTCGAGACGGTCACCGGTGCCGGGGTCGAAGGCGTGCACCGCGCCCGGGTCGCGGACCACGGCGCGGACGGTGCCGCCGGTGCGGACGTCGGTGTGCCCGTCGGTCCGCATCACCACCGGCTTGCCGTCCTGGTCGCCGGGCGGCCGGCCGTAGACGTAGGCGTCGGCACCCAGCTCCTCGACGAGCTGCACCGCGAGCTCGATGCCGGGCTCGTCCGCCCCGGCCGGTGCGAGGTTCTCCGGGCGGACGCCGACGAGCACCTCGGTGAGCCCGAGCTCGCCGGCGCGGGTACGGACCTCGCGGGTGAGCGGGATCGGGGCGTCGCCGAACCGGGCGCCGTCGGCGGTCAGGGTCGCGGTGAACAGGTTCATCGCGGGCGAGCCGATGAACCCGGCGACGAAGGCGTTGCCCGGGCGGTCGTAGAGCCGGCGCGGCGAGTCGCACTGCTGCAGCAGCCCGTCCTTGAGCACCGCGACCCGGTCGCCCATGGTCATGGCCTCGACCTGGTCGTGGGTCACGTAGACCGTGGTGGTGCCGAGGCGCTGCTGCAGTGCGGCGATGTTCGCCCGCGTCTCCACCCGCAGCTTGGCGTCCAGGTTGGACAGCGGCTCGTCCATCAGGAACACCGAGGGCTCGCGGACGATCGCCCGGCCCATCGCCACCCGCTGGCGCTGGCCGCCGGACAGCGCCTTGGGCAGCCGGTCCAGGTACGGGACCAGGTCGAGCAGTCCCGCGGCCTCCTCGACGCGGCGCCGCACCTCGTCGCGGGGCTTACGGGACAGCTTCAGCGCGAAGCCCATGTTCTGCGCGACCGTCATGTGCGGGTAGAGCGCGTAGTTCTGGAACACCATCGCGATGTCCCGGTCCTTCGGAGGGAGCTCGGTGACGTCACGGTCGCCGATCCGGACGCTGCCGGCGTCGACGTCCTCCAGCCCGGCCAGCATCCGCAGGGCGGTGGACTTGCCCGACCCCGACGGACCGACCAGGACCAGGAACTCGCCGTCGGCGATGTCGAGGTCGAGCCCGTCGACGGCGTGCACCGGCGGTGTGCCCGGGTAGATGCGGGAGGCGTTGCGGTAGCAGACCTCGGCCATGAGACTGCGTCCTTTCTCGCGGGGGGCGGTGCCAGGTCAGGAACGGGTCAGGGTGTCGACGACCAGGTCGACCAGGCGGGCGTTGTCGACGCCGGTGACGACCCGGACCGGCGCCCGGTCCGGCACGTCGAGCCCGGCGTGCAGCACCAGCGAGCCGGGCCGCCAGCCGATCGGGCGGCTGCGGGTCAGGCCGTCGACCTGCACGTCGACCACCCGCTCCTCGGTCTCGACGAGGTCGGGGTCGAGCAGCAGCGCGACGGCCAGCGGGTCGTGCAGCCGGCAGCCGTCGTTGCCCCGGACCTGCTCGGAGTAACGGATCCACGGCGCGGTGGTGCGGCAGAGGTAGTCGACGAGCGGCCCGCCGCGGCCGGCGAGCCGGTCCAGGTCGGGCAGCCGCAGCGACGTCGTCGCGGTGACGTCGAGCGGGACCAGCGTGATCGGCGCGCCGCTGGCCAGCACCACCCGCGCCGCCTCCGGATCCATCCCGAAGTTGAGCTCCTGCAGGTAGCCGGGTACGTCGAAGGCACCGCCCATGATCACGATGCGGGCGACGTCGCGGGCCAGGCCGGGGTGCACCGCGAGCGCGTGCGCGATGTTGGTCAGCGGCCCGATCGCGACGAGCGTGACCTCCCCCGGCGCCGCCGCGACCCGGGCGGCGATCTCCGCGGCCGCGTCGTGCCGGTGGCCGGGGTCGTGCGCGTCCGGGCCGGGCACGCCCTCCCACAGCGTGGACGCCTCGGGCGAGTCGCGCTTCCTCGCGCGCCGGTCGGCCCACGGGGCGAGCGGCTCCAGCAGGGCGTGTGCGGCTCCGGTGTGCACGCCGATCCCCGGCGAGCCGGCCGCCTCGAGCAGGGTCCGGGCGCACGCGAACCCGGTGTCGCGCGGGGTGTTCCCGTCGACGATCGTCACCGCGGTCAGGTCCAGTTCCGGCGACGCCAGCGCGAGACCGAGCGCGAGCGCGTCGTCGACGTCGGTGGCCGGGACACCGTTTCCGGGGTCGCAGTCGATGATCACCTTGGTCGGCACGACCGTCACTCCTTGCTGCCCGACGACGCGAGCGAGTTGGTGAACTGCCGCTGGAACATCAGCAGCAGGATCAGCGGGATGGCCGAGGCGAGGATCGCCCCGGCGAACATCTGGCCGTAGTCGACCCCGGCCTCCTGGGCGAAGTCGGCGATCGCGACCGGGGCGACCCGGACCGAGGGCGCGGGCGCGATCAGCAGCGGCCACAGGAACGACTGCCACTGGAACACGAACAGGATCAGCCCGGCACCGACCAGCGGCGCCTTGGACAGCGGCAGGTAGATCCGCCAGAACACGCCGAACCAGGAGAGGCCGTCCAGCCTCGCCGCCTCGGACAGCGACGTCGGGATGCCGAGGAAGAACTGCCGGAGCAGGAAGATCGACAGTCCGTTGCCGATCGCGGGCAGGATCAGCCCGGCGTAGGTGTTGGCCAGCCCCCAGTCCCGGAACGACGTCGACAGCGGGATCGCGATCGCCTCGAACGGGATCAGGAAGCTGACCACCATCAGCGCGAAGACCGCGCCGCGGCCGGGGAAGTCCAGTGCGGCCAGTGCGAACCCGGCCATCGCGGCGACGAACAGTCCGATCGTCACGCTGAAGAACGCGACGATCACCGAGTTGACCAGCGACATCGCGAACGGTCCGGTGAGCACCGCGACGTAGTTGTCCAGCGAGACCGACTCGGGGACGACCGTCCGCCAGGTCAGCGGGTAGAGGTGGGCGAAGATCTCGTCGCCGGCGCGCAGCGAGGAGATCAGCGCCCACAGCAGCGGGGCGATGGACACCAGCGCCACCGGTACCGCGACGATCAGGCTCAGGTTTCCGGTGCGGCGTTCCCGCCGCAGCGCGTGTTCGGCCACGGTTCAGTCCTTCCCGGGCAGCAGGCGGAACTGGATGGCGACGATCACGACCACGATCGCGACCAGGACGAGCGTCCCGGCGGACGCGGCCTGGGTGTCGCCGAGCGTGTAGGCCCGCTCGGAGATGTCGTACATGATCATGTTCGTGGAGCCCTGCGGGCCGCCCTGGGTGAGCACCCGGACCGGCGCGAAGATCAGCAGGTTGGACACCGTGTCGGCGACCAGCACGAACAGCAGCGGGCGACGCAGCCCGGGCAGGGTGATCGAGCGGAACTGCTGCCAGCCGTTCGCCCCGTCGATCGACGACGCCTCGTAGAGCGAGGTCGGGATGTCCCGGATCCCGGTGACCAGGAAGGTCATCCAGTAGCCGACCCCGACCCACGAGCAGACGATCACGATCGAGGCCAGCGCCACGTCCGGGCTGACCAGCCACGGGACCGACGGCAGGCCCAGCGCGTTAGCGACGCCGTTGAGCGGGCCGTCCGGACGCATCAGGACCAGCCAGATGATCGCCGACACGGCCTGCGGCACGGCGATCGGCAGCAGGATCAGCGTCCGCCACAGCCCGACCGCGGGCAGCTTCTTGGTCAGCAGCACGGCCAGCGCCAGCGCCAGCCCGATCTGGATCGGGTTGACGACCAGGCTGAACAGCAGCGTCACGCGCAGCGAGCCGAGAAAGTCGGGGTCGCTGAAGATGTAGCTGAAGTTGGACAGCAGCGCGCGGTCGGTCCCGAACGGGATCGAGGTCCCCACCGCGGACAGCGTGGGGATGATCCGCAGCGCGAGCAGCGCGACGACGGCGGGCGCGAGGAAGAACAGCGCCGCCGTCCACACGTCACGCGACGTGCGACGCCGGCGGGGCGACGGGGTCGGGGGGCCCGCTGTGCGTTCCCGCGCGGGAGCGGGTTCCCGGAGCGGAGTGGCCACGGTGATACTCCTGTCGGATTCGGGGAGCTCGGGGTCGGGGAGCGGTCAGCGGTCGCCGGCGAGCTCGCGCTGCCGGTCGAGCTGGCGGGTGAGGGTGGCCTGCGCGCCGGCGAGCACCGCGTCGACGTCGGCCCCGTTGCGCAGGTCGCCGAAGGCCCGGTTCATGGTCGTCTCGAACTGGACGTAGCCGACGCTGGTCGGCCGGTGCCGGGCGTAGCGCTCCAGGTCCGTCTCGAGCAGCTCACCGACCCCCGCCGTCTCGTCCGGCGCCACCTCGTCGAGGTAGTCGAGGTAGGCCGGCATCGCGGCGGTGGCGACCGGGGGAAGGGTCATCTCCTGGGACGCGGCGATCACGCCCTGAGGGTCGAGCGTCACGAACCGGGCGAACCGGCGCGCCGCCTCCTGCTTCTCCGAGTACGCGCTGATGCCGACGCCCCAGGAGTCGGTCGGCGTCACCACCGGCCCGCCGGCGGCGTACGGCGCGGGGGCGATCCCCCAGTTCCCGGCGAGGTCGCTGCCGGCGGCCCGGCCGATGCCCGACGCCCCGGTCAGGAAGAACCCCACCTGGCCGGAGGCGAAGAGCTCGGGCATCTGACCCGGGTCGACACCGCGCGGGGCGAGGCCGTCGGCGTACAGGTCGCGGTACCAGTGCGCGAACTGCCGCCACTGCTCCGTGTCGACCGCGGGGGTCAGCTCGTCCGGGCCCTCCAGTCCCGGTCCGGCGCCCATCGACTCGAGGATCGGCTGCAGTGCGTAGTAGCGGTCGACCTGTTCGATGCCGAAGCCGTACCGGGCGGTGCCCGCCTCGGAGACCTTCCGGGCACCGTCGAGCACCTGGTCCCAGGTGAGCCGGTCGGCGTCCGACGGGCCGGGGAGCGGTACGCCGGCCCGGGTGAGCGCGTCGCGGTTGTAGAAGAGGAAGGCGTCGCTGGTCCAGAGCGGGTAGGCCCACGGGCGGCCGTCGACGGTCACCGAGTTGATCCCGACCTGGCTCGAGGTCGACTCCAGGAGGTCCTCCGACGCGCTCTCGTCGGTGAGGAAACCCTGGGCGACCATACCGGCCAGCCGCGGCGGGTCGACCGAGACGACGTCGACGCTGGTGTCGCCGGACGCGAGGCGGGCCTGGGTCTGGGACACCATCTGGTCGAACGGCACGCTCTGCTGCTCGACCCGGACGTCCGGGTTGCGGGCCTCGAACTCGGCGATGACCGCGTCGTAGGCCCCGGCGTGCGGGTTCAGGAACACGATCGTCTCCGGGCCGTCGCCGGCCGGGGCGGCGGCACAGCCGGCGACGACGGCGAGTCCGGCCGCGGCGGCAGCGGCGCGTCGCAGGAGTCGGGCTCTCACGGGGATCACCTCTCGTCGGTGGAAGGTGCGGGAACGGGGGCGGCGGGCGGGGGCCACGGGCAGCCGCAGGACGCCCGGACCACCAGGTCGGACGCACAGATCTCGGCCCCCGGGGCCGGGGCCCCCGCCCGGAGCAGGTCGATGGTCCGGCGGGCGAGCTCGTCGAACCGGGGCGCGACGGTGGTCAGCGGCGGGACCGAGAAGCGCGAGGCCTCGGTCCCGTCGAAGCTGGCGACGGCGAGGTCGCCGGGCACCGCGACGCCCAGCTCGGCCGCGGCGCAGAGCAGGCCCAGCGCCTGGTCCTCGCTCGCCACGAACAGCGCGTCCGGAACCGGACCGGAGCCGAGCAGGTCGAGTCCGGCCCGGTGCCCGCCGGCCCGGGTGAACGGGGCCCACCGGAGGTACCGGTCGTCGGCCGGCACGCCACCGGCGGTCAGCGCGTCGAGCCAGCCCGTGTGCCGGGCGCGGGAGGTGGGCAGGTCCGCAGGCCCCAGCAGCGCCCCGACCCGCCGGCGTCCGTGCCCGAGCAGGTGCTCGGTGGCGGTCCGCGCGCCCGCCACGTTGTCGATCACGACCGAGGCGGCGCGCTCGTCGTCGGCGGCCCGGTCGAGCACGACGACCGGCAGGCCCGCGGCGGTGGCGACCTGCACCGCGTCGTGCGGGCCGACACCGACGTAGACCAGCCCGTCGACCTGGCGGGCGACGAAGGTCTCGACGAGCTCCCGCTCCCGGGTGACGCTCTCGGCCGAGTCGCCGAGCAGCAGGACCAGGCCGTAGCGGGACGCCTCGGCCTCCAGCGCCTGGGCGAGGGTGGCGAAGAACTGGTTGGCCAGCTCGGGGACGACGAGGCCGAGGGTGCGCGTGGAGCCGGAGGCCAGCGCGCGGGCGACGCCGTTGGGCCGGTAGCCGACCTCCTCGATGGCCCGCAGGACCTTCTCCCGGGTGGCCGCGGAGATCGGGCGGGACCCCTCGTTGAGCACGTAGCTGACCACCGCGGTGGAGGTGCCGGCGGCCCGGGCGACGTCGGCCTGGGTCACCCGGCCCCGCCTACCCACGGTCACCCGCCGCGGCGAGGGCGTCCAGGTCGGACGCGTCCGGGTAGGACGACGTCGTCCCCCGCCGCGAGACGGCGACCGAGCCGGCGAGGCAACCGGCCCGGACCGCGTCCGGCAGGGTCGCGCCGGCAGCGAGTCGGGCGGCGACCGCACCGACGAACGCGTCCCCCGCACCCGTGGTGTCGACCACCTCCGACGGCGGGGTCGCGGGCACGTGCTCGATGCCGGTGCCGCTGCCGACCAGGGCGCCGCCGGCGCCGAGGGTGATCACCACGGCGGGCGCGTACCGGCGCAGTGCGGCGAGCAGGTCCCGAGGGTCGTCCCCGGCTACGACGCCGAGCCGGCCGGCCAGCTGCGCGGCCTCCACCAGGTTGACCACCAGCGGGTCCGCGCGCCGCAGCGTCGCCGGGTCGACCGGAACGGCCGGGGCGAGGTTGAGCAGGAAACGGTGCGGGTCACCGGTCGCGGCAGCCACCGCCGCCACCGTCGCGGGCGGGATCTCGCACTGGCAGACGACGACGGCCGGCCGGTCGGCGGCCAGTCCCCGGACGGCCCGTCCCGCGGCGTCCGGACCCAGCGCACGGTTGGCCCCGGAGTGCACGACGATCGTGTTCTCCCCGGCGGCGTCGACCGTGATCGCGGCGTACCCGGTCGCCTCGTCCGGGACCCGGCCGACCGCGTCGACCACGACCGAACGGGCTGCCAGCTCGGCGGTGGCGGCGAGCCCGGCCTCGTCGTCGCCGACCCTCGCGACCATCATGACGCCGGCGCCGAGCCGGGCGGCCGCGATGGCCTGGTTGGCGCCCTTGCCGCCGACCCCGCGGGCGGACGAGCCGGCCAGCACGGTCTCGCCGGGTGCGGGCAACCGGTCGACGTAGGAGAAGCGGTCCTCGTGGATCGAGCCGATCACCACGACGACACCGTCCTGCTGCACGAGTTCTGTCCCACTTCCGTCGGGGGTCTAAGCGCGTAGATCGGCAATCTACGCGCTTAGACCACGTCCACCACGAGACGTCGGCCACTCTCCGGTCGACCGTTCGGCTCCCGCGAGCGAGAAACCTCACCGCCGCGCCGGGCGCCCGCTCGTCGTCACACCACCTCGTTGCGGGTAGGATGCATGCTCAGCACGTCGCCGATCTGCGGCCGACGTGCCCACCGCGCGGGGACCGGGCAACGGGACGGGCGGGACGTGCCGGAACCGCCGTCACGACCGCCACGACTCACCGGGATCCGCACCCGAACTGGTGCGCGCAGCGCCTCGGCGGCTCTCCCGCCCGTCCCCCGCGGACCGGAGTGGTCGATGATCCCGCCCCCGGCTCCTGTGCGCGGAGAGAGGCGATCACCCTGTCCGTGTCCGACAGCTCCACAGAACCCGCCGACGCCCCCGAAGCCGATCCCGGCTTCCTGGACACCGGCATCACCCCCGTCGAGGCCCCGCTCGGGGTCGTCAACCCCGGCGGCGAGAAGCTCCCCCCGACCTTCGCGGAACTGGGCGTCCGCGAGGAGATCGTCACGGCGCTCGCCGAGAACGACATCGTCCGCACCTTCGCGATCCAGGAGCTGACCCTCCCGCTCGCGCTGGACGGCGAGGACGTCATCGGCCAGGCCCGCACCGGCACCGGCAAGACGCTGGGCTTCGGCGTCCCGATGCTGCAGCGGATCACCCCGCCCGGTGAGCGCGCCGCCGCCACCGCCGAGGGCGAGACCGCCGACCGCACCAAGGACGTCCCGCAGGCGCTGGTCGTCGTCCCGACCCGCGAGCTCTGTGTGCAGGTCGCCCGGGACATCGCCGCCGCGGGCAAGAACCTGGGCGTGCGTGTCGTGGCGATCTACGGCGGCCGCGCCTACGAGCCTCAGCTGGAGGCGCTGCGCAAGGGCGTCGACGTCATCGTCGGCACCCCGGGCCGGCTGCTCGACCTGGCCGAGCAGCGCCACCTGGTCCTCGGCCGGGTCAAGGCACTCGTCCTGGACGAGGCCGACGAGATGCTCGACCTGGGCTTCCTGCCCGACGTCGAGCGGATCCTGCGCATGCTCCCCGAGGAGCGGCACACGATGCTGTTCTCGGCGACCATGCCGGGCCCGATCGTGCAGCTGTCCCGGGCGTTCCTCACCCGGCCGACGCACATCCGCGCCGAGGAGGCCGACCAGGGCTCCATCCACGAGCGGACCAAGCAGCTGGTCTACCGCGCGCACGCGATGGACAAGGTCGAGCTGGTCACCCGGGTCCTGCAGGCCAAGGACCGCGGCCTGTCGATGATCTTCACCCGGACCAAGCGGACCGCCCAGCGGGTGGCCGACGACCTCGCCGAGCGCGGGTTCGCCGCGGCCGCGGTGCACGGCGACCTGGGCCAGGGCGCGCGGGAGCAGGCGCTGCGCGCGTTCCGGGCGGAGAAGGTCGACGTGCTGGTCGCGACCGACGTCGCGGCCCGCGGCATCGACGTCACCGGCGTCACGCACGTCGTGAACTACCAGTGCCCGGAGGACGCCAAGACCTACGTGCACCGGATCGGCCGGACCGGCCGGGCCGGCCGCGAGGGCGTCGCCGTCACGCTGGTCGACTGGGACGAGATGCCCCGCTGGAAGATGATCTCGGACGACCTGAACCTCGGGATCGACGAGCCGGTGGAGACCTACTCCACCTCGGACCACCTGTTCTCCGACCTGGAGATCGCCTCCGGTGCGACCGGGCGGCTCCCGCTGTCGGCGCGCACCCGGGCCGGGCTGGACGCCGAGTACATCGACAGCGAGGGGGACCACCAGGGTTCCCGCAAGCAGCGCGGCGGTGGGCGCGGCTCCCGCACCGGCGGCCGTCCGGAGGGTGACGGGGACGGCGGCGACGGTCGTCGTCCGGGCCGCAA
Source organism: Pseudonocardia nematodicida (assembly GCF_040105385.1). NCBI lineage: Bacteria > Bacillati > Actinomycetota > Actinomycetes > Pseudonocardiales > Pseudonocardiaceae > Pseudonocardia > Pseudonocardia nematodicida. The sequence goes on from NZ_JBEDNQ010000005.1 coordinate 158,299, forward strand.
CCGGAACCGGAAGCGCACCCGGTCCCGCGGCGGGGTCGCGGTGGAGGCCGGTTCGGGCAGCACGGCGGACGCGTCCGGCGCCTCGGGCGCGTCCGAGGCACCCACGGCCGGCCCGGCCGGCGAGGCCGGCGGTGACGCCTCCGGCCCCGAGGGTTCGGCCACGCCGCGCCGTCGCCGTCGCCGCGGCGGGTCCCGCCGCCGCTCGGGCGACGGCGGGTCCGCGGGCGAGACCGACGCCGCCGCCAGCTGACCCCCGCGTCCCGCGTGCTGCGGCCGCGGGACCTGCGGCCCTGGCCGGGGGTCCCTGCCGAACGACGACACCGCGGCGACCGACTGGTCGCCGCGGTGCTCGTGCTGCTGCTGGGAGGTGCCGCACTGCTCTACGCGGTGCAGAGCCCGGCGGCGCGCACCGAGTCGGTGCCGGCGAGCGCACCGGCGGCCGCACCGCCCGGGGTCGGCGGGATACCGGCGGCTCTCGGCGAGCTCTGGCGGGCGCCGAGCCCGGCCACGCCGGTCCCGCTCGCGGCCGGGGACGGCGTCGTCGTCGCCGAGGGGTCGCGGGTGTCCGGCCGCGACGCGCGCACCGGGGCGGAACGCTGGAGCTACACCCGTGACCTGCCGCTGTGCACCGTCGGCGCCGCCGACGGCCGGGTGCTGGCCCTCTACCGCAACGACGAGTACTGCTCCGAGCTGAGCACGCTCACCCCGGACGACGGGCGGCGCGGCCCCGCCCGGACCCTCGACGCCCGTCCCGGGACCCGCCTCATCGGCCAGGACCCGGTGCTCGCGACGGGCGAGGACTACGTCGAGACGTTCCGCTCCGACCTGGTCCGCACCGCCGAGTACGGCACCGTCCGGGCCGCCGAGGAGCCCGGTGACCAGCCACGGGCCGGGTGCACCTTCCGGTCCTTCGCCTCGGCCGGCGACCGCGCCGGCGTCCTCGAGCAGTGCCCCGGCGAGACCGGGGAACGGCTCTCGGTGATCCGGCCCAGCGAGAGCGACGGCAACCGCCCGGAGTTCGACTTCTCCGAGCGGCTCGGCACCGACGACGCCCGGCTCATCGCCCTCGCCGAGGACCGCGCCGCGGTCCTGCTCCCGGGCGAACCACGGCTGCTGCTCCTCGACCGGGCGGGCAAGCGGGTCGGCGAGTTCCCGGTCGACGTCGGGCGGACGGTGAACGTGCCCGCCGACGGCGTCGCCCGCACCAGCACCGACGACACCTCCCGCTACTGGTGGACCGGCGGCGCGACCGTCGCCCTGGACGCCCGCACCCTGCAGCCGCGCTGGACCGTCCCGGACACGACCGGCCCCGGGACCCGCTACGGCGACCGGCTGCTGGTGCCGGTCGCCGGCGGGCTCGCCGACGTCGACCCGGACACCGGCACGGTCGGCCGGACCGTCCCGGTGGACCGCGACGGCTGGGACGGCCCGGTGCAGGTCACCGCGCAGGGCGGGCTGCTGGTGGAGCTGCGCGGCGACGAGGTCGTGGTGCTCGGGCCGGCCTGACCGGCCTGATTCCGGCCCGCCTCTGCTCTGCTCACACCGACGCACCGGAGGCTGGGACCGGGGCTCGGTGGTCGTGCGAGCGGCCGGTCCGGGATCGCGACGGCGGGCCCGCGCGGCGCTACAGGAACCAGCCGAAGCCGAGGACGGCCGCGGCGAGCCCGATGACGCCGAGCGCGGCGAGCGTGCCCGTCCGGTCCCCGCGCCGGTCGGCGACGACCTGCCCGGCGATCGCGCCCACGGCGGCGAGCAGGTGTGTGGTGAGGTCCCCGGGCCCCGGCCCCGGCAGGCCTCCGCGCCCGGCCAGCCACTCGACGCCGGCCAGGACGAGCGCGAGCACGACGAGGCCGCCGGCGAGCACGCCGCTCAGGCCACGGAGCACGCGCCCGCCGGTGTCCGGGCCGGGACGAGCCCCCCGGTCGGAGCGACCGGCACGGTCCGCGCGATCGGCACGGTCCGCGCGATCGGCACGGTCCGCGCGATCGGCACGGTCCGCGCCGTCGCCGCGTCCGGCGCGGTTCCGCCGCGGCGGTCCGGCGGCCGGGTGCTGCCCGGCCGGGTCCGGACGGCCGTCGCGAGCCGTGCCGGCCCCACCCGCGGCACCGCCCAGCCCGCGCCGCGAACCGGCGCCGGGCACCGGATCCCGCCCGGCCGGAGCCACCGCCCCGGGGCGGCCTGCCGGGGTCCGGCCCGGAGCCGGCGGGCCGTGCCGCGCGGGCCGGGTCGGCGCCTCCGCCGCACCGGGGTCGGAGGGCATGCCGCTCCGGCGCGCGGGGCCTCCCGGTGGACGCGGACCGGCCCCGTCGCGCGGCCCGGGACGCCGCGCTCCGGGGGCGCCCGGCAGCGGGTCGCGGAAACCGGTCACGGGACGAGCAGCTCCCACGGCCGCGGCTCGGACACCGCGGCCCGGCCGTCGGGGCAGTGCCGCCGTACCGGGCAGGTCCCGCAGTGGCCGCCGGTGCGCGGCGGGAACAGCAGGTCGGGGTCTCCCCCGGTCCGGACGGCGGCGGTGGCCTCCGCGGCGTCCGACGCCGACGCCTCGGCCGCCGCGACGTGCGCACCCAGCGTGACGTCGTCGTGGGTGAACCCGGCGACCCGTCCGGTCGGCACGTGGTGCAGCTCCACCCGCTCGCACCGGCGCCGGAACACGTGCGCGGCCGCGACCGCGTAGAGCGCCAGCTGGCGTGAGTCGCGGGCGTCGTCCTCGGTGGGGACGCGCCGGCCGGTCTTGAAGTCGACGACGGTGAGCGCGCCGTCGTCGGCGGGGTCGGAGTCGAGCCGGTCGATCCGCCCCTCCACGAGCAGCCCGCCGACCGGTGCGCTCACCCACCGCTCGACGGCGACTGGCTCGGCCGATCCGGCCGGGCCCGCGGCGGCGGCCGCCAGCCAGTCCTCGGCCCGCTCCCGGTACCGCGCCTCCTGGGCGTCGTCGGCGAAGCCCTCGCCGGACCAGTGCCGCCGGACGAGCGCGGCCGCCTCCACCGGGGTGCGCCGGTGCGCGGGCAGGCCGGCGAGCGACCGCAGCGCCAGGTGCACGACCGCGCCGAGCGTGGTGTGCGCGAACGCGCCGCCGCGCGCCGGAGGCGGTGAGTCCACATGCAGCATCCGGTAGCGGCGCCGGCAGGTGTCCCAGGTGTCGAGGCGGGCCGGGGTCACCCGGTGCAGGGCCGCCGCACCGAAGTCCGGGTCCAGCAGGTCGAGGCCGAGCTGGCCGTTCGGGCTCCCGGAGTCGGGCGGGGTTGTCCGGGGCATCCACCCACGGTACCGCGCGGATGATCGCCGACGGTCACGACGCACCCACGCCTCAGGCCCCCACCACCGCCACCCCGTGCGCCCGTGCGACGAGCGTCTCGAACACCTCGGGGTCGGTGGTCTCCGCGGCGAGCGGGGTGGTCTTGTTCGTGCCGTGGTAGTCGCTGGAGCCGGTGGCCAGCAGGCCGTGCTCGGCCGTGAGCCGGCGCAGCAGCGCCCGGTCCTCGGGCCCGTGGTTCGGGTGGTCGACCTCGACCCCGCCGAGCCCGCGCGCCGCCAGGTCGACCAGCACCGAGGGCTCCACCACCCGGCCGCGGACGCGGGCCAGCGGGTGCGCGAACACCGCCACCCCGCCGGCCGTCGCGATCATCTCGACCGCGGTCTCCACCGGGGTGTCGGCGCGCGGCACGTAGTACGGGCTGTCGTTGTGCAGCAGCTCGGCGAACGCCTCGTCCACCGACCCGACGACGCCCGCCGCCACCAGCGCGCGGGCCAGGTGCGGCCGGCCGGCGCTGGCGCCCTCGGGCAGGTGCGCGAAGACGGTGTCGACGTCGACCGGGTAGCCGTCGGCGGCCATCCGGCCGATCATCCGGTGCAGCCGCTGCACCCGCTCGGTGCGCAGTCGCTCCTGCTCGGCGACGATCGCCGGGTGCTCCGGGTCGAACAGGTAGCCGAGCAGGTGCACCGAGCAGCGCGGCTCGCCCTCGCGCCCGGTCGGGCTGAGGCAGGAGAACTCGGCCCCGCGGACGAGCCGGAGCCCGGGCGGGCACGCGGCGACCGCCTCGGCCCAGCCGCCGGTGGTGTCGTGGTCGGTGATCGCGACGACGTCCAGTCCCGCGGCGCCCGCGGCACGGACCAGCCCGGCGGGCGAGTCGGTGCCGTCGGAGGCGGTGGAGTGGGCGTGCAGGTCGATCACGGGCGGGACCATCGGGGCAGGCTAACGCCTACCGCCGCCAGCGGGGCTTCGCCAGCATCCCGGTGGCGCGCGTCTTGCCCTTCTCGCCGAACACGAGCTCGGAGAGCGCCTCGTAGATCTCCTCCGGCCGGGGCATGAAGTCGATCTGGTTGAGCGCCTGGATCTGACCCGCGGACTCGACGACCATCGTCCCGTAGCCGAGCATGCGCCCGGACAGGGTCCGCCGGAACGTCAGGTCGGTGACCTTGCCCAGCGGCATCATGCCGACGTTGTGCACGATGATCCCCTGGGCGATCATCACCCGCTTGTCGGTGATCACGATCCGTTCGATCCACCACAGGATGGTGAGCGCGGTGAACCGCAGCACCGCCACCAGCACCAGGTAGAACGACAGGTTGTCGATGACGACGGTGACCTCGCGGGCGACCTCGGTCTGCGCGAAGAGGACCTGGGTCCCGACCACGACCAGGATGAAGGTCGCCGTCTGGGTCATGTGCTTCGCCATGACCGCCCAGTGCTGGCGCACGCGGATGACCCGCCGCTCCGTGGGGAGCAGGTACTCGTCGATCTCCCGGGGCGCGAGCACGGGGTCAGATCAACGAGGTGACGAACGTGGAGACCGACTGCGCCGCGTCGTAGAGGATGTTGCCGACGTTCGAGACCGAGTTCGCCGCCGCGCTCGGAGCGGTGATCACCAGGAAGATTCCCAGTGCCACAGCGATCAGGATCAGGAGCCTGCGCACGTTATCCGCCCATCCGTTCCGGCCCGTGGGGACTTACCTCGTATGTGGTACCTGACGTCACACCGACGCCGGTACCGGCCACCCGAGCAGCGTACCGTCATTCCGGATGACCGACTGTAGCCGACACGTCCCCCGACTAGGCGGATTCCGGCGCACGGGTCGACGGACGGCACCCCCGATCGGCGCAGCGTACACCCGCTCCGACCAGCACCGATGCGGGTGGCGGCCGCTCGTCCGGGTCCGCGGGCGGATCCGCGCCCGACCGACCGTTGATCGAATCGTGCTTGCGTTGTCGCACAACCGCCCTGCCACCGACACCGGAGCGACACCCGGCCGCGGCGTACCGTCGCTCCGGATGACGGTCCGTAGCCAGCACATCGCCTGCGTCGGGGGAATCGTGTTCGACCCGGACGGCCGGCTACTGCTGGTGCGCCGGGCGAACGAGCCGGGCCGCGGCCTCTGGTCGGTGCCCGGCGGGCGGGTCGAGCCGGGCGAGGACGACCACACCGCCGTCGTCCGGGAACTCGCCGAGGAGACCGGGCTGGTGGTACGGCCGGGCCCGCTGGTGGGCGTGGTGCACCGCGGCCCCTACCGGATCGCCGACTACCTGTGCACCCTCGCCCCCGGCGGCCCTTCCGAGCCGCACGCCGGGGACGACGCCGACGACGCCCGGTTCGTCGACCGGGCCGGTTATGCGGGACTCGACGTCGTCGACGGTCTCACCGAGACGCTGCACGGCTGGGACGTCCTCCCCCGCCGCTGACCGGCGCGCCGTGCGGCTCAGGCCTGCGGGACCGGGCGGCCGGGCTGCTCGCCACCACGGGCGTCGCCGTAGGACCGCGTCGGCACCATGACCTTGCGGCGGAACGTGCACACCACGGTGCCGTCCTGCTTGTAGCCGCGGGTCTCGACGTACACCACGCCGCGGTCGTCCTTCGACCTCGACGGCGTCTTGTCCAGCACCTCGGTCTCGCCGTAGATGGTGTCACCGTGGAAGGTCGGCTTCGTGTGCTTGAGCGACTCGACCTCGAGGTTGGCGATCGCCTTGCCCGAGACGTCCGGCACGGACATGCCCAGCAGCAGCGAGTAGACGTAGTTGCCGACCACCACGTTGCGCCCGAAGTCGGTGGTCTCCCCGGCGTAGTGGGCGTCCATGTGCAGCGGATGGTGGTTCATCGTGAGCAGGCAGAACAGGTGGTCGTCGTACTCGGTCACGGTCTTGCCGGGCCAGTGCTTGTAGACCGCACCGACCTCGAACTCCTCGTAGTAGCGCCCGAACTGCATCGTTCACGCTCCCGTCGCCTCACGATCGTTTTCGGGGGTAACCTATCGGCCGGTCCGCGCGCGGACGGCTGCACGACCGGTCGGACACGTCACACCCCCGCCGGCCGGAGAGGTACGGAAGGTGGGTCCGCGGTGTCGCCCTCGCTCTCCCGGCTCCGCACGACACGGGTCCGCCGGGCGGCGCGCGCCGCCGCCCGGGCCGAGGCCCACCGTCCGCTCTCGCCGCTGCGGGTGCCGCTGTCGGCCTACGTCGTCGACTGCGCCGTCTACGTCGACGGGGTCCGGCTCACCGGCCGCTGGACCCACGACGAGGCGATCGCCGAGGTCCGCGAGCGCGGCGAGGGCTTCGTGTGGATCGGGCTGCACGAGCCGGACGCCGAGCAGATCTCCGGGGTCGCCGAGACCTACGGCCTGCACGAGCTGGCCGTCGAGGACGCGGTGCACGCGCACAACCGGCCCAAGCTCGAGCGGTACGACGAGACGCTGTTCATGGTGCTCAAGACCGTCCGCTACGTCGGTCGTGACGACCCGACGACGGCGAACGAGATCGTCGAGACCGGCGAGGTGATGGCGTTCCTGGGCCGGGACTTCGTCGTCACCGTCCGGCACGGCCGGCACACCGGGCTGCGCGACGTCCGCCGCCGGCTGGAGGACGACCCCGAACAGCTGGCGCTGGGGCCCGCCGCGGTGCTGCACGCCATCGCCGACCACGTCGTGGACTCCTACATCGAGGTGGTCCGGCAGATCGAGGGCGACCTCGACGCCGTCGAGGCCGAGGTCTTCTCCCCCGGTTCGCCGATGAACCCCGAGCAGATCTACGTGATGAAGCGCGAGATCCTCGACCTGCGCCGCGCGGTCATGCCGCTGGTCGGGCCGATGCGCAAGCTCTCCGAGGGCTACAGCGCGCTGGTCCCGCACGAGGTGCGGTCCTACTTCCGCGACGTCGACGACCACCTCGGCGGCGTCGCCGAGCAGGTGGCCGGGTTCAACGAGCTGCTGACCACGCTGGTCGACGCGGTGCTGGCGAAGATCAGCATGCGGCAGAACAACGACATGCGGAAGATCACCGCCTACGCCGGCCTGATCTCCGTGCCGACGATGGTCGCCGGGGTCTACGGGATGAACTTCGACATCATGCCCGAGCTGCACTGGGACTTCGGCTACCCGATGGTGCTGCTGGTCATCGCGACCATCTGTACGCTGCTGTACCGCAACTTCCGCCGCAACGGCTGGCTCTGACGCCGGCGACGGGCCGGCGGTGCCGGGACCCCGCCGACGGGCCGGACTCCCGGCTCAGACCCGCGGCGTGCCGGTCGGCGGGGTCGGCGGCTCCTCCTCGGGATGCGCCGGGCGCGGCCGGCGGATGCCGAGCCGCCGCCGGCCGTTCCCCGGCCTCGCCCCGCCCCCACCGGCCCTCCGGCCGCCGTCGTCGCCGTCGGCGGGATCACCGCTGTCGTCGCCGCCGCCGAGGTCTCCGTCGTCGACATCGTCCTCGCCGCCGGTGCCGGCGCGGGTGTCGTCGTCCTCGGCGCCCTCGTCCTCGCCACCGGCGGCCGGGCGGCCGTCCTCGTCGAGGTCGTCGGGCAGCTCGTCGGCGTAGCCCGGGTCCTGCGGGCCGCCGTCGTCCACCGCGGCGGGCCCGTCCTCGGCCGGCGCCTCCTCCGGAGGCTCCCCGGCCGCCGGGGCGGGCTCGCTCCGCGGCCGGAACCCGGCCGCGGCCAGCACCGACGCCGCGGCGCGCGCCTGCCGTCGTTCCCCCACGACGTCCGGCTCGTCGGGACGCCGTCCCAGGAACGTGTGCACCAGGTGCTGCTCGAGACCGCCGACGGTCTGCACCCGGACGTCGTCGAACCCGGCCCGCTCCATCTTGTGGGTCATCACCGAGGGCCCGCCGGCCGCGCCGATCCGCTTCGTCCGGTAGCGGGCCAGGTCGGCGACGCCCCAGCGCATCGCGGCCATCGGCACCAGGTACGTCCAGGCCGCGGTGGCCCAGCGCATCCGCCCGCGCGCCCCGCCGACGGCGTAGTCGTGCACCGCCAGCGGCGCGCCCGGGGCCAGCAGCGACAGCAGCAGCCGCAGACCGTGCTCGGCGTCGGGCAGGTTCGAGACCAGGTAGGACGCCAGGATCCCGTCGAACGGCCCCTGGACACCGGCCTCGGCCAGCGTCTCGAGCCGGGAGTGGACGAACGTCACCCGGGGCGACCAGTTCTTCCGCCGGGCGACGGCGAGCATCTCGGTCGAGGCGTCCACCGCCACCACCTCGGCGCCCTTCACCGAGGTCAGCAGCGCCTCGGTGGAGATCCCGGTGCCGCAGCCGATGTCGAGCAGCCGCAGCCCCGGGCCGTCGCCCAGCCCCATCCGGGACGCCGAGACCCGCAGGTGCGTCCGGTAGCCGGGGATCGACCCGACGAAGGCGTCGTACCCGGACGCGCCCCGGCCGTAGGCGCGGTGCACCGTGGGAGGGCGGATCTCGTCGCTCTGCCACGCATCGGCGTTCACGCCGTGATCCTCCCCCGCCGACCACCCGCGCCGGAACCCGACGCGCCCGGCCGGGTGGTCGTACGAGGACTCCGCGTTATCAGCGCCCAGGTTCGTTCCGCGAGCTTCTCTCAGCGCCCAGGTTCGTTCCGCGAGCTTCTCTCAGCAGCACCGGCCCTGCGGGTTCCGCTCCTGGTGCTCGGTCCGGGCGCGCCAGTACTCCCGCTCGGTCATCGGCGGGTGGGTGTGCCCGGCGCGGCGGTGGTGATCGAGGTAGCGGTCGTACTTGTCCGCCCCGATCACCCCCCGCCAGAAGCGGTTCAGGCTCCGCAGCCGGTCCACGAGGTCAGCCATCGCCGATCAGTGCCCCGCCCGGACCGTCGTCCCGACCTTCCCCGCCCACTCGGACTCCAGCTCCTTCTCCGCCGGCGTCGCGATCATGCCGGACGGCGCGTAGATCTTCGACGGGATCTCGTCGGCCTCGAAGCCCGGCCGGCCGCCCATCCGGATCGACGTCCAGGCCGCCAGCACCGCGGTGACGATCACGATGATCGCCAGCGTCACGAACAGGATCGACAGCGTGCCCTGGACGAAGGTGTTCCGGACGACCGCGGCCATCGCCTCCGGTGTCCCGGCGTTGCCGAAGCTCGTCTCCCCCGCGGCGATCGCGTCCCGGAACGCGACGTGCTGCGCCCAGTACCCGATCGCCGGCTTCGGCGAGAAGATCTTGTACATCGACGCCGTGATCGTGACGACCGCCGCGAACGCCAGCGGGACCGCGATGATCCACAGATATCTGACGTGCCCGCGCCGGGCGGCGATCGCCAGGCAGACGGCGAGCGCGATCGCGGCGAGCAGCTGGTTGGCGATGCCGAACAGTGGGAAGAGCGTGTTGATCCCGCCGAGCGGGTCGGTCACGCCCATCACCAGGATCGCGCCCCAGCCACCGACCATCAGCGCCGTGCAGATCCAGGCCCCGACCCGCCACGAGGTGTCGCGGAACTTCGGGACGACGGTGCCGATCGCGTCCTGCAGCATGAAGCGCGCCACCCGGGTACCGGCGTCCACCGCGGTGAGGATGAACAGCGCCTCGAACATGATCGCGAAGTGGTACCAGAAGCTCATCATGCCGGGACCGCCGATGAACTGCTGCATGATGTTCGCGAGCCCGACCGCCAGCGTGGGCGCGCCGCCGGTCCGGGAGACGATCGACTCCTCGCCGACCAGCGCCGCGGTCGTCGCGAGCTGGTCCGGTGTCACGTCGACGCCGGTCAGCCCGAGCGAGTTCACGAACAGCGCCGCACCCTCGACGGTGCCCTCGGTCAGCGAGGCCGGGACGTTCATCGCGAAGTAGAGCCCGCGGTCGATGGACAGCGCCGCGACCAGCGCCATGATCGCCACGAACGACTCCATCAGCATGCCGCCGTAGCCGATGAATCGGGTCTGGCGCTCCTTCTCGACCAGCTTGGGCGTGGTGCCCGAGGAGATCAGCGCGTGGAACCCGGACAGCGCGCCGCAGGCGATGGTGACGAACAGGAACGGGAACAGCGACCCGGCGACGATCGGGCCGTCGTCCCGGCCGGCGAACTCGCTGAAGGCCGGGGCGTCGATCTCCGGGCGGACCACGATGATCGCGACCGCGAGCAGGACGATCGTGCCGATCTTCATGAAGGTCGACAGGTAGTCGCGGGGGGCGAGCAGCAGCCAGACCGGCAGCACCGCGGCCACGAAGCCGTAGACGATGATGCCCCAGGCGATCGTCGTCCGCTCCAGGGTGAACAGCGCCTGGCCCCACTCGGTCTCGGCGACCCAGCCGCCGGCCACGATCGCTCCGATCAGCAGCGCGAAGCCGATCCAGGAGACCTCGGAGACCTTGCCCGGGCGCAGGAAGCGCAGGTAGACGCCCATGAACAGGGCGATCGGGATGGTCAGCGCGACCGAGAAGACACCCCACGGGCTCTCACCGAGGGCGTTCACGACCACCAGCGTGAGCACCGCGATCAGGATGATCATGATGCTGAGCGTCGCGACCAGGGCCGCGGTGCCGCCGACCCTGCCCAGCTCCTCGCGGGCCATCTGGCCGAGCGAGCGCCCGCCGCGGCGGGTGGAGAAGAACAGCACCAGGTAGTCCTGCACCGCACCGGCCAGGACGACCCCGACGATGATCCAGATCGTGCCGGGCAGGTAGCCCATCTGGGCCGCGAGCACCGGGCCGACCAGCGGGCCCGCGCCGGCGATCGCCGCGAAGTGGTGTCCGTAGAGGACGCGCCGGTCGGTCGGGACGAAGTCCTGGCCGTTCTCGGCGTACTCGGCAGGGGTGGCCCGCCGGTCGTCCGGCCGCAGGAGCTTGTCCTCGATGTAGGTCGAGTAGAAGCGGTAGGCGATCAGGTAGGTCGCCACCGCGGCGAACACGAACCAGATCGCGTTCACCGTCTCGCCGCGGACCAGGGCGATCATCACCCAGCCCAGGCCGCCCAGCAGCGCGATCGTCGCCCAGATCGCGATCTTGAGCGGGGTCCACGCCCGCCGCTCGCGCAGCAGTACGTCCTCGTCCACCGCGGCCGGCGGGAGTTCCTGCCCCGCAGCGCCGCCGCCTGACACCTGTGTCATCGCGCGTCCTCTTCCGGTCTGTCCGACGCGCGAACTATAGGCATCTCACTGCGCAATGCAACGATCGACCGGACGGGTACCGCCGAGCACGGCCGCCGTCGCCCGTTCGGGCGACGGCGGCCGGAGTGGTCGTCGTGCTGCGGGGCCCGGTCAGAAACCCCCGCCCGGGCCGCCCATCGCCAGCCGGGCCAGCATCTCGCGGGCCTTCTCCGCGTTGCGCGGCTCGCACAGGACGTCGTACCGGCCCGCCACCATCTGGCTCGACGACTGGAAGTCCCGGCGCCCCCGGCTCGCGCCGTAGCCGACGGCGGCGAACACCATCCCGAACACCGCGCCCGAGGCGAGACCGACCACGATCGGCCAGAAGCTCCCGTCGGGCGAGAACAGCGACAGCAGCAGACCGACGAACAGGCCGAGCCAGGCGCCCGACGCCGCCCCGGAGGCCAGGACACGGCTCCAGGTCAGGCGGCCGATGACCCGCTCGACCAGCATCAGGTCGACGCCGACGATCGTCACGTCCCGCACCGGGAAGTCCGAGTCGGCCAGGTGGTCGACGGCCCGCTGCGCCTCCTCGTAGGTGGCGTAGGAGCCGACCGGCCACCCGGTCGGCGGGGTGGGCAGCTGCGGCAGCCCGGGTGCCGGCCGTGGCTGTCCGCCGAAGGGGTTGGTCATGACGCTCTCCTCGCTCCCAGCATGTTCCTACCACCGGTGCAACGGTCGAGCGCCGTCCGGCGTGCCCAGGGAGCCTAGCGACGACCGCTACGTCACGTTCGCCGGTGCTACCGCAGCTTGTAGTCCCGCAGCAGACCCTTCGAGATGATCGTCTTCTGGATCTCCGAGGTCCCCTCCCCGATCAGCAGGAACGGGGCCTCGCGCATCAGCCGCTCGATCTCGTACTCCTTGGAGTACCCGTACCCGCCATGGATGCGGAACGAGTCCTCGGTGACCTCCTTGCAGTACTCCGAGGCGAGCATCTTGGCCATCCCGGCCTCGACGTCGTTGCGCTCGCCGCGGTCCTTCAGCCGGGCCGCATTGACCATCATCAGGTGCGCGGCCTCGACCTTGGTGGCCATCTCGGCGAGCTTGAAGCCGATCGCCTGGTGGTTCGCGATCGGCGTGCCGAAGGTGGAGCGCTGCTGGGCGTAGGAGACGCCCAGCTCGAAGGCCCGGATCGCGATGCCGCAGGCCCGGGCCGCGACGTTGACCCGGCCGACCTCGACGCCGTCCATCATGTGCGCGAACCCCTTGCCGCGCTCCCCGCCGAGGATCGCACTCGCCGGGAGCCGGAAGCCGGAGAACACCATCTCGGTGGTGTCCACGCCCTTGTAGCCCATCTTGTCGATCTTCCCGGGGACGCGGAGCCCGGGCAGCACCTCGCCGTAGCCCTCGGGCTTCTCGACCAGGAACGTCGTCAGGTTGCGGTGCGGCTTCTCGGAGCCCTCGTCGGTGCGGACGAGCACCGCGGTCAGGTTGGACGTGCCGCCGTTGGTCAGCCACATCTTGGCGCCGTCGATCACGAAGTCGTCGCCGTCCTGCACGGCCTTCGTCTTGATCGCCGCGACGTCCGAGCCCAGGTCCGGTTCGGACATCGAGAACGAGCCGCGGGTCTCCCCCGTCGCCATCAGCGGCAGGTACTTCTCCTTCTGCGCGGCCGTACCGTGCTGGCGCAGCATGTAGGCCACGATGAAGTGGGTGTTGATCACGCCGGAGACGCTCATCCAGCCGCGCGCGATCTCCTCCACCACCAGCGCGTAGGTGAGCAGCGACTCGCCGAGGCCGCCGTACTCCTCCGGGATCATGAGGCCGAACAGCCCCATCTCCTTCATCCCGTCGACGATGTCGGACGGGTACGCGTCGGAGTGTTCCAGGGCCGTGGCGTGCGGGATGATCTCCTTGTCCACGAACTGGCGGACGGTGGACAGGATCTCTTCCTGGATGTCGGTCAGTCCGGCGGTGCGGGCGAGACGGGCCATGGTTCCTCCGTGAACGTCGGTGGTCGGCAGGACGGTGCGCTCGGGGCTGCGGCGCTACGCCTCCGGCGGGGTCCACTTCTCGGTGCGGCTCATGCCGGCCGCCCGGCCCTTACCCGAGATCACCAGCGCCATCTTGCGGCTGGCCTCGTCGATCATCTCGTCGCCGAGCATCACGGCACCCCGCGCGCCACCGGCCTCCGAGGTGAACCACTCGTAGGCGTCGAGGATGTTCTCCGCGTGGTCGTAGTCGGCCTGCGACGGAGCGAACGTCTCGTTGGCCGCGTCGATCTGGCCGGGGTGCAGCACCCACTTGCCGTCGTAGCCGAGCGCGGCGGACCGGCCGGCGACCCGGCGGAACCCGTCGACGTCCTTGATCTGCAGGTACGGCCCGTCGATGGCCTGCTTGTCGTGCGCCCGGGCCGCCATCAGGATCGACATCAGGATGTGGTGGTAGGCGTCGCCGACGTCGTACCCGGGTGGCTGCTCGCCGACGACCAGCGACTTCATGTTGATCGAGGCCATGAAGTCGGCCGGGCCGAAGATGATCGTCTCGACCCGGGGCGACGCGGTGGCGATCGCGTTCACGTTGGTCAGGCCGAGCGCGTTCTCGATCTGCGCCTCGATGCCGATCTTCCCGACCTCGAGGCCGTTGGCCTTCTCGATCTGGGTCATCAGCAGGTCCAGCGCGACGACCTGCTCCGGGGTCTGCACCTTCGGCAGCATGATCGCGTCGAGGTTCGCGCCGGCACCCCCGACCACCTCGACGACATCGGTGAACGTCCACTCGGTCGTCCAGTCGTTCACCCGGACCACCCGGAGCTTCGTGCCCCAGCCGCCCTCGTTGAGCGACTCGACGATGGTGGTCCGCGCACCGGGCTTGGCCAGCGGGGCGCACGCGTCCTCGAGGTCCAGGAACACCTGGTCGGAGTCCAGCGTGCGTGCCTTGTCGATGAACTTCTGGCTCGAACCGGGCACGGCCAGGCAGGACCGCCGGGCTCGCAGAGTGGTGCTCACAGGCGTCGCTCCTCATCGAGTTCGCGGGCGGGTGGGTCGTGACTCCCGCGCCGCCGATGCTGGCACGCCGATCGCGCGGGCGCCCCGTCCAGGTGATTGGTTTCTCACCCGCCGGTGGTCAGAACGGGGTTACCTGCCGGTCACCCCTGTTCGGGAGGCGGGGTCAGCGATCCACTCGCCACCGCGACGACGGAGCCACCGACCCAGGTGCCGACGGCCCGCCCGCGCTCGGTGCGGACCCCCGCGTGCAGCGTCGAGGGCCGGCCCATCTCGACCCCCTGGGTGACGACGAACGGGTGCTCGCCGTCGTCGGGCACCAGGCCCCGGTCAGCCAGGAACACGCCCAGCGCGACAGCCGCGGAGCCGGTCGCGGGGTCCTCGGTGACCCCGGATCCGGGCGCGAACATCCGCGCGCGCACCCGCTCGGCTCCCGCGTCCACCGAGGCCACCAGGACGCCGACGGTGCCCTCCCGGACGGCGGCGATCGCGGCCGCGTCGGGGCGTGCGCGGGCGACCGCGTCCGGGTGCACGAGCAGGATCGCGTACTCCACCCCCGCGGCGGCGACGCCGGGCACCGCGGCGCCGTCGACGTCGTCCGGCCCGAGCCCGACGGCCGCGGCCAGCCGGACCGCGTTGAGCTCCTCGCCGACGGACGGGGTGCCGCCCTCCACCCGGGCCCCGCTGCCGTCGACCCGGATCGGGAGGACCCCGGCGCCGCACTCCTGCAGCCGGTCGCCGTGCCCGATCACGCCGTCGCGGGCCAGCACCCAGGCGGTGCCGACGCTGGGGTGCCCGGCGAAGGGCAGCTCGCGGACCGGGGTGAAGATCCGGACCCGGTAGTCGGCGACGTCGTCCGTGGGCGGGAGCGGGAACGCCGTCTCGGACAGGTTGAACTCGGTCGCGATCGCCTGCATGCGCGCCCCCGAGAGGGCCTCCGCACCGTGCACCACCGCGAGCGGGTTGCCGGCGTAGGCGCGGTCGGTGAACACGTCGACGATGTCGTAGTGGAGGGGATCCGGGGCGGGGACGAACCCCTCGTCGGGGTCGTCGCGGTCGGGCTCGGTCACGCCCGGCGAGCCTAATCGGCCCACTCCCCGCGCCGCCCACGTCACCGGCGTGTCGCCGGGCCGGCCACTGCCGTGTCGCCGGGCGGAGCACTGCCGCGTCGCCGGGCCGGGCACCGTCGTGTCGCCGCCCGCACCCGTCGCCCGGCACCGTTCTACGCTCGAACCATGGCCACGGCTCGGGTGTTCGTCGCGCGCATGGCCGCCCTGGCCGTGTTCGGCCCGGACGGCGAGCGGATCGGCAGGGTCCGCGACGTCGTCGTGTCGTTACGCGTCGACACCCGGCCACCCCGGGTGCTCGGCCTGGTCGTCGACCTGTCCGCCCGGCGGAGCATCTTCGTGCCCATGCTGCGGGTCGCCGACGTCGCGCCCGCCGCGGTCACCCTCGCCACCGGCTCGGTCAACCTGCGGGCCTTCGACCAGCGGCCCAACGAGACCCGGGTGCTGGGCGAGCTGCTCGACACCCCGGTCACGGTCCGCGAGTCCGGGGCCGAGGGCTCCGTCGCCGACGTCGCGATCGAACCGACCCGCACCCGCGACTGGGCGGCGACCCGGGTGGCGGTGCGGTTCCGCCGGACCCGGCTGGCCCGGCGGTCGCGGGTCGAGGTGTTCGGATGGGAGGCCGTCTCGGGACTCGACGTCGCCGGCGCGCAGGGCGCCGACCGGCTGGTCGCGGTCTTCGACTCGATGCGGCCGGCGGACGTCGCCGCCGCGCTGTCCCGGCTGCCCGACGGGCGGCAGCGCCAGGTCGTCGACGCCCTCGACGACGAGCGCCTCGCCGACGTCTTCGAGGAGATGTCCGAGTCCGACCAGCGCGAGCTGCTGTCCTACCTGGACGAGGACCGGGCCGCCGACGTGCTGGAGGCGATGAGCCCGGACGACGCCGCCGACCTGCTCGGCGAGCTGCCCGACGACGAGGCCGGCCGGCTGCTGGAGCTGATGGAACCCGGCGAGTCCGAGCCGGTGCGCCGGCTGCTGCGCTACGAGTGGGACACCGCGGGCGGCCTGATGACCCCGGAGCCGATCACCCTGTCCCCGGACGCGACGGTGGCCGAGGCCCTGGCCCGCATCCGGAACCCCGAGGTGCCGCCGGCGCTGGCGTCGATGGTGTTCGTCGTCCGGGCGCCCACCGCCACCCCGACCGGGCGGTACCTGGGCTGCGTGCACTCCCAGCAGCTGCTGCGGGCGGCGCCGTTCGAGCTGGTCGCCGGCATGGTCGACGACGAGCTGCCGCGGATCGGTCCGGAGGCGGGGCTCGGTGAGGTGACCCGGTGGTTCGCCACCTACAACCTGGTCGCGGGACCGGTGGTGGACGCGGCCGACCACCTGCTCGGCGCCGTGACCGTCGACGACGTGCTCGACCACCTGCTGCCGCAGGGCTGGCGGGACCGGGACCTTGCGACCGCCGACGAACTGGCGACCGCCGGCGAACTCGCGACGGCGGACGTATCGGAGGTGCGCGATGCCTGAGCTCGCTCCCGGACGGCGGCTGGACCAGCCGCTCACCGGTCGTCGCCGGTTCGAGGTGGATCCCGACGGCTTCGCCAGGCTGTCCGAGCGGGTCGCCCGGTTCCTCGGGACCGGGCGGTTCCTCGCCATCCAGTCCGTGGTCGTGGTGGTGTGGATCGCGCTGAACCTCATCGCGTGGCAGATCCGGTGGGACCCCTACCCGTTCATCCTGCTCAACCTGGCCTTCTCCACCCAGGCCGCCTACGCGGCGCCGCTGATCCTGCTGGCCCAGAACCGGCAGGACGACCGGGACCGCATCGCCCTCGACGAGGACCGGCGCCGGGCCGAGCGCACCAAGGCCGACACCGAGTTCCTGGCCCGCGAGCTGGCCGCGCTGCGCCTCGCCGTCGGCGAGACCGCGACCCGCGACTACCTGCGCGGTGAGCTGGAGAAGCTGTCCGAGCAGGTGCGGGACGCCGTCGAGCGGGCCGCCGGGACCGGCGACCACCCGGCCGCACACCCGGAGACCGACGGCCGGCCGGCCGACCGGCGGCGGGGACGCGGGAAGGGCCGCGCGGCCGACGGCACCGCCGGGACGGCCCGCCGCGTCACGGAATGAGCTTGCGGCAGATCCGCTCGAGGTCGGTCAGGTCGTCGTCGTCGAGCCGGTCGGCGAAGTGCCGGCGGACCCCCCGCAGGTGGGTCGTCGCGGCGATCCGCAGGCGCTCGTAGCCGGCCTCGGTGAGCTGGGCGGTGACCCCGCGCCCGTCGCCGACGACCTTCGCCCGGACGACCAGCCCAGCCCGCTCCAGCCGGTCCACCAGCCGGGTCACCCCGGACCGCGACAGCAGCACCGCGTCGGCCAGCTCGGTCATCCGCAGCAGGTGCCCGGGCGCCTCGGACAGCTGGACCAGCACGTCGTAGGCCGCCAGCGAGAGCTGCTGCTCGAGCTCCAGCTCGGTCTCGAGCGTGCGGGTGACGCCGGCGTGCGCGCGCAGGAAGCTCCGCCAGGAGGCGAGCTCCTCACGCGTCGGGACCACCCGGCGGCGTGCCCGGGTCGCGCGTCCCACGGCACCCGAAGCCTCCTCCACCCGGAGGATGGTAGGAGACGCGGGGACGGTCCGGGCAGACACGTAGCATGAGGGTGTCCCCGGCAGGAGAAAGAGGTCGTTGCACCCATGCCCGTCACCGGCAGCACCAGCACGGTCGAAGAGGCGGTGCACGCCGCCCTCGGCACCGTCGAGGACCCGGAGATCCACAAGCCGATCACCGAGCTGGGGATGGTCAAGAGCGTCGCCGTCTCGGCCGACGGGCTCGCCCACGTCGGGGTCTACCTGACCGTCGCGGGCTGTCCGATGCGCGAGACCATCACCTCCCGGGTCACCGACGCGGTGACCCGCGTCCCGGGCGTCGAGCGGGTCGAGGTCGAGCTCGACGTGATGAGCGACGAGCAGCGGACCGAGCTGCGCCGCTCGCTGCGCGGGGACGCCGACGAGCCGGTCATCCCGTTCGCCCAGCCCGGCTCGCTGACCCGGGTGTACTGCGTCGCCTCCGGCAAGGGCGGGGTCGGCAAGTCCTCGGTCACCGTGAACCTGGCCGCGGCGATGGCCCGGGACGGGCTGAAGGTCGGGGTCGTCGACGCCGACATCTACGGCCACTCGGTCCCCCGCATGATCGGTGCCGACGACCGGCCGACCAAGGTCGAGAACATGATCATGCCGCCGCAGTCGCACGGCGTGAAGGTCATCTCGATCGGCATGTTCACCGACGGCAACACCCCGGTCGTGTGGCGCGGCCCGATGCTGCACCGCGCGCTGCAGCAGTTCCTGGCCGACGTCTTCTGGGGCGACCTGGACGTGCTGCTGCTCGACCTGCCGCCGGGCACCGGTGACGTCGCCATCTCCACCGCGCAGCTGGTGCCGAACGCCGAGCTCCTGGTCGTCACCACCCCGCAGCAGGCGGCCGCCGAGGTCGCCGAGCGGGCCGGCGCGATCGCCACCCAGACCCGCCAGCGCCTGGCCGGGGTCGTGGAGAACATGTCGTGGCTGGAGATGCCCGACGGCTCCCGCAACGAGCTCTTCGGGTCCGGCGGCGGGCAGACCGTCGCCGACTCGCTGACCCAGCTCCTCGGCGCACCGGTGCCGCTGCTCGGGCAGGTGCCGCTCGACGTCGCGCTGCGCGAGGGCGGCGACGCCGGCACCCCGATCGTCCTCGGGGAGCCGGAGTCCGCCGCGGCGCAGGCGCTGGACACGATCGCCGGGAAGCTCACCACCCGCGCCCGCGGGCTGGCCGGGATGAGCCTGAACATCTCCCCCGTCGGACGCTGAACATTCGGACGCTGAGCATCACGGCAGAGGCCCCGCACACCGGCCGGTGTGCGGGGCCTCCGTCGTGTCGGCCACCCGTCGCTACGCGAGCGCGTCGTCGAGCGCCTTGGTCCACAGGGCCAGGCCCTCGTCGACCTGGTCTCCGGTCACGACCAGCGGCGGGATCATGCGCACGACGTTGCCGTAGACCCCGCAGGTCAGCAGCAGCAGGCCGTGCTCGGCCGCGGTCGCGTGCACCTTCGCGGCGGTCGCGCCGTCCGGCTTGCCGTCGGCGTCGACGAACTCGATGCCGACCATCAGCCCGCGCCCGCGGACGTCGCCGATCGCGCCGACGCCCTCGGCGGCATGGCGTACGCCGGCCAGCAGCTTCTCCCCCTGCACCCGGGCGTTCTCGACCAGGCCCTCGGACTGGACGACCTCCAGGGTCGCCAGCGCCGCGGCGCACGCGACGGCGTTGCCGCCGTAGGTGCCGCCCTGCGAACCCGGCCAGGCCTTCTCCATCAGCGAGAGCGGGGCGGCGATCGCGGACAGCGGGAAGCCCGACGCCAGGCCCTTCGCGGTCACGATGATGTCCGGGGTGAACCCGTCGGCGTGCTGGTGGCCCCAGAACTTCCCGGTGCGGCCGTAGCCGGTCTGCACCTCGTCGGCGATCACCAGGATGCCGTGGCGGTCGGCGCGCTCGCGCAGGCCGTGCAGGAACGCGGCCGGGGTCGGCACGTAGCCGCCCTCGCCCAGAACCGGCTCGACGATGAACGCCGCGACGTCGGCCGCCGGGGCGGTGCTGGCCAGCTGCCGGTCGAGCTCGGCGAGCGCGAAGGCGACGGCCTGCTCCTCGGACCAGCCGTACCGGTAGGCGAACGGGAACGGCGCGAACGCGACGCCGCCCATCATCGGCCCGATCCCGGCGCGGATCTTCGCCCCGGAGGTGGTGAGCGCCGCGGCGCCCATCGTGCGGCCGTGGAACCCGCCGTCGAAGGCGACGATCGTCGACCGGCCGGTCGCCTGCCGCGCCAGGCGCACCGAGGCCTCGACGGCCTCCGAGCCGGAGTTGACGAAGAAGACCGAGTCGATGCCCGCCGGCAGCACCTCCCCCATCCGCTCGACCAGCGTGAGCAGCGGCTGGTGCATCACGGTCGTGTACTGGCCGTGGATGAGCGTGCCGACCTGCTCCTGCGCGGCCGCGACGACCTTCGGGTGGCAGTGCCCGGTGGAGGTGACGCCGATGCCGGCGGTGAAGTCCAGGTGCCGGCGGCCCTCGGTGTCGTAGAGGTAGACACCCTCACCGCGGGCGGCCTGGACCGGGGTGGCCTGCTTGAGCAGCGGGGACAGCTGTGCCATGGGTTCGCAGCTCCTGATCGGTCGAAGATGATCCAGGGTTGTCGAGTTGTCGACAATCTCAGGGAAGCACGCTCGAGCGGCCGAGGGCAAGGCGTTCCCCCACCTCGCTTTACTCTGCACACCCCCACGCGCCACCCCCTGCCGGACGCTCGGTCCGGGCGGTGGTGCGTGGGGGTGTGCAGAGCAAAGGAAGGGTGCGGACACCCCGCCGCACGGGACACGGCGATGATCGTCGTCAGGCCAGCAGTGCCGCGATGACCAGCAGGATCGGGACCGACACGATCGTCGACGCCAGGGCGGAGTCGCGGGCCAGGGTGACCCCGCGTTCGTAGCGGACCGCATAGCCGAAGACGTTCTGCGCGGTCGGCAACGCGGCCAGCACGACCGCGGCGAGCAGCGCCGGTCCGGTGAGGCCGAGCACGCCCGCCGCGAGTGCCCAGGCGATCAGCGGGTGCACCACGTTCTTGATCACGACGGCGATCCACACCGAGCCGGCGCTCTCCCCGGTGCCGGGGAACCGGGCTCCGTACAGCGAGATCCCGAAGGCGAGCAGCATCGTCGGCACCGCGAGGGCCGCGAGCAGCTCGAGCGGCGCGACCAGCGGGCCGGAGAGCGTGAGGCCGGTGGCCGAGACCGTCAGACCGGCGGCGGTGGCGATCGCGATCGGGTTCCGCAGCGGGGCGAACACCACCCGCGCCCAGGACGGAGCCTCGCCGCGGCCGTCCCCGGGGAGCACGTCGAGCAGCGTGGTGAACAGCGGCGTCAGCACGGCGAGCTGGAACAGCAGCACCGGCGCGACGGCGGCGGGGTCGCCGAGCACGTAGGTGGCGATCGGGATGCCCAGGTTGCCGGCGTTGACGTACCCGGAGGCCATCGAGCCGACGACCACCTCCCCCGCCGGCCGGCGACGCAGCAGCGCGATCGGGACGAACAGCAGGCAGGCGAGGAGACAGGTCACCGTGGTGACGATCAGCCCGCCGGAGAAGATCGCGCCGATGTCCGCCCGCGCGATGGTGACGAACAGCAGGGCCGGCGACGCGACGAAGAACGCGAGGCGGGCCAGCACCCGCGCGCCCTGGTCGCCGAGCAGCCGCCCGCGCCCCAGGACGTACCCGACCACGATGACGACACCGATGACCAGGAAACCCTCGAGCACGCCCGCCACGCACCGGTATGTTACGTATGCCAACGACCGGGTGGTGTGCTAAGCGCCGGGATTCACATTCCGGACCACCTCACGCCGCCGGCGGCATCGCCCCCAGGATCCGCGCCACGGCGTCGTCCATGTGCGCCTGCAGGCGGTCCAGCAGCATCTCGGTGCGGCCGTCGCGCAGCGCGTCCCGCAGCAGCTCGTGCTCGGCCACCAGGTCCGGGGCCGGCGGGGCGGTCTGCTGGAACGCGGCCAGGCACATCCGCGTCTCGACGAGCAGCCCGTCGGTCATCCGGCGCAGCCGCGGGCTGCCGGACGCCGCGACCAGCGCCGCGTGGAAGTCGTGGTCGGCGTCGGCGAGCCCGACCGCGTCCCCGGCCGCCGCGGCGGCGCGCATCGCCCCCAGCGGGATCTCCAGCGCGACGACGGCCGAGGACCGGTCGCCCGCCAGCACCTGCAGCGCCGCGGCCCGTTCGACGGCGGTGCGGGCCAGGTAGACGTCCCGGACGTCGTCGGGTCCCAGCTCGCGCACGAACAGGCCGCGGTGCCGCTCGCTGCGCAGCAGCCCCTCGGCGACCAGCCGCTGCATCGCCTCGCGCAGCGGTCCGCGGCTCACCCCGAGACGGCCGGCGAGCTCCACCTCGCCGAGCTGGGCACCCGGCGGGAACGTGCCACGCATGATCGCCGCACGGATCCGGTCCGCGACGATCTCCGCCGTGGACCGCCGGCTGACCGGCTCCAGGTCGTCGGCCGCCACTGCTCGCCCCGGACCCACGGTTCCCACTGCCGTCACCCCTTCCGGAACAGTGTCCCGAGACCCGGGCGGTCGAGGTCCGCTCCGGCCAGCCGCAGGCCCTGCCAGATGCTCACCTGGTTGGCCGTCAGTACCGGCCGGCCCACCCGGTGCTCCAGCGCGTCCAGGATCTCGACGGTGTGCAGCGCGGTGTCGGGCAGCAGCACGGCGTCGGCCTGCGGCGCGTCCGACGCGACGGCCCCGGCGAAGTCCAGCACGGTCCCGTTCGGCAGTGTCCCCACCTCGGCGGCGGTGATGATGTCCCGCGCGGAGACGGTCAGCACCGAGATGCCGTGGTGGGTCAGGAACTGCACGAAGGCGCCCGCGACGTCCGGGGGATAGGTCGCGCCGAGGGCGACCGAGCCGATGCCGAGGCGCCGGCAGGCGTCGACGAACGCGAACGACGTGCTCGACGCCGGCACCCCCGCCGCCCGCTCCAGCGCCGCGGCCTGCCGCGCCGCACCCTCCGGGCCGAAGATGAAGCTGCCCGAGGTACACGCCCAGACGATCGCGTCGAGCGGTCCGGACTCCGCGGCCACCCGCCGCGCACCCTCGGCCAGGACCTCGTCGCCGCCGATGTCGAGCAGCGCGTCCTCGCGGTGGGCGTCGACCTTCATCTCGGTGTGCACCAGCGGCAGGGTGGCGCCGTCGGTGAGGAGCTTCTCGGCGCGCGGGTAGTCGTCCTCGGCGGAGAAGCCCGGGTACAGGATCCCGACCGTCCTCATGTTGTCGACAATCCTACAGAGCTGGGGCGCAACGCAAGGCTCACCCGACTCAAAGGCTCACCCGACTCATTCGGGCAGCCGCGAGTAGACCAGGCGCTCGCCGATGCTCCCGGCCCGCCACACGTCGTGGCAGGCGGTGGCCATCGCGTCCAGGCCCTCGACGATCGTGGCGAACACGTTGCCCGGGACCCAGCCGACGTCGCCGTTGAGCAGCAGGTTGTTCCGCCCGTAGAAGATCGCCAGGTCGATCCCGCCGGCCTCGGGGTCGATGCCCTGGTCGTCCTTGAACGCGGCGTCGAGCATCCCGCCGTGGAAGTCGAAGTAGCAGACGTCGCCCGGGATCGGCGTCACGGTCGGGTTCTCCTGCCCGATCCGCGGACCGAACCGGGGAACGATCGTGTAGACCTCGTTGCGGGCGTACTTGGCGTGCTGGACGTCGCCGCCGAGCGGGCCGTCCGCGAGCGCCTCCCAGACCGCCGCGGACGTCCGCGGAGCCTCCTTCTCCAGCAGCTCGGCGGTGCAGCCGACGCCGCGCTTCACGAGCTCGATCCTGATCAGCTTGCTCAACGACAACCCCTCGGACTCCGAATGCGGACAGGTGGATTGTTGACAATGCTAGGTGCGCTTCCTAGCGTGTCAACGCCGCCGACCGACTCGTCGACAGGACCGAACTTTGCCGGTTTCCGCTGGTCAGGACTCTTCCACCGTCACCGTCCTGCACGGTGGTGACGCCCCGCCCGGACTCAGCGAACGGGTCGGCGGCAGCCGACTGCGGCTCGCCGTCTCCCCCGAGGAGCTGGCCGACGCGCTGCCCGGCAGCGACGTGCTGCTCACCTGGGACTTCACCTCGGACGCCGTGCGCCGGGTGTGGAGCCCGGAGCTGACGACCGACCTGCGGTGGGTGCACACGGCCAGCGCCGGCGTCGACAAGGTCGCGTTCCCGGAGCTGCTCGCCTCGCGCGTGGTGCTGACCAACTCCCGCGGGGTGTTCGACCGGCCGATGGCCGAGTTCGTGCTCGGCGCCGTGCTGGCGTTCGCCAAGGACACCGCGGGCTCGCTGGCGCTGCAGCGGGACGCGACGTGGCGGCACCGGGAGACCGAGACCGTCGCCGGGAAGATCGCGACGGTCGTCGGGAGCGGGCCGATCGGGCACGCCATCGCCCACCTGCTGGGAGCGGTCGGGATGACCGTCCGGCTGGTCGGCCGGCGCGCCACCGACGGGGTGCACGCCTTCGACGAGCTCCCCGGGCTGCTCCCGGACACCGACTTCCTGGTGCTCGCCGCGCCGCTGACCGACGCCACCCGCGGCATGCTGCACACCGGGACCATCGCGCTGCTGCCCGAGCGGGCCCGCGTGATCAACGTCGGCCGCGGGCCGCTCGTCGTGCAGGACGACCTGGTCGGCGCGCTCGCCGCCGGGCGGCTCGCCGGCGCCGCGCTGGACGTCTTCGAGGTCGAGCCGCTGCCGGCCGACTCACCACTGTGGACCATGGAGAACGTCCTGGTCTCGCCGCACATGTCCGGTGACGTCGTCGGGTGGAAGGACATGCTCGTGGAGCTGTTCGCCGACAACCTGGTGCGCTTCCGCGAGGGTGCGGAGCTGCGCAACGTGGTGGACAAGGAACGGGGATACGTGAGCTCGACCTCCGGAGGAATTCAGTGAGCACCGCCGACCTGAGCGCGACCGAACTGCTCGCCGGGTACCGCACCGGGGAGATCTCGCCGGTGCAGGCCACCCGCGACGCGCTGGAGCGGATCGAGGCCCACGACGGCGCGGTCAACGCCTTCTGCCTGGTCGACGCCGACTCCGCGCTGTCGGCGGCCAAGGACTCCGAGGCCCGCTGGCAGGCCGGTGAACCGATCGGCCCGCTGGACGGGGTGCCGACGTCGATCAAGGACATGCTGCTGACGATCGGCTGGCCGACCCGGCGCGGGTCGACCACGACGTCGCCGGACGGGCCGTTCGAGGTCGACGGCCCGCCGGTGGCCCGGGTACGCGAGGCCGGCGCGGTGCTGCTCGGCAAGAACACCACGCCCGAGCTCGCCTGGAAGGGCGTCACCGACTCGCCGCTGACCGGGGTCACCACCAACCCGTGGGACCCGTCGCTGACCGCCGGGGGCTCGTCCGGTGGCAGCGCGGCCGCCGTCGGGCTGGGCATGGGGCCGCTGTCGCTGGGCACCGACGCCGGCGGGTCGGTCCGCATCCCGGCCGCCTTCACCGGCACCGTCGCGCACAAGCCGACCTACGGCCGGATCGCGCACTACCCCGGGTCGGCGTTCGGGACGCTGGCCCACGTCGGGCCGATGACCCGCACCGTCGCCGACGCCGCGCTGCTCCAGGACGTCGTCGCCCGGCCCGACACCCGTGACCCCTGGGTGGCCGACGTGGCCCGTGAGTCCGCCGTCGACCGGCTCGCCGGTGGCGCGCGGGGCCTGCGGATCGCGTTCTCCCCCACGCTGGGGTTCGCCGACGTCGACCCGGAGGTGGCCGCGCTGGTCGCCGCCGCGGCGGACGTGTTCACCTCGCTCGGTGCGACCGTCGAGCTCGCCGACCCCGGTTTCGCCGACCCGATCGAGCCGTTCGAGACACTCTGGTTCGCCGCCGCGGCCAAGTCCCTCGAGCCGATCGGCGCCGAGGCGCGGGCCCGGATGGACCCGGCGCTGGTGGAGATCGCCGAGCGGGGCGCGACGACCAGCGCGCTGGACTACCTGGGCGCGATGGCCGTGCGCAACGAGATCGGCACCCTGATGGGCGCCTTCCACGACTCCTACGACCTGCTGCTCACCCCGACGCTGCCGATCGTCGCGTTCCCCGGCGGGCAGGAGGTCCCGGACGGCTGGCACGCCCCACGCTGGACGTCGTGGACGCCGTTCACCTACCCGTTCAACATGACCCAGCAGCCGGCGACGTCGGTGCCGTGCGGATTCACCGCGGCCGGGCTGCCGGTCGGGCTGCAGGTCGTCGGGCCGCGGCACGCCGACGCGACGGTGCTGGCCGCGGCGCACGCCTACGAGCAGGCCACGGAGCACCACCTGCGACGCCCGGCGCTGCTGGGCTGAGGCCCGGGCCCCCGGCCCCGGCGTCAGGTGGCGTCGGGGTCGACCGGGGGGCGCTCGTCCGACGCCAGCGGGCGCGGCGTCGCCGGCGCAGGCCCCGACGCCGTGGCCCCGGTCCCGTTCGTCGTGGAGCCTGCGGATCCGTTGCTGCGCGCGCCGTTGCTGCCGTTCGTGGACGCGCGGGGGCTGTGCCCGTTCGGCTTGACCGGCTCGTCGTCGGCGAACAGGCTGCGGGTGATCGCCGTGCGGGGGTTGAGCGAGCGCAGGCTGCGCAGCTCGTTCAGCGGCTTCTGGATCTGGTCGAACTCCGGGCCCAGTTCCTTCTTGAGGGTGTTCTGGGCGCCGGTCGCGAACTCCTTGACCTGGCGGACCGCGTTACCCACCCAGCGCGCGGCGTCGGGGAGTCGCTCGGGGCCGAGGATGAACAGCCCGGCCACGACGAGGATCAGGATCTCCACCATCCCGATGTTCTCGAACACGTCCGTCAGCGTACGCAGGTCGGGTGGGCTGCGGGTACGTGGATCGGTGACGGCCGGCTAACGTTCGCCGAGGGTTGCGGTGACCGTCAGCGGCCGGCCCTGGCGGACCAGCTCGATCGGGACCTGCGCGCCCGGGTCGTACTCGCGCACCGCGACGACCATCTCGTCCGCGCTCGCGATCGCCCGCTCCCCCACCCGCACCACGACGTCGCCGTCGGCGATGCCCGCCGCGGCGGCCGGGCCGCGCTCGACGACGTTCTGGATCTGCGCGCCGTCGGTCGCGCCGTCGGTGACCGAGCGCGCGTTCACGCCCAGGTCGGCGTGCGCGACCCGGCCGGAGCGGATCAGCTCCTGGCCGATGGTGCGCGCGTCGTCGATCGGGATCGCGAACCCGAGCCCGATCGACCCGCCCTGGTCGCCGGACTGCGCCGTCCCGGCGCTGCGGATCGCGGTGTTGATCCCGACCACGGCCCCGGTCGAGTCCACCAGCGGGCCGCCCGAGTTGCCGGGGTTGATCGCCGCGTCGGTCTGCACCGCGTCGATCACCGCGTCGCCCGCGCTGCCCTCGGGGTCGAGCCGCACCGGGCGGTCCACCGCCGAGACGATGCCGGTGGTCACCGTGCCCGCGAGACCGAACGGCGAGCCGATCGCGATCACCGAGTCCCCGACGGCGAGCTCGGCGGACCGGCCGATCGAGGCCACCGTCGGGTTGGCGACCGGCACCCGGAGCACGGCGAGATCGGTCAACGGGTCGGTGCCGACGACCTCGGCCGGCACCCGGGACCCGTCGGAGAACACGGCCTCGATGGACCCCTGGCCGGGCCCGGTGGCCGGCGCGACGACGTGGTCGTTGGTGAGCACGTAGCCGTCGGCGTCGATGACCACCCCGGACCCGTTGCCCGCCTGGTTGCCGACGGTCACCTCCAGCGACACCACCGACGGCAGCACCCGGGCCGCGAGATCGGCGACCGAGCCGGGCGGGCGCTCCTTGGCGTCCTCGGTGGACGCCAGCACCGCGCCGGGGGTGGTCAGCGCGCTCGCGCCGGCGGCCGTCCAGTGCCCGACCAGGCCGCCGAGGGCTCCGACGCCGAGGGCCAGCGCCCCGAGCAGTGCGAGCGCCCTGGGCTGCACCCGTCCGCCGAACAGCACCTCGCGGACGCTGAGCCGGGGGCCGTCCGGCCGCGGGGACGGCGGCGGCTCGTCGGCGTCACCGTGCGGGGGTGCCGCGACCACGGGCGTGTCCGGATCGCGCCACGGGTCCTCGGCCGAGCCGCCGGGCCAGAACGCCTCACCTGCGGGATCCGTGTGCTCGGCGCCGTCGGAACCGGGCGGGCGCTGCAGCCCGCCTGCGCCCGCGCGCTCCGGGCGGCCGAACGCGCGCGCCACGGCGGCGGTCGGCGGGGGCTGGAGCGGGAACCCCGGCGCCTGCCGGGACGTGCCGTTCGTGCCGTGCGACGGCGGCGGGTCGAAGGGGGCGTCGACGCCGTCCGGCCGGCCGAACAGGGCCTGCTCGGCGGGGTCGGCCTCGGAGCGCTCCAGCGGACGCGGGCCGAGCCTCGGCGCCGCGCCGGACGGCGGGACCGCAGCGGACGGCGGCACCGCATCGGGTGTGCGGTCGGCACCACCGTCGGATCCCCCGGTGTCCCGGTGGTCCGGGGTCTCGCTCATCGGCGGTCCATCGGGCACGGCACGGGATCAGCCTGCCGGGCGGGCGGTGAAGTCCCTGTTGCGCCGGTTCAGCCGGACGGTGGAAGGTCCGCGTGCCGCATGGCCGGGGTCGCCGGGACGCCCGGAGCTCCCGACGCGGGCGTGGCGGGTGCGGTCGAGCCGGACGGGTACGCCGGGGACTGGCTCGGGTTGACCGCGATCCGGGCCACCGCGGAGTCACCGGGGTGCGGCCCGGACGGGCCGGGCACGGGGGTCGCGGGAGCCCAGCCGGGGACCGCGAACGCCAGCGCGCCCAGCGCGAACCCGGACACCGCGGCACCGGTCCCGAGACGTACCCGGCGGGAACGCCGCCGACGGGTGTCCGGCCCGGAGGGTGTGGGCGACGGGGCCAGGGCCGCCGGTCGCAGCACCGAGACCAGCTCGCCGTCCGGGGTCAGGGCCAGCCCGGCCGGGGGCGCCGGGAGGTCGGTGTCCCGCGGGATCGCCCGCAGGGTGCTCATCAGGGACGGGGGCAGGGTCGGCGCGTCGGCGCCCCGCAGCTCGGTGCGGGCCCGCCGCTGCCCGGCGACCTCGCTCGCGCAGTCCGGACACCGCTCGAGATGACGGTGGGCCCGGTCGTGCGGGCCGGCGGCCAGCTCGTCGTCCACGTAGGCGACGACCGCCTCGAGCGTCAGGTGGGCCTCCCCCCAGTCCGGGGGGACGACCTGGAAACGCCGTCGATCGGTCACGGCACCAACTCTGCCACCGGTCCGTGCGATCCGGCCACCACCCCGTCCACCGGCCGTCGTGCATCGGCTTCCCGGTGGCGCTCCAGCGACGCCCGCAGCGCCGTCCGCCCGCGGTGGATGCGGCTGCGCACGGTGCCCAGCTTGACCCCGAGCGTGGCGCCGATCTCCTCGTAGGACAGGCCCTCGACGTCGCACAGCACGACCGCGACCCGGAAGTCCGGCGCCAGCTCGTCGAGCGCGGCCTGCAGGTGCGGGTCCAGGTGGTTGATCGCGAAGACGGTCTCCGGCTCGGGTCCGCCCCCGGGGATCCGGTCGGTGTCGTCGGGCAGGCCCTCCATCCGCAGCCGGGCACGGCGGCGGACCATGTCGAGGAACAGGTTCGTGGTGATGCGGTGGAGCCAGCCCTCGAACGTGCCCGGCTTGTACGAGGCCAGCGACCGGAACACCCGGATGAACGTCTCCTGGGTGAGGTCCTCGGCGTCGTGCTGGTTGCCGGAGAGCCGGTAGGCCAGCCGGTACACCCGGTCGGCGTGCTCCCGGACGACCTCGTCCCAGCTCGGCGGGGTCCAGTCGGCAGCCTCGCCGGGGCGGGTGCCTGCGGCGGCGTCCCGGGCCGGGACGTCGTCGGTGGAGCGGGGATCGGGCATCGGGGCGGGGCACCTCCGTGATGCGCCGGGCGGCGCACTGGTTCTGTCGTTGCCCTACAGGGTGCCCCGTGGCGATGAGGAGGATGTGAAACCCGTCTGAGAGAAGTCTGTGAAATCGGCGCCGGTCCTTTCCGATCCGGGAAGGGTCCGTGCCGATAATCTTCCGGTATGAGTGATATCGCGGGGGCGACCGCGTACGCCGAGGGCTACCTCGCCGAGGACGACGCCCTCGGCGCGGCCCGATCGGTCGGGACGTCCGCGGCCGCGCACCCGATCACCCCGGCCGGCGGTGCGGCGCTGTCGGTGCTGGCGGCGACGATCGCGGCGCGGGCCGTGGTCGAGGTCGGCACCGGTGCCGGGGTCAGCGGTCTCTACCTGCTCCGCGGCATGGCCCCCGACGGCGTGCTGACCACCATCGACGTCGACCCGGAGCTGCTGCGCTCCGCCAAACGCACGTTCCTCGACGCCGGGTACGGGCCCGGCCGGCTGCGCATGATCAACGGGATGGCGCTGGACGTGCTGCCCCGGCTCACCGACGGCGGGTACGACCTGGTCGTCGCCGACGCCGTGCCGGCCGAGTACCCGGGCTACCTCGCCGAGGCGATCCGGTTGCTGCGCCCCGGCGGCGTGCTGGTCCTCGAGGGCGTGCTGGACGGCGGCCGGGTCGCCGGGGACGGCACCGGGGACGGCCCGGGGACTGCGGCGCTGCGCGAGACGGCCGCCCTGGTCCGGGACGACGAGCGGCTGCTGTCCGCGCTGCTCCCGGTGGCCGACGGGATGCTCTGCGCCGTCCGCAGGTGAGCAGAGCCCTTGCTCTGCTCACCCGGGCGCACCACCCGCTCTACTGCGCGGTGACGCCCTTCCCGAGCACGACGACGCCGCCGTTGGACACCGTGTAGCGGGTCCGGTCCAGGTTCAGGTCGACACCGATCAGCGCCCCGTCGGGCACGACGACGTTCTTGTCCAGGATCGCCCGGCGCACCACCGCGCCCCGCCCGATCCGGGCGCCCGGCAGCACGACCGAGTCGGAGACCTCCGCCCCGCCCTGCACGACGACGTTCGGACTGATCACCGACCGGCGCACGATCGCCCCGGAGATGATCGTGCCCGCGCCGACGATCGAGTCCTGCGCGATGCCGCCCTCGACGAACTTGGCCGGCGGCAGCGCCGGTGTCGCGGTGCGGATCGGCCAGCGGTGGTTGTAGAGGTTGAAGATCGGGTGCACCGAGACGAGATCGGTGTGCGCGTCGTAGTAGGCGTCGATCGTCCCGACGTCGCGCCAGTAGCCGGCGTCCCGCTCGGTCGCACCGGGCACGATGTTGTCGGCGAAGTCGTAGACGTGCGCCTGCCCCGCTCCGACCATGGCCGGGATGATGTCGCCGCCCATGTCGTGGTCGGAGTCGGCGTTGCTCGCGTCCGCCCGCAGCGCCTCGAGCAGCGCCTCGGTGGTGAACACGTAGTTGCCCATCGAGGCGAACGTGACGTCCGGGTCGTCCGGTACCGCGGGGGGCTCGGACGGCTTCTCCAGGAACTCGGTGATCTTCCCGGTCTCGTCGGAGGCGATGCAGCCGAACGCCTTGGCCTCCGCGCGCGGCACCCGGATCCCGGCGACGGTGACCCCGGCCCCGGACTCCGCGTGCTGGGCGATCATCTGCGCCGGGTCCATCCGGTACACGTGGTCGGCGCCGAACACCGCGATGTACTCGGGCTCGTCGTCGTAGACCAGGTTGAGGCTCTGGTAGATCGCGTCCGCGCTGCCGGTGTACCAGCGGCGGCCGAGCCGCTGCTGGGCCGGGACCGTGGTGATGTACTGGTCGAGCACGCTGGAGAGCCGCCAGGTGGTCGAGATGTGCCGGTCCAGCGAGTGCGACTTGTACTGGGTCAGCACGCACAGCCGGTCCATGCCGGCGTTCACCAGGTTCGACAGCACGAAGTCGATCAGCCGGTAGTTGCCGCCGAACGGCACCGCCGGCTTCGCGCGGTCCGCGGTGAGCGGCCACAGCCGCTTCCCCTC
This sequence comes from Pseudonocardia nematodicida, assembly GCF_040105385.1. Lineage (NCBI taxonomy): Bacteria > Bacillati > Actinomycetota > Actinomycetes > Pseudonocardiales > Pseudonocardiaceae > Pseudonocardia > Pseudonocardia nematodicida. The sequence continues at coordinate 190,011 of NZ_JBEDNQ010000005.1, forward strand.
ACCGCCGGCCAGCACGATCCCCAGCACCTTGCCGGGCAGCCGGCCGGACGACGACGGTCGCATGGGGTGAACCCTAGTGGGCGCACCGTGCTTGAGCCACCCGTCGGGCGCGTCGTGATCGACCGGCGCGGCGGGGAGGAGATCACCTCCTCGCGCCCGCCCGGCCGGTCCCGGTAGCGTCCCCCGGCGTGCGCGTCGGACTGCTCACCCGTGAATACCCGCCCGCCGTCTACGGGGGCGCCGGTGTCCACGTCGGACACCTCGTTCCCGCGTTGCGCGAACGCGTGGACGTCGACGTGCACTGCTTCGCCGAGCCGGGCATGGACACCCCGGCCGACGCGCGGGCGCACTCGGCACCGCCGCTGCCCGACGGCGCGAACGCCGCGCTGACCACGCTCGGCGTGGACCTGTCGATGGCGGCCGAGCTGGAGCGCTGCGACGTGCTGCACTCGCACACCTGGTACGCCAACATGGCCGGTCACGTCGGCGGCCTGCTGCACGGCCGCCCGCACGTGGTGACCGCGCACTCCCTGGAGCCGATGCGGCCGTGGAAGGCCGAGCAGCTCGGCGGCGGCTACCGGCTGTCGTCCTGGGTCGAGCGGACCGCCTACTCGCACGCCGACGCCGTCATCGCCGTCTCGCACGGGATGCGCCGCGACGTGCTGGCCGCCTACCCGTCGATCGACCCGGACCGGGTGCAGGTGGTGCACAACGGGATCGACACCGACTTCTACCGGCCCGACCCGGCCCGCGACGCCGTCGTCGCGGCGGGGCTGGACCCGGACCGGCCGATCGTGGTGTTCGTCGGCCGGATCACCCGGCAGAAGGGGCTCGGGCACCTGGTCGCGGCGGCGCACCGGATGACCACCGACGCCCAGATCGTGCTGTGCGCCGGTGCGCCGGACACCCCCGAGCTCGCCGCGGAGACCGAGCGTGCGGTGGCCGAGCTGTCGGCGTCGCGGCCCGGGGTGGTGTGGATCCGGCGGATGCTGGAGACGACCGAGGTCCGCCAGCTGCTGTCGGCGGCGACGGTGTTCGTGTGCCCGTCGGTGTACGAGCCGCTGGGCATCGTGAACCTGGAGGCGATGGCCTGCGGCACCGCGGTGGTCGCCTCCGACGTGGGCGGCATCCCGGAGGTCGTTGCCGACGGCGAGACCGGGTTGCTGGCGCACTACGACGCCGGCGACACCGCGGCGTTCGAGGCCGAGCTCGCGGAGCGGGTCGACACCCTGGTCGCGGATCCGGCCCGGGCGGCCCGGATGGGCGAGCGGGGGCGGGAGCGGGCGGTCGCCGAGTTCGCCTGGTCCGAGATGGCCCGGCGGACGGTCGAGGTCTACGACTCGGTCGTCTGAGTCGTCCGGAGGGCGGCGCCGGAACACGACGCCGCCACCCGGAAGCAGGCCTCAGCCGACGGTCGCCTTGAGCGCCTCGCTGAGGTCCGCCGCCTCGTCGGGAGTCATCTCGACGACCAGGCGCCCGCCACCCTCGAGCGGGACGCGCATCACGATGCCCCGGCCCTCCTTGGTGACTTCCAGGGGCCCGTCGCCGGTGCGGGGCTTCATCGCGGCCATTCGTCCGTCCTCCGTCAAGATCCACACGGTTGTCGTCCCGCGTGGACGCGTTCGGGGCGCGCGCCGGCCGCGGGAAGGCCATTGTCCCTCATCACCGGTGGCGGGGTGCAACCGAGGCGATCACGGCCCGGACGCGATCCGGGTGCGTTCACGCAGCGCAACGGCCCGGCGACGATCTTCACGCGGCTACCGGCCCTGCTGCCCCGCCCCGGTGGCCCCGGCGAGCCAGCAGTACTCGACGTGGTCGTCGACGAGCCCGGTCGCCTGCATCAGGGCATAACAGGTGGTCGGCCCGACGAACCGGAACCCGCGCTTCTTGAGGGCCTTCGACAGCGCCGCCGACTCGGGGGTCCGGCCGGGCACGTCGGACAGCCGCGCCGGTCGCGGGTGGACGGCGGGGTCGGGGGCGTGGGAGGCCAGGAACTCCCCCAGGTCGACGCCGCCATCGGCGAGATCGAGCACGGCCCGGGCGTTGGCCACGGTGGCCTCGATCTTCTGCCGGTTGCGCACGATCCGGGCGTCACCGAGCAGCCGGTCCACCTCGGCGTCGCCGAACCGGGCGACCCGCTCGGGGTCGAAGCCGGCGAACACCTCGCGGAACGCCGGCCGCTTGCGCAGCACGACCAGCCAGGACAGCCCGGACTGGAACCCCTCCAGGGTCAGGCGCTCGAACCAGGCGGCGGTGCCGTGGACCGGACGGCCCCACTCCTCGTCGTGGTAGGCGACGTAGTCGGGTGCCGACAGCGCCCAGTCGCACCGGCCGCGGTCGTCGGGAGCCCGCTCTGCTCTGCTCACCCCGGCGCTCGTCCCGCTACTCACCGCCCGGCCCGCCAGCGGTCCTCGGTCCGGGTCGCCATCCGTCGCAGCGACCACGTGACCCCGGCGGCGAACGCCGGCCGCACCAGCGGCCAGCCGAGCCGGCCCAGCGTCCCGAAGGGCAGGTCGAGCAGCTCCGACCAGAGGAACCTGCTGCGCCGCGGGCCCAGCTCCTCGACCGCGAACACCCCCTCACCACGAATCACCCGGCCGGTGTGCACGACGACCACGCGCCGCTCCCCGCCCGCACCGGACGGCGGCTCGGTCCACCCGGTGATCCGCATCGTGTCGGCGACGCCGAGCGGCCCGATCCCCGTGACGGCCCGCAGCTCGGTGCCGACCGAGCGCCCGTCGCCGCCGGTGACCTGCACCTGGGTGCCGAGCATCCACTCCGACTGGCCCTCCCAGTCGGTGACGCCCCTCCACAGCACGTCCGCGGGGACGGCGACCTCGACCGGGACGGTCAGCTCGACGCGCTCCCCCGCCGGCCCGCCGGCCTCGCTGTCAGCCCTGCCGGCGCTGCTCGTCATCCGGCCCCTCCTCGGTGCGCATCCGCGCGATCGTCGCCTCCAGGCCCGCGACCCGCTCGGCCAGCGCGTGCCGGTCGGCGCGGACCTGGTCGAGCTCCCCGGCCAGGCGGTCCAGCGCCCAGTCGACCTCGGCCATCCGGTAGCCGCGCAGCACCTGCTGGAAGCGCAGGTCACGCACGTCGGCACCGGACACCTCGCGGGCCGGCAGCCGAGTCGGCGTCGCGTCCGGTCCCAGCGGTGCCAGCTCCTCCCCGCGCCCGAACACCGCCGCCGCCAGCACGAACACCAGCGCCGCCACGACCGCGAGGACGAGCACGTACACGAGCGCGGTCCCCATACCCGCCATCACATCACGGACCACCGACGGCGGGGGTCAGCCCACGCGGGCCGACGACCCGGTCGGGGTGGCCGGAACGCGCCCGGCCCGCACCTCACCGGGCGGCGGCCGGTCGATCTGTTCGAGTGGACGGACCTCGCGTCGCCAACCGCGCCCGGGCCCGTCGGGGACGCTCCACCCGGCCTCATCGGCGCCGACCCCACCGATCGCTCCCGCCGGTACGCCGGCGAGCGGCACCGAGCCGGGAGCCGGCTCCGGCTCCGGCTCCGGCTCCGGCTCCGGCTCCGGCTCCGGCCGGTAGCCGACCACACCCGCGCCCGAGTCGGGGACGCCGCAGCGGTCGAGCGCGGTGGCGAGCACCTCCCGGGCGGTACGCCCCAGCTCGTGCAGCGGCCGGTTGCGGTGCCGGCGCACCCCGAGGTCGGCCTGGGCGATCGCGCCGGTCCCCACGGCCGCGGCGGCGTCGAGCAGCAGGCCGACGTCCACGCCGTAGCCGGTGGCGAACCGGAGCCGGTCGAGCAGCGTGCGGGTCGCGGCGTACTCCCCGCCCAGCGGCTGCGCGATCGCCGCCAGCTCCGGTCGCAGCGCGGCCAGCAGCGGGCGGGCGAGCAGCTCGGTGACCCGGCCGCCGTCGTGCCCGTCCGGGCCGTCCAGCGGGCGCCGGTGATAGCCCTTGACCAGGACGGCGCCGGGCCGGGTCAGCAGCGGGGCGAGCAGCCGCGGGACGAGGTCGGGATGCGGATCGGTCAGGTCGGCGTCGACGAAGCAGACGAGGTCGGCGTCCGCCAGCGTGACCACCGCCCGCCACATCGCCTCGCCCTTCCCGGGCAGCACCGGTACCCCGGGCAGCGCCGCCTCCCGCGAGAGCACCCGCGCCCCTGCCTCCGCGGCGCGTGCCGCGGTGCGGTCGGTGCTCCCGGAGTCGAGCACCAGGAGGTCGTCGACCAGCGGCGACGGGCCGGCCGTCAGCGGGAGGAGCCCGGTGACCAGGGGGCCGATCGTTGCCTCCTCGTCCAGCGCGGGGAGGACGACGGCGACCCGCCGCCCGTCCTTCGCCGCGACGAGCCGGTCCCGGACGCCCCCGGCCTCCACGGTGGACCGCGTCACTCGACCGGCCGGATCACGTGACGGGCCGGATCACGTGACGGGCCGGGCACAGGCGTCGAGGGCGGCGGCGACCGGATCGGTGCAGCCGTCGCCGCCGCGTACGACCCGCAGCCGCTCCATCGGCGCGCGCGAGGCGAACCCGCGGTCGGCCAGCCCGGCGACCCAGTCGAGCAGGCCGTCCCAGTGCCCGTCCGGGTCCAGCACGACGACCGGTTTGCCGTGCAGCCCGAGCGTCGCCGACGTCCACACCTCGAACAGCTCCTCGCAGGTACCCAGACCGCCGGGCAGCGCGAGGAACGCGTCGGCACGGTCCTCCATCAGCTGCTTGCGTTCCCGCATGCTCGCGGTGACGATCAGCTCGTCGCTGTCGTGGTCGGCCCACTCCCGCTCCACCATGGACTGCGGGATGATCCCGACGGTGCGGCCGCCCGCGGTACGCGCGCCGGTACCGACCGCGCCCATCATCGACTTCTTGCCGCCGCCCGAGACCAGCGTCCACCCGCGCGCCGCGACGGCGCGCCCGACCGCGTCGGCGAGCTCGAGGTGGTGCGGGGCGACGCCGTCGGAGCTCGCGCAGTAGACGCAGACCGCGAAGCCCGTGGCAGAAGGACCCACCGACATCAGTGGGTCTCCTCCCAGGCCTGGTAGGCCTCCTGCACGACCTCGACGGCGTCGTCGATGTCGTCGGTGAGGTGCAGCAGGTCCATGTCCTTCTCGGACACCTTGCCGTCGCGCAGCACGGTCTTGCCGATCCAGTCGTACAGCCCGCCCCAGTACTCGGTGCCGAGCAGCACGACCGGGAACTTGGTGACCTTCTTCGTCTGGACCAGGACCAGGGCCTCGAACAGCTCGTCGAGGGTGCCGAACCCACCGGGCAGGCAGACGAAGGCCTGCGAGTACTTCACGAACATCGTCTTGCGCGCGAAGAAGTACCGGAAGTTGATCCCGAGGTCGACCCACGGGTTCAGGCCCTGCTCGAACGGCAGCTCGATGCCGAGGCCGACCGAGAGCCCGCCGGCCTCGGACGCGCCGCGGTTGGCCGCCTCCATCGCACCGGGTCCGCCGCCGGTGATCACCGCGAACCCGGCGCCGGCGAGCCGTGCACCCAGTTCGCGGCCGAGCTCGTACTCGGGCGAGTCGGCCGAGGTCCGCGCGGAACCGAACACGGTCGCGGCCCGGGGCAGCTCGGCGAGCATGCCGAAGCCCTCGACGAACTCCGCCTGGATCCGCAGCACCCGCCAGGGATCGGTGTGCACCCAGTCCGCGGGACCGCGGGAGTCGAGCAGCCGCTGGTCGGTCGTGGTGGTCTCGACGCTGCGGCTGCGGCGCAGCACCACGGGGCCGCGTTGCTTCTCCGGCAGGTGCGGGTTCTCCGGAGATCGGGACTCGGCGTTCTCGTCGGCCATACGCGTCACGGTATTCCGGGGCGGGCCGGGGCCGGCGAACCGGCCTCAGGGAGCGAGGTAGCGGCGGAGCACCTCGGTGCACGCGACGATCGCCGCCTCCGACACGTGCTCCTCCCGGGTGTGGGCCAGGTCGGGGTCGCCGGGCCCGTAGTTCACCGCGGGGATCCCGAGCGCCGCGAACCGGGACACGTCGGTCCAGCCGTACTTGGCCCGCGGTGCGGCGCCCGTCGCCGCGACGAACTCGGCCGCTGCCGGGGCGGACAGGCCCGGCAGCGCACCCGGCGACAGGTCGGTGACGACGGCGTCGATCCCGTCGACGTCGCCGAACACCTCCCGGACGTGGGCGACGGCCTGTTCGGCGGAACGGTCCGGCGCGAACCGGAAGTTGACCGTGACCACGCACTCGTCCGGGACGACGTTGCCCGCGACCCCGCCGCCGATCCGCACCGCCTGCAGCCCCTCGCGGTAGACGCACCCGTCGATGTCGACGTCGCGCGGGGTGTAGGCGTTCAGCCGGGCGAGGATCTCCCCGGCCCGGTGGATCGCGTTGTCCCCGAGCCAGGACCGCGCGGAGTGGGCCCGGCGCCCCGCGGTGCGCAGCTCGAGGCGCAGCGTGCCCTGGCACCCCGCCTCCAGCGCGCCGTCGGTGGGTTCACCGAGGATCGCCAGGTCGGCGGCGAGCCAGTCGGGGTGCTCGCGCTCGATCCGCCCGAGCCCGTTGTGCTCGGCCTCGATCTCCTCGCGGTCGTAGAACACGAACGTGACGTCGTGCCGCGGCTGCGGCAACGCGGCGGCGAGGTGGGCGAACACGGCGTCGCCGGACTTCATGTCCGAGGTCCCGCAGCCGTGCACGATCCCGTCCGCCCGGCGGGAGGGCACGTTGTCGGCGATCGGCACGGTGTCGAGATGCCCGGCCAGCAGGACCCGGTGCGGCCGTCCGAGCCGGGTGCGGGCCAGCACAGCGTCGCCCGAGCGCAGGACCTCCAGGTGCGGGGCCTGGGCGCGCAACGCCCGTTCCAGAGCGTCGGCGAGCTCCTTCTCGGCCCAGGAGACGCTGGCGACGTCGACCATCGCGGCGGTCAGCGTCACCGGGTCGGTCATCAAGTCAAGATCGGGAGCAGTCGACGTCACCTCGGCGACGCTACCGACCGGCCGCCCTCCGTCCTGGCCCCGTCCCGACATCGGCTCTGGACCCGGTCACCGGCGAGTACTGTCGTCGCCGGCCGCTCATCTCGCGATCGAGCGAGCGAGGTGGCTGGGCCTCGCTTTGCTCTGCACACCGGGGCGCACCACCTCGGGAACGGCCGCCGGATCCGGTTCGCGGACAACGGGTCCGTCGACCTACCGCTCGTCGACCACGCATGTCGTCCGCCCCGGGGTCGCTGCGTTGCCGCCCCCGATGCCGAGTAGACGAAGCTGCGGATCGCCCGACGGCGGCGGGGCCCGCCGGGTCGTGGCTTACCGGGAGCCGCGCGCCACGGTGTGCAGAGCAAAGCGGCGTCGCCACCACCCCGGAGACAACGGTCGCCGGGCACAAGATGATCATCGAGACGACCCGCCGTTACCACGTCGCGCCGACAGGAACACCCGGTCAGGGGCGAGGTGGCCGGCGTCTGTCCCCATCCCGCCCGAGGTGTCCACAGCACCGGAAATCGTCGCTCCGGCCGGGCGGAGTGGCCACACGCTCGGAGCATGAGCACCGATGACACCGCGTTCCTCGAGGACCCGTTCCCCGCCGTCGACACACCGGCCGTACCGGATGTCGCGGGCCTGGTCCGGGCGGTCCGGCGACGGGCGGATCTCTCGCAGCGGCAGCTGGCCGAGCTCACCGGCCTGGCGCGTTCCACGATCGGACGTATCGAGAGCCGCACACTGGCGCCGAGCCTGGAGACCCTGGGGGCGATCCTGGCCGTCGCAGGTCTGCGCCTCGTAACGGTGACGGCGGACAACGAACTCGTGACGCCGATGGCCGACCCCCCGACCGACGACCTGCGCGACGGCGCGGGGCGGCGGTACCCGTCGCACCTCGACACGATCATCGACCCCGGCCCGGGCGAGTGGTGGGCCGACCGCTACGGGCTGGCCCGGCCACCCGAGACGTTCCACCGGGACCGGGCCCTGCGCGACGCGATGCGCCGGCGCAGCGTGTGGGAGGTCCGAGTGCAACAGCTCTGGTCGGTGGAGCCGCCACCGACCGTCGAACGATGGATCCAGCTGACCTCGCGCTGCGATCACTGCGGCACGATCCCGGACCCGGTTCCGCCGCCGTTCACGCCCTCGCGGGTCCATCGCTACCTGACGGCCGCGGCGCGGCTCGCGAGCGCCCAGGTGGCGGCCGTCGCCCCTGTGCGACAAGCCCACGGCGCTGCGCCGGGACCGTCGGCGGGACTGTAGGTTCGGGTCCCGTGAGTACCGAGTACCGCCCCGAAGGCGCTTCCGGCACCGGCCTGGCCACGGTGACCACCGACGGCACCGTGCTCGACGTCTGGTACCCCGCCCCGGCACTCGCCGGGACGGGGACGACCGATCCCGCCGACGATCTGGCCGCCCTGATCGGCACCGACGAGCTGCGCGGGGTCCGGACCGAGATCGTGCGCACCGAGATCGGCTCGCTGGCCGACGCCCCGGTCGACGCCGCCGACGTCTACCTGCGCCTGCACCTGCTCAGCCACCGCCTGGTCCGGCCGCACGAGGTCAGCCTGGAAGGCCAGTTCGGGCTGCTCGCCAACGTCGTGTGGACCAACCACGGTCCCTGCCCGGTCCCCGGTTTCGAGCTCACCCGCGCCCGGCTCCGCTCCCGCGGACCGGTCACCGTCACCCACGTCGACAAGTTCCCGCGGATGGTCGACTACGTGGTCCCGGCCGGCGTCCGGATCGGCGATGCCGACCGCGTCCGGCTCGGCGCGCACCTCGCCGAGGGCACGACCGTGATGCACGAGGGCTTCGTCAACTTCAACGCCGGCACGCTCGGCACCTCGATGGTCGAGGGCCGGATCTCGGCCGGCGTCGTCGTCGGCGACGGATCCGACCTCGGCGGGTCCGCATCGGTGATGGGCACGCTGTCCGGAGGCGGCAAGGAGGTCATCTCGATCGGCCGCCGCTGCCTGCTCGGGGCCAACGCGGGCCTGGGCATCTCGCTGGGCGACGACTGCGTCGTCGAGGCCGGGCTCTACGTCACCGGCGGCACCAAGGTGACGCTCCCGGACGGGACGACGACCGCCGCCCGCACCCTGTCCGGGCAGGACGGGCTGCTGCTGCGGCGCAACTCGGTCACCGGCGCGGTCGAGGCACTGCCCCGCACCGGCGACGGCATCGAGCTCAACGCCGCGCTGCACGCCAACTGAGCCCCTGAGCACGACGTGAGCATGGACGGGGCTCCGCTGCCGCCCTCGAACCTCTACGGCGCTGCCGACCTGGCCGAGCCGTTCCGGGCCGGACCTGGCGACCCGGCCGTCGCGCACGTACGTGCGCTGCTGGACAAGCGGCTCCGCGCGATGCTGCACCACGAGCCCGGGGTACGGGACGGGCGCGACATCGACAACCTGCACCGGATGCGGGTCGCGGTCCGCCGGATGCGGGCCGCGCTGAAGTCGGCCCGTCCGCTGCTCGACCGGTCCTGGGCCGACGGGCTCCGGGCGGACCTGGGCCGGCTCGGCCGGGCGCTGGGCCCGGTCCGCGACCTCGACGTGATGATCGAACGACTGCGGGACGAGGTCGCGACGCTGCCGACCGCCGAGCAGGCGGCTGGCGAACGCCTCGTCGCGGTGCTGGAGGCGGACCGGATCGCGGCCCGCGCGGCGATGCTCGACGAGCTCGACTCCGACCGGCACGCCGCGCTGCGCCGCCGTCTGGTCGAGGCCGTGTCCGCGCCGCTGCCCGAGCCGCCCGCCGGCGTGGTCCGGCCGGAGCTGATCGAGCTGGTCCGGACCGAGACCCGCAGGCTGACCCGGGACGTGCGCCGGGCCGGTGCGAACCCGCCGGACATGACGCTGCACGACCTGCGGATCCGCACCAAGCGGCTGCGCTACACCGGCGAGCTCGTGGCACCGGCGATGCGCGACCGCAAGGGCCGCCGGACGAAGGACGCGACGCGGGTCCGGACGATGCTGAAGGCCGCCGAGGGGCTGCAGGAGGTCCTCGGCGACCACCAGGACGCCTGCGTGGCCGAGCACCGCATCCGCAGCCTGCTCGACGGGCTCGGCGACCACCCCGACGCGCACGAGGTGTTCGTGGGCGGCCGGCTCGTCGAGCGGGAACGCGCGCGGGCCGAGGCCCTGCGGGCTCAGTGGTGGGACGCGTGGCTGGTCCTCCTCGGACGCGCCGAGAAGCTCTGACCCGGGCCGTCAGGCTTCGCGCCGGGCCCCGGGCGCACGGTCACCGATCCGTGCGACGGCGACCGCCTGCAGCCCGGCCGCGACGACCAGGAGGACGGGCGCCAGCCCGAACCCGCCGACGTCGACCAGTACGCCCATGAGGACCGGGCCGAGCGCGGCGGCCAGATAGCCGACACCGAGAGCGAGGCCGCTGACCGCCGCGCTGCGGGCCGGGGTCGGGGTCCGCCACGCGATCACGGTGAGCCCGAGCGGGAACCCGGCCCCGACCCCGATGCCGATCAACACCGCCCACAGCACCGGAAGCGGCGTCCCGGCGGCGGGGAGCAACCACGCCCCGACCGTGCCGGCGAGACTGGTGAGCACGCTCACCGACGCCCAGAACCGCCACCGGCCGCGGCGCTCGGCCGCCGCCGGCATCAGCAGAGCGGCCGGGATCTGCGCGACCGTCCACACCGCCAGCAACAACCCGGCCCGTGCGGGGCTCCAGCCGAGGGACTCGTAGAGCGGCGAGAGCCAGGTCACCCAGCCGTAGAAGATCGTCGACGAACCCGCCATGTAACAGGCCACGCGGCGCGCGAACGGGTCCTGCCACACGCGCGGCTCGCGGTCCGGGACGGGCGGCGCCTCCGTCGTGGCAGCGGCCGCGGTCCGGGCCCGAGCGATCCGCGCCGCGACCGGGATCCACACCGCGAGGGCGAGCACCGCCGGGACCGTCCAGATGGCGAGCGAGCCCGGCCACCCACCCAGGACGACGGCGAGCGGCACGGCAGCCGCGGACGCGACCGTCGCGCCGACCATCATGGACACGACGTAGGCGCCGGTCACCGCGCCGACACGGTCGGACAGGTGCTCCTTGACGACGCCGGTGAGCAGCACCCCCGCGACACCGATGCCGAGCCCGACCAGGGCGCTGCCCGCGATCAGCGCCGGCAGCGCGGCGACGCCCCTCAGCAGGCTGCCGGCCGCGATCGCGGCGACGGCGACCCCCAGCATCCGTTCCCGCCCGGCCCGGGCCAGCGCCGCGGCGGCGAACGATCCGGCCGACATCATCAGCACCGCGCCGGCCTGGACCAGCCCCGCGGCGCCGGAACCGATGCCGAGATCGGCCCGGGCCGTCTCCAGCAGCGGCGGGTAGCCGGTCAGTGCCGCGCGCAGGTTCAGCGCCAGCGCGAGCACACCGAGCAGCACGACCACCGGCCGGACCGCCCCGGCTCCGGAGCGCGGGCGCGCCTGGACCATCGCGGCTCCCTCGCCGGTGTGCGGACGGGTGTGGTGTGGGCTGGTCAGCTACCGGCCAGCCGCTCGACGGCGGCGTCGATACGCTCGTCGGGCGCGGTCAGCGCGATCCGTACGTGCCGCGCGCCGGCCGGGCCGTAGAACTCGCCGGGGGCGACGAGGACCCCGAGCCCGGCGAGCCGGTCCACGGTCGCCCGGCAGGGCTCGCCCGCGGTCGCCCACAGGTAGAGCCCGGCCTGCGAGTGCTCCACCTGGAGCCCGGCCTTCTCGACCCCGGCCCGCAGGCGGGTGCGCCGGGCGTCGTAACGGGCGGCCTGCTCGGCGGTGTGCGCGTCGTCGGCGACCGCGGCGGCGACCGCGGCCTGCACCGGACGCGGCACGATCATCCCGGCGTGCTTGCGGACCTCCAGCAGGTCCGCGACCAGTGCCGGGTCACCGGTCAGGAAGCCGGCCCGGTACCCGGCGAGGTTCGACGTCTTGGACAGCGAGTGCACGGCGATCAGGCCGGTGTGGTCGCCGTCGGACACCTCGGGGTGCAGCACCGAGCGCGGGGCCGGGTCGGCGTCGCCGGGCAGGCCGAGGTAGCACTCGTCGGAGGCGACGACCGCGCCGCGCTCGCGCGCCCAGGCCACGACCTTGCGCAGGTGCTCGACCGGGAGGACCCGGCCGGTCGGGTTCGACGGCGAGTTCAGCCAGACCAGCTTGACGCGGGCCGGGCCGGCGGCGGTCAGGCCGTCGGACCGCACGTGGTCGGCACCGGCCAGCCGGGCACCGACCTCGTAGGTCGGGTAGGCGAGCTCGGGGATCACCACGGTGTCGCCGGACCCCAGCCCGAGCAGCGTCGGCAGCCAGGCCACCAGCTCCTTCGAGCCGATGGTCGGCAGCACCGCCGCCGGGTCGACACCGGGCACGCCGAAGCGCCGCTGCAGTGCGGCCGCGATCGCCTCGCGCAGCGGCGCCGGGCCGTGCGTGGTCGGGTAGCCGGGCTCGGCCGCGGCCGGGCCGGCCAGCGCGTCCCGGATCACCGCGGGGACCGGGTCCACCGGGGTGCCGACCGAGAGGTCGACGATGCCGTCCGGGTGCGCGGCCGCCCGCTCACGGGCCGGGACCAGCGAGTCCCAGGGGAAGTCGGGAAGGTCGTGCCCGCTCACTCGTCGTGTTCCTGCGGGGGCAGGCTCTTCGCCGGCTCGACGTCACGGTCGATCTTGCCGACCTTGGACGCGCCGCCGGGCGAGCCCAGCTCGTCGAAGAAGTCGACGTTGGCCTTGGTGTAGGCGGCCCACTGCTCCGGGACGTCGTCCTCGTAGTAGATCGCCTCGACCGGGCAGACCGGCTCACACGCACCGCAGTCGACGCACTCGTCGGGGTGGATGTAGAGCATCCGGCCACCCTCGTAGATGCAGTCCACCGGGCACTCCTCGATGCACGCCTTGTCGAGCAGGTCGACGCAGGGCTCGGCGATCACGTAGGTCACTTCGGTGGTCCTCCACTCGGGGCGCGGGCACCCGGGGATCGTGTGGTGGCGGGGTACCCGGTCAAACTGGGACCCGGGCAGGTTAACCCGCGACACCGGGGAGGGCAGGGGCGAGGTGGTCGGCGCCATGCTGGAGGAACTGACGGGACGCAGGGTGGCCCTGCGACACCGTATCGCCAGTGACGGCTCGGACGGGCCGCGGTTCACCGACGCGGTCGGCGAGCTCGCCGCGGACGGGCGGGACGCGGTCGTCGTGCACACCCGGGGTGGACCGGTCCGGGTGCTCCGGGACGCCGTCGTCGCGGTCCGCGAGGTGCCGCCGGCCCCGCCCCGCAGGGCGTCGTGGGCGGCGGTGAACCGGATCGAGCGGCTGCGGGCCGCCGCCTGGCCGTCCCCGGTCCGCGAGGACGTGGGCGAGTGGCGGCTGCGGGCGGCCGGCGGTTTCACGAACCGGGCGAACTCCGCGCTCGTGCTCGGCGACCCGGGGGTTCCGCTGGTGCGGGCCCTGGACCGGCTGCGCGAGTTCTCCGCCGAGCAGGGGATCGACCCGGTGGTGCAGGCACCGGTCGGTTCACCCTGGTCGAACCGGATCCTCGAGGCGGGCTGGCACGTCCTGCCCGCCTGGGGTGGGCAGTGCCTGGTGCTGGTGGCGCCGACCGGTTCCGCCGACGGCGCGCCGGACTGGCCGGCGGCGCCGGGCGACGGCTGGTGGGCGGTGCACGGCGTCACGGCGCCCGCTGCGGAGTCACCGGCCTGGTCGGTCCTGACCGCGGGGGCCCCGGGGGCGCGCGGAGGTGAGCAGAGCAAAGGGGCAGGGGTGGCGCCCCCGGGTGAGCAGAGCAAAGGCGGCGGGGAGAGGGACCGTCCGTCGGCCGCCGGGCCGCGGGAGGACGCCGTGACCGTCGGCTTCGGCGTGCTCGACGGTCCGGACGGCGCACCCGCCGCGGCGGTGCGTGCGGCCGTCGTCGACGACCACGTCTACCTCGCGCGGCTGCACGTCCGCGCCGAGCACCGCCGCCGGGGGCTGGGCGCCCGCCTCACCGAGCAGGCGCTGACCTGGGGCGCGGCGCACGGGGCGCGGCACGCGATGCTCGACGTCGCGGGTGACAACACCGCGGCGCTGGCCCTCTACGAGCGGGAGGGCTGGCGGGTGCACCACCGCTACCACTACCTGGTGCCGACGCCGCCCTGAGCCGGCCCGTGCCGGTCCAGCCAGCGCCGACCCAGCTTGGCGGCGCGCTTGAGACCGGACCACTCGCCGAGGTACTTCCCGACGACCCCGACCACCGGCAGCATCCCGATCATCTGGTGGTGGAAGCGCCCGTGCGGCCGCTTGTCGAGCTCGTCCTCGACCGACAGCAGCGCGCGACCGAGCCGCCAGACGGCCGTCGCGACCCGCTGCAGCGTGACCCGCTTCCCGGTCCCGGCCAGGTCGCCGGTGAGCTCCGCGGCGCGGGCGTCGGCGGCGGCGTCCTCGTCGGCGGACAGCGCCCGGTCGCCGAGCGCGAGCTCGCGGCGGAACAGCACCGAGGCGAGCAGCTCGACGAGCCGGTCCTCGTCGCGCACCCCGTGCTCGCCGGCGATCGCGACCAGCAGCAGTCCCTCGCCGGCCGCGCCGACGGCGTCCGAGACCGGCAGTGTGCGGGCCAGGGCCCCGCCGAGACCGGGGATGGCGGCGATCAGCGTGGTGAACCGGCCGACCCGGTAGACCCACCAGTGGTCGCGGGCCTCGGTGTCCATCGCGGCCCACGCCGACGTGCCCGGCACCCGCACCGAGGCGAGCGCGTCGAGCACCCGGTCCACCCGCGAGCGTTCCGCGGAACCCGGAGCGGCGCCCGAACCGGATCCGGACGGCAGGACGCGCGACCGCAGCCCGAACGGGTCGGACTCGCGCAGGCCGTCGAGCACCGGCCGGGTGGCCCGCACGAACGGGCGCAGCACGGCGACGAGCGCGTCGTCGGAGATCGGCGGGTTCACGGCCGGGGCCCGGAGACCATGCGGTCGAGCTCGCGCCGGAACGAGATCAGCCCGGCCGCGGCGCCCGCCGCCAGCAGCAGCAGCGACTGCCAGTTGCCCGGCAGCAGCACGTCGCCGCCGGGACCGAGCACACCGAGGACCAGCACGAGGGCGAACCAGACCACGACGGGGGCGGCCGCCCCGGCCGTCGTCGCCGAGACCTCCGCGACGGTGCAGCGCGCCAGCCAGGGCAGCGAGACGATCACGATCACGGTGCCCAGCGGGATCGGCACCGGTCCGATGTAGAGCATCTGGAACATCAGCTCGAACGCGACGAGCAGCACCGAGATCGCCAGCAGCAGCGTCGCGAACGCGACGCGCTGCACGCCGGGACGCACGGGTCCCACGGTTCTCACGGGTCCACCCCCTCGAACAGGTCGGTCTCGGCGCAGCCGGGGTCGGCGCCGGCCAGCACGAACTCCTCGACGCCGAGCAGCGGCTGCACGATGCCGTTGCTCATCGCGAACGCCGTCCAGTCCGCCCCGGTCCGCACGTCGATCTGGGTGGCGTGCGCCCGCATCGCCGCGATCCGGCCGTCGTCGTGCTCCCCGACGTCGATCCTGGTCGTGACGGCCGCCGCGTCGTGCCCGGGGTGCTCGTCGGGCTCGGGCCAGCGCAGGCCGGTGCCGTCGGCCCCACCGGAGGCCGCGCGCAGCTCGGCCAGGCCCTTGTCCAGCAGCTCGGTGGAGCGCACGGCGTAGTACAGCTTCGCGACGACGTCGGGCCGGGCGGCCGCCGCGGCGGCGGTCAGCTCGTGCGCGCGGACGTGGTCGGGGTGGCCGTAGGTGCCGTCGGCGGCGTAGGACACGAGCACCTGCGGCCGCAGCTCGTCGACGATCTCCAGCAGCTGCGCCAGCTGCGACCCGAACGGCCCGGGCGCCGCGAACGCCCGCGGGTGCACGTGCTCCGGCAGCGTCGCGCGGGTGCCGTGCCCGGCGAGCGCCATGCCGGTGTCCCGCCAGCGACCGGCGCCGCCCAGCCAGCGGTGCGCCGGGCCGCCGAGGGCGTCGAGCGCGGCGTCCAGCTCACGGATCCGATAGCCGCCGAGCTGGTCGCCCCGGTCCGGGGCGAGCTCGGCCAGCTCCGGCGGGATCACCTCGCCCTCCTCGCCGAGGGTGCAGGTCACCACGGTGACCTGGCAGTCCGGATCGGCGGTGTAGCGGGCGATCGTGCCGCCGGTCGTGAGGGTCTCGTCGTCGGGGTGCGCGTGGACGAGGAGCAGGCGGCGGGCGGGAGACACCCGATGAGCCTACGAGGCGCTGATCGGCGTGGCCGATACGGAGGTGGGCAGCGGGTAGAGCGCCGCCTCCCCGTCCGCGGCGGGCACCGGGACCGAGGCGCCGGTCAGCGCGACGGTCGGCACCGCCGTCGTCGCCAGCCCCTCGGGGGTGTTCCCGGCCCGCACGAGCAGGTCGCCGAGCGCGGCGATCATCGCCCCGTTGTCGGTGCACAGCCGCGGCGCCGGGACCCGCAGGGTGATCCCGGCGGCGGCGCAGGCCCGTTCCATCTCCGCCCGCAGCACCCGGTTCGCCGCGACCCCGCCGACCATCAGCAGGGTGTCGGCCCCGCGCTCGGCGCAGGCCCGGAGCGCCTTGCGCACCAGCACGTCCACCACCGCCATCTGGAACGACGCCGCCACGTCCGCGACCGGTACCACCCGGCCCGCGTCCTGGGCCGCCTCGACGTGCCGGGCCACCGCGGTCTTGAGCCCGGAGAAGGAGAACCCGAACACGGCGTCGCGCGGGCCGGTCATCGGGCGCGGGAACGCGATCGCCGCGGGATCGCCGTCCACCGCGGCGCGGGACACCGAGGGCCCGCCGGGATAGGGCAGGCCGAGCAGGCGGGCGACCTTGTCGAAGGCCTCCCCCGCCGCGTCGTCGACGGTGTCCCCGAGGTGCTCCACCGGGTCGCGGGCGAGGTCGCCGAGCGCGAGCAGCGAGGTGTGCCCGCCGGAGACGATCAGCGCGACGCAGCGTGGCGGGAGCGGCCCGTGCTCCAGCACGTCGACGGCCGCGTGCCCGGCCAGGTGGTGCACGCCGTAGAGCGGGACGTCCAGCGCCGTCGCGTAGGCCTTGGCGGCCGCCACCCCGACGTGCAGCGCCGGGGAGAGCCCGGGGCCTGCGGTCACCGCGACGGCATCCACATCGGACAGCGAGACCCCGGCGGCGTCGACCGCGGCGCGCACCATCGGCGCGATCGCGCTCACGTGCGCCCGCGCGGCGACCTCCGGCACGACGCCACCGAACCGGGCGTGCTCGTCGGCCGACGACGCCAGCCCCTCACCGAGCAGTACACCGTCCCGGACGAGACCGGCCCCGGTCTCGTCGCACGACGTCTCGATCCCCAGCACCAGCGACACGCCCACCAGTGTCCCACCGGCCGCGTGCCGCCCGACCGCCCGGACCCGTCACGGAGAGCGACGAACTCTTCGCCCGGCCGATTTCTTAACCGAAACTTGGGGTACCGCATCGTTCCGTCCGGGTGCAATTGATTTGTAACCTACTCGGGAGTTCGTCCCGGTTAGTGTGCGTTCACCATCGCTCGTTCCGGCCGCTCCCACCCCCCAGCGCGGCCCCACCACAGAAACTGGATCCCGATGCGATCACGTCGAGTAGCGGCCCTCCTCGCGCTCTCCCTGTCCTCCGCGCTGGTCCTCAGCGCCTGTGGCGGTGGCGGCGACACGGCGGGCGGCGACGCCCAGGCCGACGCCCCCACGATCTCGGTCTTCGGCACCGAGCCTCAGAACCCGCTGCTGCCGGGCAACACCCGCGAGACCGGGGGCAGCAAGATCATCGACTCGCTCTGGTCGGGTCTGGTCGAGTACGACCGCGAGGGCAACCCCCAGAACCTCGTCGCCGAGTCCATCGAGTCCGACGACTCGCAGAACTACACCATCACCGTCGCCGAAGGGTGGACGTTCCACGACGGCACGCCGGTCACCTCGCAGAGCTTCGTCGACGCCTGGAACTACGTGGCCTCCGCGGCCAACGGGCAGTCGAGCACAGCGTTCTTCTCGGACATCGCCGGCTATGCCGACGTCGCCCCGGCCGAGGGCGAGCCGACCGCCGAGACCATGTCGGGCCTGCAGATCGTCGACGACCGCACCTTCACCGTCGCGCTCACCTCGCCGTCGCCGATCTTCGAGACCCAGCTCGGCGACATCGCGTTCTTCCCGATGCCGGAGTCGTTCTTCGCCGACCCGACCGCGTTCGAGGAGAACCCGATCGGCAACGGGGCGTTCCGCTTCGAGTCCCGGGTCCCGGACCAGAACGTGACCGTCACCCGGTACGACGAGTACGGCGGCCCCGCTCCGGCCAACGTCGGCGGTGTGGAGTTCCGCTTCTACGCCGACAGCGAGGCCGCCTACCAGGACGTCGTCGCCGGCAACCTCGACTTCCTCGAGTCCGTCCCGGGTTCGGCGCTGATCGACAACCTGTACCAGCAGGACCTGCCGGACCGGAACGGCAACGAGCCCTACGCGGGCATCAACACGATGGCGTTCCCCGTGTACGACGAGCGCTACGCCGACCCGCAGCTGCGCCAGGCCATCTCGATGGCGGTGGACCGCGACGCGATCATCAACAACGTCTACAACGGACTCGTCGAGCCGGCGACCGGGTTCATCCCGGCCGGCGTGCCCGGCCACGTCGACGACCAGTGCGGCGAGCTGTGCACCTTCCAGCCCGATCGCGCGAAGCAGCAGTTCGACGCCTCCGGCTTCGAGGGCAACATCGAGCTGATCTCGAACGTGGACTCGGCCATCAACCGGGAGTGGATGCAGGCCGCCTGCATCAGCATCACCAACACCCTCGAGGTCGAGTGCAACTTCGTGCCGGTGCCGACGTTCGCCGAGTTCCTGGACCAGCGCCAGTCCCAGCAGCTGAGCGGCATCTACCGGTCCGGCTGGATCGCCGCGCAGCCGACCATGGACTATGTCCTCAGCCCGCAGTACGTCACCGGCGCCGAGAACAACGACGGCCAGTACACCAACCCGGAGTTCGACGCGCTGGTCGAGCAGGGTGGTAACGCCGCCTCCCTCGAGGAGGCGCAGGCGACCTGGGCCGAGGCCGAGCGGATCCTGGTGCAGGACATGCCGGCCGTGCCGATCAACGACCAGTCCGCCCAGTTCGGCTGGTCCGAGCGGCTGACCGACGCCGAGCTGACCTACGACCGCGAGCTGAACCTGATGACGGTGAACGTCCAGGGCTGATCCGTCCGTCCCACCACCGCCGGCGGCCGGGTCACCACCCGGCCGCCGGCGCACGTGTCCGGCGCGACCTGCCGGACCCGCCCCGATCCTGGAGGTGACCCGTGGGGCGCTATGTCTCGCGACGACTCCTGCAACTGGTGCCGGTGTTCCTCGGCACCACGTTCCTCATCTACTTCATGGTCTGGGCCCTTCCCGGCGACCCGCTGGCCGGCAAGTGCGGCGACCAGGCCTGCCCCCCGGCGTTCATCGAGCGGATGCGCGAGGAGTTCGGGCTCGACCAGCCGATCCTGGTCCAGTACTTCTCCTACCTCGGCGGCCTGCTGCAGGGCGACTTCGGAACGAACTTCCGAGGCCAGGAAGTCGGGACGCTGATCGCGAACGCCTACCCGGTCACGATCAAGCTCGCGCTGGTCGCGTTGATCATCCAGGCGGCCATCGGCCTGACCGCGGGTGTGCTCACGGGTCTGCGCCCCGGCGGTTTCCTCGACAACCTCGTGCTGACCGCCACGCTGTTCCTCGTCGCCGTCCCGGTGTTCGTCACCGGGTACGTGCTGCAGACGGTTCTCGGGCTGCGGCTCGGCCTGATCCCGCCGACCGTTCCGGCGAACCCGGGGATACTGGATCTGATCGTCCCCGGTTACGTGCTCGGCAGCCTCTCACTGGCCTACGTGGCCCGGCTGACCAGGACCTCCATCGCGGAGAACGCGCGGGCGGACTACGTGCGGACCGCGACCGCGAAGGGGCTGACCCGGCAACGCGTCGTCGGGGTGCACCTCACGCGCAACTCGGCGATCCCGGTCATCACGTTCCTGGGCGCCGACTTCGGCCAGCTTATGGCCGGTGCCATCATCACCGAGGGCATCTTCAACATCAACGGGATCGGCGGTCTCATCTTCCAGTCGATCCAGCGACTCGACGGGGTCGTCGTCACCGGGGTCGTCGTCCTGCTGGTGATGATCTACCTCCTCGCGAACCTCCTCGTGGACATCACCTACGCGCTGCTCGATCCGAGGATCCGCCTTGACTGACCCCACCACTGCCACCTCGGACAAGCCGGTCGGCACCCCGGAGGCTGCCCAGGCGGCCGTGACCAGAGCCCGCAGCCTCGGCGCCGACGCGTGGTACGACCTGCGGCGCCGACCGCTGTTCCTGGTCGCCGCGACGCTGATCGGCGCCCTGCTGGTCCTCGCCGCGTTCCCACAGCTGTTCACCTCGGTCGACCCCACCGTGGGCGACCTGTCCCGGGCCCGGCAGGACCCGTCGGCCGAGGCATGGTTCGGCTACGACCACCTGGGCCGTGACGTCTACGCCCGCACGATCTACGGCACCCGGGTCTCGATCATCGTCGGCGTGCTGGCGACGACGCTGGTCGTCCTGGCCGGCGCGGTCATGGGCCTGATCGCCGGCTTCGTCGGCGGCTGGGTGGACTCGCTGCTGGCCCGCATCGCCGACGTGTTCTTCGGGGTGCCGTTCATCCTCGGCGCCATCGTCGTGCTCTCGACCTTCCGCCAGTCGGTCGGCAACAGCGTGATCGGGATCAGCGGTCTGGTCATCGGCACCATCGGCCTGCTGTCCTGGCCGATCACCATGCGCATCATGCGGTCGGCCGCGATCGCCGCGCGGAGCCAGGACTACGTGAAGGCGGCCCGCGCCCTCGGGGCCGGCCCGTGGCGGATCATCACCCGGCACATGCTGCCGAACACGATCGCCCCGGTGATGGTCTACGCCACGATCGCCCTCGGTGCCTTCATCGGGGCCGAGGCCACACTGTCCTTCCTGGGCGTCGGCTTGCGCGACCCCGTCGTGTCCTGGGGCGTGATGATCAGCGAGGCGCAGAGCTACCTGCGTACCGCGCCGCACCTGCTGCTGTTCCCCGGCGCGTTTCTGGTCGTCACCGTGCTCGCCTTCGTGCTGCTCGGTGACGCCGTGCGCGACGCGTTCGACCCGAAGGGGCGCTGATGAGCGAGACGACGGCGGCCGCGCCGCACGGCGCACCGCAGGACAACGGCGCGGCACCGCCACTGCTCGAGGTCTCCGACCTGCACGTGGAGTTCCACACCCGCGACGGGGTGGCCACCGTACTCAACGGGGTCGACTACCACGTCCGGGCCGGGGAGACCCTCGCCGTGCTGGGCGAGTCCGGCTCCGGCAAGTCGGTCACCGCGAACACCGTGATGGGCATCCTGCCGATGCCCCCGGCGAAGATCACCGGCGGCGCGATCCGTTACCGGGGCGAGGAGCTGCTCACCGCCACCGAGGAGCGGCGCCGGGAGCTGCGCGGCGAGAACGTCGCGATGATCTTCCAGGACGCGCTGTCGGCGCTGAACCCGGTGTTCACCGTCGGGTTCCAGATCGGCGAGCAGCTGCGCACCCGGCGTGGGATGAGCAAGCGCGACGCCCGCAACCGGGCGGTGGAGCTGCTCGACATGGTCGGCATCCCCGGGGCGAAGCAGCGGGTCACGAACTTCCCGCACGAGTTCTCCGGCGGCATGCGGCAGCGCGTCATGATCGCGATGTCGCTGGCGCTGGACCCGGACGTGCTGATCGCCGACGAGCCCACCACCGCACTCGACGTCACCGTGCAGGCCCAGATCATGGACCTGCTGGCCGACATCCAGCGCGAGCGGGAGATGGGCCTGATCCTGATCACCCACGACCTGGGCGTGGTCGCCGAGGTCGCGGACCGGATCGCAGTGATGTACGCGGGGCGGATCGTGGAGCAGGCCGACGTGCACCAGCTCTACGCCAAGCCCTGCCACCCCTACACCGAGGCGCTGCTGGCCTCGATCCCGCGGCTGGACAGCAAGGGCACCGAGCTGCAGGCCATCACCGGCCTGCCGCCGACCCTGACCCGCATCCCGTCGGGCTGCCCGTTCCACCCGCGCTGCCCGCGCGCCGCGGACCGCTGCACGGAGATCGACCCGCCGCTGACGGCACTGCCCGGTGGGCGCGCCTCGGCGTGCCTGTTCGCGGAGGAGATGGCCGCACGATGACCCAGAACAGCACGACCGAACCGATCCTCGAGGTCGACGGGGTCGTCAAGCACTTCCCGGTCAAGGCCGGCGCGGTGGTCAAGCGGACCGTCGGGCACGTCAAGGCCGTCGACGGGGTGTCGTTCACCCTGAACAAGGGCGAGACGCTGGGCATCGTCGGCGAGTCCGGCTGCGGGAAGTCGACCCTGGCCCAGGTGCTGATGCGGCTGGAGCCGCCGACCGCGGGCGCGGTGCGGTTCCGTGGCGAGGACATCTTCGGCAAGCGCGGCGCGGAGCTCAAGGCGCTGCGCCGGCAGATGCAGATCGTGCTGCAGGACCCCTACACCTCGCTCAACCCCCGGATGACGGTCGGCGACATCATCGGCGAACCGTTCGAGATCCACCCGGAGGTCGCGCCGAAGGGCGACCGGCAGCGCAAGGTCCAGGAGCTGCTCGACGTCGTCGGGCTCAACCCCGACTTCGTCAACCGCTACCCGCACCAGTTCTCCGGCGGCCAGCGCCAGCGGATCGGGATCGCCCGGGCGCTCGCGCTCCGCCCGGAGATCATCATCTGCGACGAGCCGGTGTCCGCGCTCGACGTGTCCATCCAGGCCCAGGTGATGAACCTGCTGGGCAACCTGCAGCGCGAGTTCGGGCTGTCCTACGTCTTCATCGCGCACGACCTGTCGGTGGTGCGCCACCTCTCCGACCGGGTCGGCGTGATGTACCTGGGCAAGATGGTGGAGCTCGGCACCGAGGACGAGATCTACACCCGGGCCGCGCACCCCTACACCCAGGCGCTGCTCTCGGCGGTCCCGGTGCCCGACCCGTCGGTCCGGGAGGGACGCTCCCGGATCCGGCTCGTCGGTGACGTGCCGAGCCCGGTCGACCCGCCGAGCGGGTGCCGGTTCCGGACGCGCTGCTGGAAGGCCACCGAGATCTGCTCGACCGACGAGCCGGAGCTCAAGGTCCGGTCCGGCGGTGGGGCACACCAGAGCGCCTGCCACCACGCGCACGCGGAGAACCTGCTCCCCGGCTGATCCTGCCCTCGGCGGCCGTGCCCGGAACCCGGGCACGGCCGTCGTCGTCGGTACTAGTTCGCCGGGTCCTCGTCGTCGCCGGACCGCTCCTCCGCCGAGCCCTCCGGCTCGCCCCAGTCCTTCGCGCTGCTCAGCGGCCCGGTGGCGATCGGGCCGGGCGTCACCCGGGTGGACTCGTCGGTCTGCCGGTTGCTGACGACCAGGCCCTGGGCCTGGTAGAGCGGCAGCGCCGGCAGCTGGCGCCACAGCACCCGCTCGGCCTCGCCGATCACGGCGGGGTCCTCCGGGCCGGTGAGCAGCTCGTCGAGCAGCGGCTGCAGCGCCGGGAAGCAGGAGGTGCCCGGCAGGTCGTCGCCGACCCCGTCGGGCGGGCAGCCGTAGTCGGAGTTCAGCCGGGGCCCGATCGCCCCGTACGCCGGGCGCGGCACCACGACGACGTCCACCGCCACCGCCGACCCACCGCCGGCTTCCGGGCTCGGGGACGCCGTCGGCGACGCGGGGGCCTGCGACGGCGTCTCCCCACCGGGTGCGGGTCCCGCCCCGGGCGCCGGCGTAGTGGTCGGCGACGGCGTGACGGGCGCGACGGTGTCGCTGGTCAGCAGGTCCGGCGCGGGCGGTGCGACGACGGTCGCGCCGACCCCGCCCGCCTCCAGCTGCTCGGCCACGACGCGGGCGATCTCGACGTCCTGGGTGCGGCTCGCCCCGGCACCGATCACCAGGCTCAGCGGGCGCCCGCCGAGCGCCCAGCGCCCGTCTGCGTCCCGGACGTAACCGGCCTCGGTCAGCGCGGCCGCCGCCTCGACCGGGTCCTGCCGCGCGGGCGCACCGTCCGGGGCCGTCGCGGTGTAGCCGGGGTCGGACGGGGCCGCGCCGAACGCGTCGACCGGCGTCGCGTCCGGGCTGACCCGCTCGCGGATCGCGTTGCGGTCGAGCAGCGCCGCGATCCCCTCGCGCACCCGCGGGTCGGCGAGCGGGCCGTCCTCGGAGCGGAACTCCAGCTGCTGCACCAGCGGGCGGGGCGCGCGCTGCACGGTCGGCGGCTCGGGCGAGCGGGCCAGGACGTCGAGCGCCGCGGTCACGTCGGGCGCGGCGTCGGGCAGCGCCATGTCGATGTCCTGGCTGGACAGCGCGGTCGGCAGGGTGTTCGGCGGGATCGCCCGCAGCACGATCTCGTCGGCGACGGCCGGGACGTCCCAGTACGGGTCGTTGCGGGCCAGCAGCACCTCGCCGCGCAGCCGGTCGACCTGCATCAGCCGGAACGGGCCGCCGGATGCGGGCAGCCCGTTCTGGAACGGCGCCGTCCAGCCGCCCGGGGCGTCCTTGAGCAGGTGCGCCGGCAGCAGGTTCGCGAACAGCTCCTGCCAGTGCGGGTAGGGCTGGTCGAACTCGACGTCCACGGCCTTGCCGGCGGCCCGCGAGCGGACGTCGGTGATCTCCCGGTAGCCCGCGGCGCCCACCGTGTTCGGCTGGCTCGACATCTGCTGCCAGAGGTAGACGAAGTCCTCGGCCGCGATCGGCGCGCCGGACGACCACCCGGCCTCGACGTTGAGCTCGTAGCTGACCGTGAACGGGTCCTGCGAGGTGACCTCGGCGCTCGTCGCGACCGTCGGGTCGATCCGCAGGTTCCCCTGCTCGTCCGGCCGGAACACCGACGGCAGGGTGATCGCCGCGAGCGCGGTGGTGGTCGTCGACTGGTCCGAGCGCAGGTGCGGGTTGAAGCCCGGCCCGAGCCCGTCGACGCCCACGGTTACCCGGGTCGGCGCGCCGACGGCCTCGGTGGGAACCGGCTCCTCCGGCGCGGGGGCGGGTTGCGGCTCCGCGCTGCAGGCGGTCAGCGCCAGCAGGCCGGCCAACAGCAGCGCGGGCAGCGCCCGGAACGGTCGACGAGCGGTCACGCCGACCATTCTCCCCGGCCGGGTCACGGGGCCCGCGCCCGCCACCCGGCCGGCGGTGATCACTGGGCGTTGGCGGCGGCCTTGGCCCGGGACCGGGCGCGGGCCCGCAGGTTCGGGTCCAGCTCGATCTTGCGGATCCGCACGTTCTCCGGGGTCACCTCGACGCACTCGTCGGGCGCGCAGAACTCCAGCGACTGCTCCAGGCTCAGCAGCGTCGGCGGGACGAGCTTGACCAGCACGTCGCTCGTCGAGGAGCGGATGTTGGTGAGCTTCTTCTCCCGCGTGATGTTGACCTCGAGGTCCTCGTTGCGGGTGTACTCGCCGACGACCATGCCGCCGTAGACCAGCGTGGTCGGGCCGACGAACAGCGTGCCCCGGTCGGCCAGCTGGTCGATCGCGTACGGGGTGACCGGGCCGGACCGGTCGGAGATCAGCGAGCCCTTGTTGCGGGTGCGGATCTCGCCGACCCAGGGGCCGTAGCCGTCGAAGACGTGGCTGGCGATGCCGGCGCCGCGGGTGATCGTCAGGAACTCGGTGCGGAAGCCGATCAGGCCGCGCGAGGGGACCCGGAACTCCATCCGGACCCGGCCGTCGCCGTGCACCATGTCGCCCATCTCGCCCTTGCGGGCGGCGAGCAGCTGGGTGACGGCACCGAGGGCGTCCTCGGGGACGTCGACCGAGAGCTGCTCGAAGGGCTCGTGCAGCTTCCCGTCGATGGTCCTCGTGACGACCTGCGGCTTGCCGACGGTGAGCTCGAAGCCCTCCCGGCGCATGGTCTCGACCAGGACGGCCAGCGCGAGCTCGCCGCGGCCCTGGACCTCCCAGGCGTCGGGGCGCTCGGTCGGCAGCACGCGGATCGACACGTTGCCGATCAGCTCCGCGTCGAGCCGGTTCTTCACCAGCCGGGCGGTCAGCTTCTTGCCGGGGTGCGGGTCGCGCCCGGCCAGCGGGGAGGTGTTGGTGCCGATCGTCATCGAGATGGCGGGCTCGTCGACGTGGATCCGCGGCAGCGGATGCGGGTTCTCCGGGTCGGCGAGGGTGTCGCCGATGGTGACGTCGGCGATCCCGGCGACGGCGACGAGGTCACCGGCGCGGGCCTCGTCGGCCGGGACGCGGGTGAGCGCCTCGGTCATCATCAGCTCGGTGATCTTGACGCGCGGGGTGCTGCCGTCCTCCCGGCACCAGGCGACCTGCTGGCCGCGGCGCAGCACGCCGCCGCGGATCCGGCAGAGCGCGATCCGGCCGAGGAAGCTGGACGCGTCGAGGTTGGTGACGTGCATCTGCAGCGGCGCGGCCGGGTCGTCCGACGGCGACGGGACGACGTCGAGCATCGTCTCGAACAGCGGGGTGAGGTCGGAGGAGTCGGGCAGCTCGCCGTCCGCGGGGCGCATCCGGGAGGCCTTGCCGGCCCGGCCGGAGGCGTAGACGACCGGCAGGTCGAGCAGGTGCGCGGTGGCGGACTCGTCGAGCTCCAGCTCGTCGGCCAGCTCGAGCAGCAGCTCGAGGGACTCGTCGACGACCTCGGCGATCCGGGCGTCGCCGCGGTCGGTCTTGTTGACCACCAGCATCACCGGCAGCCCGGCGGCGAGGGTCTTGCGCAGCACGAAGCGGGTCTGCGGCAGCGGCCCCTCGGAGGCGTCCACGAGCAGCACGACGCCGTCCACCATGGACAGCCCGCGCTCGACCTCGCCACCGAAGTCGGCGTGGCCGGGGGTGTCGACGACGTTGATCGTGTAGCCCTGCCAGCTCACCGCGGTGTGCTTGGCGAGGATGGTGATGCCCTTCTCCCGCTCCAGGTCGCCGGAGTCCATGACCCGGTCGACCGGCTCGGCGCGCTCGCCGAAGGCACCGGACTGGCGGAGCATCGCGTCGACCAGGGTGGTCTTGCCGTGGTCGACGTGCGCGACGATCGCGACGTTGCGCAGCTCGGGGCGGCCTGCGGTGTCGTCGCCGGGGGCGCTGGCGGCGTCGCGGACCGCGCTGGAGTGGGGCAGAGTCACACCACACGGTATCCCGGAGCAACTCTGGCCCTCGCCGCGGCGGCAGGTTAGCCTCGCCTACCAATGGGCAAGGTGAAGAAGAAGTGCTGCCGGTCGAAGCCGAAGCGGTGCAAGAGCTGCCCGGTGGTCGCGCTGCGGATGCGCAAGGCCGGCGCCGACGAGCTGAAGGGCAAGGCGTTCCAGCGCGCCCTGAAGGTCGCGCGGATCTACTGAGCCCGCACGTGCGCCGCTGACCAGCGACGACGCCCGTCCGTCCGCGCCTGGGCGGCGCCGACGTCCTGATCTTGTCCGATCGGTCGCGGGTCGACCACCCGGCCGCGCGGGGACTCGTCCCGGCGGTGCGGAGTCCGGTGCGCCGGACGCGCGGTGCCCGGATTTCCGGCTCGCGGCCGCCCCTGGCCCCATGACCGGAATCACACTGTCGTCCCGGTCATGCCCCATCGCCGGACCCGCCGGCGTCACCGGGCCGTCACCCGCCGGTAGCGCCGCGGTTTCCGGCGGGCGCCCGGAGCCGGTCGGCCGGATCCCCGCGGACCGTGCTCCACCCGGCCGCGCTCATCCCGCCGCCCTCGCCGCACCCGTCCCGCCGGAGCCGGCCGGCAGGACCCCACTGCCGGCGGGGTTCCCGGCCACCGCGTGCCGGACCGCCGCCAGCGTGGCGCCCGGCCGGGCCCACGGATCCGCGGGATCGAGGACCAGCACCCGCCAGCCCTGCCGGCGCAGTACCGCGCGTCGCCAGCCCCGTCCGTCGTCGTCCGGACCATCGCCCCGGATCTCCACCGCGAGCCGCGCGGCGGGGAACGCCAGCCGGACGACGATCCCGGCGACGGCGTGGTCGACCCGCCAGCCGTCGGTCCCGTCCCGTACGAGCAGCGCGCGCATCCGGCGCAGCGCCGAGGCGGTCGCGCTCCGGGACACCGTCGCGAGCAGGCGGCCGGTCGCGGCCGATCCGTGCGCGCCGAGGTTGCGCCGGTGTGCCGCGGTGAGCGCGGCGAGGTCGACGGCCGGCGCACCGGTCCGCGGACCGGGTCCGGTGACGAGGCGTCCGAGCAGGGCCGGGCCCGCGGCGTCCCCGAGCTCGACGGCGGCCTCGAGCGCGGCGAAGGCCGGCGCGGCCACCGCGATCCCGGCGTGCCGCACGACGTCGGCGGCGGGCAGGCCACGGCGGCGCACCGTCACTCCCGGCCGGGACCGCGGCGCGCGCCGGCGCGGGACCGTCACGGTGACGACGTCCGGGGCCGGCCCGGGCCCGGTCAGGCCCCACCACCAGGCCGCGGCGGCCCCCGTCAGCACCGCCCCCTCCCCGGCCCACAGCACCGCCGCGATCACCCGGGCGCCGTCGGTGGCCGGGTGGCGGGCGTCGCGGTAGACGCACGGGTGCTCCGGCCGCCAGCGGCGCGCCGCGAGCCGCCGGTCGACGGTGTCCGGGGACAGGCCGTGCGCGACGGCCTGGGCGCGGGTGACGACGCCGGCCTGGGCGGCGATGAGCCTGTCCAGTGCCTCGTCGTCGCGGGGGCTCGGCGGGTGGGTCCGCGGACCGGAGCGCCGGTCGTCGGGTGCGGTGCGTGTCATGCGGCTTGGACGACGGCCACGGCCCGCCGGTTCCCTCCGGCCCGGAGCGATCGGGCACCGGGGACCGCGCAATGCACCGTGCCGTCGGCCCGCCCGGGTGGCGGGGTCAGCGGCGCAGCAGGTCGACCAGGTCCGCGACGACGGCCCGGTCGGCGTCCAGCCACCCCAGCGCCGCGACCTCGCCCGGGCCCACCCAGCGCAGCGCACGGTGCTCCCGGGCCTCGGGCTCCGGGGAGCCCGGATCCAGCCGTGCCCGGTGGATCCGCACCACGCGACGCCCGATGGGCAGGTCCGTACCGACCCGCCGGCCGGGCGTCACCCGCGCGCCGAGCTCCTCGGCGCACTCGCGGACCAGGGCGTCGGACTCGGTCTCGCCCGGCTCGACTCCGCCGCCGGGGAGCTCCCATCGTCCGGCCAGCTCGGCCGGGTAGGAGCGCTGCGCGACGAGCACCCGGCCGTCCCGGACGACCGCGGCGCCGACCACGACCGGCGCCCGGGCGAGCTCGGCGACGCGAGCGGTGAGGACCTCGCGGCGGGCGGCGAGCAGGCGTCGTGCGAACCGGCGCAGCACCGGATCGGAGAGCCGGCCGGCGGCACCGAGCGGGGGTGTCCAGCTCAGCTCGTCGTGCACGGTGGTCCCGGTCCCGGCGGCCGCGAGCCGGGTCGCGTGCCGCAGCGCGGTCACCGGGCCCGCGGCCAGCTCGGACCACAGCCCGTCCGTGCCGGCCCTGGTGATCCGGGTGCGGCAGCCGAGCAGGCCACCGGGCAGGGTCACCCGGACCTCGTCCCCGGCGACGAGCAGCCGGACCGGGGAGCCGAACCCGGCGCCGACCCGCGCGAGCGCGGCCGCCGCCGGGCCGGTCTCCCGCAGCACGCCCGCGACGAGCCGCGGGGATCCGTCCACGTGGTGGTCGAGGCTGATCACCGGCACGTCGGTGATCCTCGCAGGACCGGTCCTGCGAGGATGCCGGCGGCGCCGTCGCCGGGATGTCCCCGGCGACGTTCGGCGAATCGCCCACGGTCGCGAGCGGCACCGGTCACCCTGTTCCGGTGCTGCAGACCGCCCCCGCTCCCACCGGTCCCCCGCGGGGCCTCTCCCCGGCCCGGCCACCGGCCGTCCGCGCCCTCGGCGTCGCCCGCGGGTTCGGGCCGGTCCGCGCGGTCGACGGGGTCGACCTCGACATCCCGATGGGCTCCGTGCTCGGTCTGCTCGGGCCGAACGGGGCCGGCAAGACGACGCTGATGCGGATGCTGCTGGGCCTGCTCGCGCCCACCGAGGGGGCGGTCGAGCTGCTGGGCCGGCGGCTGCCCGACCGGGCGACCGAGGTACTCCCGCACGTGGGTGCGCTCGTCGGGGAACCGGCGCTGCACCCGCACCGGACCGGCCGGCAGAACCTGCTCCGCTACGCCGCCGCGGAACCTCTGCTGGACACCGCGCGCATCGCCCGCGCGGTGGACGCGACGCTGCACCGGGTCGGGCTGGGGCACGCCGCGGACCGTCCGGTGCGCGGCTACTCCACCGGGATGCGGCAGCGGCTGGGGCTGGCCGTACCGCTGTTGACCCGGCGACGGCTGGTGGTGCTGGACGAGCCGACGAACGGTCTCGACCCGGCCGGTACCCGCCACGTACGGCGGCTGATCGCGGAGATGAACGCGACCGGGGCGACCGTCGTCGTCAGCTCGCACCTGCTGTCGGAGATCGAGGCGACGTGCTCGCACGTCGCCGTCATGCAGGCCGGGCGGCTGCTCGTCGCGGGGCGGCTGGACACGCTGCTGGACTCCGGCCCGGGCACGCTGGTGGTGACGACGCCCGACGCCGGGCGGGCCGTGCGCGTTCTCCGGGCCCACGGGGTCGGCGCCGAACAGAGCGCCGGGTCGCAGGTGCGCGTCGCACCCGGCCCGGAGGCCCCGGACGTCGTCGCCGCGCTGGTGCGCGCGGGCGTCGCGGTGGAGCAGGTGACCCGGCCCGCCGCGCGGCTGGAGGAGGTGTTCGCCCGGCTGACCGGCGACACCGGCTCCCCCGACGCCGGCTCGTGGGCACCGGCCGGGGCCGGGCGATGACCGCATACCGGACCGCCGCGCCACTGGGCCGGCTCGTGTGTTCCGAGCTGGAACTGGCGCTCTGCCGGCCGCGCACCGCCGTCGTGCTCGGGGCGCTGACGGTGGTGCCGTTGCTCGCGACGGTCCTGCTCGCCATCGACGCGGGCCCGCTGTCGTCGACGGCCGGGGTGCTGACGGTCTCGCTCAGCGAGGCCGCCGCGTTCTCGCTCGGCATGCCGGTCGTGCTGATCGCCGCGGAGGCGTTCGCCACCGAGCGGGCTCGCGGAACCCTCGACGGGCTCCGGCTGTCCCCGGTCGGCCCGGGACGGCTGGTGCTGCTCAAGACAGCCGCCGTCGGAGCGAGCGCGGTGCTCGCCGCCGGCACCGTCGTCGCGGTGTCCCTCGTGGCCGGGGCCGTGGTCCTGGGGACGGGCGAGTTCGGCACCGGCGCGACGCTGAGCCGGGCGCTGCTCCTCGGGGGGTGGGCGACCGGGCAGCTGATCGGGCTGGGAATGCTGCTGCTGGCGCTGTCCGCGTCAGTCCGCCGACCGGTGGCGGTGGTCGCGCCCGGCCTGGTCGCGCTGACCGTGGCCCCGCTGGCGAGCGCGCTCTGGCAGGCCTCGGCGTCGGCGCTGCCGACCGGTCGGTGGCACGAGGTGCTCGCCGGAGTGATGTCGGTGCCCGCGGAGACCGGCACGCTGTGGGCGACGACGGTGCGGGCGGCCGGATTCGCGGTCGCCGGCGCCGGGATCACGGTGTTCCTGCTGACCCGCCGCGACGGCTGAGCAGCCCGCATCCGAACCATCGTCGACCGGTACCGACCCGTCGCGCTGGGCCGACGCGGGAGCCGGCACCGGCGCCGCACAGGTTGTCGCCGCGCCGCACAAGCTACGACCTGTGCGGAGGTCGGCCCAGGTCCAGCGGTGGACCGTCAGTCCTGTCGCCCGGAGCGCGTCCTCGCGCAGCTTTTCCCGCCGGACGGCATCGCCGGGCTGCCCCGGCGCGGAGCAGCCGGCCGTACGTGACGCGGCCGTGGAACTCGCCGACCAGCCGGTGCTCCGGCCAGGCGAAGTCGACCCGGTGCGCACGCCCCGCCAGCACGACCTCCCACTGGAGCGTCGGCACCGGCAGGCCCGCCTCGGCGAGCGCGAGCCTGCTCAGCGTCTCGCCCACGCTGCCCGGGAGACCGTCCGCGACGGTGGCGACGCGCCGGGCACGGCCTGCACCCGTCCGGCCGCCGAGCGCGCTGACGGCGTCGGCGAGCTCGGCCGTCGCGAGGAGGGGCGGCTCCTTCCTCGACGGCCGGGCGAGTGCGCGGTCGGCGACGACGAGCGAGGACCGTCGCACAGGTTCAGACCGGCGCCTCCGTTGCACGTCGAACCGGCCTCCCGGCGCGACGCCGCGCCGATGCTGCGCCACGATGACCCCATGTCCACCCCGTTGCTGACCGACGCCGAGATCGCCGACGCCCTGCAGAAGCTGCCCGGATGGGAGCGGGAGGGGACCGCGATCGTCCGCACCGCACAGCTCCCCGACTTCGTCGGCGCCGTCACCGTCGTGGACCGGGTGGCCGAGGACGCCGAAGCCGCCGATCACCACCCGGACATCGACATCCGCTACAACACGCTGACCTTCCGGCTGTCGACGCACTCCGAGGGCGGACTGACCGCGAAGGACACCGAGCTGGCCGGGCAGATCTCGGACCGCATCACCGGCGCCGGCGGCTGAGGGCCGCTAGAAGCGGCGGTTGCGCAGCACCGGGATCTTCGCCCGCACCGTCTCGGCAGCCTCGGGGTCGAGGTCGACCACCAGGAGCCCCGGCTCCGGACCCAGCGCGCCGATCACCTCGCCGTAGGGACCCGCGACCGTGCTGTAGCCGATCCCGGTCGGCGCCTTGCCGTGCTCGCCGCCGTCCGTGGTCGGGTCGGCCTGGTCGCACGCGACGACGAACGAGCCGGTGTCCAGGGCCCGGGCCCGCACCAGCAGCTCCCACTGCTCGCGCTTGCCCTCCCCCGCGCCCCACGACGCCGGGACCAGCTGCACGGTCGCGCCGGCGTCGGCGAGGCGCTGGTACAGGCCGGGGAACCGGACGTCGTAGCAGGTGGTCAGGCCGACGGTCACGGTCCCGGAACCGTCGGCGACCTCGATCGTGACCGGGGCCTCGCCGGGCGCGACGGTGTCGGACTCGGCGAACCCGAAGGCGTCGAACATGTGGATCTTGTCGTAGTGCGCGTCGACGCCCGCGCCGGTCGCGATCAGCGTGTTGCGGACCCGGCCGTCGGGGGCCGGGGTGAACATCCCGGCGACGACGGTGACCCCGGCGACCGTCGCGATCTCCCGCACCCGGGTCGCCCACGGCCCGTCCAGCGGCTCGGCGACCGGCCCGAGCGGGACCCCGAACCGGCACATCGTGGCCTCCGGGAGCACGACGAGCCGGGCTCCGGACGCGGCGGCCTCGGTCACCCGGCGGGCCAGCTCCGCCAGGTTCTCCTCGGGGTCCGTGGTGGACGAGATCTGGGCCAGGGCGATCCGCATGTGTCGGTGGTACCACGCCTCGGGTACGGTCACCGGCGTGCGCAGCGCCTACTACTACTGGTTTCGCCAGCCGGCCCGGGATGGGTCGGCCGGTGCCGTAGTGCGCTGACCCCCATCCCTCGAGCCGGCATCGGACCGGCTCGGGCGAGGTGATCCCCCGGCGGTCCTCCGCCGGGAAAGGACCACCACCTGCGATGAGCACTCCCCTGTCCGACACCGCTCTGCTGGACACCCCGCTCGACGACCGCCGCATCGAGCGGATCAGCCCGCTGATCTCCCCCGCGCTGCTGCGCCACGAGCTTCCCGGCACCGCCGAGGTCGCCGGGACCGTGACCCGCGGCCGGGCCGGCGTGACCGGCATCCTGGACGGCGACGACGACCGGCTGCTCGTCGTCGTCGGTCCGTGCTCGGTGCACGACCCGGACGCCGCACTGGACTACGCCCGGCGGCTCGCGGCCCGCGCCGAGGAGCACGCCGACGCGCTCTGCATCGTCATGCGCACCTACTTCGAGAAGCCCCGCACCACCGTCGGCTGGAAAGGCCTGATCAACGACCCGGGCCTGGACGGCACCTTCGACGTCAACCGCGGCCTGCGCACCGCGCGGAACCTGCTGCTCGACATCTCCGCACTCGGCCTGCCCGTCGGCTGCGAGTTCCTCGACCCGATCACCCCGCAGTACATCGCCGACGTCGTGTCCTGGGGCTCGATCGGCGCCCGGACCGCGGAGAGCCAGGTGCACCGGCAGCTGGTCAGCGGGCTCTCGATGCCGGTCGGGATCAAGAACGCCACCGACGGCGCGGTCGGCGCCGCCGTCGACGGGATGCGGGCCGCGGCCGCGTCGCACGTGTTCATGGGGGTCAACTCCGACGGCCTCGCCGGGCTGGTGACCACCCGCGGCAACCCGGACACCCACGTCATCCTGCGCGGCGGGGCGCGGCCCAACTTCTCCGCCGACGACGTCGCGGCCACCGCGGCCACCCTGCGCGGCGCGGGCCTGCCGGAGCGGGTCGTCGTCGACGCCAGCCACGGCAACAGCGGCAAGGACCACGTGCGCCAGGCCGAGGTCGTCCGGGAGCTCGCGGAGCGGATCGCCGGGGGTGAGCGGGCCGTGACCGGGCTGATGATGGAGAGCTTCCTGCTGGACGGCCGCCAGGAGCTCGGCCCCGAGCTGGCGCGCGGACGGTCGATCACCGACGCCTGCATGTCCTGGGAGACCACCGACGCACTGCTGGAGACGCTCGCCGACGCCGTCCACTCGGGACGCCGCTGAGCCCTGTGGAGTCCGCACCGGACCCCTGGCACGCTCGCACCGGCCGGGGCCGTCCCGGCCGCGCGAGGCGGGAGGGCACATGATCAAGGGGTTCCGGGACTTCGTGATGCGGGGCAACGTCGTCGACCTGGCGGTGGCGGTCGTGATCGGCGCGGCCTTCACCTCGGTCGTCACCGCGTTCACCGACTCGTTCCTCACCCCGTTGATCCGGGTGTTCTCCGGCGGCGGCGAGCTCGCCGGCGCGTTCGCGATCAACGGGGTGGTGTTCGACTGGGCCGCCTTCGTCAACGCGCTGATCACGTTCCTGATCACCGCGGCGGTGGTGTACTTCCTGGTCGTGCTGCCGCTGAACACGTTCGCCCAGCGGCGCCGCCGCGCGGTGGCGGACGAACCGGCGGCACCGACCGAGATCGAGCTGCTCACCGAGATCCGGGACCTGCTGCGCGAGGAGCGGGCGGCCGGCCGCGGCGCCGCCGGGGACCCGGCCACCGGAGCCTGATCAACCGGCGGCGAGCCGGGACAGCACCCGGGCACGCAACCGCTCGTACTGGTCCCGGCAGCGCCGCGGCGGACCGTCCGGTCGGGCCACCGCCCGCGGTGGCTGCACCGTCTCGCCGGTCCGGAACTGGTCCGCGGTCAGGTCGACCTCGCGCCCACCCGGCAGCCGGTTCCACCAGTGGTAGCCCTGCAGCCGGCCGTCCGGGTACCAGACCTCGGCGAGCAGGAGCTCCCCGCCGAACAGGTCGTGCAGCACCAGCGCGGTGGAACCGCACTGGCCGCGGGAGGGGCGCTCCGGTGTCCAGTCGGCCACGTCGGCGTCGTCGCAGGTGTCGAGGGCCCACGACGCCCGCACCGCGGCCGAGACCTCGACGAGGGCGGGCGGGGCGGGAACGGGCGGGGCGGCACGGGGCGGGCTGCTCATGACCGCGGAAGCTACGCCCGACCCCTGACAGCCACGGGGCGCTCCATGCGGTGCTCGACGATCCCGTCCGGCTGACGCACCAGGCCCAGGTCGACGAAACCGTGCCGCCGGTACAGCGCCGCGGCGCGGGTGTTGCCCCGCACGACGTGCAGGGCCAGCCGGACGGCACCCCACCCCGTCGCGTGGCCGAGCACCGCCTCGATCAGCGCGTCGGCCGCGCCGGTCCCCCGGGCGTGCGGGGCGACCCAGAGGGAGATCAGGTCGGCGACACCGTTCTCGTCCGGCGGTACGGCGATGACCATTCCCGACGGCTTCCCGTCCAGGTCGGCCACCAGGTAGCGGCCCGGGGCCACCAGCCGTTCCCGCCAGGTGTCCTCGCCGGCGCCGACCCAGTCCGCCAGCCGGCTGTGGAACGCGTCCGGGGCCTCGGCGAGCGCGGCGAGACGCAGGTCGCGCCAGGTGACCCAGTCGTCGGGACCCAGCTCCCGCACAGTGATCATCACGGCCTCCCGGACCGACGGAGGGAGTCCAGAACCTAACAGCGGACACCCGGTCGGCGATCGTGCGCCCGCGGCGTCCCGGAGCCGGCCGCGGCGCGCCGCCCCGGCCCGTCGGCGGCAGCCCGCCGACGACGGGCCGGAGGACGGCGCACTGCTCCATTCAGGCGTCGCCGGCCCGCGAACGGTGGTCCGATCGGTCTCATGCCGTCACGACCCGCCTCCCGTCCGGCAACCGGGGACGAGGTTCGGTACGAACGGTGGTCATGCTGCCCGAACCGCGTCATCGAGCCCGGACGCTGATCTCGTCGTGGTCGACCGGCCCGCGCCGCGTCGTCGCGGCCCTGGCGGTCGCCGCGCTGGTCGCCGCCGGCCTCGTCGCCGGACTGATGATGGCCCGCGGCGGCGAACCGCCGGCGGCCGCCGGCGAGGCGCCGCCTGCGGAGAACGCCGCGCTCGGCGCCGTCACCGGACCGCCCACCCTGATCGGGCGGGTCCAGGAGGTGGTCGACCCGGCGACCGTCGTGGTCGAGGTGCAGGGCCGGCCGGTCACGGTGTCGGTGATCGGTGTCGACATCTCGGCGACGCCCGAGTGCGCCCGTGCGGACGCCCTCGCCTTCGCCCGGCAGTTCCTCGACGGGCAGGAGGTCACGCTGGTGCCCGACCCGACGCTGCCCGAGCCCGCACCGGAGGCGACGGTCTGGCCCGCCTACCTCGTGCTGCCGAGCCAGCAGTCCTACACCGACGCCGCGCTGACCGCCGGCTGGGTCTCCCCCGGCGACGGCCGGTACCGGCCGGGATTCGAGACCGGGCAGCGGATCGCCCAGGACGAGAACGCCGGGATGTGGGGGCCACCGTGCAACCGGGCGAGCTGACGTCGGGTCGCCGCCGGCGCGAGTCCGCTGGGAGGATCCCGGCCGTGGATCCCCGCGTGGTGCGCACACGAGGGCGGTTGCAGGACGCCCTGCTCGACCTCGCGCGGGAACGCCCGCTCGAGGCGATCGCCGTCGCCGACGTGGCCGAGCGGGCGGGGGTCAACCGCAGCAGCTTCTACCAGCACTACACGGACAAGGAGTCGCTGCTCGCCGATGCGCTGAGCGCGCAGGCCACGATCGCCGGAGCCGACCTGTCCGGCATGGTGCTCGCCGACGTCGGCCCGGAGCCCCCGGCGGCGTTGCGGCGCTGGTTCGCCCACATCGCCGACCACGCCCCGCTGTACCGGCAGGCGCTCGGTGGTGCGGCGGCGCCGGACGCCGCCGCCGGCATGCGGCGCTGGATGCAGGGCTTCGTCGCCGACACCGCGCACCGGATGGGGTTCAGCGAGTCCGACAACGGCCTGCCGCTCGACGTGTTCGCCGCCGGCCTGACCTGGACGCTGCTCGGGGTGGCGGCGAGCTGGCTGGAGCACGACCCGCTGCCCGCTCCGGAGGTGGCCGCCGGGTGGGCGTGGCGGATGCTGGTGCGCCGGGACTTCTAGGCGCTCCGCGCCTGTGAGTGGTTTTCGTGGCCGGGACCACGAAAACCACTCACGGGGGCGTCAGCCCTGGATGATCCCGGAGTTGCTCTGGTCCACCGTGGTGGTCGACTGCGAGACCGGGCCGCTGGACAGCAGTCCGCCGAGGTTGACCGACGGGTTGACCGCGACGTCCAGCCCGAGCAGGCCGCCCGCCTGCGAGGTGGCGTGCCCGCCACCGTGCGTGCCGCCGCCGGACTGGAGGACACCGCTGTTCGAGTCGTCGACGACGGTCGTCGACTGCTCGACCGGTCCGGAGTTGAGGATTCCGCCGACGTTCGCCGACGGGCTGACGTCGAGCCCCAGGCCGACCAGGTCGGCGACCTGGACCGCCTCACCGGCCGCGCAGCCGGACTGCACGATGCCGGAGTTCGACCGGTCGACGTCGGTGACGTGCTGGGCGACCGGCCCGCTGTTGGCGATCCCGCCGATGTTCAGCGCGGGGTCGACGGCGGCGTCCAGCCCGAGCAGGCCGCCCTTCTGCTGGGCGACCGCGGTGCCGCAGTCCTTCTGGTGCTTGCCGGCGTCGTGGCCGTGGTCGCCGGCGAACGCGAGACCGGCCGAGCCGAGGGCCAGCGGCACGGAGAGCGCGCCGGCTCCGGCGATCCGGCGGATCGTGCGACGGGTGGAGGACGTCGTGTCGGGGGCGTTCATGACACTCCTTCTCTGCGGTGTGAGCCCGGCCCGCTGGCACTCACTTTGAGTCACTGACCGGTGAGCAGAACGTACGGAACTCCCCGGAGAACAGATCGTCGACCCTCACTTACGAGCCCGAAAGTCCGTTTTCACGCGCATATGTCTACCGCTCGACTCTGATCAACTACACGGAGTGTTATCCATCAACTGTCGGATAGATACTCTCCGTGTTCGTCACCACCGCTCGTCGACGGCGGCGGAACCCGCACCGGAGGAGATCGACGTCACTGCGGGGCAACGGAGGTGCCCACCGGACGTCCTGGAGCGCGGTCGGCCCACGACGCGCGCCGCGACACCCCCGCACTTGTCGCGCGACGTGCGCGGACGAGCGCGCACCCGGGCGCGCGCCGCCCTCGCCCACTCACTCCCTCGAGGTCACCCGATCGGTGAACGGCACCGCGACGAGCGGCCCCGGACCGAACCGCCCGGCGCGCCCGGGACCGCCCGGCGCGAAGACGGCATCAGCCGACGCTCTTACGGCCGCCACCGCTGGACAGCCCGGCCGTCGACTCCTTGCTCGCCCGATGTCCGGTCGACCGCACGCACGACCAGCAGACCCCCGACGGCGGGGACCCAGGCGAGCAGCCGGGTGCGCGCCGCGCACGGGAGGATCCAGGTCGAGGCGATGACGACGAGGTAGGCGAGGCCGTGGATCGGACCCGTCACCGAGGCGACCGCCGGGTGGTGCACCGTGGCCAGGTTGACCAGGAGGGTCCCGAGGGAGAGCACCTCCACCCACGCCGCGACGCGCAGCAGCCGCGTCGGCAGGGCGTGCTCGTCGGGCTCGAGCGCGAGCTCGTCCTCGGACTCCGCCCCGCCCGGGAACGACCGCCCCGCCCCCGGCCCGGTCACGCCATCGCCCCCGGCCGAGCGATCATGAGCACGACCACGACGACCCAGATCAGCGCGAACACCCCGGTCGTCATGCCCAGGCGGCGCAGCCGTCCGCGCGCCGCCTCCAGCGCACCGGCGGGATCCTCGGGTGCGCCGCGGACCCCCAGCTCCCGCAGCACCGACCGCTGCCCCGGGACGATCACGGTCCCGAGCAGGGCGGCCGCGGCGACGGTCAGCGCGATCGACGCCCACAGCCAGGTCTCGTGCAGGATCCCCATCGACAGCGCGGTGGCGATACCGAACACCGGGACCGCCAGGGCGGGGACCGCGTACCCGCTGCTGATGCGGTGCAACGCCAGCAGCGCCGACGCGCCCGACGGGACCCGCGGGGCGGCGTCGGGCGTCCGGCCCACGACGTCGAGGCTGCGCACGGCCAGCCGGCCGTAGCGGGGGAAGGCACTCGCCGCCGCGGTGATCGGTCCGATGAACACGATCGCCGCCACGACGTGCAGGCTCAGGAGGACGATGGTCGTCAGTTCTCCGGGTGACACGCCGTCGAAGATACAGTCTGACTGAAACTTGGGTCGACCGGGATGATGGGGACGTGTCCGCACCACCCGGCCCGCCCGCCCCCAGTCCGACGTTCCTGATCATCGCGCTCGGCCGACGGCTGCGGGAGCGGGTCGAGCGGACCCTCCGTACCCGGGGGATGTCGATGCGGCACCTGTCCGCGCTCGGACACCTCGGGGGTGATCCGGGGGTGTCCTACAGCGAGCTGGCCCGCCGGGCCGGGGTCACGGCACAGAGCATGCAGGCCACGCTGCGCCAGCTCGAGGAGCTCGGAGCCGTGGATCGCGAGGGTCCGGCCGGCCGGGGCAACACCGCACGGCTGCACGTCACCGAGCACGGGCAGGAGCTGGCCGCGTGGGCCCGGTCGGTGCTCGAGGAGACCGACCGGGAGCTGTTCGGGCACCTCGGGGAGGCGGAGCGCGCCGGGCTGACGGGCGGGTTGCTCACCGCGTTCACGGCGCCGGAGCGCGACGGCGCCGGGAACGGACCGACGGCCGGCTGAGGATCGGAGGAGAGGCGTGGTCGTACTCGCCGCCGGTCGGCGGCACTCCGTCGGATGCCGGCCGGACGGGACGGTCGTCGCCGTGGGCGACGGCCGGGCGGGCGAGTGCGACGTCGGCACCTGGACCGGCATCGTCGGCGTCGCGGTGGGGAACGTGCACACCGCCCGCAACACCGGGCGCGCGCACACGGTCGGGCTCCGCGCCGACGGCACCGCGGTCGCGACGGGCTGGAACGACGACGGCCAGTGCGACACGACCGGCTGGACCGGGGTCACGGCGGTCGCGGCCGGATGGCGGCGCACCGTCGGGCTCCGTGCCGACGGCACCGTAGCGGCGGCCGGGCGGGACACCGAGGGTCAGTGCGCGGTGGCGGGATGGCGGGAGATCGTCGACATCGCCTGCGGCGACTGGCACACGGTGGGCGTCCGGGCCGACGGGACGGCGGTCGCCACCGGCACCCGGCGCCGGGGGCAGTGCGACGTCGACGGCTGGCGGGGCCTGGTCGCCGTCGCCGCCGGCCACCTGCACACGGTCGGGCTGCGCGCCGACGGCACGGTGGTCGCGACCGGCGGCGGTGAGGCCGGTGAGTGCGACGTCGAGGACTGGCGTGACGTCGTCGCGGTGTCGGCGGGCAGCCGGCACACGCTGGCGTTCCGGGCCGACGGACGGGTCCTCGCCGCCGGGGACGGCAGCGACGGCCGGTGCGACGTCCGGGCCTGGAGCGGGCTCACCGCCGTCGCCGCCGGGTCGGCGCACTCCCTCGGGCTGCGTGCGGACGGCACCGTCGTCGCCGCCGGGAACGGGGCGGACGGACGGTGCGACGTCCACCGGTGGCGGCTCCGGAGGCCGACCGGAGCCTCCGGCGCTAGACGTTGAACCGGAACTCGACCACGTCGCCGTCGGCCATGACGTAGTCCTTGCCCTCCATCCGCACCTTGCCCGCGGACTTGGCGGCGTTCATCGACCCGGCCTCGACGAGGTCGTCGTAGGACACGATCTCGGCCTTGATGAAGCCCCGCTCGAAGTCGGTGTGGATGACCCCGGCCGCCTGCGGCGCGGTCGCGCCGCGGGTGATCGTCCAGGCCCGGGACTCCTTCGGGCCGGCGGTCAGGTAGGTCTGCAGGCCCAGCGTCGAGAACCCGGCGCGGGCCAGCGCGCCCAGGCCCGGCTCGTCCTGCCCGATCGACTCGAGCAGCTCCAGCGCCGACTCGGCGTCGAGCTCCAGCAGCTCGGCCTCGACCTTGGCGTCGAGGAACACCGCCTGCGCGGGCGCGACGAGCTCGGTGAGCTCCTTGCGCTTCGCCTCGTCGCCGAGCACGCCCTCGTCGGCGTTGAAGACGTAGAGGAACGGCTTGGTGGTGAGCAGCGTCAGCTCGCGCAGCGGCTCGGGGTCGACGCCCGCCTGGAACAGCGTGCGCCCGGAGTTCAGCACCGACGCGGCCTGCTGGGCCGCCTCCAGCGCGGGGCGCCGGTCCTTGTGCGTACGGGCCTCCTTCTCCAGCCGCGGGAGGACCTTCTCCAGCGTCTGCAGGTCGGCCAGCACGAGCTCGGTCGCGATCGTCTCGATGTCGCTCGCGGCGTCGATCCGGCCGTCGACGTGGATCACGTCCGGGTCGTCGAACACCCGCACGACCTGGCAGATCGCATCCGACTCACGGATGTTGGCGAGGAACTTGTTGCCCAGGCCGGCGCCCTCGGAGGCCCCCTTGACGATCCCGGCGATGTCGACGAACGACACCGTCGCCGGGATGATCTTGTCCGAGGAGAAGATCTTCGCGAGCGCGTCCAGCCGCGGGTCCGGCAGCGGCACCACGCCGACGTTCGGCTCGATCGTCGCGAACGGGTAGTTCGCGGCGAGCACGTCGTTGCGGGTCAGCGCGTTGAACAGGGTCGACTTGCCGACGTTGGGCAGCCCGACGATGCCGAGGGTGAGGGACACGGACGACCAGGGTAGTCGGGCGTCGTCAGGCGGGTTCGAGCCGGTAGCCGGCCCCGCGCACGGTGGCGATCCACTCGGGTCCGAGCTTGCGCCGCAGGTAGCGGACGTAGACGTCCACGATGTTCGAGGAGAGGGCGTTCGACGACGCCCCGTCGCCACCCCACACCAGGCGCAGCAGCTGGTCCCGGGACAGCACCTGCCCGGGGTGCCGGAGGAACGTCTCGGCCAGCGCGAACTCCCGCGCCGAGAGCTCGACGGTCGTCCCGTGCACGGCGACGTGCCGGGTCCGCGGGTCGAGCGCCAGCCCGCGGAACTCCAGCACCGCCCGGTCCGGCGCGGGCCGGGCCCGCTCCAGGCGCAGCCGCACCCGGGCCAGCAGCTCCTCGAACTGGAACGGCTTGGCCATGTAGTCGTCGGCGCCGCCGGTCAGCCCGGCGACGGTGTCCCCCACGCTGTCCCGCGCGGTCAGGATGATCACCGGGAGGGCGCTGCCACGGGAGCGGAGCCGGCGCAGCACGTCGAACCCGTCCGCCCCGGGCAGCCCGATGTCGAGCACCAGCAGGCCGAACCCGCCGGTGACGGCGTGGTCGTGGGCGCTCGGCCCGTCGGCCACCACGGTGACCTGGAACCCGGCCGCGACCAGCCCCTTCTTGATGAAGGACGCGATGCGCGGCTCGTCCTCGGCGACCAGGATGTGCTCGGTCACTCACTCGCTCCTCGGCAGGTCCAGGGTGAAGGTGGCGCCCGTGCCCGGGCGGCTGTCCAGCAGCACGCGCCCACCGTGCGTCGTGGCGATCGCCTCCACGATGGACAGTCCCAGCCCGGCGCCGTCCGACCGCGGGGCGTTCTCCCCGCGGGCGAACCGACGGAACACCCGCTGCCGGTCCGCCGGCGGGATGCCCGGACCGGTGTCGGCGATCCGGATCCGCAGCCGGTCCCCCACCACCCGGGAACCGAGCGAGATCCGGTCACCCTCGGCGGTGACGCGGGT
The DNA here is from genome assembly GCF_040105385.1 of Pseudonocardia nematodicida. Taxonomy (NCBI): domain Bacteria; kingdom Bacillati; phylum Actinomycetota; class Actinomycetes; order Pseudonocardiales; family Pseudonocardiaceae; genus Pseudonocardia; species Pseudonocardia nematodicida. The sequence continues at coordinate 232,838 of NZ_JBEDNQ010000005.1, forward strand.
CGCGTTGTCCGCCAGCGCGACGACGGCCTGGGTGATCCGGTGTGGATCGAGCCGCGCCCGGGTGTGGGCGACGGTCTCCAGCCGCCAGTCCCGGTCGGCGAGCCCGGTGAGCTTGTCGAACAGCTCCCGGGTCAGTGCCCCGACGTCGACCACCTCGGGACGCAGCAACGACGGCTGCTCGGCGCGGGTCAGCGCGAGCATCTCCGAGACCAGCCGGTTCATCCGCTCCAGCTCGTCGTCGACCAGCGCGACGGTGTCGACGACGTCCTCGGGGTCGTTCGGGTCGAGCACCCCGAGGTGACCGCGGACGATCGTGATCGGGGTCCGCAGCTCGTGCCCGGCGTCGTCGACGAAGCGACGCTGCGACTGCACCCCGCTCTGCACCCGGTCGAGCATCGCGTTGAGCGTCCCGGCCAGCTCGGCGATCTCGTCCCGGGCCCGGGCGTGCTGGGGCACCCGGCGGGACAGGTCCGTCCCGGTGATCGCGTGCGCGGTGGCGGCCACGTCGCGCAGCGGCCGCAGGATCCGGCCGGACACCAGCCAGGCCCCGACCGCGGTCAGCAGGGCCGTGCCGGTCCCGACCAGCACCATCAGCCGGGCGGCCTCGTGCGCGAACTCGTGCTCCTGCTCGGTGAAGTAACCGATCACGATGACGCCGCGGTCCGGCGACCCGGGGAGCGCGACCGGCAGCGCCGACCAGCGCACCTCACCGACGGCCGTGGGGTGGCTGCCGCGGGTCGGACGGTCGACCGCCCGGACCTTCTCGTGGAAGCCCGCGTCCTCGCGCAGCAGCACCGTCGGGCTGGTCCGCCGGGACTCCCAGCGCAGCTCGCCGTCCAGGTAGCCGAGGAACTTCTCGTTCGGCCGGGCCACGTTCGCCGCGATCACCGAGCGGAGGATCTCGTCGACCGACGAGTAGCGCTGACCGGTCGTCGGGTTCACGCCGGCCTCGGTCACACGGGCGAACTCGGCGATCTCAGAGCTGAGCGCGGTCTCGATCCGCCGGTCCGTCTCGTTGATCAGCAGCAGCCAGGTGACCAGCGTGACCACGCCCAGCGAGGCGAGTACGAGCAGCAGGACCCACCCCACGATGCGGGTGCGGGCCGCGCTCGCCCGGCCCGGTCGGCGGCCCTCCGCCCCGGCCGTACCGGCCTCGCTCTCGATGGTCGTCCCCTTCCCGCACAGCGTCGCCGATCATGATTCCGCACGACCGTTGCGCGCCGAGCGGGAGACCCCGTCACGAACCGACCCTGATGGCCGCTCACATTGGTCCGAGAGGAGTACGCAATACTGCGCCGAGCACCGGGATGTGACGGTCGGTCCGCCGTCGCGACCCGGGGCATCACCCGGAGGTCGCAACGACGACCGGGTCGGGTGAGAACGTGAGGCGCCGAGACCGAGGGGGATTCATGCGCCTGCCCGGGATCCGAGCCGTGCTGACGGTCGGAGTCGTCGCGCTGGCCACCGCCGGCACCGTCTCCGCCGTGTCGCTCACGTCCGCCATGGACGAACCGCTGCCACCGCCCACCCCGGCGGCGGGCGCCGAGCCGGCACCTGCGGCGACCCCCGAACCACCCCCCGAGGAGCCGGCGGCCGACGCGGTGCCCGCTCCCGAGCCGACGACGGCACCGGGCACCGGATCGGGTTCCGGTTCGTCGACCGGGTCCGCGCCGGCCGTGGGCGGGAACGGCGCCGGGACCGCGCCGCGGCCCGGCGGTGGCTCCGGCGGCTCCGGCGGCTCCGGGGCCGAGGCACCCGCACCACCACCCCCGCCGCCCGCCGACCCGCCGCGCCCGGACCCGGGTGGCGGGGACGACGGCCTGCCGCCGCGCGGCGCCCCGGACAACGAGTCCGAACGCCAGCAGCAGATCGACTTCGCCTGCGAGCAGGGCTGGATCCAGGGCAGCGTCTGCGGGGACTGACCCCGCCACATCGACGACCGATTCCCGCGAGTCCGCACCGGTCGGCGGTGGCAGAGTCGGTGTCGTGCTCCTGGACCACGACACCTGCTACCGCGCCGTCGCCGCCAAGGACGCGCGGTTCGACGGCCAGTTCGTCACGGCCGTGCGCACCACCGGCATCTACTGCCGGCCGTCCTGCCCGGTGCCGCCGCCGAAGGCGCGCAACGTCGAGTTCCTGCGCACCGCGGCGGCCGCCCAGTCGGCCGGCTACCGGGCGTGCCGGCGCTGCCTGCCCGACGCCGTCCCCGGTTCCCCGGAGTGGAACCTGCGGGCCGACGCGGCCGGGCGCGCGATGCGGCTCATCACCGACGGCGTCGTCGAGCGGGACGGGGTGCCCGGGCTCGCGTCGCGGCTGGGGTACTCGCCGCGCCAGCTCGGCCGGATCCTGTCCGCCGAGCTCGGCGCCGGGCCGCTCGCGCTGGCCCGGGCGCAGCGCGCGCACACCGCCCGGATCCTGACCGAGACCACCGCGCTCGGGCTGGCCGACGTCGCGTTCGCGGCCGGGTTCGGCAGCGTGCGCCAGTTCAACGACACCGTCCGGGCCGTCTACGGGGTGCCGCCGAGCCGGTTGCGCGCCGAGGCCGCCCGCCGGGCCCCGGCGCACCGCCACCACACCGGCGACGGCGGCGCTCCCGGAGCGCTGACCCTGCGGCTGCCCTACCGGTCGCCGTTCGACCCGCACGGGCTGCTGGCCCACCTCGACGCCCGCGCCGTGCCCGGCGTCGAACGGGTCTCCGAGGGGACCTACCGGCGGACGCTGCGGCTGCCGCACGGCCCGGCCGCCGTCGCCCTGGACCTCACCGCGCGGCCGGGGGCGGTGGTCGCGACGCTGCGCGCGTCGGACCCCCGCGACGTCGGACCCGCCGTCGCCCGGCTGCGCCGGCTGCTCGACCTGGACGCCGACCCGCAGGCCGTCGACGGCGCGCTGGGCACCGACCCGGTGCTGGGCCCGCTGGTCGCGGCGACGCCCGGGATCCGGCTGGCCGGCACGGCCGATCCGGCCGAGACCGCGGTCCGCACCGTGCTCGGCCAGCAGATCTCGGTGGCCGCCGCCCGGACCGCGGCGGCACGGCTCGCGACCGCGCACGGCGACCGGCTGCCCGCCGCGCTGCGCTCGCCCGGCGATCCCGACCTGCTCTTCCCCACTCCGGCCACCCTCGCGGACGGCCTGGCGCGCAACCCGCTCGAGGGGCCGGCCCGGCGGGCCGAGTCGCTGCGGGTGCTGTGCGCGACGCTCGCCTCCGGCGAGCTGGTGCTCGACCCGGGCCGGGACCCGGACGCGCTGCGCGCCGAGCTGCAGGAGCTGCCCGGGATCGGGCCGTGGACCGCCGGCTACCTCGCGATGCGGGTGCTCGGCGACCCCGACGAGCTGCTGGCCTCCGACCTCGCGGTGCGCCGCGGCGCCGAGGCACTCGGCCTGCCCGGTGACGAGGCCGCGCTCACCGCGCGCGCCCGCGCCTGGGCCCCCTGGCGGTCGTACGCCGCCACCCGTCTCTGGCGGGCCGCGTCGTCCGCCACCACGACCAGGAGGACCGCATGAGCACCGCCACCTACGCCACCCGGACGACCCCCGCCGGGCCGTTCACCGCCGTCGTCGACGCCGACGGGTACGTCCTCGCCTCCGGCTGGACCGACTCGGTCGACGAGCTGCTGGAGTTGATCCACGAGTCGCTGGCCCCGTCCGAGGTGGTGGAGGGCGAGCTCGGCGCGGTCGGCGAGGCGATCGACCGCTACCACGACGGCGACCTGTCGGCGATCGACGACGTGCCGGTCCGGCAACGCTCCGGGCCCTACCGGGAGCACGCCTGGGAGGTGCTGCGGACGGTGCCGGCGGGCGCGCCGGTGACCTACACCGGCTACGCCGAGAAGACCGGCCGGCCGGCCGCGGTCCGGGCGGCGGCCGGGGCCTGCGCCTACAACGCCGCGGCGCTGTTCGTGCCGTGTCACCGGGTGCTGCGCACCGACGGGTCGCTGGGCGGGTTCCGCTACGGCCTCGAGGTCAAGCGGTGGCTGCTGGACCACGAGTCCGCCGACCTGCGCCTGACCTGACGCCGTCCGGAGCTGCGGTTCGGTTCGACCGGGCTGAAGCTCCATGAGTGGGCCGGTGGGCGGGGCGGCGGGCAGCCGCGCTCCGGGACCGAGCCCCGGTGATCGTCGTCCGGGTCCTGGCCGGTGCCACGGATGGCACCGGTCGGGACCTTGTCGGTGATCATGGCTCGCCTGCGCCGGGGTGCATTCGTCGACCGGCGCCGGAACGGTGATCAGTCCGTGCACCGGACCGGCCGCGGGTCGCCGCCCACACCCGGCCGCCGAGACACGCATGATCGTCGTTCCGGCGGCGGCCATCCGTGGCACCGGCCGGCGCCGGAGCGGTGACCACTGCTCGCGCCCCGGACCGGTCGATCGAACAGCGGGCGGCAGCCCTCAGCCGGCGGTCGGGGTCGCCGTGACCGGGCCGACCTGCATCCCGCCGTCGACGCCGATCGGACCGTGGGCGGTGAACTCGCCCGGGATCGCGCCGTCCGGGCCGTTCAGGGTGAAGGTCACCTCGTCGGCCTGGGCCGGGCCTCCCGAGTTCGGGACCTGGATGTCGAACTCCGCGGGATCCGCGGGGCCGAGGACGACCGGGGTGGTCTGGTCGCCGTAGGGCACCGCCTCGACCGCGCGCGGCGAGCCGTTCAGGCTGAAGACCAGTCCGGTCGGCGACCCGGTCAACGTGCACGGGGCGGTGTGCGGGGCCGCGGTCAGCGCGACCGTGTAGTGGCTGTGGCCGGCGCTCGCCGGGGCGGGCGTGATCGTCGCGTTCACGTGGTTCGGCCGGCAGGAGCTCGGCTCCGGGTCGGCCTGGGACACCGGGACGGACGACGACACCTGCGCGGTCGACGACGCCGGCGCGGCGCTCGCGACGCCGGCCGGGACGAGCACGGCGCCGGCCGCGAGTGCGGTGGCGGCGGCGAGACGGGCGGACGCGGCAGCGGTGCGGGCGAGTCGGGTGTGCACGGTGGGACCTCTCTCGTTCGCATGTCGCTCCCGGAGCGGGCCCGGAAGCGCTGACACAGGACAAGACGTGGTGCACCGGGGAACGGTTCGCCCAGCGTGTCGTCGACCTCCGGGAGGCAACCCCCTGAGCCGTCCAGCCGTCCCCCGCTGCGCCGATCGCCAAACGTCCGCCCGTGGACACGCCCATGACCTGCGAATCGTCCGGTTCTGTCAGGGGTGGGGTGCACGCTGCCGGGCGTGGATGTCATCAGCCTGCTCACCGGGACGGTCCTCGGGGCCGCGGTCGCCGCCGTGGTCACCTGGCTCCTCGCCACGGCCCGGTTCCGCGCCGAGGCTGCGGAGGCCGCCCGGGTCGCGGCCAACACCGCGGCCACCACCCGGGCGGACGCGGCGGGCCTGCGTGCCGAGCGCACCGGCCTGCTCGAACGCATCGAGGAGCTCCACGAGTCGCTCGACGAGGCCAGCACCAGGGCCCGTCGCGCCGAGTCCGACGCCGCAGGCGCGAGCGCGGCGCTGCACGCCGAACGGCAGGCCCGGGTCGAGACCGAGGCCGGACTGAAGGACTCGTTCGCCGCCCTGTCGCAGGACGCGCTGGCCCGCAACAACGAGGCGTTCGTGGCGCTGGCCGAGAGCAGGCTGAAGGAGACGACGGCGGCGCTGTCGGCGAAGGCCGAGGGCGACGAGACCGCCCGGGCGAAGGCCGTCGAGCAGCTGCTGGACCCGCTGGCCACCGCGCTGGGCCGGGTCGAGGGGCAGCTGCGCACGGTGGAGAAGGACCGGGAATCGGCCTACGCCGGGCTGCGCGAGCAGGTCCGGGCGATGGCGGCCAGTTCGGAGAAGCTCGGTACCGAGACGAAGGCTCTGGTCAACGCGCTGCGCGCGCCGCAGGTCCGCGGGCGCTGGGGCGAGATGCAGCTGCAACGGGTCGCCGAGATGGCCGGCATGGTCGAGCACTGCGACTTCTCCACCCAGGTGAGCGCGGACGGTGAGGACGGCGGCGTCCGGCCGGACATGGTCGTGCGGCTGGCGGGCGGCAAGCAGATCGTCGTCGACGCCAAGGTGCCGTTCGCGGCCTACCTGCAGGCGGTCGAGGCCTCGGATCCGGACGTGCACGCCGACCGGCTCGCCGCGCACGCCCGGCAGCTGCGCGCACACGTCGACCAGCTGGCCGCCAAGGCGTACTGGGCGGCGTTCGAGCCGACGCCGGAGTTCGTGGTGCTGTTCGTGCCCGGGGACCCGTTCCTGGAGGCCGCGCTGCGCTCCGACCCGGCGCTGCTGGAACACGCCTTCGGCCGCAACGTCGTGCTGGCCACCCCCACCACGCTGGTCGCGCTGCTGCGCACGGTGGCCTACGGCTGGCGGCAGGAGGCGCTGGCCCGCAACGCGGCCCAGGTGCACCGGCTCGGACGCGAGCTGCACGGACGGCTCGCGACGATGGGAACGCACGTGGCCAAGCTCGGGCGCAGCCTGGACTCGGTGGTCGAGAGCTACAACCGCACGGTGTCCTCGCTCGAGGCCCGGGTACTGGTCAGCGCCCGCAAGTTCGCCGAACTGCAGGTCGCCGACGGAGAGCTGCCCACCCCCGCCACCGTCGACCGGACCGCCCGGGGCGTCTCGGCGCCCGAGCTCGTCGCGTCCGCGGGTGACTCGCTGGTGTCGTTCGAGGACCTGACCCGGCGCGGCGACGACGGCGAGCACCGGACCGAGCAGTGGGACGGAGGTGACGGGTCGGCACCGTTGCGACACGGGGAGTTAGGCTGACCGGGTGAGATCGACCCAGCCGAGCTCGGCCCGCCGGGACGGCGGGTCCCCCTCCGGGCGGCCCGTCGCGCGGGGTGGCTGGCCGGTCCGCGAGCGGTCCCTGCTGCCCCCGGTCCTCGGCATCCCGCCGCTGGCCGCGGTCGGCCTGGCGGTCGGTGTCACGGCGCTGGCCGTGATCGTGGACCTGCTGCGGATCGGCACCGTGGGCCGGGTCTTCGAGGTCGGTTACCTCCTCGGCTGCGTGCTGGCGGTCTGCTGGGTCCGGCGGCGCGGGATCTTCCTGCCGTCGGTGCAGCCGCCGCTGCTGCTCGCCGTGGTGGTGCCGCTGGTGGCGGTGCTGATCGGCGCCCCGACCGGCGGCGGCACGGCACAGAACCTCCTGATGGCCGGGGCCCCGCTGATCAACGCGTTCCCGGCGATGGCGTTGACGACGCTGGTCGTGCTGCTGGTCGCGGCGTTCCGGCTGCTGCTCCAGCGGCTGGGGCCGGACGACACCGTCGGCCGCCTGCGGGCGCGGCTGGGCCGCGACCCCGGCGGGCACGACCCGGACGGCACCGGCCGCCCGTCCGGCGCGGGCGCACCGGACGGGCGCCGCCGGCGCGGCGGGCCGGGCGGGTCCGCCTCGGGCGACGACACCCGGCGCCGGCCCCGCTCGGAGGCAGGCAGGCCGGGGCGTGGCGCCGGCTCGCGCGGTGGTTCCGGCTCGCGCGGTGGCTCCGGCTCGCGTGGTGCTTCCGGCTCGCGCGGCGGGGCGGACACCGGGGGCGGTGCCGGGCCGGGCGGCGTTCCGGGGTCGCGCGGTGGCCCCGGCTCCGGCACCCCGCCGCGTCGCGGACCCCGCTGACCGTGCCGCCCACCGGCGGGCGCGACGCTGCCTCCGTTCACCCCGCCGGCGTCGTCGCAGGTAGGCGGTTCGGCGGACCCCGGTGTACCCGACCGGGTGAACCCATCGGAGAATCGAGGCAACCCGGGACCCGCCCGGGCGTCCTACACACGGGGTAGCCGTCACCCCGCTACGCTCCCCGCGCACGCCGGACGACCTGGAGATCGATGTCCACCACCCGGATCACCCGCTTCCCCCGGCCGGGGGTCCTCGTCGCCCTCGGCGTGGTCGTCGCCGCGCTGGTCGGTGCGGGCACCGCGCTGGCCGCCTCCCCCGCCGCGCAGGCGTTCCGCGAACAGCCGCTCGTGCCGGGGACCCCGTGCACCGTGACGGCCCGGGCGTGCGTCGACCTCGACTCCCAGCAGTCCTGGCTGTTCGACGGCGGCAAGGTCGTGAGCGGCCCGGTGCCGGTCGCGACCGGCAGCCCCGACAAGGCGACTCCGGTGGGGCACTCCCTGCGCGTGTACCGCAAGGAGGAGCTGCACCGCAGCGGCGAGTACACCGCGACCAACGGTGAGCCCGCCCCGATGCCGTGGGCGACGTTCTTCGAGGACGGCGGCATCGCCTTCCACGAGGGCCGCACCGACACGCCGTCGGCCGGCTGCGTCCGGCTGGCCCGCGCGAACGCCGAGGCCTGGTTCCACCACCTGCAGATCGGCGACCAGGTCCAGGTGGTCTCGGCCGCCGCGGTGAACGCCGACCGCAACGGCTGAGCCCGGCCGCCACGTACGGAGAACGCCCCCGGACCGAGAGGTCCGGGGGCGTTCGTCGTCAGGGTCGGGCCTACCGTGCCGCGGCCCGCGCCGGGCGCAGCTCGCGCGGCAGCGAGAAGACCAGGGTCTCCTCCGCGGTGTCGACCTCCTCGACGGACCCGAACCCACGCTCGGCCAGGTGCTCGACGACCCCGCGCACCAGCACCTCGGGCACCGAGGCACCGCTGGTGACACCGATCGTCGTCGCGCCGGAGAGCCACGCGTCGTCGATCTCCTTGGCGTAGTCGATCAGGTACGACGCACCGGCACCCGCACCGAGCGCGACCTCGACCAGCCGCACCGAGTTCGACGAGTTCCGCGAGCCGACGACCAGGACCAGGTCGCAACGCGGCGCCATCGTCTTCACCGCGACCTGGCGGTTCTGGGTGGCGTAGCAGATGTCGTCCGACGGCGGGTTCTGCAGCTTCGGGAACCGCTCGCGCAGCGCCCGCACCGTCTCCATCGTCTCGTCGACCGACAGCGTGGTCTGGGACAGCCACACGACCTTGTCGGGGTCCCGGACGGTCACCTTGCCGACGTCGGCGGCGGACTCGACGAGCTGGATGTGCTCCGGCGCCTCCCCGGCGGTCCCCTCGACCTCCTCGTGCCCGGCGTGCCCGACGAGCAGGATGTCGTAGTCCTCGCGGGCGAACCGCTTCGCCTCCTGGTGGACCTTGGTCACCAGCGGGCAGGTCGCGTCGATCGTCTTGAGCTCGCGACCGCGGGCCTCCTCGCGGACCGCCGGCGAGACGCCGTGCGCGGAGAACACCACGTGCGCGCCCTCCGGGACCTCCGAGGCCTCCTCGACGAAGATCGCGCCGCGGTCGCGCAGCGTCTCCACGACGTGCTTGTTGTGCACGATCTCCTTGCGGACGTAGACCGGGGCGCCGTACTGGTCGAGTGCCTGTTCCACCGCCTCGACGGCGCGGTCGACGCCCGCGCAGTAGCCGCGGGGCTTGGCGAGCAGGACCTGCTTGGCAACCGAACCGGACATGCCTCCAGCGTACGGACCACCCCCGAGAGCGGTCAGCGGGATGTGGGACGGCTCCCGTGATCGATCGACCCGACCGGCGGGTCCGGCGCGACACGACGGCCGGCATCGGGGAACAATGGCCCACATGTCGCCGCTGCCGTTCCCCGTACGGATCGCCGCAGGCCTCGTCGTGACGGCCGTGGAGCAGGTCCGCGAGCTGCCCCGGCACGCCGTCGAGCTGCCGGTGACCGCGGTCAGCCAGGCGCTGCAGGTGTCGATGCGCCTGCAGCAGACGGTCACCGAGCTGGCCATCAAGGGGGACCGGGCGCTGGGCACGCTGCGGCCGGTCGACGACGTCCCGAGCTGGGCCACCTTCGACGACGACCTCCCGGCCCCCGACCCGCTCGCGCCGGCCGACCTCGCGCGACCCCGGCCCGACGACACCCCCCGCAACGGGACCGTCTCGACGTTGCGACCGGCCCGGGCCGGCATCCCGATCGACCGTCCCGAGCGGCCCGCGCGGGCGTCGAACCGGCCGGACGCCACCGCGGCCGCGCCGGCCGCGGTGCCCGAGTACCCGACGCTGACCGTGCCCCAGCTGCGCGGCAAGCTCCGCGCCCTCGACGTCGACGACCTCTCCGACCTTCTCGCGTGGGAGACCGCGCACGAGAACCGTCCGGCCTACGTCACGATGCTGACCAACCGCATCGCGACGCTCTCCCAGGAGAAGTGAGCACTCCCCCCGCGACCAGCAAGCCCGCGACCAGCGAGGAGAACCCCTGGCCGGTCCGGACGGTCGCCCGCAAGATCTCCGACTGGGTGGACCGGCTCGGCGCCGTCTGGGTGGAGGGCCAGCTCGCCCAGGTCAACGCCCGCACCGGCACGGCGTTCCTGACGCTGCGCGACCCGGCCGCGGACGTCTCGCTGCAGCTCACCGCACCGTCATCGCTGGTGCGCGAGTCCGGGGACGCCGTCACCGAGGGCAGCCGGGTGATCGTGCACGGCAAGCCGTCGTTCTACCTGGGCCGGGGCACGCTGAGCCTGCGGGTGGACCGGATCCGGGCGGTCGGGCTGGGTGAGCTGCTGGCCCGGATCGAGCGGCTGCGCCGGCTGCTGGCCGCCGAGGGGCTGTTCGACGCAGTCCTCAAGCGCCGTCCCCCGCTGCTGCCGCACACCATCGGCCTGGTCACCGGCCGGGACTCGGCCGCCGAGCACGACGTCGTCCGCAACGCCACGGCGCGCTGGCCCGCCGTCCGGTTCCGGATCGAGAACGTGGCGGTGCAGGGCGGGCTGGCGGTGGAGCAGATCGTCGGCGCGCTGCGCACCCTGGACCGGGACCCCGACGTGCAGGTGATCGTGCTGGCCCGCGGCGGCGGGAGCGTCGAGGACCTGCTGCCGTTCTCCGACGAGACGCTGTGCCGGGCCGTCGCGGCCTGCCGGACGCCGGTGGTGTCCGCGATCGGGCACGAGCCGGACACCCCGCTGGTCGACCACGTCGCCGACGTCCGCTGCTCCACGCCCACCGAGGCCGGCCGCAGCCTGGTACCGGACCTGGCGGAGGAGACCGCGCGGATCGCGGGCCTGCGGGACCGGGCGCGGCGCGCGCTGCACGGCTGGGTGGACCGTGAGCAGCGCCGGCTGGACGACCTGCGCCACCGGCCGGTGCTCACCGACCCGCTGCGGATGGTCTCCTCCCGCAGCCGGGAGATCACCGAGGCCCGCGCCGCCGCGCACCGGGCGGTGCTGCGGCGGATCGACCGGTCGGCCTCCGAGCTGGAGCACCTCACGGCCCGGCTGACCGCGCTCGGGCCGACCGCGACGCTGGCGCGCGGGTACGCGATCGTGCAGCTCAGCGGGACAGCGCGGAGCGGAGCGGGAGCGCGCATCGATACCGCGGACGGCCCGGTGCCCCCGCTGCTGCGCTCGGTCGCCGACGCGCCCGCCGGGACCGCGCTGCGGATCCGGGTCGCCGACGGCGCCGTCGCCGCGACCGCGACCGGCCCGGCGGACGGGGTCGGCCCGGCGGACGGGGTCGGCCCCGCGGACACCGACGATGCGGCTCGATCAGCAGGGACCGGTCGGGCGCGCCGGACGACGAGGGCCGGTGCGACGAAGGCCGGTGCGACGAAGGCAGCCGGGCGATCCGGTTCGTCGAGGCGGAGGAGTGGAACCGATGGCTGAGTGGACCCGATGACCGAGCGCCCGGCGGTCGACGAGCTCGACTACGAGAAGGCCCGCGACGAGCTGATCGAGGTCGTCCGCGCCCTGGAGGTCGGCGGTCTCGGGCTCGACGAGTCGGTGGCCCTCTGGGAACGCGGCGAGGCGCTGGCCCGCCGCTGCGACGAGCAGCTGGCCGGCGCACGCACCCGCGTCGAGGAGCGCCTCGCCCACGCCGACGACGAGAAGGACTGACCGCTTCACACCTGTTCGCCGTCCTTCACACCCGTCGCTGCGGGTGTGCAGCGAGGCGAGGGGGTGTGAGGTGTGCGACGGGACACCCCGGGAGCGACGTGTGGCGCGCGGGTGGGCGGGCATCTGGGCGGTGCGGTCGAGCAGTGGCCGGTGCCCGAAAGCCCGACGTGTCATCGGAGAGTGTCACGACCGTGCCCACTGCCCGCGCCCCCTGGCGCGCGTCCACCACCGAACTCGTCCGCGCCCGCGTCGGTCTCGCCTGGCGGGCCGGCCTCGCCGCCGCCCTCGCCTGGTACCTGGGGAGTCTGCTGCCCGGCGCTCCCGGCGAGTACCCCTTCTACGCCCCGCTGGGGGCGCTGCTGGTCAGCTACCCGACCGTCGTCGACTCCGTCAGCAACGGGGTACGGGCGCTGGCCGCGACCCTGATCGGCGTCGCCCTCGGAGCCGGTGCACTCACCGTCGCCGGCCCGGACTGGTGGGCGGTCGCCCTCGTCGTCCTGATCGCCATCGCTCTCGGCGGCCTGCCCCACCTGGCGGCGCAGCGGGACACGGTCCCGATGGCGGCGCTGTTCACCGTGCTGATCGGCAGCACCGACCCGTCCGGCTACGTCGCCGGCTACATCGGACAGACGGTGCTCGGCGTCGCCGTCGGGCTCGCGGTGCACCTCGCCCTGCCGCCGCCGACCCGGATCCGGCACGCCTCGGACGAGCTGGACCGCCTGCGCGACGGCGTGTGCGAGCACCTCGAGGAGATGGCCGGGGTGCTGGCCGAGCAGTGGCCCCCGGAGCGCGACGAGTGGACGAAGCGCCGGCACGACTTCGAGCCGCTGATCGCGGCCACCCGGGCCGCCGTCACGTCGGCCGACGCGAGCCGCCGGGCCAACCTGCGCGCGCGCCGCTACCGCCGGCGCGGTCAGGAGCAGTTCGCCTCGGCGCGGACCCTGGAACAGATCGCGGTGCTCGTGCGCGACATCAGCACGGTGCTCGCGCACACCGCCTGGGCCGAGCGGACCGTCCTGGTGCTGGACCCGGAGCTGCGCCGCCCGATCGCCGACGCGATGACCGCGCTGGCGTCGGCGTTGCGGACGAGCGACCTGCGGGAGCGCGCACCGGCCTGCGACGCCGGGTGCACCGACCAGGTCTCGGCGGCCCGCGCCGCGTTGCGGCGGGTCACCGACCGGCTCGACGGCGACCGCAGCGCGGCCTGGGAGGACACCCTCGCGGCGAGCGGCATCGTGCTGCACCTGCGGCGTTGCCTGGACGCCGTCGACGACGGCCCGTCCGGGATCGCGCCGGTCACCGTCATACGGGCACCCGAGGAGGTCCGGGACCCGGTCGCGGACGGGACCGCCACCGCCGACGCCCGCGCCTGAGCGGCTCAGCTGCCGGCGGCCACCGGCGGCGCGTCCACGACCGCGCGGGCCAGCGTCCCGAACTGCTCCTCCGACGCCGAACCGGTGATCAGCACCCGGACCTCGGGATCACCCGGCAGCGTCGCGATCCGGTACGGCTCGCCGCCCTCGGCCTGGTAGACCTCCCAGGTCAGCCCGGCCGCCGTCGTCGTCCCGCGGTTCAGTGGCGGGCCCTCGCCGCGCCCGGCCGCGCCGGACTCGGTCGCCAGGACCCCCTCGGTGCTCCCGTCGGTCTGGACCAGGCTCAGGTAGTCGGCGTCCGGGGTGATGTAGCCGACCCGCACCGCGGTCCCGCCGCCCTCCACGGGCCCGCGGTCGGTGGAGTTCGCGCGGAACGGGACGTCCGGCACGCGGATCGGGAACGCCGAGCCGCGGTCGTACTCGGCGAGCCGCTCGGCGACGTTCACCGTCGGGCCGGACTCCGCGTCCTCGACCGGGCCGCCGGGCGCGAACGAGCAGGAGCTGCCCACGCTGAACAGCAGCAACGCGATCGGGACCAGGATCAGCAGGGCTCCGACCATGTCCCGCACCGAGGTCTCGCCGCGGCCGGGCTTGCGCAGCGGCCTCGGCCCGATCTCCGGGCGCCGGGAGCCGCCGGAACGGTCGGCGGGCTCGGTGCTCTCGCGGGGGGTGCTGCTCGGGTCCGGTCCGGAACTCACGCCGCCATGGTCCCTCAGCGGCGCTCGTCACTCCTCCCCCGGCCCCGCCACGTGCGAGGATCGGTCCACCGAATGAGAGACCCACCCCGAGGCGACGCACCACCTACGCCGCCCGCGAAGGAGACGTCCGTGAGCCAGCCCGCCACCCCGTCCGCGTCCCGCCGCCGCGAGGCGCCCGACCGCAACCTGGCGATGGAGCTGGTCCGGGTCACCGAGGCCGCGGCGATGGCGGCCGGCCGCTGGGTCGGGCGCGGCGACAAGAACGGTGGGGACGGCGCCGCCGTCGACGCCATGCGCCAGCTCATCTCGTCGGTGTCGATGCGCGGGATCGTCGTCATCGGCGAGGGTGAGAAGGACGAGGCGCCGATGCTCTTCAACGGCGAGGAGGTCGGGAACGGCGAGGGCCCGTTCTGCGACGTCGCCGTGGACCCCATCGACGGCACCACCCTGATGAGCAAGGGCATGCCGAACGCACTGGCGGTGCTGGCCGTCGCCGAGCGCGACGCCATGTTCGACCCGTCCGCGGTGTTCTACATGGAGAAGATCGCCGTCGGCCCGGAGGCCGCCGACTCCATCGACATCACGGCCCCGGTCGCCGAGAACATCCGCCGGGTCGCCCGCGCCAAGGAGGTCGACGTCGCCGACATCACCGTCTGCGTGCTCGACCGGCCCCGGCACGAGCAGATCGTGCACGAGATCCGCGAGGCCGGCGCCCGGATCTCCTTCATCTCCGACGGCGACGTCGCCGGTGCCATCGCCGCGGCCCGGCCCACCTCGGGCGTGGACATGCTCTACGGCGTCGGTGGCACCCCGGAGGGGATCATCACCGCGGCCGCGCTGAAGTGCATGGGCGGCGAGATCCAGGGCCGGCTGTGGCCGACCGACGACGCGGAGCGCGAGAAGGCGGTCGCTGCCGGGCACGACCTGGACAAGGTCCTCACCACCACCGAGCTGGTCCGCGGGGACAACGTGTTCTTCTGCGCCACCGGGATCACCGACGGCCCGCTGCTGCGCGGCGTGCACTACCGCGGCGGCGGGGCCACCACCCAGTCGATCGTGATGCGGTCCAAGTCGGGCACCGTCCGGCTGATCGACGGCTACCACCGGCTCACCAAGCTGCGCGAGTTCTCCTCGGTGGACTTCGACGGCGTCGAGGGTGAGGCTCCTCCCCTGCCGTGAGCCCCGCGGAGGGAGCAGGATCTCCGGGTATGAGCGACGAGCAGGACTACCGCATCGAGCACGACACGATGGGCGAGGTCCGGGTCCCGGCCGATGCGCTGTGGCGGGCCCAGACCCAGCGGGCGGTGGAGAACTTCCCGATCTCCGGACGTGGCCTGGAGCGCGCCCAGATCCGCGCGCTCGGTCTGGTCAAGGCGGCCGCGGCCCGGGTGAACGGCGAGCTGGGCGTGCTCGACGACGACCGCGCCGCCGCCATCGCGGCCGCCGCCGACGAGGTGGCGCAGGGCCGCTACGACGAGCACTTCCCGGTGGACGTGTTCCAGACCGGCTCCGGCACGTCGTCGAACATGAACGCCAACGAGGTGATCGCGACCCTGGCGTCGCGGGCCGGTGTGGACACCCACCCCAACGACCACGTGAACGCCTCGCAGTCGTCGAACGACGTGTTCCCGACGACGATCCACCTGGCCGCGGTCGAGGCGCTGGCGACCGACGTCGTCCCGGCGCTGGAGTACCTGGAGGCGGCGCTGCGCCGCCGCGCGGCGGACTGGGCCGAGGTCGTCAAGGCCGGCCGGACGCACCTGATGGACGCCGTGCCGATCACGCTGGGCCAGGAGGCCGGCGGCTGGGCGAGCCAGGCCGGCTACGGCGCCGACCGGGTCCGCGACGTCCTGCCCCGGCTGGGCATGCTCGCGATCGGCGGGACGGCCGTCGGGACCGGGCTGAACGCGCCCGACGGGTTCGGCGCAGCCGTCGTCGCGGCCCTGCGCGAGGCCACCGGGCTCGAGGTGCTCACCGAGGCGCCCGACCACATCGAGGCGCAGGGCTCGCGGGACGGGCTGGTCGAGGCCTCCGGCGCGCTGCGCACCGTCGCGGTGAGCCTGTACAAGATCGCCAACGATCTGCGCTGGCTGTCCTCGGGCCCGCGCACCGGGCTGGCCGAGATCCACCTGCCGGACCTGCAGCCCGGTTCCTCGATCATGCCGGGCAAGGTGAACCCGGTGATCTGCGAGGCCACGATGATGGTCTGCGCCCAGGTCATGGGCAACGACGCGGTGGTCGGGTTCTCCGGCTCGCAGGGCAACCTCGAGCTGAACGTGATGATGCCGGTGATGGCGCGCAACGTGCTGGAGTCCGCCCGGCTGCTCGCGAACACCTCCCGGCTGCTCGCCGACAAGGTCGTCGACGGTATGGAGGCCGACGTCGAGCGCACCCGGGAGTACGCCGAGTCGTCGCCGTCGATCGTCACGCCGCTGAACTCCGCGATCGGCTACGAGGAGGCGGCGGCCGTCGCCAAGCAGGCGCTGGCCGAGCGGAAGACCATCCGCGAGGTCGTGATCGAGCGTGGCCACCTGGCGTCCGGGGCGCTGACCGAGGACCGGCTCGACCGCGCGCTCGACGTGCTGGCGATGACCCGGGGTGAGAAGCGCGGCTGACACGCACGGGTGGTGCCGTGTCCGGTTCCCGTCGGATGGCGGATGTTCCGGCCACGTCCGGGGGGCACCGTCGCTCGTCTCGCGTCCGGGGCGGGCCCGGGCGACCTGACCTGCGGAGGTCACCGCGATGGCGCACCCGGCTCCGGCACGGCTCGGCCACGGCACGACTGCCCTCGGGCTCGTCCTGGGCTTCGTGCCCCTGTTCGCGTTCAGCATCATCGCCGACCGGCTGGCGGCGAACGGGGTCGCCTGGAGCGCCCTGATCGCGTTCGTGATCACGGTCCTGGCGCTGGCCGAGGGGTACCGCCGGCACGCCCCGCGGATGCTGAACCTGGCCTCGCTGATCCTCTTCGCCGCCGTCATGGTCGCCGGGTTCGCCGGGGGGCCCGGGGTCGATCGCTGGCTCTACGAGTGGGGCCGGCCGCTGGTCGGGGTGGTGCTCGGGCTGTTCGTGCTCGCCACCGCGCCGGTGTTCCCCTTCACCGCCGAGTACGCCCGGCGCGACGTGCCCCGCGAGTACTGGCACTCGCCGACGTTCCTGCACATCAACCGGGTGCTCAGCGGGGCGTGGGGCCTCGCGATCGTGATCATCGGGCTGCTGTCGCTGCTGGCCACGGCGCTCGGCGCGTTCGCGATCGACGCCGGCTCGCCGCACCTGGACGAGCTGCTGCTGCGCTGGGTGCTGCCGATCGCGGTGCTCTGGCTGACGATCCACCTCACCTTCACCTATCCCGACCGGGTCACCGGGCGGACACCCACGGCCGGCCACCACGAGGAGGCCCGGTGACCGCCACTTCCGGCACCCGGGCCGGCGCGCCGGTCGCCGCGTTCTTCACCGACCCCGGTTTCGACTTCGGGATGCGCTGCGCGCTGGGTGCCACCGGCTACGGCGTCGGCGACCCCGGTTCGGTCCTGGCCACCGCGGCCGCGATCACCGACGGGGACCGGCAGAGCTGGTTCGACGCCTGGACCGCCCGCGGCGACCGGTTCGCCGCGCTCGCCGGGGAGGCCGACCCGCACGGCGCGGTCTGGGCGCAGCGCTCCGCCTCGGCGGCGTACTCCCGCGCGCTCGAGGCCGCCGACGGGCTGCCCGGCGGGCCGGACGCCGTCCTGCTGCCGACGTTCCGCCGGTCCCGGGAGTGCTGGGAGGCGATGGTCGACGCCTCGCAGGGCCGGTTCGTGCGGATGGACGTGGACGGCCCGGACGGCCCGATGCCCGGCTGGCTGCTGCGCCCGGACGCCACCGGAGCGGTGCGTCCCACGCTGGTCCTGACCAACGGCAGCGACGGCTCACTGGCCGACCTGTGGGGCTCCGGCGCGGGCGAGGCGGTGGCCCGCGACTGGAACGCCTTCGTCTACGACGGCCCCGGCCAGCAGTCGATGCTGTTCGAGCGCGGGGTGCCGTTCCGCCCGGACTGGGAGACCGTGCTGACCCCGGTGGTCGACGCGCTGGTCGCCCGGCGGGACGTCGACGCCCGCGCGCTCACCGCGTACGGCGTCAGCCAGGCCGGGTACTGGCTCCCGCGGGCGCTGGCGTTCGAGCACCGGTTCGTCGCGGCCGTCGCCGATCCCGGGGTGGTGGACGTGTCGACCTCGTGGACGGCGTTCCTGCCGCCGGAGATGACCGCGCTGCTCGACGCCGGCCGGCGCGCGGAGTTCGACGGGTACATGGCGCAGGCCGGCGGGGATCCGGCGACCGCCCGCGAGTTCGCCTTCCGGGCCCGTCCCTACGGCATCACCGACCCGTACGACCTGTTCACCGCGGTGCGCGGCTACCACCTGCGCGACGTCGCGGACCGGATCCGGACCCCGCTGCTGATCACCTCCCCGGACCGCGAGCAGTTCTGGCCGGGGCAGTCCGAGCAGCTCGCCGCTCTGCTCACCGCCCCGCACGAGGTCGCGGCCTTCAGCGCGGTCGACGGGGCGGACGTCCACTGCGAACCACTCGCCCGGCGGTATGCCGCCATGCGGATGTTCGCGTGGCTGGTAGGCCGGCTCATCGGGAGTTCCCGCAGGTCGTAGCCCGTTGCGACCGGATGATCGCGGGCGGTCAGTGCTCTTGTTGTTCACGTTCCCGTTGCCTTACGGTCGCAGCGTTCGTGACACCGTGTGACCGATTGCCGATCTTCTGCCACTCGAACGGACGCACTCCGATGAGCGACCAGCGCTTCGCGTACGAGCCCGTCCACGACCTGCGCAACGGCCGCTTCGCCGGCGTCGAGGTCGTCCCCCGGCACTCCTACGACGCCGTCGCAGCGCAGGTCCACGACCGGGGTTGGAACGTCCGCCAGATCGCCGAGCTGGACGCCGGTACCGCGGTCTCCGCCGTCCTGTCCGCCCGGGCGGCGGCGCTGCCCGTCCCGGTCCAGGTCGACGTCGCCGGGGACACCGTGCTGTACGCGCGGGACCGGCTGCGCGCGATGCTGGGCGCCGCCTCGGGCGTCGCGCCGCTGCTCGAGATCGGGCCGCCGATCGCGGCCGCCGCACCGCCCGAACATCTGGTACCGGCGCTGGCCCAGCTGCGCGGCTGGGGGTTCCGGATCGCGCTCGACGGGGCCGGGCGGGCGTTCGGCCCGGAGCTCGTCGCCGCGGTGCGGCCCGACCTGGTGAAGCTGGAGCCGTCGCTGGCCGACGGCCCGCCGGACCCCGTCCGGATCGCCGCCGTGCGCGCGGTACTGGAGGTCGCCCGGGCGATCGGCGTACCGGTGGCGGCGACCGGGGTCCGCGACCCCGAGCGGCTGCTCGAGCTGCACGGATGCGGGGTGGCGTTCGCGCAGGGGCCACTGCTCGGCGGGGCACGCGCGACCCCGGAGCCGGCGCCGGGCACGCCGGCCGAGCTGACGACGTTGCTGCAGGCCGAGATCTCGGCCCGGACCGGTCCGCGACCGCCCGGCCCCGCTCCCGCTCCCGCTCCGGAGGGCCCGCCGGTGCGCGCGCTGGCGACGGCGGCGGTCGCGCTCGCCGACGACGTCACCGCGGACACGGTGCGCGAGACGATGCGCGAGCACCCGGACTCCGCGGGTGTGGTGCTCGTCGACGCACGACGGCGCCCGGTCGGCTACCTGGACCGCAGCCGCTTCCTGCTCACCATGGCCGGGCGGTTCGGGCACGCGCTGTGGGCGGACAAGCCGGCCACCGGGCTGGCCGACCCGCCCCGCACCGTCGACGAGCGCACCCCGCTGCCCCGGGCGCTGGAGCTCAGCCTGACCGGTGACCCGGCCCGCGGGTACGACGACCTGGTCGTCGTCGGCCCGGACGGGTCCTGCCGCGGGGTGGTCACGGTCGCGGAGCTGTGGCGGCAGGCGATCCTGCCCACCGCCGGCGCGCACGCCGCCGGCCGGTCCCCCGGTGCCCCGTCCCCGGAGCCCGCCGGGGCCGACGGCCCGGTCGTGCCGTCACCCGCCGCGAGCGTCTGAGACGCGACCCCGGCGGCGCGCGGCTGTCGGGGGTCGCTGCTTCACTGACTCCCGTGTTGTTCACCGACGTCGTCACCACCTCGGCCGCGGTCGGCGCGACCCGCGCACGCACGGAGAAGACCGCCGCGCTCGCCGCGCTGCTGCGCGCCGCGGAGCCCGGCGAGATCGAGCCGGTGGTGGCGTGGCTGTCCGGCGTCCCCCGACAGGGCCGGATCGGGACCGGCTGGCGGACGCTGTCGGCCGTCGCCGTCGCGCCCGCCGCCGGGCCCACGCTCGATGTCGCCGCAGTGGACCGGCTGCTCGACGAGCTCGCCGGTACGGCGGGGGCCGGGTCGGCGCAGCGCCGCAGCGACCTGCTGACCGGGCTCTACGGCGCGGCCACCGCCGACGAGCAGCGGTTCCTGCACCGGCTCCTCAGCGGGGAGCTGCGCCAGGGCGCGCTGGAAGGGCTGATGGTGGACGCGGTGGCGGCCGCGTCCGGAGCCGGCCAGGCGGCCGTCCGGCGGGCGTTCATGCTGTCCGGCCGGCTGCCGGAGACCGCCGCCACGGCGCTCTCCGGCGGGGAGCGGGCCCTGGCCCGGATCGGGCTCGAGGTGGGGCGCCCGGTCCGGCCCATGCTCGCCTCCCCCGGCGACTCCCTGGAAGGAGCGCTGGGGACCGACGTCACGGTCGAGTACAAGCTCGACGGCGCCCGCATCCAGGTGCACCGCGACGGCGACGAGGTGCGCGTCTGGACCCGCACGCTGCGCGAGGTCACCGACGGCGTCCCCGAGCTGGTGTCGCTGGTCCGGTCGCTGCCGTGCCGGACCGCGGTGCTGGACGGCGAGACCCTGGCCCTCGACGACGACGGCCGCCCCCGCCCGTTCCAGGACACGATGAGCCGGTTCGGGTCCGACCAGGACGAGACGGTCCTGCTCTCGCCGTTCTTCTTCGACCTGCTGCACCTCGACGGCCGCGACCTCGTGGACGAACCGCTGGAGACCCGGCTCGACGCGCTGGCCGGGCTGCTCGCCGCGGACGAGCACGCCCCACTGCGGATGCCCGGGGCCCGGCGCCCGTCGGCGGACGCCGCCGCCGCGGTCCTCGACGACGCACTCGCGGCCGGTCACGAGGGTGTCGTGGTGAAGGACCTCGCGGCGCCCTACGCGGCCGGCCGCCGGGGCAGGGCGTGGCAGAAGGTCAAGCCGGTGCACACCCTGGACCTGGTGGTGCTCGGCGCCGAGTGGGGGTACGGCCGGCGGACCGGGTCGCTGTCGAACATCCACCTCGGGGCCCGCGACCCCGACGGCGGCGACCCGGTGATGGTCGGCAAGACGTTCAAGGGGATGACCGACGAGCTGCTCGCCTGGCAGACCGAGACCTTCCCGCGCTACGCCGTCGCGGAGGAGCCGGGGGTGGTGTACCTGCGGCCGGAACTGGTCGTGGAGATCGCGCTGGACGGTGCCCAGCGCAGCACCCGCTATCCGGGCGGGGTCGCGCTGCGGTTCGCCCGGGTGCTGCGCTACCGCCCGGACAAGACCCCGGCCGAGGCGGACTCGGTGGAGCAGGTGCGGGCACTGCTGCCGGGGTAATCGGCGCCGGCCCCGGCGTGCGCGCGCACGATCGCGACGGCCAGCACCCGGCCGTCCGGTCCGGTGAGCGTGCGTTCCGCCCCGAGCAGTGGGGTCCCGGGCGCGACGCCGAGCAGCGACGCGGCGTCCGGATCGGCCGGGACCCACCCGGAACGGGTCCGGGTGGAGTCCGGCCGGAGCCGGGCATCGGCGAGCAGCCGCTCGAACGGTCCGGTCTCGGGGACGGTGAGCAGCTCGGCCGCGCCGGCGCCGGCCAGGTAGTGGGTCTCCAGCACGGTGCCGCCCCCGGACACCGGCGCGAGGCACTCCAGGCGCAGGCACGGGCTGCCGGGGTCGACCCCGAGCCAGCCGGCGAGCACCTCCGGGGCGGCGACACCGGCCCGGTCCAGCCAGCGCACGGACCGGTCCGGGTCGGTGACGGCGTCGCGTTCCCCGGTGTACTCGGGCCGGGCGACGACGCGGTGCGCGGCCGGGCCCGGGCGCAGCAGGCCCTCCTCGGACAGCAGCGCGAGCGCGACGCGGACGGCGGAGCGGGCCACCCCGAAGTCGAGCATCAGCTCGTCCTCGCGCGGGAGCAGGCCCCGGGCGGCGGGTCGGGCGGCGACGGCGACGCGGAGCAGGTCGCGCAACCGGCGGGCGTCGCCCGCGCGCAGCGGCGGGATCGGCGACGGCACCGGCATGGGATCCACGGTAGGCCGACACCGTTGCCCGGGGGTTCGGATCCGATGACGGGCGCGTGACATGCGAGGTCCGCGTACCATTCCGACACCGTGCGCTTCCTCGACGACCGCCCGCCGGAGCACGACCTCACCTACGACGACGTCTTCCTCGTCCCGCGCCGCACCTCGGTCGCGTCCCGGTTCGACGTGGACCTCGCGACCCCGGACCGCACCGGGGCGACCGTGCCGGTGGTCGCGGCGAACATGACCGCCGTCGCCGGCCGCCGGATGGCCGAGACCCTGGCCCGCCGCGGCGCGCTGACCGTGCTGCCCCAGGACGTCGCCACCGACGCGGTCGCCGACATCGTGGCCTGGCTGAAGTCCCGGCACCCGGTCTGGGACACCCCGCTGGTGCTGCGGACCGGCGACGCGGTCGCCGACGCGCTGAACCTGCTGCCCAAGCGGGCGCACGACGCCGTCGTGGTCGTCGACGACGGCGGCCGCCCGGTCGGCACCGTCGACGAGGCCGCCTGCACCGGCGTCGACCGGTTCACCCGGCTCGCCGACGTGCTCGATCCGGACCCGCTGATGCTGCCGACCCCCACCCCGCCGCGGGAGGTCTTCGAGCAGCTCGACGCGCGCCGCGGCCGGGTCGCCCTCGGCCTGGACGACGACGGCCGGCTCGCCGGGCTGCTCACCCCGCTCGGCGCGATCCGCGCCGGGATCTACACCCCCGCCCTGGACGGCTCCGGCCGGCTGCGGACCGCGGCCGCGCTCGGGATCAACGGCGACGTCGCGGTCAAGGCGAAGGCGCTGCTCGACGCCGGTGTCGACGTCCTGGTCGTCGACACCGCGCACGGCCACCAGGAGAAGATGATCGACGCGCTGGCCGCGGTGCGCCGGGTCGTCGACGACGCCGGGCTGCCGGTCCCGGTGGCGGCGGGCAACGTGGTGACCGCCTCCGGGGTCGCCGACCTGGTCGACGCCGGCGCGGACATCGTCAAGGTCGGCGTCGGCCCGGGCGCCATGTGCACCACCCGGATGATGACCGGCGTCGGCCGGCCGCAGTTCTCGGCCGTCGCCGAGTGCGCCGCGGCGGCCCGCGAGCGCGGCGCGGTGATCTGGGCCGACGGCGGTGTCCGGCACCCGCGCGACGTCGCGCTCGCCCTCGCCGCCGGCGCGGCCTCGGTGATGATCGGCTCCTGGCTGGCCAGGACCTACGAGTCCCCCGGCGACCTGCTGCGCGACGAGCACGGGCGGCCCTACAAGGAGTCGTTCGGGATGGCCTCCAAGCGCGCCGTCAGCGCCCGGACCCGCGGCGACAACGCGTTCGACCGGGCCCGCAAGGCGCTGTTCGAGGAGGGCATCTCCGCCTCCCGCCAGCGCCTCGACCCGGAACGCCCGGGCGTCGAGGACGTCCTCGACGAGATCTGCTCGGGGGTCCGCTCGGCCTGCACCTACGCCGGTGCCCGCACCCTCGACGAGCTGCACGAGCGCGCTGTCGTCGGCGTGCAGACCGTCGCCGGGTTCACCGAGGGCACCCCGCACGGCCTGTAGCTCCGCCCCGGCATGGGCGTGGCCCCCCGCGCAGCGCTGCGCGGGGGGCCACTGTCGGGAGCGGCGAGCCTTCCTAGGAGGTGGGGCCCTCCAGCATCTCGGTGACCAGCGCGGCGATCGGCGAACGCTCGCTGCGGGTCAGCGTGACGTGCGCGAACAGCGGGTGGCCCTTGAGCTTCTCGATGACGGCGTTGACGCCGTCGTGCCGGCCCACCCGCAGGTTGTCCCGCTGCGCGACGTCGTGCGTGAGCACCACCCGGGACGCCGAGCCGAGCCGGGACAGCACCGTGAGCAGCACGTTGCGCTCCAGCGACTGCGCCTCGTCGACGATCACGAAGGTGTCGTGCAGGGAGCGGCCGCGGATGTGGGTCAGCGGGAGCACCTCGAGCATCCCGCGGGCGATGACCTCGTCGATGACGTCCTGGCCGGCGATCGCGCCGAGCGTGTCGAAGACCGCCTGCGCCCAGGGCGCCATCTTCTCGCTCTCGCTGCCGGGCAGATACCCGAGGTCCTGCCCGCCGACGGCGTAGAGCGGCCGGAACACCACGACCTTGCGGTGTGCCTGACGCTCCAGCACCGCCTCCAGACCGGCGCACAGCGCGAGCGCCGACTTGCCGGTGCCGGCCCGGCCGCCGAGCGA
Organism: Pseudonocardia nematodicida; assembly: GCF_040105385.1. Taxonomy (NCBI): domain Bacteria; kingdom Bacillati; phylum Actinomycetota; class Actinomycetes; order Pseudonocardiales; family Pseudonocardiaceae; genus Pseudonocardia; species Pseudonocardia nematodicida. The sequence goes on from NZ_JBEDNQ010000005.1 coordinate 257,109, forward strand.
GACGATCCCGACCTCGTTGTCCAGCAGCAGGTCGAGCGCGATCCGCTGCTCGGCCGAGCGCCCGTGCAGGCCGAACGCCTCCCGGTCCCCGCGCACCAGCTTGATCCGCTTGTCCGCGGTGACCCGGCCCAGCGCGCTCGACGCCCCGGTGAGCCGCAGCCCGGTGTTGCAGGGCAGCTCGCGGGCCGCGTCGTGGTCGATGACCCCGTCCCGGAACAGCGCGTCGACGTCGTCGGGGGTGACCTCCAGGTCGGTCATCCCGGTCCAGCCGGAGAACAGCACGTCCTGGCCGTGGTACTCGTCGGCGTCCAGCCCGACGGCTGCGGCCTTGACCCGCAGCGGCATGTCCTTGGTGACCAGGACGACGTCGCCGGGGGAGTTCGGGTCCGCCTTCAGGTTGAGCGCGCAGGCCAGGATGCGCGAGTCGTTCGAGTCGGTGCGGAACCCCGCCGGCAGGACGGTCGGGTCGGAGTGGTTCAGCTCGACGTGCAGGCTGCCGCCGGAGTCGCCGACGGGGATCGGCGCGTCGAGCCGGCCGTGCTTGACCCGCATCTCGTCGAGCTGACGGAGCGCGGTCCGGGCGAACCAGCCCAGTTCGGGGTGGTGACGCTTGGCCTCGAGCTCGGAGATCACGACCAGCGGCAGGACGACCTGGTGCTCGTCGAAGCGGAGCAGCGACCACGGGTCGGACAGCAGCACGGAGGTGTCGAGCACATAGCAACGGGTGGTACCTGCCGGTGCGTCCCCGACGGCCCCTTCGATGGCGGGCCGGTCGGTGAGGGCGGGACGACGATCGGTCACGGGTGCTCCCTCGCAGGCGCGGCACCGCGCCTGCTCTGCGTCGGGCCGGTGCGGTCCTGCTGCGGTCGCGACGGCGCGGAGAACCGTGTCGGTCCTCCGGCCGGCACGCCCGCAAGGGCCGGGTGCCGGCCCTCTCGGGTGCGTGTCGACACCACGTCCAGGGCCTCCCGGACGGGTCGCATCGGGTACGACCCGTCGACCGGGACGCTACCGGTGGTCACCCTCGTGCGGTCAATAGCAACTCTCGGTCGGCGAGGCGAACTCGACCCCGATGGAAGAGTCGTAACCTACCGTTCACCGTGTGCTGGATACCGTCCGACGTCTGCGTCACCAGCGGCGACACGGACGGTTGCCGACCGTTCGTCGCATTCGTGGCGCGGCGACCGGAGTAGCCCAGCGGTCGGAACCCTCTCCGGAACGGAATGGTTCGGCGGCGTGTCGCCACCGTCGGTGATCGGGACGTCGAGGAGGTCCGCGGGCAGCACGGGCGTGTCGAGCAACACCCGCAGCCCAGCCACCGGTCCGCCGGAATGCCGGGAGAGCCAGTTCCGGACCAGCGGGGCGCCCTCCGCGTAGGTCACCGGGTAGCTGCGCCACTGCGGATGGTCCAGGAAATCGAGCATCCGCCGGGCCCGCTCCTCGGGCACGAGGAGCCGGTGCGACAGGTGGGCGACGACCTCGTCGGGACCCGCGCCGTCGACGTGCCGCATCAGCGCCGCCTCCTGGCGGACCCCGGCGAGCCCCTCCAGCTCGGCCTCGACCCGCTCCGCGAGGTCACCGTCGAGCCGGACGCCGGCACCGGCCAGGGCGTGCTCGGCCACCCGGCCCCACCCCGACCCGGGCAGCACCGACGCGGCCGCCTCCGCGGCCCCCTCGGCGATCAGCGCCTGCGGGCTGTGCACCAGGCGCAGGCCCAGCTCCGGGAACCGGTGGGTGGCGACCTCCGCCCGGCAGTACTGGGTGTGGTGACCGGGGTAGGCCTCGTGCGCCAGCAGTGGCAGCAGCTGACCGGCCCGGACCCGGGCACCGGTGCTCAGCGTGATCCGGCTGCGGAAGCCGCCCCGGTAGCGGGTGAAGGCGGTCCACGGACGTTCCCCGACGACGTCGAGGTCGGCGTGCTCGCCGGGCGGCAGCCCCAGCGCGTCACCGGTCCGCCGCCGCAGCTCGGCCGCGATCGCGCGGGCGGCGGGCCCGAGCCGGTCGGCCGGGACGAGGTCGTTCTCCCGGTAGGCCTGCATCCGCGCGGCCACCGGGCCGCGACCGGGCAGCAGGTCGGCGAGGCGCCGGTGGACCTCGGCGTGCACGTCCGGCTCGGAACGCCGCGGCAACACCCCGTAGAGCGCGTACACCTGCGCGAGGTGGCCCACCCTCTCGCCGGCCAGCAGGCGGGCCTGGCAGTGCAGCGCGACGAGCTGGGCGTCGAGATGGTCCGCACCCGGGACCGGTCCCGCGTCCGCGATCTCCCGGCGGAGCCGGACCGCCTCGGCGACCAGGTCGCGCGGGTCCGGACGGGGCTCGTCCGCGACACGCCGGACGACGTCCGGGTACGGCGCCGGGCCGTCCAGCACTCCCGGGCGCAGGCGGTCCAGTCGCGACGCGAGCGCCGTCGCCGCGCGTACCCACCGTTCGAGAGGCATCGCCGAGCAGCGTAGGCCGGACGAGGGGCCGGACGCCCGAACACGCCCCCGTCCGGCGGCCACAGCTCGCAGAGAGTGATCACCTCGGGGCCTGCACGGATTCGGATACGGTCGCGGAAATCCGGTCAGCGGCCGTTCGATGAACGCTCCGTAGCAAGATCATCCGATGGGGTTGCAGCATTTGTTTCCGACCATTTCCGCGGATAGATTGAACGGCAGTCGGCACGGGCTCCCCCCTCTTTGTCATCGTGCCGTCAGATGATGAGACCGGCTCCGGGCGGCCTCGAGACTCACCAGGAGAAGAACTGTGCTGAAGAAGGCTGGAATCGTGGTGGCGGCCTCGGCCGCGTCCCTGCTCGCGATCAGCCCGCTCGCCTTCGCCGGCGACATGGGCCACGACGACACCAAGGGCAAGCACCACCACAGCGCCGGGAACACGATCGACAAGGACTCCAAGGGCCTGATCTCCGGGCTGAACGGCAACAACGTCAACGTGCCGATCCAGGCCTGCAACAACAACGTCCCGGTCAACGCCGCGGGCGTGCAGGTCCCGGTCGAGAACGGCGCGGGCCTCAACGGCCTCACCGGCGCGCTGGGCGTCCTGGGCGGCGACGCCGGGGCCGTGTCCGGCGACTCGGTCACCGACCAGTCCGACGCCTGCGCGCAGGAGTCGGGTGCGGGCGACACGATCGTCGACTGATCTCAGACGGTTCACGAGAAAGCCCGGGGCGTTCCGCCCCGGGCTTTTTCGCGCGCCTCGTTCTCTTTCACCCGGGACTCAGAGTGATCATCGTCGGGTCCGTGCCGGAATGTGCCGCTCCGTCGAGTGATCATGCTTGGCGCGATGCCGGAAAGCACGCCGGAGATGATCACTCGGGGTGACAACGGCGGGGGTCCGAGCCGCCCACCCTCGGCCGCGGCGCACGTCCGGGTACGGGCCCCGGTCCGCATCGGGGCCGGCTCGCCTCGAACTCGGCGCGCCGGCGGCCCCCGCTCCGCGCCGCTCCCGCCCGCACCACGCGGTGAGTGACGCACCCGCGCTGCACGCCCGCCGTCCCACACCTCGCGGCCCACACCTCGCGGCCCACACCTCGCGGCCCGCACCTCGCGCGCTCCTCACCTCGCGCCCCGCGCCCCGCACCCCGCACCTCGCACCTCGCGCGCTCCGCACCTCGCGCCCCGCGCTCCCGCGCCCGCGCTTCCCGCGCCGCGCACCTCGCGTCCCACACTCGCCGGCCCCGCGGACGGCGCACGCCTGCTCTCCACGCCGTGCCCGTCGCCGGTGCCGGCCATCGAGACGTCGCACTCCGCGGACCCGGGGTCGCCCCGGCAGGGCGCCATCCGCACCCCGCGGGCCGGAGCCCGCGACAGGTGCGCCCCCGCGGCACCCCGTCGGCGTGCGTAGCACCCCTTCACACCGTGCGGCACCCCATCGGAGGGGTGCCGCGGATGGTCACGGGGGCCGCAGCGGCGGAGCGGATCGACCGGCGGCAGTCGGCTTGCTGCGGTACGCCCGAACGGTCGTCTTATGTTGCGCCGGTCTCCGCACCCGCGACACGGCCGTACGACACGCCGAGCGAATGACGCTCTCACCAGGAAATCCGCAGGTACACGAACGGGCCTCGCGATAACCCCAGGAAATACGCAGGGTCAGATTGTCCAGCCCCGAGTCGTCCGTTAGATTGACGCCCAGTCGATGCGGGCTCCCCGGTTCGAGCGTCGACAGGTACCGAGAGTGTTCACGGCAAGCCGTGCGTGCTCTCCTACTCATCAGGAGACGGACTGTGCTGAAGAAGGCTGGAATCGTTGTGGCCGCCGGTGCCGCGTCGCTCGTCGCGATGAGCCCGCTGGCGTTCGCGGGCGACACCACGGAGAACAGCAACAACGACAACTCGCAGCGGTCGGTGACGAAGACCTACACCGACAACACCAACAACAGCAAGGACATCGACAAGACCGACCTGGACTTCCAGAAGGGTCACAACGGCGGCAACGTCGCCGACAAGTCGGGCTCCGGGCTGATCAACATCTCGGGCAACAACGTCAACGCGTCGCCCACCACCTGCGGCAACCTGCTGTCGGGCAACAGCATCGTGGACGGCGCCCTGGGCGGCCTGTTCAACGAGAACACCACCGAGTCCGCCGCCGCGGCGGCCACCGAGTGCGACGTGGACTCGGCCACCGGCGACAACTTCCACCAGAAGAACGTCGACCCGGCGCACCACTACGGCGACAGCAAGGGCACCAAGTAAGACGCCCGCGCTCCGCGCACTCGAAGGCCCCGGGGTTCCGCCCCGGGGCCTTCCCCGTTCCCGGGCCGACCACCCCGCGCTCGGCCCGGGAAAGAGCAATAACGAGCGAAGTGCCCGAAGGTTACGCTCGAATTGTCATCAGCCGCCGAAACGTCGGTGCCGTGCGGCAAAATCGCGCAGTGCCCGCAGGAAGTCGACCCGGCGGAACTCGGGCCAGTAGGCCTCGCAGAACCAGAACTCCGAATGGGCCGACTGCCACAGCAGGAAGCCCGACAGACGCTGCTCCCCGCTGGTCCGGATGACGAGGTCGGGATCCGGCTGTCCGGACGTGTAGAGATGCTCCGCGATGTGGTCGACGTCGAGGCTCTCGGCGATCTCCTCGATCGTCCGCCCTGCCTCCGCCTGGGTGAGCAGCATCTTCCGGACGGCGTCGGCGATCTCCTGCCGTCCGCCGTAGCCGACGGCGACGTTGAGCTGCAGTCCGCCCCGTCCGCTGGTCCGCGCCGCGGCGGCGGCCAGCCGGTCGGCCAGCGACGACGGCAGCAGCTCCATCGCCCCGACGACCCGCAGCCGCCACGGCGTCTCCGGGCCCGAGAGGTCGTCGACCACCCCGGCGATGATCTCGAGCAGGTCCTTCAGCTCGGCCGGGGACCGGGTGTCGAGGTTGTCGGTGGACAGCAGGAAGACCGTCACCACCTCGACGCCGGCCTCGGCACACCAGCCGAGCATCTCGGCGATCTTCGCGGCGCCGGCGCGGTGTCCCTCGGCGGGATCGTCCAGGCCGGCCTCGCGCGCCCAGCGGCGGTTCCCGTCCAGGATCAGCGCGACGTGCTGGGGGCTGTCGGCCCCGGCGATCTGGCGCAGGATCCGGCGCTCGTACACCGAGTACAGCAGGTCTCGTACGGCCACGTGCCGGGAGCCTAGTCCGCCCCGATTCTCCTGTGGCGTTCGTCCGGCACCGGTCACGGAGAACGCCACGGCACGTAACGTCGCAGCGTGTCCTCGGTGAGCACGCCCTCCCCCGTGCCGGCGCGTCCCCGGATGCGTGGCTGGCTGCACCTCTGGAGCCTCGTCGCGTCGGTGTTCGCCTGCGCGACGCTGATCAGCATCGCCGGTGCGCTGGTGGGCGCGGCGGCCGCCACGGCGACCGCGGTCTACACCGTGACCACGTTCGGACTGTTCGGGATCAGCTCCCTCTACCACCGGCGCACCTGGTCGGATCCCGAGCAGCGGCGCCTGATGAAGCGCCTCGACCACTCGATGATCTTCCTGTTCATCGCCGGCACCTACACCCCGGTGTCGGTGATGGCGCTGCCCGCGGAGACCGCGACCTGGGTGCTCGCCGTGGTGTGGGGCGGCGCGCTCGCCGGCGTCGCGCTGAAGCTGGCGTGGCCCGGGGCCCCGGCCTGGGTCGGCGTCCCGATCTACGTCGCGCTCGGCTGGGTCGCGGTCCCCGTCCTGCCCGGCCTGCTCGCCGGGGGCGGGGTCGCCGCCCTGGTCCTGCTGCTCGCCGGCGGGGCCCTCTACACCGCCGGGGCGGTGGTCTACGCCCTGCGCCGCCCCGACCCGTGGCCGTCGACGTTCGGGTACCACGAGATCTTCCACGCGGCGACGGTCCTGGCCTGGACCTGCCACCACATCGCGATCTGGCTGGTCCTGCTGCGCTAGGCAGCACAGCCAGGGCCCGCGGGGGCTCAGCTTCCGTCCGGCCCCTGCGCCCGCAGGTCGTCGACCCGCGACATCGCCGCGCGCAGCTCGCCCAGCCACTCGTCGGCGTGCCGGCCGACCAGCCGCACCGACCAGCTCAGCGCGTCCGAGCGCGACCGCGCGACGCCGGCGTCGACCAGGGTGTCGAGCACCGCCCGCTCCGGCTGGCGCAGCCGGGTCATGACCGGGACCGAGACGTTCGTGAACAGCTCCCGGGTCCCGCCGACCCGGGCACCCCAGGCCACCTTGCGCTGGTACCGGGCCTCGGCCTGGCGGGCGATCTCGATCCGCCGGTCCCGGGTGTCCTCGCGGAACCGGGAGATCCGTCCCGACTCGGCCGCGGCCGCGTCGGCCCGCCCCGCGTCGGTGTCGGGGTACTCGGTCCCCAGCGCCGGGAGCTCGCCCACGACGACGATCTCGTCGCGGTCACAGGTGATCTCCGGTGCCCCGGTGAACCAGTCGTCCGGCAGCCGTCCGGCGAACCAGGCCACCGCGTCGTCCGACGACGGCAGCTCCGCCTGCTGCCAACCGCCGCGCCCGCGTCCTCGTGCCGTCATCACACACCTCCGTCGTCGTGATTACACGATTACATAGCAACGGAGGTTACGCCGACGGTCGGGACGGGACCAGCGGAGTGCAGGAGAGGGGGCGGTGGGGGCCCGTCAGGTGTCGCGCGAGCCCGAGTCGGCCTTCTTCGCGCCGTCCTCCGGCCCGTCGACGGCCGGATCGTCGTCGACGGGCCGGTCGTCGAAGGACTGCGGCAGCCGCTTGATCCGCTTGCTCATGTTGTGGATGAGGAAGGCCGTGGCCAGCATCAGCACCAGGACGAGCGCCAGGCCCACGGGCGCGGCGCTGCCCCACTCCGGCAGCTGCCCCTGCGGGGGCTCGGGGTTCTGCGCGGGAACCAGCCCGATCGTCGACACCGTTTCGATCAGCACCGTCTCGATCAGCACCGCCGACCGCCTCCGAACCTCGTTCCCTGGCCCCGCGGGTCGCCGCCGGGGCCGGAGCACAGGCTACCCGCGCAGGGCGGACGCCCTCGAGCACAGGGCGGACGCCCTCATCCGGCGCAGGGCGGACGCCCTCACCCGGCGCGGCGCTCCTGGGCGGTCCCCACCGCGATCCCGGCGAACAGGTCGTTCTCCGGGGTGCTCGTCTCCACCAGCGAGTGCACGAGCTCGTAGTCCTCGGTGGGCCAGACCCGGGCCTGCACCTCCAGCGGGGTGAAGAAGAACCGGCTGTTCGGGTCGATCTGGGTGGCGTGTGCGCGCAACGCGTCGTCGCGACGGCCGAACCAGTCCGCGCAGACGACCTTCGTCGTGACCCGGGTCCCGGGATCCGGACGGTCGCTGGTCCAGTTCTCCAGCCACTCGGCGTACGGCGACTCCTGCCCGGACTCCAGGATCGCGTGGTGGAACGCCTCCAGGCGGGCCTTCGAGAAGCCGTGCCCGTAGTAGAGCTTGAGCGGCTGCCACGGCGCGCCCGCCTCCGGGAACCGCGCCGGGTCCCCGGCCGCCTCCCAGGCCGCCATCGAGATGACGTGGGTGCGGATGTGGTCGGGGTGCGGGTAGCCGCCGTTCTCGTCGTAGGTGACGATCACGTGCGGACGGAACTCGCGGATCACCCTGACCAGGGCGGCCGTCTGTTCCTCGACGTCACCGGTGGCGAAGCAGCCCTGCGGCAGCGGCGGCTTCGGGTCCCCCTCGGGCAGGCCGGAGTCGACGAACCCGAGCCAGACGTGCTGCACGCCGAGGATCTCCGCCGCCTTCGCCATCTCGGCGTTCCGGACGGCGGTCATGTTCTCCAGCACGTCCGGCCGCTCCATGGCCGGGTTGAGGATGCTGCCGCGCTCGCCCCCGGTACAGGTCACGACCATGACCTCGTGACCCTCGTCGGAGTAGCGGGCGGTGGTGGCGGCGCCCTTCGAGGACTCGTCGTCCGGGTGGGCGTGCACCGTCATCAGCCGCGGGAGCTCGCCGGCGGCGAGCACGTGCGGGGCCGGGGGCTGGATGGTCATCGGGGCGGGTTCCTCCACGGTCACCGGACTCGGGTCCCGCGCTCCACGGCGTGGCCCCGGAGCGCGGGCGGCGAGATCGTGCGTCGGGACCGATCCTGGCAGAGGCCACCGACAACGACCGTTCCGACTCTCGCCGCAGGAGGTGCAACAGCACCGGCGAACCGGCTGTTCCCTGTGCTGGTACGGCCGTACCGGAATGGCCGCCCCGCGTCGCGGCGGACGGTTCGTCTCCGGTTCGGAAGTGTCGGGCGGACGGAATCGACATGCCCTCTCACCTGCGAAGATCCGTGGATCGGGAACTCGCGTACAGGGTCGCCCGTTCATCGAATGGCTGCGACGAGCGGCGCGCATCGTGCTAAGGTGGCTCACACACGGCCCGCCAGCGGGTCGTGTTTTTCCTTACTCGGGGCGTGCCGTCGGGTGCTGCCACCCCCGTGTGTGCCCGCCGGCGCCGGTGACGCGCCCCGGCGGCGACACGTCCTGTATTCCTGGAGGAGTTGATGACGGTGACGGACACCCAGGCGACCTGGTTGACCCAGGAGGCCTTCGACCGGCTGAAGACCGAGCTGGACGGGCTGATCGCGAACCGGCCCGTCATCGCCGCGGAGATCAACGCCCGCCGCGAGGAGGGCGACCTGAAGGAGAACGGCGGCTACCACGCCGCCCGCGAGGAGCAGGGCCAGCAGGAGGCCCGGATCCGCCAGCTGCAGGAGCTGCTGCGCACCGCCCAGGTCGGCACCGCGCCCACCAGCGCCGACGAGGCCACCCCGGGCACCGTCCTCGAGATCAAGTACGAGGACGACGAGGACACGGAGAAGGTCCTGCTCGGCTCCCGCGAGGAGGGCAGCCACGGCGACCTGCAGGTCATCTCGCCGAACTCCCCGCTCGGTGCCGCGCTGCTCGGCGCGAAGCCGGGCGACACCCGCGAGTACCAGCTGCCCGACGGAGGCAGCATGAAGGTCAGCCTGGTCGGGGTCGAGGCCTTCCAGGGCTGACGAGCTCACCAGACACCCGCACGGGCCCGGCCGGATCGGCCGGGCCCGTTCCGTCGTGGTGTCGACGGCGCGCTCAGGCCACCGCGTGGCCGGCCGCGCGCAGGCCCTCGACGATCACGTCCCGGTGCTCGGACCCGCGGGTCTCCAGGCTCAGCTCGACGTCGACCTCGCCGACCGGCAGCGCGCCGCTGATCCGTGAGTGCGCCACGTCGGTGACGTTCGCGCCGAGCGAGCCGACCCGGGACAGCAGCTCGGCCAGCGCCCCGGGCCGGTCCTGGACCTGCACGTGCAGGGTCAGGTAGCGCGACGACGCGACCAGGCTCTGCCGGACGACCTGCAGCAGCACCAGCGGGTCGACGTTCCCGCCGGACAGCACCGCGACGACCGGGCCGGGCCACCGGCCGGGATGCTCCATCAACGCCGCGATCGGGGCCGCGCCGGCCGGCTCGACGACGAGCTTCGCCCGTTCCAGGCAGTGCACCAGCGCCCCGGACAGGGCGTCCTCGGACACCGTGACGAGCTCGTCGACCAGCCCGGCGACCTGCGGGAAGGTGATCTCCCCCGGTCGCCCGACGGCGATCCCGTCGGCCATCGTGCGCATGGCGGCCAGCGGCATCGGCCGTCCGGCGGCCAGCGACGACGGCCAGGCCGCCGCACCGGCCGCCTGGACCCCGACGATCCGGGTGGCCGGCCGGTGCTCGCGCAGCACGGCGGCGATCCCGCCGAGCAGCCCACCGCCGCCGGCCGAGACGAGCACGGTGCCGACGTCGGGGACCTGGTCCAGGATCTCGAGGCCGACCGTGCCCTGGCCGGCGATGACGTCCGGGTGGTCGAACGGGTGCACCAGCACCGCGCCGGTGTCGCGGGCCGCCGCCGTCGCGGCCTCGACCGCCTCGTCCACCGACTCCCCGGTGAGCACGACCTCGGCGCCGTAGCCGCGGGTGGCGTCGACCTTCGGCAGTGCCGCCCGCTCCGGCATGTAGACGGTGGCCCGCACGCCGAGCAGCCGGGCCGCGAGCGCGACGCCCTGGGCGTGGTTCCCGGCGCTGGCGGCGACGACGCCGCCGGCCCGCTCGCCGGGGGTGAGCCGGGCGATCCGGGTGTACGCGCCGCGGATCTTGAACGAGCCGGTGCGCTGCAGGTTCTCGCACTTGAGGTGGACCGGCGTGCCGGTCAGCTCGGAGAGCGCGCGGGCGCCGGCGACCGGGGTGGTGCGGACCACCCCCCGCAACAGCTCGCGGGCGGCGTTTACGTCGGCTGCGTTGACCGGTGGGACGAACGGCCGGGTGACGGGGGCGTCCGGTGGGGCGACCATCCGGGCAGTCTCGCACTCCCGCGGGTAACCTCGACGAGGTCTCACCGGGCGTGATCCGCTCATCACGCCCGGGTGTGGGGAGGGACTTCTCGAATGACCCGGCTGCGCACCACTGCGCCCCTGTTGCTGGCCGGCGCCCTGACGGCGCTCGCGGTGGCGACCGTGCAGGACGCGGGCTGCGACGAGCCGGGCCGCTACGAGCTGCGGCCCGACGGGACCTGGTCGCTGGTCGGCGGGTGCGTCGACCCGGCGGACCTGGTCATCCCGCCGGCGCCGGGAGATGGCACGCCGGTCCCCGGCCCCGAGGAGTCCCGGAGCTGAGTCCCTACCGCGCCGCGTCGAGCGCGGTGCGCAGGTCGTCGACCAGGTCGTCGGCGTCCTCGATGCCGACCGAGAGCCGCACCAGCGAGTCCGGGACCTCCAGCATCGAGCCCGCGGTCGACGCGTGGGTCATCTGCCCGGGGTGCTCGATCAGCGACTCGACCCCGCCGAGCGACTCGGCGAGGGTGAACAGCCGGGTCCCGGCGCAGATCCGCAGCGCCGCGTCCCGCCCACCGGCCGCGGTGAACGAGATCATCCCGCCGAACCGGCGCATCTGCTTGGCCGCGACCTCGTGGCCGGGGTGCTCGGGCAGGCCCGGGTAGAGAACCCCGGCCACGGCCGGGTGCGCGGTGAGCATCTCGACCACCCGCTCGGCGTTGTCGCAGTGCCGATCCATCCGCACCGCGAGGGTCTTCGCGCCGCGCAGGGTCAGCCAGGCGTCGAACGGGCCGGGCACCGACCCGACCGAGTTCTGGGTGAACGACACCTGCGCCGCGAGATCGTCGTCGTTGCACACCAGCGCGCCGCCGACGACGTCGGAGTGGCCGCCGACGTACTTGGTCGTCGAGTGCACGACGACGTCCGCGCCCAGCGCGAGCGGGGTCTGCAGGTAGGGCGAGGCGAAGGTGTTGTCGACGACCAGCCGGGCACCGGCCTCCCGCGCGACCCCGGCCAGCCCGGCGATGTCGGCGATGCCGAGCAGCGGGTTGGTCGGGGTCTCCGACCAGATCACCTTCGTCGTCGGCCGGACCGCCGCCCGGGCCGCGTCGAGGTCGCCCAGGTCGACCGGGGTGTAGGTGACCCCGAACCCGGACAGCACCTTGTCGACCAGGCGGAAGGTGCCCCCGTAGGCGTCGTGCGGGATGACCAGGTGGTCACCGGGGCGCAGCAGGATCCGCAGCAGGGTGTCGGTGGCGCCCATCCCCGAGCCGAACGCGTGCGCGTGCCAGCCCTCCTCGAGCGCCGCCAGGCACTCCTGCAACGCGGTGCGGGTGGGGTTGGCGCTGCGGGAGTACTCGTACCCGCCGCGCGTCCCCCCGACGCCGTCCTGGGCGTAGGTGGAGCTGGTGTGGATCGACGTGGTGACGGCCCCGGTCGTCGGGTCCGGTTCCTGCCCGGCGTGGATCGCGCGCGTGGAGAAGCCCTGCATGGGCGCGAAGGCTACTCCCGGGCGGGTGGGGACCTGCGCAGTACGGCGCTCACCCGTTGCCGAGGAACGCGATGACGTCGGACCGGGTCACCACCCCGGCCGGCTTGCCGTCCATCAGCACCAGCGCGGCATCGGCCTTGGCGAAGGCCTCCATCGCGTCGTGCAGCGGCTCGCCGGCGCCCAGGGTGGGCAGCGGCGCGGACATGTGGTGCTCCAGCCGGTCGGCGAGCTGCGCCCGGCCGGTGAACAGCGCGTCCAGCAGGTCCCGTTCGATCACCGCACCGGCGACCTCGGCCGCCATCACCGGCGGCTCGGCCTTCACGACCGGCATCTGGGAGACGCCGAACTCGCGCAGGTACAGCGCCGCGTCGGCGACCGTCTCGTTCGGGTGCGCGTGCACCAGCGCCGGGATCGAGCCGTCCTTGCGGCGCAGCACGTCGCCGATGGTGGCGCCCTCCGACGGCGGCAGGAAGCCGTAGCTGGCCATCCAGCGGTCGTTGAAGACCTTGCCCAGGTAGCCGCGGCCGCCGTCGGGCAGCAGCACGACGACCACCGCGTCGGCCGGGAGCCGGCTCGCGACCTCCAGCGCGCCGACCACGGCCATCCCGCAGGAACCGCCGACCAGCAGCGCCTCCTCGCGGGCCAGCCGGCGGGTCATGTGGAACGAGTCGCCGTCGGAGACGGCGACGATCTCGTCGCAGACCTCCCGGTCGTAGGTGGTCGGCCAGAAGTCCTCGCCGACGCCCTCGACCAGGTACGGACGCCCGGTGCCGCCGGAGTACACCGAGCCCTCCGGGTCGGCGCCGATGATCTGCACCTTCCCGCCGGAGACCTCCTTGAGGTAGCGGCCGATCCCGGAGATCGTCCCGCCGGTGCCGATGCCGGCGACGAAGTGGGTGATCTTCCCCTCGGTCTGCTCCCAGATCTCCGGGCCGGTGGAGTGGTAGTGCGACTCGGGGTTGGCCGGGTTGGCGTACTGGTTCGGCTTCCAGGCCCCCTCGATCTCGGAGACCAGCCGGTCCGAGGTGCGGTAGTAGGAGTCCGGGTGGTCCGGCTCGACCGCCGTCGGGCACACGACGACCTCGGCGCCGTAGGCCTTGAGCACGTTGCGCTTGTCCTCGCCGACCTTGTCCGGGCAGACGAACACGCACTGGTAGCCCTTGCGCTGGGCCACCATCGCCAGCCCGACACCGGTGTTGCCCGAGGTGGGCTCGACGATCGTGCCGCCCGGCCGCAGCTCGCCGGAGGCCTCGGCGGCCTCCACCATCCGCAGGGCGATGCGGTCCTTCACCGAACCGCCCGGGTTCAGGTACTCGACCTTGGCCAGGACCGGCGGCGCGATGCCCTCGGCCACCGCCCCCAGCCGCACGAGCGGGGTGTTCCCGACCAGGTCGACGACGTGCTCGACGTAGCGCATGTGCGCATCCTCGCACCGGTCGTCGCCGCCCGACGGTGCGCATCCCCGCATCCGGTGTCCACCATCGGACGACGAGCCGGTCCCGCCGCCCCTGACGACTTCGTCACGCACGACCGGAATCGCGCCTACCGCTGAGTAGTGTCGCCCGGACACATCCTGCGATGGAGGAGGACGTCGATGCCCGAAGCCGTGATCGTCGCCGCGGCCCGGTCCCCGATCGGCCGCGCGAACAAGGGCTCGCTGGCCGGCATGCGCCCGGACGACCTGACCGTGCAGATGGTGCGCGCGGCGCTGGACCAGGTTCCGGCCCTGGACCCCGCCGAGATCGACGACCTGATGCTCGGCTGCGGGCTGCCCGGCGGTGAGCAGGGACACAACCTCGCCCGGATCGTCGCGATCCAGCTGGGCTACGACGGGCTCCCCGGCACGACGGTCAACCGGTACTGTTCGTCGTCACTGCAGACGACCCGGATGGCGCTGCACGCCATCAAGGCGGGCGAGGGCGACGTGTTCGTCTCGGCCGGCGTGGAGACGGTGTCCCGGTTCGGGAAAGGCACCTCGGACTCGCTGCCGGACACCCGTAACCCGCTGTTCGCCGAGGCCGAGGCCCGCACCGCCGAGACCGCGGAGACCGGCGCCGGCTCCTGGACCGACCCGCGCGAGAAGGACCTGCTGCCCGACGCCTACATCGCGATGGGCCAGACCGCCGAGAACCTGGCCCTGCACAAGAACGTCTCCCGCGAGGACATGGACCGGTTCGCGGTGCGCTCGCAGAACCGGGCCGAGGCCGCGATCGCCGACGGCTTCTTCGCCCGCGAGATCGCGCCGGTGACGCTGCCCGACGGCTCGGTCGTCGACACCGACGACGGGCCCCGGCCGGGCACCACCTACGAGAAGGTCTCCGAGCTCAAGCCGGTCTTCCGGCCGGACGGCCGGATCACCGCCGGCAACGCCTGTCCGCTGAACGACGGCGCGGCGGCGCTGGTGATCATGTCCGACACGAGGGCCGAGCAGCTGGGGATCACCCCGCTGGCCCGGGTCGTCTCGACCGGCGTCACCGGGCTGTCCCCGGAGATCATGGGCTACGGGCCGGTCGAGGCCTCGACGCAGGCACTGGCCCGGGCCGGGCTGACCATCGACGACATCGACCTGGTCGAGATCAACGAGGCGTTCGCGGCGCAGGTCCTGCCCAGCGCCCGCGACCTGGGCATCGACGAGGAGAAGCTGAACGTGCACGGCGGTGCGATCGCGCTCGGCCACCCGTTCGGCATGACCGGCGCCCGGATCACCGCCACCCTGCTCAACGGCCTGCGCGCCCGCGACGGCCGCTACGGGCTGGAGACGATGTGCGTCGGCGGTGGACAGGGCATGGCGATGGTGCTGGAGCGCCTGTCGTAACGGGTCTCAGGCGGCGGCCGGGGGCGGGTCGATCCTGATCCCGGCCGCCTCGAGCTCGGCCTCGGTGCGCAACCGGGCCAGGTCGCGGTCGGCGTCCAGCGCCCCCGCGGTGCCCCCGCGCTCGACGTAGGGCCGCAGCGGCGGGTCCTCGACGCCGGCCGCCCGGCAGGTGGCGAGCAGCACGTCGTCGTAGGCGGCCAGGACCGCGACCCGCTGTGTACGGGTGTGCGGGGGCGGGCCGCGCCGCTGCCGGTCCAGCCGGCGCAGGTCGGCGACGAGCCGTTCCAGCGGCGGGCCGGTCGGCGCGGGCGGCGGTGGACGGCGCCGCCGGTACGCCTCGGCGATCCGCCGGACGACCCCGGGCACGCGCAACAACAGCCACAGCAGTACCGCGGGACCCAGTGCGATGGCCGCGAAGACGGCGACCCCGGCCGCGACCGGGTCGTTCCCGGGCACAGGAGAGACGGTACCGGAGAAATACGACGACGACGCCGCGGGCACCGGAGGCGGTGTCCGCGGCGTCGTCGTCTTCTCGGATCAGTCGCCGCGCAGGTAGCTGAGCAGGCGCAGGATCTCGATGTAGAGCCAGACCAGGGTGGTCATCAGGCCGAACGCGATGTACCAGGAGTACTTCTCCGGGACACCGGCCTTGACGGCGTTGTCGGCCGCGTCGAAGTCCATCAGCAGGCTGAACGCGGCGACGCCGATCACGACGATGCTGAACAGGATGGCCAGCGGACCACCGTCACGGAGACCGAAGCCGCCCTCGGTGAAGAAGCTCGCGACCAGGTTCGAGATCATCAGGACGACGACGCCGATCATCGCGCCCATCATCCACTTCTGGAACCTGGGCGTGACCTTGACGGCGCCGGTCTTGTAGACGACCAGCATGCCGAAAAAGACACCCGCGGTACCGATGAGCGCCTGGAAGGCGATCCCCGGGTACATGGCGTTGATCGGCGCGGTGATGCCGCCGAGCGCGACACCCATGGCACCGGAGTAGGTCAGCGTCAGCGGTGCGCTGGGCTTCTGCTTGAAGATGACGATCAGCGCCACCACGATGCCGACGACGAACGCCGGCAGCGCCAGCCAGGTCATCCCCGACATCACGGTCAGCAGGCCGGCGACGAGCGCGAGACCACCGCTGATCGCGGTCTTCTGGACGATGTCGTCGACCGTGATCGGGCGCCCGGTCTCCTGGACCTGGTTCGGGTCGACACTCGACGTCTGGGAGCCGGCGTAGGCGGAAGCTCCGCCCATCATGCCGCCTCCCGAGCTGCCGAACGTGGCGTAGCCGCCCTGCCCCTGGGTGGGCAGGTTGCGGAACGCCGGGTTGCTCGTGGAGCGCACCTGGATCCTCCTCGGCGGAACGTGTGCGGGGCTCACCCTCGGCAAGCCCTCGCAGTATGGCAACGCCACGGGGCCGCCAGGGGTTCCCGCCGGTAAAAGAAAATTTACCGCCTACTCCTCCCGCGGGGACAGACCGGTGGCGAAGATCGCGTCCGGGTCAGCGACCGGAGCGGCTCACCTGGGGCATCCCGCGGGTGGGCGGCAGCGGCTCGTCCCGCACGGCCGGGATCTCCGGCGTGGTCATCTCCGGCCTGGTCATCTCCGGCGTGGTCGTGTCCGGCGTGGTCGTGTCCGGCGTGGTCGTATCCGGCGCAGCACCGGTGCGGGCGTCGCCGGCTCCGAGCGGGGCCTGACCACGCAGCTCGGACCGGATGTGCGCGGGCCAGCGCCCGACCGCGGCGAACACCGCCCGCAGGCCCCGGCGCCCGGCCGGGACGGCGAGCAGGACGACCAGCAGCAGTGCGACGGCGACAGCGGTGGTAACCGCGCCCGAACCCGGAGCGAACACGGGTCCACCTCCTCGTTGCCCGGGCGACCGGCGGGGGCACCGGACGCTCCTCCGGAGATCAACGAGCGGACGTCGCCGGGGTCACCCTCGCGCGCCGGGCGGGACGGGCGGCGCCGTACTAGATTGCGCGGGCCGCCCCCGGTCGACACCGGGTCGCCGAGAGGAGTCCGAGGATGTGGGCACTGCTGTCCCGTCACCTGCGGGTCTGGCTGCTGCTGGCCGTGGGGGCACCGCTGCTCGCCTGGGTCCTCGGGCGGATCGGTGAGGCGATCGAGCGCCGGCGTGGGCCGAACGTGCTGAGCCGGTCGGCCCAGGCCGGCCGGCGCTTCCTGGAACGCCGCACCCGTGGCCCGCTGCGCCGCCGCGAGCAGCCCGACCCCGACCGGCTGGCCCGCTGACCCGGATCGCGAGCGGGGGCCCGGATCGCCGGCGGGCCGGATCGGGTCAGGCGGGAAGGCCGCGCCACAGCCCCGGACGCCGGCTGCGCCGGTCCCGCTGGGCCGTGACGACGGCCGAGGGGGCCAGCTGCACGCACCGCCCGCACGGAGCACCGTCGGCCTCCACGAGCGGCGCCGGGGCCACCAGGTGCCCGCAGAGCGCGGCGAAGCGCCCGGTGTGCGACGCGTGCGGAGCACACAGTTCCGTGTCAGTTACTTTGTGTGCACGGTTGTCGATGACCGACGTCAATGTGAGGACGTCGGGTTCGTCGGCCCGACTACTCCGCCCGGTCGTCACGACGAGGACCCACGGGAAGCAGATCGGTGCGTCGTCCGGCACATCCTGGAGTCTCCTTCGCACTGGCTAGTCTCCATCGTCGCGAATGCCGGTTGCGGATGCAAGATCAGATGCACAGTCGACCGACACTCTCCGCAGTCGATTCGTCCACATCGGAGGTCCGGATGTCTCACCCGAACGGAACCCGCGCGGCCGAACTGGGCCCGGTGCGGTGGCGGCGGGCGACCGGCGGCGGCGCTCCCGGCCTGGAGTTCGCCGTGCTGGACGACGGGCAGGTGGCCGTCCGCAGCGGTGCGGACCCCGACGGCCCGGTGCTCGTCTACACCCCGGAGGAGATCTCCGCGTTCGTCGACGGCGCCAAGAAGGGCGAGTTCGACGACATGGTCGAGTAGCGGGCGGCGCCTGCTCCTCAGGAAAGGACTCAGGGGAGGAGCGCGCCGGCCTCCCGCCACATCCGCGCCACGACCTCACGGGCCGGATCGGCCGTCGCCCGTCCCGCCGCCTGACCGGCCCAGTGGTTGACCCGGTCCACCGCGCCCGGCTCGCCGGCCCGGTAGCGGGCGACCAGGCGTCGCTGCTGTGGGTAGGGCGCCGGGTCCGGCGCGTGCGGGTCGTCCCAGGCCCGGACGTAGCCGGTCGGCACCGCACGGGCCGGCCGCCCGGTGTAGGCGCGGGTCAGCACCGGCCGCTCCGGCGGGAGACCGTCCAGCGACGCCGCCCAGCCGTCGTCCACCCCGGCCTCGGGGGTGCGCAGCAACGTCGTCCCGATCTGGACGGCGCTCGCCCCGAGGGTCAGCGCCGCGGCCAGCGCCCGCCCGTCGGCGACCCCGCCGGCGGCGACGACCGGGATCGACAGCGCGTCGGCCAGCGCCGGGACGAGGGCGAACGTCCCCACTCCGGTCCGCGTGGCGAGGCCCGGGTCCGCCGTGCCGCGGTGCCCGCCCGCCTCGATCCCCTGCGCGACGACGGCGTCGGCACCCGCCCGCTGCGCGGCGAGCGCCTCGTCGAGCGTGGTGGCGCAGGCGAACCAGGCGACGCCGGCGTCGTGCAGCGCTGTGACGAAGGCCTCGTCGAACAGGCCCATGATCGACGACGCGACCGTGGGGCGGGCGTCGAGCACCGCCTGCTGCTGGGCCGCGTACTCCGGTCCCGCGCCCGCGGTGTCCGTCGCGCGTCCGCCGAGCCGATCCAGGAACGCGGCGACCGCCCGCTCGTCACCGGACTCCGCGGGTGGGTCGGGGACCCACAGGTTGAGCTGGAACGGCGCGTCGCCGGCGAGATCGCGGAACCGGCGGGCCCAGGACGCGATGGTCTCCGGCGGGTCGTTGACCACGCCCGCGGCGCCCATCCCGCCCGCGGCGACGACCTCGGCCGCCAGCTCCGGCGGGCAGGCGCCGGCCATCGGCGCCTCCAGGACGGGCGCCCCCAGCCCGTACCGCTCGCAGAAGTCCCGGGCCCGTGCGCGCGCATCCACCCGCCCAGTGTGCGCGCCCCGGGATCTCGCCGGGCGGCCGCGCGCTGGACCGCGGGCGCCGGGGAGGGAAGGATCGGTCTCCGACCACCGGCGACGGCCCCGAAGGAGCACGCTCCCCGCATGTCTTTCCTGGACCACCTGCGCGCGCACGCACCCGAGGCGCTGCCGGCCGCGCTCCCCCGCGACCCGGCCCAGCGGGTACGGACCGACCTGCGCACCCCGCACGGCACGACGATCGTCGCGCTGACCTTCGACGGCGGGGTGCTGCTCGCCGGGGACCGCCGCGCGACGCAGGGGAACGTGATCGCGCAGAAGGACCTGGTGAAGGTGGTCGTGCTGGACGCGACGTCGGCCGCCGGGTTCGCCGGGTCGGTCGGGCACGCGCTGCGGATGCTCGAGCTCTTCGCCGCCGAGGTGGAGCAGTACGAGAAGATCGAGGGCGCCCCGATCAGCCAGGACGGCAAGATCCGCCGGCTGTCCGCGGTGGTCCGGGAGAACCTGCCCGCGGCGATGGAGGGCTTCGTCGCGCTGCCGCTCTACGTCGACTACGACCCGGCCGACCCCGACCCGGGCCGGATCGTCACCTTCGATGCCTCCGGCAGCATCGCCCGCGACCGGTCCGGCTACGCGAGCATCGGATCGGGCTCGTGGTTCGCCGAGGCGGCGCTGAAGAAGCGGCACTCCCCCGGCGTCGACCGGGACGGCGCGGTCTCGCTGGCCGTCAACGCGCTGTGGGACGCCGCCGACGACGACACCGCCACCGGTGGGCCGGACCTGACGCGGTCGATCTTCCCGAACGTCATCACGGTGACCGCCGAGGGCGCGGCGGAGGTGCCGGAGTCCGAGGTGCGGGCCGCGACCGAGCGGATGCTCGCGGAGCGGGCGGAACGCCCCGGGGGCTGAGGCGGCACCGGGGCGGGCTCACCCGCCGTCGCGCTCCCGGCGGTGCAGCACCGCGAGAAGCGCCACCGCGACCACGAGCACCAGCACCGGGTAGAGCCACGGCACCGGCGGTTCCGCACCGACGACGAATCGCCACAGGCCGATCCGGCCGGTGACCAGGTACTGGACCAGCGGGAGCACGCCCAGCGTGATCCCGACGAAACCGACCGCACCCTGCAGCGCTCTGGCGTCCACGATGTCTCCCTTCGTTGCAATGCGATCGCATCGCAACACTCGGTCCCGGTTCTTGTCAATGCGATCGCATTGCTACGGTGCGGCCATGCCCCGATCCGCCGACCACACGGCCCGCCGCGCGGAGATCGCCGACGCGGTGCTCGCGCTCGTCGCCCGGGCCGGCACCGAGGGGGTGTCGCTGCGCTCGGTGGCCGCCGAGGCGGGCGTCTCGATGGGCCGGGTGCAGCACTACTTCACCGGGAAGGACGAGCTGCTGCTGCACGCCCTCGCGCGCTCGCACCAGCGGATGGAGACACGGATCGAGACCCGGGCGACGGCGACGGGCGGGACCGACCGCGACGTCCTCGCGACGATCCTCGACGAGCTCCTCGGTGAGCATCCGGAGACCCGGGACGCGATCCGGATCCACGCCGCGTTCGCGACCCGGGAGGTCGACGAGCGCGCCCGGGCGATCCTGACCGACGGGGACGACGAGATCCTCGCCCTGGCCGTCTCCGTCGTGCGTGCCGCCGGTTCCCCGGACCCGGACACCGACGGCTACGCGCTGATGATGCTGACCTCGGGCCTGAGTCACGACGTCGTCCTGCACGGGGCCCCGCTCGACCGCGCCCGCCGGACGTTGCGCGCCGCGCTGGACCGGCTCGCCCCGGTGTCGTGAACGGCGGCGCCGTGACCGCCGACCGGACCGTCGTGGGGCCGGTGGTCGCGGGAACCCTCGTCTGGTGCCTCCGGCTCACCCGGTACCGCTACCGCCCACGCTGATCGTCCCTTGCCGCCCGGCGGGTCCGGCCTATACGTTCGGTCCGGTTCCTATAGGGAAGGTGCGACGATGCGTCCTGTTCCCGACGTGGTCGACTTCGGCCGGCGCGCGCTGGCCGCCGTCGGCGTGTCCGACCACGACGCCGGGCTCGTCGCCGACTCCCTGGTGGCCGCCGACCGTCGCGGCATCGGATCGCACGGGATGCTGCGTCTCCCGATCTACGTCGAGGCGCTGCGCGCGGGCGGGATCGCGGCGACGCCGGACCTGCGCTGGACCGCCGGGCACGGCGCCACCGCCGTCCTCGACGCCGGCGGCGGACTCGGCCAGGTCGCGATGGCCGCCGCGGTCGACCGGGCCGACCGGCTCGCCGACCAGCACGGGGTCGCCGTCGTCGCCGTCCAGAACAGTGCGCACTACGGCGCGGGTGCCTACTGGACCGACCGGCTCACCGACCGCGGCATGGTCGGCCTGCTCACCTCGACCACCGGACCGTCCGTCGCTCCCTTCGGCGGGGCCCGCCCACTGCTCGGGACCAACCCGCTGACCGTCGCCGTCCCGAGCGCCGGGGCACATCCGCTCACCGTCGACATGGCCACCAGCACCGGCGCCTACGGCAAGATCGTCGCCGCTCGCAACGAGGGCGAGCCGATCCCCGAGGGCTGGGCGGTCGACGCCGACGGCGTGCCGACCACCGACCCCGCCGCGGCCCTGAGCGGGGCGCTGCTGCCGTTCGGTGGAGCGAAGGGCTCCGGGCTCGCGGTCCTGCTCGAGGCGCTGGCCGCGTCGCTGAGCACCGCCGGGTACGCCCACGAGACCGTCGACATCTGGGCCGACCCGAGCTCGCGGATGAACGCGGGCCACCTGCTCGTCGCGATCGACACCGCCGCCTTCACCGGGCGGGAACACACCGAGGCGCGTGTCGCGGGCCTGCAGTCCGCGGTGCGCGCCACCGCGCCACCCGGCGGGACCGTGCACGCGCCCGGCGATCCCGAGCGTGCCCGCGCCGGCGCGGCCACCGACGTCGTCGCCCTGAGCGACTCGACCGCCGACGCGCTGGACGGACTCGCCGACACGCTCGGACTGGACCGGCTGCAGCGCTGGCACCACCACCCCTGACGGACAACGGAGTTCGGAGGAGCACCACATGGTCGAACGGGACACCGGCCCACCGGGGCCGCGCAGGAACCGGCGGGGACGGGTGGTGGCCGCGCTGGCGGCACTGCTGCTCCTGGCGGGCTGCGGGTTCGGCGGGCGGATCGACGCCTCGGAGATCCCCACCGCGCCGGGCGAGCCGGGCGACACCGTGCTCCGGCTGGCCAACGCCTACGAGTCCGTCCACCCGGTCAACGCCTGCGGCGTCCCGGCCATGCAGGAGGTGCTGCTCGGCAGCGGCATCACCGTCGAGGCCTACCCGTCGGCCCAGCTCGGCACCGAGGCCGAGTCGCTCGAGCAGGTCGCCGCGGGCGGGCTGGACCTCACCATCGCCGGTCCGTCCTTCCTCGGCGTCTGGCACGACCCGGCCGCCGTGCTCGACGCCGCGTACCTGTTCGACACCGTCGAGGGGTTCACCGCCGCCGTCGAGGGGGACGTGATCGCCGGCGTGCACGAGGACTTCCGTGAGCGCAGCGGGATGCGGGTGCTCTCGAGCATCTACTACGGCACCCGGCACACGACCTCGAACCGGCCGATCAGCGCACCCGCCGACTTCGCGGGCCTGAAGCTGCGGACCCCGGACGCGCCGCTCTATCTGATCAACACCGCGGTGATGGGCGGCACCGCGACGCCGATGGCACTCGGCGAGGTCTACCTCGCCCTGCAGCAGGGCACGCTCGACGCCCAGGAGAACCCGGTCCCGACGATCGCCTCCGCAGGCTTCGACGAGGTCCAGCAGTACCTGAACCTCACCGGGCACATCGTGCAGGCCGTCCACCTGGTGACCAACGACGAGATCAACTCCGCGCTCGACCCCGAGCAGCGCGACCGGCTCGACGAGGCCGCGGCCGCCGGGAGCGCGGCGACCCGGGAGTGCGTCCTGCGCGAGGAGCGGGAGCAGGTCGAGGCCTGGCAGCAGGACGGTTCGATCACGGTCAACCCGGTCGACACCGCCGCGTTCGCCCGGCAGGCGCACGAACAGATCCCGGAGCGGGTCGCGTGGGGCGACCTCTACACCGAGCTGCGGGAGGAGCGATGACCGCGAGCGCCCACCCGCCGGAGACCGAGGACGCTCCCGAGGCACCCGACCTCCTGGAACGGAACAGCCGCGCCTACCGGTTGCTGGTGAACGTCGAACGAGCCGTGGCGTGCGCGCTGCTGCTCGGCGTGCTCGCCGCGGTGCTGCTGCAGGTCGTCACCCGCTACGTGTTCGGCACGCCGCTGAGCTGGACCGAGGAGATCGCCCGCTTCCTGCTCGTCTGGCTGACCTTCGTCGCGGCGGGCTACGTGATGTCCCGGAGGCTGCACATCGTGGTCGACCTTCTGGTGGACCGGCTCGGCGCCCGCGGGTCGCGGGCGGTCGACGTGTTCGCCGCCCTCGTCGTCCTCGTCACGTCCGCGACGATGGCGATCGCCGGCGCGGGCTTCGCGGCGGGCAGCGTCGCGCTGCTGGCTCCGGCCACGTCGCTGCCGCTGACCGTCGTGTACTCCGCGGCCGTCGCCGGGTTCGGGCTGCTGTTCCTGCACGGCGTGCTCAACACCTGGCTCGCGATCCGTCACCCGGAGGAGATGCCCGGCGCCGTCGACACCCTCACCGCCGGCACCACCGGAAGGAACGCGCCGTGACCCTCGCCCTGATGATCATCGCGCTGGTCCTGCTCCTGCTGCTGCGCGTCCCGGTGGCGCTCGCGTTGCTGGTGCCCTCTCTGGTCTACGTGCTCCTGGACCCGACGGCCTCGCTCGGCATCGCGGTGCAGCAGACGATCTCCGGCGTCAACAGTTTCCCGATCCTCGCCGTCCCGATGTTCATCCTGCTCGGGAACCTGGCGAACGCCTCGGGCATCACCGACCGGATCTTCGACGCCGCCACCGCGCTGCTCGGCCGGATCCGCGGGGGACTCGCCTACGTCAACATCGCCTCCAGCTTCGGGTTCTCCTGGATGAGCGGGGCCGCGATCGCCGACGCGGCCGCGATGGGGCGGGTGCAGGTCCCGGCGATGGTGTCCCGCGGGTACCCGCGGGCGTTCAGCGTCGGGTTGACCGGCGCGTCCTCGCTGATCGCCCCGCTGATCCCGCCGAGCATCCCGGCGATCATCTACGCGGTCACCGCCGGAGTGTCGGTCGGCGCGCTGTTCATGACCGGGATCGTGCCGGCGGTGCTGCTCATCATCGCGCTGTGCGCGACGTCGTGGTGGATCCTGCGGAAGCGCAGCGACCTGCGGGAACCGGGAGTCCCGTGGTCGGAGCGCGGGCGCGCGGCGCTGGGCGCGCTGCCGGCGGCGGGCGCCGCGGTGATCATCCTCGGCGGGATCCTGTCCGGCATCTTCACGCCGACCGAGGCGTCCGGCGTCGGCGTGCTCTACCTGCTGGTGCTCGCGCTGGTCTACCGGTCGCTGGACTGGCGGCGGGCCTACCGGACGCTGCTGCAGACCGTCGAGACCTCGGGGTCGGTCCTGGTCATC
Source organism: Pseudonocardia nematodicida (assembly GCF_040105385.1). Lineage (NCBI taxonomy): Bacteria > Bacillati > Actinomycetota > Actinomycetes > Pseudonocardiales > Pseudonocardiaceae > Pseudonocardia > Pseudonocardia nematodicida. Next base: position 281,697 of record NZ_JBEDNQ010000005.1, read on the forward strand.
GTCGCGTCGGCGGCGTTGTTCGGCTGGGTGCTGGCCCGGGAACGCGCGCCACAGCTCGCCGCCGAACTGATCTTCACGCTGACCGACCACCCGATCGTCTTCCTGATCCTGGTCAACCTGCTGCTGTTCGTCGTCGGCGCGATCCTCGAGCCGACCGCCGCGATCCTGATCCTGGTCCCGGTGCTCGCCCCGGTGGCGGTGATCTTCGGGATCGACCCGCTGCACTTCGCCGCTGTGGTGATCTTCAACCTGATGGTCGGGCTGCTGACGCCACCGATCGGGCTGGTGCTGTTCGTACTGGCCGGTGTCACCCGCACACCGATCCCGACGATCATCCGCGGGCTGCTGCCGTTCTACGGGGCGATGGTCGTGGTGCTGGCGATCATCACCTTCTTCCCGGTGCTCACCACCTGGCTGCCCGCCGTACTCGGCTTCGTCGAATAGCCCTCTCCAGAAAGGACACCCATGCCCGTCGTCACGTCCGTCCGGACCCGGGACGTCCGGTTCCCGACGTCCATCGACCTCGACGGTTCCGACGCGGTCAACGTCGACCCCGACTACTCGGCCGCCTACGTCACCGTCACCCTCGACAGCGGCGAGGCCGGGCACGGCCTGGTCTTCACCGCCGGGCGCGGCAACGAGCTGGTCGTGCACGCGCTGCAGAGCTACGGCGCGCTGCTCGTCGGCCAGGACGTCGATCTCGACGACCTCGGCGCGGCGTCGCGGCGGCTGGTGCACGACTCACAGCTGCGCTGGCTCGGCCCGGAGAAGGGCGTCTCGCACATGGCCTGCGGCGGGCTGGTCAACGCGCTGTGGGACCTGAAGGCACGCCGGGCCGGACTGCCGCTGTGGGAGCTGCTGTCCACGATGGAGCCGGCCGGGCTGGTCGACGTCGTCGACTTCACCCACATCCGCGACGCGCTCACCCCCGAGGATGCCCTTGCTCTGCTCACCTCCGCGCGCCAGGGCCGTGACCAGCGGATATCGGAGCTCCGCCGGGACGGCTACGCCGCCTACACCACCTCGCCCGGCTGGCTCGGCTACAGCGACGAGAAGCTGGTCCGGCTCTGCCGGGAGGCCGTCGACGACGGCTTCGGACTGATCAAGCTGAAGGTCGGCGGCGATCCCGACGACGACCGGCGCCGGATGCGGCTGGCCCGCGAGGCGGTCGGCGACGACGTCCGGATCGCGGTGGACGCGAACCAGCGCTGGGAGGTCGACGAGGCGATCGAGCGGGTGAGCGCGCTCGCCGAGTACCGGCCGTGGTGGATCGAGGAGCCGACCAGCACCGACGACATCCTGGGGCACGCCCGGATCCGGCAGGGCGTCGCGCCGGTGAAGGTCGCGACCGGCGAGGCGGTCGCGAACCGGATCGTGTTCAAGCAGCTGCTGCAGGCCGGGGCGATCGACGTCATGCAGATCGACTCGACCCGGGTGGCCGGGGTGAACGAGAACGTCGCGAACATCCTGCTCGCCGCCCGCTTCGGCGTCCCGGTGTGCCCGCACGCCGGCGGGGTCGGGCTGTGCGAGCTGGTGCAGCACTTCTCGTTCTTCGACCACGCCGCGGTCAGCGGGACGACCGCGGACCGGGCGATCGAGTACGTCGACCACCTGCACGAGCACTTCGCCGACCCGGTCGTCGTCCGCGACGGGCGGTACCTCGCCCCCACCGCTCCCGGCAACGGGGCCCGGATGCACGAGGAGTCTCTCGACCGCTGGGAGTTCCCGGACGGGCCCGGGTGGCGCGAGCTCGCCGCGTCCGGCGCGCTGCACGCCGGCACCGGTCGCGACACGCGGGCGCTCACGTGACCGGGGTCCTGCCCGACGACGCCGTCGACGCCCTGCTGGTCGGACGGGTGTGGGACCCGGCCACCGGCGGTCCGCGCCCGGTCGGGGTGCGCGACGACGCCGTCGTCGACCTGTTCGACGCCGCACCCACCGTGTCGCGGCTGCTGGAGACCCCCGCCGCCGACGTCGCCGCCGCGGTCGCCGCCGGCCCGGCCCGCTGGGACCTCGACGAGATCCTGGAGGCGTCGGAGCGACGCCGGGGGGACGCGCCGCACCTGCTCGCCCCGGTCGACCTGCAGGCGGTCAAGGCCTGCGGGGTCACCTTCGCCGGGTCCATGGTGGAGCGGGTGATCGAGGAGCGGTGCGGCGGCGACCCGGCCCGCGCCGCGCAGGTGCGCGCGGAGGTCGACGACGCCCTCGGCGGTGTCGACATCGGACGGATCGTGCCGGGCTCCGACGACGCCGCACGGGTCAAGGAGGTGCTGCAGCAGCGCGGGCTGTGGTCGCAGTACCTGGAGGTCGGGATCGGCCCCGACCCGGAGGTGTTCACCAAGGCCCCGGTGCTGGCGTCGGTCGGGTACGGGATGCGGGTCGGGGTGCCGGAGTTCTCGACGTGGAACAACCCGGAGCCCGAGCTGGTGCTCGTCGTCGACTCCCGGGGACGCGCCCGCGGGGCGACGCTGGGCAACGACGTCAACCTGCGCGACGTCGAGGGCCGCAGCGCGCTGCTGCTCGGCATGGCCAAGGACAACAACGCCTCCAGCGCGCTCGGCCCGTTCGTGCGGCTCTTCGACGACCGATTCACCGCGGCCGACGCCGCCGCGATGCGCATCTCCCTGCGCGTCGAGGGCACCGACGGCTTCGTGCTCGACGACGTCAACGACGTCGCCCGGCTCAGCCGCACCTTCGAGCGCCTGATCGCCGCCGCGCACGGGGAGCACCACCAGTACCCGGACGGCTTCGTGCTCTACACCGGCACGCTGTTCACCCCCACGCAGGACCGCGGCGATCCGGGACTCGGGTTCACCCACCGGTCCGGTGACGTCGTCACGATCTCGAGCCCGCAGCTGGGGACGCTCGCGAACGAGGTCGCGCCGACCGGGACACTGTCCCCGTGGGAGTTCGGGATCGGTGCACTGGTCGACTACCTCGACCGGTGCCGGTCCGCCGCGCGGGCCTGATCGACCGGGGAACCGGATGACCGGGGAGCCGACCGCGGGCGGGACGACCGCCGCGGTCTACGAACGGATCCGCACGCTGATCCTGGAGAACCGGATCGCGCCGGGCGAGCGGATCAACCTCGACGCGCTCGCCCGCGAGCTGGGCGTCTCCCAGACCCCGGTCCGCGAGGCGATCCGGCTGCTGGAGGGCGACCACCTGGTGGTCCGGACGGCCGCGCGCGGCTACCGCACCACAGCCCTGCTCGACCTCGACGACCTGCGGGAGCTGTTCGAGTTCCGGCTGCTCGTCGACCTGTGGGCGGTCCGAGCCGCGGCCGTCAACCGGCTCGCCAACCCCGCCCACGACCTGGGACGGGAGGTCGACCGGTTCGAGGCCGAGGCGTCCGGTGTGGACGACGTCCGGCACCTGCTGCTCACCCACGACACCCGGTTCCACGGCACGATCCTGGCCGCGGTCGGCAACCGCGTGGCCCGGCAGGCCTACGACGGCACGCACGGCCACCTGCACGCGTTCCGGCTCTACTCCCCCGACACCGACGGGACCGCCACGGTCACCGAGCACCGGGAGATCCTGGCCGCGATCGCGGCCTGCGACGCCGACGCGGCCGAGGACGCGATGCGCCGGCACCTGGTGGCCGCGTTCCACCGGTTCGCCGGGGCCTTCGACGCGGGCCCGGGCTCGCCGGACGAGCTGCGGATGCCGGCCCGGCACGACCTGTTCTGAGGTCGTCCAGGTTGTCCACACCGGAGCTGTGGACAACGCTTCCGATGTGGACACCGAGGACGTGGACGAGCTCGTGACCCTCGAGCGCCGGCTGCAGGAGCCCGCCACGCGGCGCGACCGCGCCGTCGTCGAGGAGCTGCTCGATCCGCGGTTCCACGAGTTCGGATCCTCCGGCCGGGAGTGGGACCGGGCCTCGACCGTGGAGATGCTGGCGACGGCCGACCACCCCGCGCCGGAGATGACCGTGCTCGGCGCCGTCCGGCTGTCCGGCGACGCGGTGCTGCTCACCTACCGGACCCGCGACGACCGCGGGGCGACGCTGCGGAGCTCGATCTGGTGCCGCGCCGACGGTCGCTGGCGGCTGGTCTTCCACCAGGGCACGCCGCAGCACCCCGGCTCGTGATCACGCCGGTCGCGGGCCGAACACCCGGAACGGGTTGCCGTCCGGGTCGTCCATCTCGATCCACCGGACACCGCCCAGCTCGTTGTCCGAGCGAAGCGCCGCACCGAGCTCCTCGGCACGGTCGGCGAGTGCGCGCCAGTGCTCGGGATCCTCGGTGCCGAGGTCGAGGCCGATCCGCGGGTGGGTGGCGGGACCGGCGTCGTCGCGCTGGAACAGCCAGGTCTGCGGGGCGACCGCGTGCTCGAAGTCGAGCATGACCAGGTCGTCGGTGGAGTGCTCGGAGACCGGAAGGTCCATGAGTGCGGCCCAGAACGCGCCCAGCGAGCGCGGATCGGCGGTACGGAACGAGTACATGCCGACGATCGGCCGGGACGGCAGAGGCGTGGTCGACGTGATCATCGGTGTGGCTCCCTCGGGGGTGTGCTCGGTTCGTCCGGTCCCAGTACCGACCGCGGCCGGGCAGCGGAGTCATCGCCGGGCCGCGCGGTCGACGACGTCCGCGACGGCAGCGGGGTGGGCGACGTACAGGTTGTGCCCGCCGTCGAGCACGGTCGGCTCGACACCGAGGCGATCGTGGGCGACGCGCTCCATCCACCCGGCGTCGAGCGACCGGTCACCGGCCGGGCGGATGTAGGTCGAGGGCCGGGCCGCCGGGTCGATCCGGGGCACCTCGGCGAACACGTCCGACAGGTCGCACCGGTGCACTGTGGACAGCACCTCGCGCAGGGTCGCCAGATCGGCGTCGTGGAACAGGAAGTAGGTCGCCAGGACCGGATCGGACGTCGGGTCGGTCCCGATCCACTCCGGACGGAAGACCGCGGTGGGATCTGCGCGGATCTCCTCGAGCAGGCTCCGGCGACCCGCGTGGTCGGCGACGGCGGCGGCGATCCAGACCTGGTGCCGCGCGTCGAGCCGGGCGGCCAGTTCGGGCAGCAGCACCCCGGAACCCGAGTGCGCCGCGACGACGGGCCGGAGCAGGTCGGCCGGCAGACCCGCGGTCATCGCGTCGGCGATCCCGGCCGCCGTGCGCGCCGTCCCCTCGGGCACGGTGACCGTCAGCGGCCGGTGGCCGCGGGCGCGCAGCTCGGCGGCGAGCCGGTCGAAACCGGCCGCGGTCTGGGTGGTCCCGTGCAGCAGGACGACGTCGGTCATGTCGCCAGCCCGCGACGGCGCTCGTAGCGCAGCCGCACCGTCTCGTCGCCGAGCAGGACACCCACACGGCTCCGGTACCCCCGCGCAGACCGACGCACGCGCATCGGCCGCGATTTCTTGTTCCGACGCCTACACCGGCGGTCCGACCGGACGATGATGACCCGGTGTCCGATACCGACTGCGCGATCTGCGAGAAGCACCGTGGCCGCGGTCCGCTGGCGGGGCCGCTCGTGTGGACGACCGGCACCGTCCTGGTCACCCACCAGCCCGCCGGGCCGGACGGCCTCGGTGTGCTCGGCTACCTGCTCGTCGAGCCCCGCCGGCACGTCGCCACCTGGGATCTCATGACCGAACAGGAGGTCGGCTCCGTCGCCGAGGCGGCGTGGCTCTCGGCCCGGGCGCTACGCCGGCTCCTCGACGCCGACGGCGTGTTCACCGCGATCGTCGGACGCCGGATCGCGCACGTGCACCAGCACGTGTTCGTCCGGCACGCCGGGACGCCCGACGACATCGCCTGGGACGACTCTCCGATGTGGACCGGAGCGCCGCGCGGGACCCCGGTGGAGATCGAGGAGTTCGCCGAGCGGGTCACCGCGGCGATCGAGGACGAGTGACGACCGGCGCGGCACAATTTCGTCATGGCCTTTCTCCTGCCGCGTGCGACTCTCGACCAGCTGCGCCGCCAGGCGTCCGAGCTGCTCCGAGCCTGCCGGGCCGGGGACACCGCGGCCCGGGCCCGGATCCGGGCCGTGGCGACGACCGAGGACCCGACGCCGGACACTGCGCGGCTGGCGCTGGCCCGCGAGTACGGCTTCGACGACTGGCCGCAGCTCGAGGCCGAGGTCGGGCGCCGTGCCGTGCTCGACGCCGTCGACGTCGACGCCCTGGTCACGCTGATCAGGAACGACCCCGCGCAGGCGACGGCCCCGATGCGGCACTGGTGCGACCATCCGCTGAGCGCGGCACCGCTGAGCTACGTGGCGATGATGCGCTACGACACCGCCGATGAGGTCTGGCGCGACGTGCCGGGTGCCGACGGCCTCGCTCGCGTGTTGCTCGCCGCCGGGGCTCCGGTCGGGGGCGAGCCCGGCGGCACCGAGACGCCGCTGATCACCGCGGCGAGCTACGGCGATCCCGCGGTGGCCCGGGTCCTGATCGACGCGGGCGCAGACGTTCACGCCGTGGCCGCCGGCCAGGGAGCCGTTCCCGGGGGAACGGCGCTCGACCACGCCGCGGTGTTCGGCATGACCCGCGTCGTCGACGTCCTGGTCGCGGCCGGCGCCCGGCCCGCCGGGATCGCGATGGCGGCCGCCGCCGGTGACGTCGGCGGATGGCTCGACGAGGACACCGACCCGGCTGATCGGATCCGCGCCCTCGTGATGGCCGCACGCCACGAACGCCTCCCGGTCATCGACCGGCTGGTCGAGGCCGGAACCCCGGTCGACGCGGTCGGCGAGCGCTGGGGCGGGCATCCGCTGCGGGACGCGCTCTCCCGGCCGGCCGCGGTGCGCCGGCTGCTCGACCACGGCGCGGATCCGAACCTGCGGGACGGTGACGGGCGGACGCCGCTCGAGCTCTGCCGTTCCGAGCGGGCCCGCCGGCCCGGCGAGCCGGGATACGCCGAGGTCGAGGCGATCCTCGCGCCGATCACCGACCGGCTGTGACCACGCCATCCCGACACCTCGTCGCTGCTAGAACATTCCGTTCCCGTTGGCCGAGGTGGCCGGGACGACCTGCAGGACGTCCCAGTGCTCGACGACCTTGCCGTCGCCGTCCAGCCGGAAGATGTCGATCCCGGCGTAGTCGTCGCTCCCCGGCCACGTCTGGTGGCAGTGCAGGACGACGAGGTCGCCCTCGGCGATCACCCGGACGAACCGCACGTGCTTGCCCGGGTACTCGGCGGCCATCCGCTCGAAGTAGTCGATGAAGGCCCGCTTGCCGTCGGCGACGTGCACGTTGTGCTGGGTGTAGGTCGCCCCGGCGTAGCGCTCGATCGCCTCGGCCGGCCGGCAGCGGTTGAACATCAGGTCGTAGAACGCCTGCACGGTGTCCTTGTTGCGCTGGAAATCCTTCTCGCTCACGACGGGCTCGCCTCCGCACTCGTGGGTGTCCACCCCGACGCGGCGACCAACCCCGGTACGGCCGTGTTCATTCCGGGCACCGATGAGTTCGTGTCGTCCGCGGGGTCATGGCCGGCATGAGTGATGCGGATACCGGCGCCGGCCTGGTCGTCGTGAACCGGGCGATGTCGCTGGACGGATTCGTCGCCGGTCCCGGCGACGCGATGGGCTGGGTCGTCGAGACCGGGACGGAGTACGCGTTCCCCGAGATCATGGCGGCCACCGGTGCGATGCTCGTCGGCCGGAGGACGTACGAGGTCGGCAAACGGATGTCCGACGAGGACACCAGCTACGACGGCGGCCCGGTGTTCGTCCTGACGCACCGGCCGCCTGCCGAGCCGGATCCCGGGGTGACGTTCCTCAGCGGCGACCTCGACGACGCGGTCGCCACCGCCCGCGCCGCCGCCGGCGGGAAGAACCTCGAGATCCTCGGTGCCGACCTGGCCGGTCAGTGCCTGCGACGCGGGCTCGTCGACGAGATCCTGGTCTACGTACTGCCGCTGCTGCTCGGCGACGGCGTGCGGTTCTCGACGTCGGCCATCGGCCGGATCGACCTCGAGCCGTTCGACAACAGGCAGGCGGGCCCGGTGACGATGCTCCGCTTCCGCGTGCGGAGGTAGGTCAGGCCGGGACGTTCCTGTTCCAGAGCTGATGGGTGAGACCACTCGGCGAGGCGATCGTCTCGACGGTGAAGCGGTCCTCGACTCCGCTCAGCCCCTCCCACAGCGAGACCCCTCGCCCGAGCGTGACGGGCTTGATCACCAGGTGCATGACGTCGACCAGGTCGGCGTCGAGGAACTGGCGGATCGTCGAGGGACCTCCGCCGAGCCGGACGTCCAGGTCCCCGGCGGCCTCCTGGGCCAGCCCGAGCACCTCCCGCGGCGCCCCGCCGACGAAGTGGAAGCTCGTCCCGTTGGCGAACTCGATCGGCGGGCGCGGGTGGTGGGTCATGACGAACACCGGTGTGAGGAAGGGTGGCTCGTCGCCCCACCAGCCCCGCCAGCCGTCGTCGGGCCAGTCGCCGGTCTGCGGGCCGAACTTGCGCCGTCCCATGATCTCGGCGCCGATCCCCTGGGCCCAGGTACTGGTCAGGACCCGGTCGAGGGTGACGGGCGCGTCCGCCTTGTCGATCCCGTGGATGAACCGCCCGTCGAACCCCGCGAAGAGCCGCCCGGCATCGCCGATCGGGGCGTCGAGGGTGACGTACTCGCCGGCCGCGTAGCCGTCGAGCGAGATGTTCAGGTTGTGCACCCGGGTGCGGGGCATGGCGCCTCCTCGTGGGATCGCGTGATCGCGGGTCCTGGTCGGTCGACCGACGAGGACGGCGGGACTCATCGCTCCACCGCCACCACTCCGAAGTGATCTCCTTTCGCACGACGTCCCGGAAGACGGCCGGAGTGGTCGAGGGGGTACGCCGGGCGGCACCGTCCGCCTACTCTCGACCGCATGAGCGAGCAGCCGGCCAGCGTCTCGGCCGATGCTCTGCACGCGGTCGGCCAGCAGGCAGCCTCGTGGGAGCAGGCTGTGCGCCGCGCCCAGGACGGGGAGACCGTGGCGGTGCTTGCGCACGGGCAGCATGTCGCGGACGTCGTGCCGTCCGGGGAGATCGAGCGGCTGCGCGAGACGATCGAGGTGTTGTCGGACACCGATCTCCTCGAGGATCTTCGGGCCGGCCTGGACGAGATGCTCGAGGGCCGGGTGGTCTCCGCCGATGCAGTGGCTGCGGACCTGGAGCGACGCGCCGGGCAGCAGTGACCTCGCCCGCTGCCTATCAGGTGGTGTTCACGCCGGCTGCTCGGCGCGGGATGAACCGGTTACCACCAGTCGCAGCGCAAGCGATGTTCGAACACCTGACTGGGCCGGTGGCAGAGAACCCGCACCGGCTGGGTAAGCAGCTCGATGCACCGCTCGACGGCCCGCGGAGCACCCGACGGGGCGAATACCGGGCGCTGTACGGGGTCCACGACAACAAGCTCATCGTCACCGTGGTGGTCGTCGCTCATCGTCGAGACGCCTACCGGTCACGTTGATCGATGCCCCACGGCGGGTCCGGGTCGGTCACCGCGGCGATCACCACTTCCGCCGAGGCGATGACCGGCAGGTTCAGCGGCAGGGCCCCGACCCCGATCGCCGTGCGGGCGTGCTGTCCGACGTCGCCGAACACGTCGAGCAGGAGATCCGAGAGTGGATTCAGCACCGCGGTGGTCTGCCCGTATCCCGGATCGGCGTTCACGAACCCGTTGACCATCGTCCACGCCTGCACGCGGTCGAGGTCACCGATGGCCCGGCGCAGCGAGGCGATCAACGCCAGTCCCGCGCGTCGTGCCGAGGCCTGGGCGTCCTCCAGCGGGACCTCGCCCGGGACCCGACCGAACGGCGGGCACGGGCGTCCTTCCGGGTCGAGCGCTCCGTGTCCACTGAGGAGAACCCGGTCCCCGACGACCCTGGCCCACTCGAAGGGGATCCTGACCGGGGCCTCCGCCGCGAGGACCGGCGGCAGGGCCAGGCCGAGATCGGCGAGACGCGCTTCAACTCCCACGAGCAGCTCCTCGCGACGACGGCACCGGGGACGGGGAGTCTCCCGCCGATCGCGATGGCGGCGCTACGACCGACCGGGTCCGGCGCGATCGGCCGACGGCCGGCTCGATGGACGTCGACCCCGCGGCCGCGTCGGAGTGCGGGGTCCTGTCGGTCGCCGAGGACGGCGTCGGAGCCCGGCCACTGGTACTGGACGCCGGTGAATGAGGCGCGCGCCTGCCGTCAGGACCACAGTGGCCGGTGCGGGACTACCGACGCCCCAGACGTTCGTCGAGATGGACGACGACGGTGTCGCCTGCCTGCTTGCCGATGGCCGCCCGGACTGCGGCGGCGACCGGCAGCTTGTGCGTACCGTCCCCCAGCGCCATGAAGGAACTCCGGAACGGGTGGCCGTCGACCGTGCCGCGCACCGTGACCAGGCCCCGGGTGCCGAAGAACTCGGCGGACCAGTCGGTGCGCAGGTACGTCCACCCGCCCGGTGCCTCGCTCTTCTGCAGGGTGCCGGTGAAGGTGTGATCGAGGACGTGGGTGATCGGTGCGCTCATCGCGGTCTCCTCGTGAGTCGCCGCCCCGGCCGACGTGACCTGGACGAACGTGGGGACCAGCACGAGGCCGCCGACTCATCGGTGCGGCACCGGCAGGCATGGCCCCGGAGCGCTAGCGCTGCCGTTCGAGTTGCGCCGCCACTTCGCGGAAGCGGCTCACGGGGACCAGGTGCACCCCGGCGAAGGCTCCGGTGTCGCGCAACGCCTGGATCTGCTCGCACGCCGCGTCGACACCCGCGGCCGGACTGCCCGCGACGCGGTCGACGAGCTCGTCCGGGATCTCGATGTCGGGGATGGACGCCCGCAGTCTCGTCGCCATCCCGGCACTCGCGAGAACCATGACACCGGCGTAGACGGGCAGGTCGGTCGGATTGGCCTCGCGCCACCGCAGGAAGGCGTCGACGGAGTAGCCGACCTGGACGAAGACGAAGTCGGCGGCCTGCTTCCAGGCTGCCATCCGGCGATGATGACCAGCGGCCACCCCGAGCCGGAAGGGCTCGACCCCCGCGAACGGATCCTGACCGGTGGCCGCGCGAGCCTCCTCGATCATGGCCCGCACCGTCAGCTCGCCGGTCCGGTCGCCCGCCGACGGCTTGTCGCCGTGCACGAAGAGGAACTGATCGACTCCGTAGGCCGCGGCGGTCAGGAGGTCCCGCCGGAAGCCGAGCAGGTTGCGGTCACGCGAGTTGACGCAGGCGATGCTGCGTCCGCCCACGGCCCGGACCTCGTTCGCCACCGCGATGCTCGACACCGTGGCCCGACCGATGTGGTTGTCGGGTATGAGGAACGAGTCCGACACCGGGCTCAGCACACCGATCTGGTGGCGGGCGTGCTTCAGATCGGGCTTCGTCGGCGGCTCGATCTCGCAGATGATGCGGAATCCCTCGGTCACGGGTCCGACGATAGGACTCGTGCCGCCGCGAAACCGAACCGAGCGGAGCGGATCACAGAGCGCTGCCGCACCGGTCCTGAACTGCGACGCGACCACGGACCGTCCGGCCCGCGTCCGCGTCCGGCCGCCGCTGCGCATCGGCATCGACGATCTCCGACCGAGGGGGACGGTCGAGAATCTGCGGCCCCCACGGACTGGACCTCAAGTTCGGTCCAGCTCCTAGCCTCCCCACATGGAGTGGCGTCCAGCAGAGTGGTGGGTGCTGCGCACCAACATCGGCGCGATTCGGTCCTACGAAGGTCTGCATGCCCGGCGACTCGATGAGACCGAGGCAATCCTCTGCCTCGACCGGGCGAACCTGCCATTCCGCGATGTGGCGCCAGGGCCGTTGCGGGATGACCGAGGGCTCGAGCTTCGGCCTGTGTTCGACGCAGACCAACACGCTGTGCCAGGTGCGCAGACCGCCGTATCATCGGCGCATGACGTTCGAGCGGATCATGGTGGACCCCGCCCTGATGGGCGGCGTCCAGACGGTGCGCGGCCTGCGAATTCCGGTCGCGGCCGTCCTCTCCATAGTTGCCGACGGCATGAGCACCAACGAGATCCGCCAGGACCTTCCGGACCTCACGCCCAACGACATCGCCGAAGCAATGCGCTACGCCGCCGAGGCGATGCGCGAGCACACTCTCCCGCTGCACCCCTCTGCATGAGGCTGTTGCTCGACAACAACCTCTCCCTTGGCTTGCCGAAATTCTGATCATGGAGGGTTGGGGCATCGTCGACGTGGGATCGCTCCGGCTGCGGCTGCCGGCGACGACGACGTCCTCTCCACCGCCCGCCGCGACCACCGAGTCCTCGTCAGCGCCGACACCGACTTCGGGGCGCTCCTCGCCGCATCACACGAGCCAGGGCCTTCCGTCGTGCTGGTCCGCCGTATCGTCGGGCGCCGCGTCCGCGAACTCGCGGGCATCCTGGTCGCGAACCTTCCCCAGGTCGACGAGGACCTCAGGCCGGGCAGCATCGTGGTCATCGGGGACGACTCGATCCGGGTCCGCCGCCTGTCGATCGGCTGACAGGCACAGGCCGGCCGTTCTCCTCCGCACAGCCGAGGACCACGCACCCGAGGTTCATCCGACACGCGAATCTCGGCACCGTGGTTCAGTTTCAGACGCAAAGTTGGTCATCTGATAGCCTGACGCACGTGAGTGAGCAGGCTGATGCGATCAGCGACCTGGGCCGTGCCGGTGTTCTTGATGCGCTGTCGTGGTGCGGTTGGGCCGCCTACCGGGGCGTGATGGCGGACTTCCGCCCGGAGGCTGGTCATGATCAAGGCTGGGTGGGATACAGCGGTCACAAGCTCATGCTCAACATGCAAGATCGAGTCTTCAGCTGCGAGGGCTTCGCGGTGGACGAATCCTCCCCGGTCCTCGGGGCAGACCTGGTCCAAGCAGGCATCTCCGAGTTCGAGTACCGCTCCATGCCCGACCTTCGGCCGCTCACGGTGGGGCGTGACAACCTGAACCTCTCCCCTGCGTGGCGCCTGGGGCAGTGGCGGTGGCTCATGAGCTCAGCAATGTTCGGCCGGGTCGAGGAGTTTGACTGGCGGCAGGCTCGTCCGACCAAGCGCCGCGTCGCCCAGGAGCCGTTCCTCGAGGGCCCTGACTTGTTCACCGGCTCCGAGGACGACCCCATCGTGGCGGCCTGGCGAGCGCTTCGCACTAGCGAGGACCCTCACAATCTCGTAGTTATGCACACGGTGGACATCACCTCGGGCCAGTTCGAAGGATTCCTCGGGCGTCCACGGCTCTCGGATCGAGACGATCACGGCTCGTGGCACTGGCTTGTCCGACTCGACGACTGGGACCCGCGTCACCTCGGTCGTGGCTACAGCGCACCCAGGCCCACCGACGCGCCCGCAGCCAGCACTGTTAACGATGCGCCTGTGACGCTTCGGAAGCAGCCACAGCAGAAGAAGAAGCCGTGACTCAGGGTCGTGATCGCGCTCAAGACGCGGCAAGACTGTTCGATGGCGAGCGACTTACTTTGGCTCGTCAGCTTGCTGGATTGCGCAAGAACCAACTGGCCGAGAAGATCGACAAGACTCCTACATCGATCACGGCTTATGAAAGTGGTCGAAAGCGGCCCGCAGCAGCCACAGTGGCCCAGCTCGCAATGGCACTCGGCATCGATCCGGATTTCTTCCTGCCCTCCAGCGGCGAACTTCAAGCCGCGAGTGCGCCCCATTTTCGATCGCTCCGATCCACCACGCAGATCGCCCGGGACAGTGCACGAGCCTACGGCCTAATGGTGATCGAGATCGTTTCATCTCTGGAGCGACACGTCGAGTTCCCCACTCTCGATCTACCGACCCGGTCTGTCGACCTTGACTCCTGGGAGGTTGACGAACCACAGGAGGCTGCCAGACTCGTTCGCTCAGCATGGGAAATGACGACAGGGCCAGCTGGTCACATCGTCAGACTGCTCGAGAACAAGGGCATTTTCCTCGCATTCACTAGTCGCCAGATCTCAGCAATCGACGCATACTCATTCAGCTCGGACTCTCGGCCCATAATCCTGCTGAACCCCACAAAAGACGACTACTACCGTCAGCGCTGGGACGTTGCCCACGAGCTGGGCCACTTAGTTATGCACGCTGACGCCGAGCCGGGCAGTCGAGACGCCGAGGAGCAGGCGAACCGGTTCGCGGCCGAGTTTCTACTTCCCGAGTCCGAGGTGCGCTCACATCTTCCCGATCGCGCCGATTGGCGTCACTTACAAGTCTTAAAGGAAGAGTGGGGAGTCAGTATACAGGCACTACTTTTTCGAGCACGTCGCCTCGGGGTCATGACCGAACAGGCTTACAAGACCGCAATGACGACTGTTTCAGCTCGCGGATGGAGACGGCAGGAGCCGGGAAGATCGGTTCTCATCGAGCAGCCATCGCTTCTGCCGCGGGCCGTAGAGGTGCTAGATCAGGTCGGCATTACTGATTACTCACTAGCGAACGAGTGCCGGGTTCCAATCGAATTGTTCCGCATAGCGACAGCCCGGACACCCAATGCTTCTTTTCCGAACGAGGTAGGGCATAAACGCGTTACAAGTCGACTGACCGTCGTGCCCTAATCTGGCGTCGAGCTGGGTGCTGATCGCGCACTTCCACCTGCCGCACTGCGCCGTCTGAGGACTCCGTCCGAACCCGACACCGGCCCATTCGCGGCGACGTGACCTTGGACCGGACGGCGCGCGCCGTCCCTACGATCTCCGGCACGCAGCCGTGTCAACCTGGCTCAACGCCGGAGTCCCGCCGACTCAGGTCGCCGAGTGAGTCGGACACAGCGTTTCCGTGCTCCTCCAGATCTACGCCAAGTGCATCGCAGGTCAGGAGGAGACGACCCGGCAGCGGATCGCCGACGCCCTCGGGGAGCCCGGCCGTGGTTGAAACTTCGACACGTATTCGACACAGCCACCCGGTGGGCACCGGTTCCGGCCGGTCGCAGTCGGACAACACCAACACGCTCTCGGCAGGCGAACCTGCTGGTCAGGGGCGTAAAGTCTCGGCCAGACGGGTGCCCCCGGTCGGACTCGAACCGACACTGGGACCCTTTTAAGGGGCCTGCCTCTGCCATTGGGCTACGGGGGCGCCCGCGCACCCTATCCAGCGGGGACGGCACCGATGACGAGCACCGAACGGGTCGAGCTGCACGGCGCCGCGGCGACCACGCTCATGACGCTGTTCCTGCACCGCCTCGACGCCCGGGCCCGCCGGCCGATCCTCGGCGACCCGTACGCCGAGGACGTCTACGACCGCATCGACCACGACGTCCACGGCCTCTGGCAGGCCACCGGCGACGCCACGGCGATCGTCTGCCGCGCCGCGGTCCTGGACCGGTGGACCCGCGAGTTCCTCGCCGGCGACCCGGACGGCCAGGTCCTGCACCTGGGCTGCGGGCTGGACAGCCGCCCGCTGCGGGTCGGCGCGCCGCCGTCCTGCCGCTGGGTGGACGTCGACCAGCCCGAGGTGATCGACGCCCGCACCCGGCTCTACGACCTGCCCGCCCACGTCGTCCAGGTCGCCGGGTCCCTCACCGGCGACGACTGGTGGGACGCGGTCGACCCCGAGCGGCCCACCCTTGCCGTCGCGGAGGGGGTGTTCATGTACCTGCCGCCGAGGGCCGTGCACGCGACCGTCGAGCGGATCGCCTCCGGCACCCCGCGCGGGGAGATCGCCTTCGACGCCGTCGCACCGTGGACGGTGGCCGTCACCCACTGGGCGCCGTTCTTCCGCGCGCTCGGGACCACGTTCGACTGGGCGTGGGATCCGGCCGACTTCGCGGACCGGCACCCGGACCTGTTCGCGCGGGACGACGTGTCGATCTACGACGAGGTGATCCTCCGGGAGCCGCGGATCTGGTTGCGGCCGTTGCTGGCCACCGCCGGCCTCCTCCCGGCATTGCAGGACTCGATGCGGTTGCACCGCTTCACCGTCGGACCCTGATCCGGCCGGGGTCGGACTACGCTCTCCTTCTCCTGGTCACGCCGGAAAGGCGGTTCGATGCCCGTCCTGCAGACGTTCGCGAACGCGGTGAACACCGTCGTCCGGCCGCTCGTGCTCTCCCCGCGGTGGAACCGGCTGGTCGGCAAGCGGATGACGGTCCTGACCTATACCGGCCGCCGTTCCGGACGGCCGATCACCCTGCCGGTCGGCTACCGGATGACCGGGCACGACCGGCTACTGATCGACATCGCGATGCCGGGACGCAAGACGTGGTGGCGCAACTTCACCGGGGAGGGGGGCCCGCTGGCGCTGCATCTCGACGGCCGCGACCGCGCCGGGCACGGTGTCGTGGTGCGCGACGGCGGCACGGTCTCGGTGGACGTGACGCTGGACCCGATGACCTGACCCCGCCGCCCTGACCTGCCACCCGATGATCACCGGGCAGGGGTGGTGCGTAGAGGTGTGCAGAGCAAAGCGGCCCACCGACCTGCGACGACGCGCGAGAAGAACGGCGCGAAGATCGACTACGGATCGGTCGGCGACAGTCCGCCGGCCCGGGCGGTGTCGGCCAGGACGCGCTCGAGCATCGCCGGGGTCAGCCGTCCGGTGAAGGTGTTCTGCTGGCTCACGTGGTAGCAGCCGAACAGCTCCAAGGGCGCCCGTCCGGACCCCGGCGCCGGGGCCAGCGTCACCGAGGCGCCGTGCGAGAACTTCGGCGCCAGGCGCGGGACGGTCCACCCGGCACCGGCGAGCACCGGCAGCAGCGCCTGCCACCCGAAGCCACCCAGCACCATGACCGACCGGACGGTCGGGGCGAGCAGGTCGAGCTCCCGTTCCAGCCAGCTCCGGCAGGTGTCCCGCTCGGCCGGGGTCGGCTTGTTCGCCGGCGGCGCGCAGTGCACCGGCGCGGTGATCCGCACCCCGTACAGCTCCAGGCCGTCGTCGGCGTGCGTGGCGGTCGGCTGTGACGCGAGCCCGACGGCGTGCAGCGCCGCGTAGAGCACGTCACCGCTGCGGTCGCCGGTGAACATCCGGCCGGTGCGGTTGGCGCCGTGCGCCGCCGGGGCGAGTCCGACGATCAGCATCGCCGCGTCGGCCGGCCCGAAGCCGGGCACCGGGCGTCCCCAGTAGGTCTGGTCGCGGAACGCGGCCCGCTTCTCGGTCGCGACCCGCTCCCGCCACTCGACCAGCCGCGGGCAGGCCCGGCAGTCGGCGACCTCCCGGTCGAGGCGCGCGAGAGCACCGGGACCGGCGCTCATGCGATCGAGCGTGCGATGCCGTCCAGGATGTCGTGCTCGGACACGACGACCTTGTCGATGCCGGCGCGCGCGTGCAGCTCGTCGGCCAGGGCCTGCACCACCAGCGACCCGGCACCGATGACGTCGACCCGTCCGGGGTGCAGCGCGCCGTGCTTCTCCCGCTCCGCGCGCGGGGCGTGGATCAGCTGGTCGGCCACCCGGTGCAGGTCCTCGCGCGACAGCGTCGACAGGTGCACCGCCTCGCGGTCGTAGGCCGGGAGCTCCTGCGCGATCCCGGACAGCGTGGTGATTGTCCCGGCGACGCCGACCCAGGTGCGTGCGCCCTCGACCGGGACCGAGGCGAAGGCCTCGGCGAGCACCTCCGTGGCCACCGCCCGGGCCGTGGCGATCTCGTCCGACGACGGCGGGTCCGAGGGCAGGCAGCGCTCGGTCAGCCGCACCGAGCCGATGTCGACCGACCGTGCCGCGGTCACCTCGGCGACGCCATCGCGCAGCTCCCCGACGACGACCTCGGTGGAGCCGCCGCCGACGTCGGTGACCACGAACGGCCCATCGTCGGGATCCAGGTCACCGACGGCGCCGACGAACGACAGCCGCGCCTCCTCGTCGCCGGTGATGATCTCCGCCTCGACGCCGAGGACGTCGCGCACCATCGCGAAGAAGTCCTCCCGGTTGGACGCGTCGCGGGTCGCCGACGTCGCCACCATCCGCAGCCGCTCGGCGCCCTTGCGCCGGGCCGCGACCGCGTAGTCGACGAGCGCGACGCGGGTCCGTTCGAGGGCCTCGGGGTCGAGCCGGCCGGTGGCGTCGACCCCCTTGCCGAGCCGCACGATCCGCATCTCGCGGTGCAGGTCGCGCAGGTCCTTGAGCCCGTCGAAGGACTCGGTGACGTCGGCGACGAGCAGGCGGATCGAGTTGGTCCCGCAGTCGATGGCGGCCACCCGCGACATCGGCACTCCTCCGGATCGGTGGACGGCGAGCGCCGATCACCGTACGCGTCGGGCCTGGAGGGCGGCGCTCCGGCGAAGTTACCCTCCGGTAGTGACGACGACGCACACCCCGCCGCCGCTGGCCGGCCTGGGCACCCACCAGGTCGTCAACCAGGTCCGGGAGCGCGCCGAGGGCGACCTGCTGAGCGCCGACCCCGGCCTGGTCGAGGCGTGCGTGCGGGAGGGCGGCGACCCCGCGGCACTGGAGCGTCTGGCCGCGGTGATCGGCACCGCGACGCACCGCGAGCACGCCCGCGCCGCGAACACCCACGAGCCGCGGCTGCGCACCCACGACCGGACCGGGCACCGGATCGACGAGGTCGAGTTCCACCCGTCGTGGCACGCGCTGATGCGGGTGAGCGTCGAGCACGGCCTCGCCGGCGCGCCGTGGGCGGAGGCGGCCGGCGGCGGCGCGCACGTCACCCGGGCGGCGGGCTTCGCGCTGGCCTCGCAGATCGAGCAGGGCCACCTGTGCCCGATCTCGATGACCTACGCCGCCGTCCCCGCGCTGCGGCACGCTCCCGAGCTCGCCGCGGCCTACGGACCCGCGCTGACCGCCCGCACCTACGCCCCCGGTCTCACCGGGCCGTCGGAGAAGGACGGTCTGCTGGCCGGGATGTCGATGACCGAGAAGCAGGGCGGGTCCGACGTCCGGTCCGGCAGCACGACGGCGGCCCCGCAGCCGGACGGCAGCTACCGGCTCACCGGCCACAAGTGGTTCACCAGCGCGCCGATGAACGACCTGTTCCTCACCCTGGCCCGGGCGCCCGGCGGGCTCACCTGCCTGGTCCTGCCCCGCGTGCTGCCCGACGGCACCCGCAACGCGATCCGGCTGCAGCGACTCAAGGACAAACTGGGCAACCGGTCCAACGCCTCGGCGGAGCTGGAGTACGACGGCGCCGTCGGGTGGCGGGTCGGCGACGAGGGCCGCGGCGTCGCGACGATCATCGAGATGGTCTCGATGACCCGGCTCGACTGCGTGCTCGGAGCCGCTGGGACCCAGCGGGCGGCCGTCATCGAGGCGGCCCACCACGCGGCACACCGGTCGGCGTTCGGTGCCCGGCTGACCGAGCAGCCGTTGATGCGGGAGGTCCTCGCCGAGCTCGCCGCCGAGACCGAGGCCGCGACGGCGCTCGGGATGCGGCTGGCGGGGGCGGTCGACCGGGGCGAGACGGGATTCCTGCGCCTCGCGCTCCCGGTGGCGAAGTACCTGGTGTGCAAGCGGACCCCGGCGGTCGTCGCGGAGGCCCTGGAGTGTCTGGGCGGCAACGGCTACGTCGAGGAGTCCGACCTGCCGCGGCTCTACCGGGAGGCGCCGCTCAACTCGATCTGGGAGGGCTCGGGGAACGTCACCGCGCTGGACGCGCTGCGGGCGGTCACCCGCGCACCGCACGCGGTCGACGCGCTGCTGGCCGAGATCGACCTCGGCGCCGGCCGGGACCCGCGGCTCGACGCCACGGTCTCCGCGCTGCGCACCGAGCTCGCCGACCCGCAGGAGCGCCGCGCCCGCCGGCTGGCCGAGCTGGCCGCGCTGGCGCTGCAGGGATCACTGCTGGTCCGGCACGCACCGGGCGCCGTCGCCGAGACGTTCCTGGCCACCCGGCTGGGGACCGGCCCGGACCTCCGCGCCGCCGGCGCCCGGCCCGGGCCCGACGCCGGTGTCGTGCTGGACCGCGCCACGCCGGGCACCCCGTAGCAGTGGACCGGACCCGGAGCCGTGCGCACCGGGGGCGGCTCCGGGCCCGTGCCTTCGGGGGGGCGTCAGGAGCCGCCGGTGCCCGCCGGACGCTCGTCGAACTTCCCCTCGGCGCGGATCCGCTCGTTGAGCTCGGCGAGGTAGACGTCCTCGTCGAAGTCGAGCGGCACCTCCCTGCCGAGCCAGCTCGACAGGTGGATGGCATTCGCCAGCCGCACGCCGTGCATGCCGTCGCTGCCCGGCGCCAGCAGCGGCGTGCCGTCGAGGATGTTCGCCGCGAAGTTCTCCAGCACGCCCCGGTGCTGCGCGCCCCAGGCCGACTCGAACTCGACGACCTCCTGCGAATAGAACTGCGTCGGGTCCATCTCGCCCTTGAAGAGCTTGCGCACGTCGTCGGTGGCCATGGAGTCGGAGATCTCGCGCTCGTCCTTCACCAGCCGGGTGACGGTGGCGGTCTTCGACCGGTCGACGACGATCTTGCCCTGGTCGCCGAGGATCTCCAGCCGGTCGGTCCCCGCGAGGTCGTGCGTGGCGGTGACGAAGGTGCCGGTGGCCCCGTCGCCGTAGTCGACCACGGCGGTGACCTCGTCCTCGACGGCGATGTCGCGGCGGAACCCGTAGGCCACCTTCGCGTAGACCGACTCCGGCACGCCGCAGATCCACTGCCAGAGGTCGAGCTGGTGCGGGGCCTGGTTGACCAGCACCCCGCCGCCCTCGCCGCCCCAGGTGGCCCGCCACTCGGACTGCTCGTAGTAGCCCTGCGGGCGCCACCAGGTGGTGATGAGCCAGTTCGTCCGTCGGATCCGGCCGATCTCGCCGTCGTCGACGATCTGCTTGATCCGCTGGTAGAGCGGGTTGTTGCGCTGGTTGAACATGATCGCGTAGGTCAGCTCGGGGTGCCGGGCGGCGACCGCGTTGAGCTCCGCGACCTGTCCGGTGTAGACGCCAGCGGGCTTCTCGACCAGCGCGTGCACGCCGGCCTCCAGGGCGGCGATCCCGATCTCGGGGTGCAGGTAGTGCGGCACCGTCGTCACGACGGCGTCCACCTCGCCGCTCGCCAGCAGCGCGTGGTGGTCGGCGTACACCGGCACGCCGTACTTCCCGGCGGCCGCGCGCTTCTCCGGGTCGGTGTCGGCGATCGCGCCGAGCTCCATGTTCGGGACCGTGCCGTCCGCCAGGAACCCGGCGTAGAGGCCGCCCTGGGTTCCGAGGCCGATGATGCCGAGCCTGACCTTCCGGGACATGCGGGCGGTCCTCCTTCGTCCGGGACTGCGGTGTCGCCGATGACAGTGCGTCCCGGCGGTGTCGACGGCCACGGGTTGCCACATGTTCCGGCACCGGGACAGCGCGGGAACATACGGCAACCCGTGGGCGCGGCGGTCCCCGCCGTTCACGGTGAACAGCAGCGACTCCACCGCCGAGCTCAGTGAGGAGCATCCCCACCCATGTGGACACTCTCCGGTTTCGCCGACGAGATCTCCCCCGATCTCGACGAACAGACCGCGCTCGTCGCGAAGCTCGGCCTGTCCCACCTGGAGTTCCGCAGCGCGTGGGGCACCAACGTGCTCGACCTCGACGACGAGCAGCTGACCCGGGCGAAGGCGACCCTCGACGCCCGCGGGCTGGGCGTGTCGAGCATCGGCTCGCCGATCGGGAAGATCTTCGTCGACGAGGACTTCGACGCCCACCTGGAGCGGGCCCGGCACGCCGTCCGGGTCGCGCACCACTTCGGCGCCCCCTACATCCGGATCTTCTCCTTCTTCATCCGCCCCGGTGCGGACCCCGACGCACACCGCGACGAAGTGCTGCGCCGGATGTCCGCGCTGGCCGCCGTCGCGGAGCAGGGCGGGGTCGTCCTGCTGCACGAGAACGAGAAGGAGATCTACGGCGACGTGCCGCGCCGCTGCGTCGACCTGCTGGAGTCGGTCGGGTCGCCGCACCTGCGCGCGGCCTGGGACGCAGCGAACTTCGTCCAGGTCGGGGTCCGCCCCTTCAGCGAGGGCTACGCCGCGATCCGCCCGTACCTGGACTACGTCCAGATCAAGGACGCCCTGCTCGCCGACGGCGAGGTGGTCGCCGCCGGACGCGGTGACGGCGAGGTCGCCGAGACGATCCGGGCGCTGCGCACGGACGGGTTCGACGGCTTCTTCTCCCTCGAACCGCACCTGTCGCAGGCGCACGCCCTCGGCGGGTTCTCCGGCCCGGACCTGTTCACCGAGGCCTGGCAGGCGTTCACCGACCTGCTGAAGACCGAGGGTGTCGAGTACCGGTGAGCGGACCGAGGACCGCGGCCGTCGTCGGCTGCGGGGACGTCTCCACCGTGCACCTCGAGGCGATCGCGGCCGTCGACGGGATCGACCTCGTCGCCGTCTGTGACACCGACCCGGCGGCGCGCGCGGCCACCGCCGAGCGCCACGGCGTCCCCGGGTTCGCCGACCACCGCACGATGCTCGCGGAGACCTCCCCGGACGTCGTGCACATCTGCACCCCGCACCACCAGCACGCCGACGTCGCGGTGGACCTGCTCGACGCCGGCGTGCACGTGCTGCTCGAGAAGCCGGTCGCGCACACCCTCGACGAGGCCGCCCGCGTCGTCGAGGCGGCCGAGCGCAGCACCGCCCGGATCGGGGTCTGCTTCCAGAACCGGTACAACGCCACCGCGCAGGCCGCACGCGAGCTGCTCGCCTCGGGCGAGCTGGGCGCGGTGCTCGGCGCCGCCGCGACGGTCATGTGGACCCGCACCCCGGACTACTACCGCGCCCGGCCCTGGCGCGGCCGCTGGGAGACCTCCGGCGGCGGGCTGCTCATCAACCAGGCCATCCACACCCTGGACCTGGTCCAGTGGCTCGTCGGCGACGTCACGCACGTCGACGGGCACGCCGCCACCCGGTTCTACTCCGACGTGATCGAGGTCGAGGACACCGCCGAGCTGCTGCTGACCCACGACGGCGGGGCGCGCAGCATCGTCTACGGCTCGCTGGCGAACGTGGCCCACTCCCCCGTCACGATCGACGTCACCGCCGAACGCGGGAGCCTGTCGATCCGCGGCGGCCTCACCGTCACCCGTGCCGACGGCCGGGTGGAGACGGTGCCGGAGCGGGTGGCGCCGTCGAACGGGCGCACCTACTGGGGGGTCTCGCACGAGGTGCTGATCCGGGACTTCTACGCCCGCCTCGACGACGACGAGCCGTTCTGGATCAGCCCGCGCGAGGCGACGAAGTCGCTGCGCATCCTCACCGACGTCTACGCCCGCAGCGGGATCGGGCCGCACGCAGTGACTCCCTCTCACCTCTAAGGAGCCCCATGCCCACCATCGGCGTCCAGATGATGATGCTGAAGACCGAGGTCGAGAAGACGGGCCCGTACGAGGTGCTCCGCCGGCTGACCGAGTCCGGGTTCTCCGCGGTCGAGGTCTCGCAGATCCCGATGACCGCGGAGAACGTGGCCGAGATGCGCCGCGCCCGCGACGAGCTCGGCATCGACTACGGCGCGCTGTCCGCCGGGATCGGCGCCGGACCGAACGACTGCCTCGCCGAGAAGTTCGACAAGATCGTCGCCGACACTCACGCGCTCGGGGCCTCCCGGCTGCGCATCGGCATGATGCCGCTGTCCGCGATGGCCACCCCCGAGGGTGTGCTGGAGTTCTGCCGGCAGACCGAGGAGATCTCCACCCGGCTGGCCGACGAGGGGATCACGCTCTACTACCACAACCACCACGTCGAGTTCGCCAAGCGCGGGGGCACCACGATCCTCGACGTGATCCGTGCCGAGGCGCCCACGATGCGCCTGGAGATCGACGTGCACTGGGTGCAGCGCGGCGGCAAGGACCCGGTCCGCACCCTGCAGAAGTACTCCGGGCTGGTCGACCTGGTGCACCTCAAGGACTACCGCGTCGGCGAGCTGGACCCGGCCGCGCTGGAGTACATGCGCGCGGGCGACCGGGCCGGCTTCATGCGCGAGTTCGGCGCGGTGATCGAGTTCGGTGAGGTCGGCGAGGGCAACCTCGAGTGGGCCGAGATCGTCGACCAGTCGGTCGCCTCCGGCGCGGAGTACCTGCTCATCGAGCAGGACATCCTCTACGGCCGGGACCCGTTCGAGTGCCTGCGGATCTCCCGGGACCACCTGGTGTCGCTGGGCTACGAGAAGCTCTTCTGAGGTCTCTCAGCAGCATTCCCCGCCACGCCACCACTCGCCGATCTCGGCCAGCGCCTCGTCGCCGAACGGGTTCACCCCCGGTCCGACGGCGAGGGAGTGGGCGACGTGCACGTGCAGGCACTTGACCCGGTCCGGCATCCCGCCGGCGGTGACGTCCGGGTGCGTGGACAGCGGCTCGATCGCGTCCCGCTCGGCGAGATAGGCCGCGTGCGCGGCCCGGTAGCGGGCGGCGAGCTCGGGGTCGTCGGCGAGCCGGTCCTGCATCTCCTGCATCCGGCCCTCGGCCTCCAGGGTGCCGATCCGCGACGCCAGCCGGGCGCAGGTCAGGTAGTACAGCGTCGGGAACGGGGTGCCGTCGGGCAGCCGGGGCGCGGTCTTCACGACCGACGGGTGCCCGCACGGGCAGCGGTGCGCGACCGCGAGGATGCCGCGCGGCGCGCGACCGAGCTGGCGGGCGACGGCGTCGACGTCGACCTGGCTGACGGAGTTCACCCGCTCATCGTCGCGGTTCACCGGAGACGTCGTTCCACAGGGTCGTGAACCACGGGACGCCCGGCTCGGCCTGACCGTCGTCGACGACCGGCTCCTCCGGTTCCGGGAACTGCACGATGTAGGGGGTCTCCCCGGGCCGGACCATGCCGAGCCGGGTGCGGGCCTGTGCCTCGACCTCGGCCGGGTCGGACAGCCGTTCCCGGTCCGCGGACAGCCGGGCCACGTCGGCCTCGAGAGCCTGCTGCTTCTCGGTGACCGCGGCCAGCTCCTGGCGCTGGGCGACGTAGTTGTGCAGCGGGACGGCGACCGTCAGCGCGAGCGCGCACACCACGATCGCCAGGATCGCGGCCCGTTTGGTCGACGAGAGCCCCAGCAGCCCGGTGGTGCGGGCCACCACCTCGCCGGCCTTGGACCGGGCCCGGGTCAGCCGCGGGCGCGCAGCCTCCCGCTCGGCCGGGCGGGACCGCCCCGATGCCGCGCGCCCGGGCGACGAGCGGGGCGCGGCGGCCCGGGTCGCGGACGCCGACCGGTTGCGGCCGGAAGCGGACCCGGGGGCACGCGTGCGGCCGTCGCGGCCACGCCCACGGGTCTCCGCCATGCGCCCCCCGCCTCCGATCGAGCCGCCGTGCCTGAAGGTGCGTACACCGCCACCGCGCCGGGCCGTTCGCCGGCACCGGCGTCGCTGCGCGTGTCCGCACCCCCAGCATGCCGCCCGATCGGGCGTCGGTCAGGGTGCCGCGCCGAGCCGTCCGTGAACGATCGGCGCGGCCCCCGTCACGACGGGACGGTCGACCCGGTCAGCCCGCGTCCGGGGCCTGGTAGCGCGGGAACGCCAGCTCGCCGTTGTAGCGGGCGGCGTCGCCGAGCAGCTCCTCGATGCGCAGCAGCTGGTTGTACTTCGCCACGCGCTCCGACCGGGCCGGGGCGCCGGTCTTGATCTGGCCACACCCGGTCGCCACGGCCAGGTCGGCGATCGTGACGTCCTCGGTCTCCCCGGAACGGTGGCTCATCATGCAGCGGTAGCCCGCGTTGTGCGCCATCGTCACCGCATCGAGGGTCTCGGACAGCGTGCCGATCTGGTTGACCTTCACCAGCAGCGCGTTCGCGGCGCCGCGGGCGATGCCGTCCTCGAGGCGCTCCGGGTTGGTGACGAACAGGTCGTCGCCGACCAGCTGCACCTTGTCGCCGATCGCCTCGGTCAGCGAGACCCAGCCGTCCCAGTCGTTCTCGTCCAGCGGGTCCTCGATGGACACCAGCGGATAGGCGCCGACCAGCTCCTCCCAGACCCCGGCCATCTCGGCCGCGGACAGCTTCTTGCCCTCGAAGGAGTAGCTGCCGCCGTCGTGGAACTCGGTCGCGGCGACGTCGAGGGCCAGCACGACGTCGGTGCCGAGGGTGAACCCGGCCCGCCCGACGGCCCCGGCGATCAGGTCCAGCGCGCCGCGGGTGCCGCCCTCGACGTCCGGCGCGAAGCCGCCCTCGTCGCCGAGCCCGGTCGAGAGCCCCTTGGCCTTCAGCTCGGCCTTCAGCGCGTGGTAGACCTCCGCGCCCCAGCGCAGCGCCTCGCGGAACGACTCCGCCCCGATCGGCGCGACCATGAACTCCTGCACGTCGACGGAGGTGTCGGCGTGCGCACCACCGTTGAGGATGTTCATCATCGGGACCGGGAGCACGTGCGCGTTCGAGCCGCCCACGTAGCGGAACAGCTCCAGGCCGCTCGACTCGGCGCCGGCCTTCGCGACCGCCAGCGAGACGCCCAGCAGCGCGTTCGCGCCGAACCGGGACTTGTCCGGGGTGCCGTCGAGGTCGACGAGCCGCTGGTCCACCAGCCGCTGGTCCACCGCCTCGACGCCGACCAGCTCCGGCCCGATCTCGTCGAGGA
The DNA here is from genome assembly GCF_040105385.1 of Pseudonocardia nematodicida. Classification (NCBI taxonomy): domain Bacteria; kingdom Bacillati; phylum Actinomycetota; class Actinomycetes; order Pseudonocardiales; family Pseudonocardiaceae; genus Pseudonocardia; species Pseudonocardia nematodicida. The sequence goes on from NZ_JBEDNQ010000005.1 coordinate 308,008, forward strand.
CCGCCGCGACCGCCTTCTCCACACCCTTGCCGCCGTAGCGCTTCGGGTCGCCGTCGCGCAGCTCGACGGCCTCGTGCTCACCGGTCGAGGCGCCCGACGGGACGGCGGCACGGGCCAGCGTGCCGTCGTCCAGTGCGACCTCGACCTCCACCGTGGGATTGCCCCGGGAATCGAGGATCTCGCGTGCCCCGACCTGCTCGATGACCGCCACCGTCACTCCTTCACGCATTGCGGGTCGTGTCCGGTGCGTCAGCGTAGTCGCCGGAGCGGTTGTCAACCCCTCGCGCTCCCGGTGGATCACACCTAACGTGGGGCGACCATGAGCAGTCCACGTGCGAACCACCCGGACCCGGTCGCGGCGTTCCGTCGTGCGGAGAAGCTGCTCGGTGCCCGTCGCCCGCTGGAGGCGCTCAGCGCGCTCGGCCCGGTGCTCTCCGGCACCACCGACACCTCGGCCGGTGACGCCTCGGTGCACCTGCTCGCCGGGCGTGCCTACCTGGACTCGGCCCAGCTGCGCAACGCCGAGGCGGCGTTCGAGCGGGTGATCGGGATCGATCCGGCCGACCACTACGCCCGGTTCGCCCTGGGCAAGACGCTGCAGCGCCAGGGCCGCCTGCACGAGGCCGAGACCCAGCTCAAGATGGCCTCGGCGATGGACCCGCGGCCCGAGTACCAGGAGGCGCTCGGCGAGGTCCGGGCCCGCATCGCCTTCGGCTCGTGAGCCGGAGGCTCCCCCGGTCGGCAGCGGGGTCCGGCCTCAGCCGCGCCGCAGCAGCACCGACCGGCGGCGACGCCCGTTCAGCCAGGCGCCGATCCAGGTGGAGCGGACCAGCACGTCGTAGCTCACCAGCAGCAGCACCGCGGTCACCGTCCAGGTCAGCGCCAGCTTCGCCAGGATCGGCCAGGACTGGTCGGCGATCAGGAGCTCGATGCCGACGAGCACCGGCAGGTGCAGCAGGTACCCCCAGTAGGCCGAGTCGGCGAGGTAGCGCATGACCTCGCTGCGCCGGTCCAGGACGGTGCCGAACAGCCCGATCAACCCGTAGGTCCAGGTCATCCCGGCCAGCGCGACGACGGCGGCCGCGACCGGCAGCGGGACCTCACCGTGCGAGACGAACCAGCCCAGCACCGTGGCGGGCACCGCGATCCCCAGCTGCACCGGCCAGGTGCGCCCGATCCGCTCGATGGAGTCCGGCCGGGCGTGCAGCGCCCAGCCGACCATGAACGCGCCGAGGTAGCCGACCAGCGGGGCGAGCTCCGGAACGATCGTGAACGGCTCCACGATGCCGCCGGCCACGGTGCCCTGGATCAGCAGCGCCAGCAGGTAGGGCACCGCCGCGAGCAGCATCCCGGCCCGGGACGACAGCACGGTCCCGGCGGCGCGGGTGAACCGCGCGACCCGCTCGGCACCGAGCAGCCGGATCGCGACCGCCCGCAGCACGACGACGGCGAGCACGCACTCGATCAGGACCAGCAGGAACCACAGCTGCCCCGGGGTGAAGAGCTGCAGGATCTCGGGCGTGCCCTCGGCCGGCGGCACCATCTCCGGGATCGGCTGCCCGAACGCGAACACCCCGACGACGCTCAGCACCCACAACGACATCACCGACACCGGCCAGAACGCGACCAGCGGCAGCCCGATCCGCGTCAGCCGGTCCCGCACGAACTCGCGCGGGCCGCGCCGGGTCAGCAGCATCCGTCCGAAGTAGCCGGCGAGCAGCATGAACAGCACCATGCGGAACAGGTGGATGACGTAGACCGGGACGACCGCGGCCGGGTCGGTCACCGAGTCGGTGACCATCCACGGCATGTCCGGGACGAACGGCAGCAGCGAGTGCAGCACGATCCCCAGCCCGAGCGCGATCGCGCGCAGGGCGTCGAGCCCGTGCCGGCGGGTGTCGGTCGACGCGGCCGGCGGCGCGGCGGCGGGAACGGTCGAGGTCATGGCATCGACGTTAGGAAGATCAGGGGCACCGCCGCCTCGACCGACCGGCACGGGCCGGGTCAACCAGGTGGTGGATGCGCCCCCTCTGGCCCTGATCGGCTCCGCGTCCGAGAATGGGCCGCATGGTCGATTCCCCGGTCGGTGCACCGTCCGCCGCATCCGGCACCGCGCGGCCCGGCCTGCACTTCCGGATCGACTCCTGGGTGCCGCTCGCCCTGGCCGCGGTGTCCTGGCTCATCGGGTGGGCGGCGGTGGGCTCCCTGCTCGAGGCCGGTCCCGTGTTGTGGGCGCTGCTGCCCGGCGCCGGCATGCTCGTCCTGCGCGGGGTGCTGCACCGCGTCGCCCGGCACGAACCCGCGGGCTCCCCGGCGCGGATCGCGGTGCTGGTGGTCCATCAGCTGCTGCTGGTCGTCGCGGTCGCGCTCAACCCCTTCTTCTGCATCTACGCCTTCATCGGCTACGTCGACACCGACAAGCACCTCCGGGGCCGGCAGTGCGTCCCCGGCCTGCTGGTCACCGCGCTGACCTGCGCGTTCGGTCAGTCCGGCGGTGTTCCCGGACTGTTCGGCTCACCGCTGCTCTACCCGGCGCTCGCGCTCGTCAACGCCGGGATCGCCTTCGTGATGTTCCAGGCCGACCGCCAGCGGGAGCAGGAGCTGGTGGCCCGCGAGCAGGCGGCCGAGGAGCTCGCGCGGGTCACCGGCGAGAACGCCGCGCTGCAGGACCAGCTCGTCGCGCAGGCCCGGGCGACCGGGGTGGCCGAGGAGCGCGCGCGGCTGTCCCGGGAGATCCACGACACCGTCGCCCAGGGCCTGGTCGCGGTCATCCGGCAGCTGGAGGCCGTGCCGGGCCGGCTGGACCCGCCGGCCCAGCAACGGGTCGACGCCGCCGAGGAGGCCGCGCGGGACTGCCTGCTGGAGGCCCGTCGCGCCGTCGCGGCGCTGTCCCCGCACCAGCTCGACGACCGCGCGCTGGAACCGGCCCTGGCCGACCTGGTCCGCCGGTGGGCCCGCGAGCACCGCATCGTCACCGAGCTCGACAGCGACGAGGCACCCGCGGTCGTCGCGCACCAGTCGGAGCTGCTGCGGGTGGCCCAGGAGTCGCTGACCAACATCGCCGCGCACGCCGGCGCGACGACCGTGCGGATGCGGCTCGCGGCGGGCGAGCGCGGCACCGTGCTCGAGGTGCACGACGACGGCACCGGGTTCGACCCGGCGACGGTCGCCCGCGGGCGCGGCCTGGACGGCATGGCCGAGCGGGTGCGCGCGACCGGCGGCGAGCTGGAGCTGCACTCGGGCGCCGGCGGCACCGTCGTGCGGGCCACGGTCCCTGCGGCGGTCGCCTCACCTCCGACGGACCCGCCGCCTCCGGGAGACCTGCCTCCCACGACCACCCCGTCGCCCACGACCGCACCGTCGCCCACGGCGGACCGGGCGACCGTGACGGACGTGGTCGCCCGATGACCCCGGTGCGCGTGGTCGTGGTCGACGATCATCCGGTCGTCCGCGACGGGCTCACCGGGATGTTCGCCGCCGAGCCGGACATCGAGGTCGTCGGCGAGGCCGGTGGGGGCGACGAGGCCGTGGCGGTGGTCGCCCGCACCGCCCCCGACCTGGTTCTGATGGACCTGCGGATGCCGGACGGCTCGGGCGTCGACGCGATCCGGGCCATCCGCAAGGAGCAGAAGAGCGGTCCGCGGATCCTGGTGCTGACGACCTACGACACCGACCGCGACATCCGCGGCGCGATGGAGGCGGGTGCCGACGGCTACCTGCTCAAGGACGCGCGGCGCGCCGATCTGGTCCGGGCGATCCACGACGTGGCCGCCGGGCGCCCCGTGCTCACCCCGCTCGCGCTGGCCGCGCTGACCGGCCGGACCGAGCGCAAGAGCCTGACCGCCCGGGAGATCGACGTGTTGCGGCTGGTCGCCGACGGTCGCACCAACCGGGCGATCGCCGGGGACCTGGGGATCTCCGAGGCCACCGTGAAGACGCACCTGCTGCACGTCTACGACAAGCTCGAGGTCGTCGACCGCGCCTCCGCGGTCCGGCTCGCCTGGGAGCAGGGCCTCGTGTAGGCGGCTGCGCCGCTGTTGCGCCCTGCATCGCTAAGGGCTAGCTTCCCTCACGGCAGTGCATCCTCACCTCGCGGCTGCGCTCAGGGAGGTCGCATGCTGGGCAACGCGCTGATCGGGCTCCGGGAAGGACTCGAGGCGTCGCTGGTCGTCGCGATCCTGGTCGCCTTCCTGGTTCGGACCGGGCGCCGCGCGGAGCTGCCCCGGGTCTGGCTCGGCGTCGCGGTGGCGGTCGCGGTCAGCGTCGCCGTCACACTCGGGCTGACGCTCACCCAGCAGGCGCTGACCTTCGAGGCGCAGGAGGCGCTCGGCGGGTCGCTCTCGATCGTCGCGGTCGGCTTCGTCACCTGGATGATCTTCTGGATGCGCGCGCACGGCCGGACGCTGTCGGCCGAGCTGGAGGGCAGGCTGGACCGGGCGATCGCGATGGGTCCGTGGGCCGTCGTCGTCGTCGCCACCCTGGCCGTCGGCCGCGAGGGCCTGGAGACCGCGGTGTTCTTCTTCGCCGCCGCGCAGGCCGCCGGGCAGACCACCGGACCGCTGATCGGCTTCCTGGCCGGCATCGCCGTCGCGATCGCGATCGCCTACGCGATCTACCGGGGGGCGCTGAAGATCCACCTCGGCCGGTTCTTCACCGTCACCGGCTTCCTGCTGATCTTCGTCGCCGCCGGGATCGGAGCCTACGGCGTGCACGACCTGCAGGAGGCCGGGATCCTGCCGGGCCTGACCACGCTGGCGTTCGACGCGAGCGCGGTCGTCCCGCCGGACTCCTGGTACGGCGTCCTGCTCAAGGGCTTCTTCAACTTCTCGCCGCAGACCACGGTGCTGCAGGCGATCGTCTGGTCGATCTACGTCGTCGCGGTGCTGGCGCTGTTCCTGCGCCCGGCCCGGCGCGCGGCGCGGGCACCGGCCGCCGCCCCCGAGCACGGCTGACCCGACCCGTCCCCTTCCCCGATCAGGAGCGCCATGTCCCTCGCCCCGCGCCACGCCGCCGTCCTGGTCCCCCTCGCCGCCGCGGCCACGGTGCTGTCCGGCTGCGTGTCCACCGCACCGTCGGCGGCCGGCCCGGATGGACCGATCACGGTGAACGCGACCGACTCCGCCTGCGAGGTCTCCACGACCACCGCGCCGGCCGGCACCGTCACCTTCCAGGTCACCAACGACGGGTCCCAGGTCACCGAGTTCTACCTCTACGGCACCGGCGACCGGATCATGGGCGAGGTGGAGAACATCGGCGCCGGCCTGACCCGGGATTTGGTCGTCGAGGTTCCCGACGGCGGCGCCTACACCACGGCCTGCAAGCCCGGGATGTCCGGCGACGGCATCCGGGCGCCCTTCACCGTGACCGGCTCCGCCGAGCGCTCGACCGACACGAACGCCGAGCTGGCCGCGGCCACCGCGGGCTACCTGCGCTACGTCACCAGCCAGTCCGAGGCGCTGACCGCGCGGACGACCGACTTCGCGAACGCGGTGAAGGCCGGCGACGTCGAGCAGGCCAAGGCCCTCTACCCGCAGGCCCGCACCTACTACGAGCGCATCGAGCCGATCGCCGAGTCGTTCGGCGACCTCGACCCCAAGCTCGACGGCCGCGAGGACGACGAGCGCGACCCCGGCGTCGCGTGGACCGGCTGGCACCGGCTGGAGAAGGACCTCTGGGTGGACGGGCTGCAGCCCGACTCCGCGCGGACCGCCGACACCCTGGTCGCCGACACGAAGGACCTGCAGGGCCGGATCCCGGCCCTGACGCTGACCCCCGCCGAGCTCGCGAACGGCGCCAAGGGCCTGCTCGACGAGGTCGCCACCGGGAAGATCACCGGCGAGGAGGACCGCTACTCGCACACCGACCTGTGGGACTTCCAGGCCAATGTGGAGGGTTCGCAGGCGGCGGTCTCGGCGTTGCGGCCGGTGCTCGATCAGAAGAACCCGCAGCTCGGGCCGGTCCTCGACCAGCGCTTCGAGGCGGTGACGACGATGCTGCAGGACTATCGGACCGCCGACGGCTACCGGCTCTACACCGAGCTCACGCCGGACGACACGAAGAAGATGTCCGCGTCGGTCGACGCGCTGGCCGAGCCGGTGAGCCAGGTGGCCGGCGTCGTCACGTCGTGACCGGGCCGGTCTCCCGCCGCGGGCTGCTCGGGCTGGCCGGGGCCGGAGCCGCGCTGGCCGGGGCCGGGGCGGCCGCCGGGTACGGCGTCGCCCGGGAGCCCGTCGCGGCCGCCGACGACGGCGTCGTCGCGTTCCGGGGCGTGCGCCAGGCCGGGATCGTCACCCCCGCCCAGGACCGGATGCACTTCGTCGCCCTCGACCTGACCGCGACCGACCGCGGCGCGGTCCGGGACCTGCTGCGGCGCTGGACGGCCGCCGCCGAGCGGATGACCGCCGGGCAGGACACCGCCGACGACGGCGCGCTGCCGGGCAACGTCTACGCGGTCCCGGCCGACACCGGGGAGGCGATCGGCCTGGCGGCGTCGAGGCTGACGCTGACCTTCGGGGTGGGCCCGTCGTTCCTGCAGAAGCTGGGGCTGGCCGACCGGCGTCCGGCCCCGCTGGCGGACCTGCCGGCGTTCCAGGGTGACCGGCTCGACCCGGCCCGGACCGGCGGGGACCTGTGCCTGCAGGCGTGCGCGGACGACCCGCAGGTCGCGGTGCACGCGGTGCGCAACCTGGTCCGCGCCGGCTTCGGCGTCACCGAGGTCCGCTGGTCGCAGCTCGGGTTCGGGCGGACGTCGTCGACCTCGACCGGGCAGGCCACCGCGCGCAACCTGTTCGGGTTCAAGGACGGCACGAACAACCTCAAGGCCGAGGAGCCCGACCTGCTCGACCAGCACGTGTGGGTGGGCGACGAGGGTCCGGAGTGGCTGCGCGGCGGGTCCTACCTGGTCGCCCGACGGATCCGGATGCACATCGAACCGTGGGACCGGTCCAACCTGGACGAACAGCAGCGGATCGTCGGGCGCACCAAGGGCGTGGGCGCACCGCTGTCGGGATCGAACGAGTTCGACCTCGCCGACTACGCCGCCACCGACGCGGCCGGGCCGGTCATCCCCGACGACGCGCACATCCGGCTGGCCTCGGCCCAGGCCAACGCCGGCGCCCGGATCCTGCGCCGCGGCTACAACTTCGTCGACGGCTCGGACGGCGACGGCCATCTCGACGCGGGCCTGTTCTTCGTCGCGTTCGTCCGCGACCCGCAGCGCGGGTTCGTGCCGATCCAGCGCTCGCTGGCGAAGTCCGACGCGATGAGCGAGTACCTGGAGCACAACGGGTCGGCGGTGTTCGCGGTCCCGCCGGGCCTGTCCGGGCCTGACGACTACTGGGGCGCCGCGCTGCTGGCGTGATCGACCCGGCCGGTGTAGTCGGCGGCGGCGGACCAGACGTCGCGGGCGTAGGAGGTCGAGCGGTTGTAGGCCAGCACCCCGTCCCACCAGCCCGCGCCGGCGGCGACGTCGCGCCCGCCGCTGCACAGGTAGCCGGCCGCGGCGAGCGCGGCGTCGTCCACGTTCTGCGGGTCACCCTCCCCGAACATCTCCCAGGTCCCGGGCAGGAACTGCATCGGCCCGACGGCCCGGTCGAGCTCCGGGTCGCCGTCGAGCCGGCCGCCGTCGGTGTCCGCGATGCGCCGGGTGCCGTTCGTCCCGTCCAGCGGGATCCCGACGATCGGCGGGTCCACCCGGCCGTCAGCACCGGGCTCCGCGCCGCGGATCGTGCCGTGCCGGGACTCGATCCGGCCGATCCCGGCGAGGGTGCTCCAGCTCAGCCGGCAGTCCGGGGTGCGCTCGCGCTGGGCCAGCTCGGCGCGCGCGTAGGCCTGGAGGGTGCGGGCCGGGATGCGGGTGTCCCGGGCGGCCGTCCGGGCCCAACCGGCGACGTCGGTGTCCGCGGCCAGCGGAGCGGCAGCGGGCGGCGGGGCGCCGCGGTCGACCGGGACGCGCTCCGGGCGGCCGCCCAGGACGGCTCCGGCGGCGAGCACGACGACGGCGACCAGCCCGACCGAGAGGAGCAGCCCGCCGAGGACGGCGAGGAGGGACCGGACACGCACCCCGTCCACCGTACCCACCGCGCGGCGACACCCGCCGACGCCCGATGCGCGAGCCGCCGCCCCCGTGATCACCGGCCGGGTTCCGGTCGGTGCCACGGATGGCACCGGTCGACACCCGGACGACGATCACCCGGGAGCCGGGTGCGCGCGGACCCGAGCCCGCTCAGCCGTGATCACCATCCGGGTGCTGGCCCGTGCCAAGGATGGCACCGATCGGAACCCGGTCGACGATCACCGAATGTGCCCGCTACGGGGTGTTCCAGTGCTCCCGCCAGTCGTCGCCGGTCAGCGTGTGCGGGTCGCGCCCCGCGGCGGCCGCGGCCTTCTCGGCGGCGCGCACCCGGGCGTCGAACGCACGGGCCGCGGTGCGCAGCGCGGCCTCCGGGTCCCCACCGGCGAGCTGGACGGCCGCGGCGAGCCGGAACAGCCGCTCGCCGGGCTCGTCGCCGCCGGGCAGCAGGTCGGCGGGCAATCCCGCCTTCGCCGTGCGGGAGGCCAGCTTCGCGGCGAGCGCGACGGCCGGCTGCGCCATCGCGACCCCGTCCACACTGGAATCGCGCTGCTTTTCGGTGCGCTTGAGCTCGTCCCAGCGGCGGTCCTGGTCCGCCGCGGTCACCACGCGCTCTCCGGAGGCGAACACGTGCGGGTGCCGCCCGACGAGCTTGTCGACCAGCCCGGTCGCGACGTCGTCGATCCCGAACGGCGACCCCGGGTCCTCGGCGGCGACGCGGGCGTGGAACAGCACCTGCAGCAGCACGTCGCCGAGCTCCTCGCGCAGCTCGGTGCGGTCGTCGTCCTCGATCGCCTGGTACAGCTCGTAGGCCTCCTCGACCAGGTAGCGCAGCAGCGAGGTGTGCGTCTGCTCGGCGTCCCACGGGCAGCCACCGGGTGAGCGCAGCCGGTCCATCACGGCGACGGCGTCGAGCAGGGCGTGCCCGTCCGGTGGTTCGATCCCGCCGGCGGCGGCCGGGTGCCCGGCGGGCACGAGCAGCACGGTGCCGTCGGGCAGGGCCGCCGGGTCGGTCCCGTCCCACGGGGTCGCGCCGGCTGCGGCAACGGCGGCCGGGTCCAGCTCGGGCGCCGCGAGCACGGCGACGGCGCCGCGCAGCGCGGGCACCGCCGCGGCCGGGAGGGCCGCACCGCGGCGCGGACAGGTGACGACGACGGCGGGCACCGCTCAGCCCGCCGGTGGCGCCGCGGCGCCGTCGCCGACCGGAATCACCTCGGAGGCCTGCTCGGCCGGGACCGCGAGCATCTGCACCGGGTCCCAGACCCCGTAGCGCGGGTTGAGCTCGACCCCGGTCCTCAGCGAGGTCGGGGTGAGCAGCCGGAGCCCGGCCTCGGACAGGGTCGCCGGGTCGAGCCGGGCGGCGGCGGAGGCCTCCGGCTCCGCCGGCGGTCCGTCCAGGGTCCGTTCGGTCACCCGGATCACCAGCCAGCGCTGGCCCTCGCCACCGGACACCACGGCCACCCAGCCGGCCGGGATCCCGATCAGCGGGCTGGCCGCGAGCTGCGGCGTCTCGCTGGGCCGCACGGTGAGACCGCGCTGGGTGGTCCCGGGCTCGGCCAGGGCGGCCTCGGCGCGCGACCCGCCCGCGGCGAGGTCACGGGCCAGCGCCGTCGCCTCGTCCCGCGACTCGGCGACGGCCACGTCGGCGGTCACCGACAGCCGGTCGACGTCGCGGCGGGCCAGCTCGGTCAGCAGCAGCTGGTCGCGGACCGCGGCACGGGCCCCGCCGACCGCGAGCGACTGCGCGGTCACCGCCTCCTCGCCGCCGGCCCGGTCGATCTCCTCGGTCACCTGCTGGTCCGACACCGAGATCCCCTGCTCGGCGGCGGTCCGCTCGAGCAGGTCGCGGATCACCAGCTGGGAGACCACGACCCGGCCGATCTCCGGCCCGCTGCCGCCCGAGGCCTGCAGCTGCTCGGCCAGGCCGGGCCGGGTGAGCACCGAGGTGATCGCCGGCTGGACCTCCGAGAGCGGGATCGACTCGTCGCCGACGATCGCGGCGGAGTCGACCCGGCTCGGCCCGCTCCCGCACCCGGCGACCAGCGCGCCGACCATCCCCAGGACCGCGATGTACCTGCCCGTTCGTGTCCGCACGCCGGTCAGCCTCTCACGCGGTGTGGCGTCGATCTCCCGCCGGTCACGACTGCCCGCGCGGCGGCAGGGTGGGCCGGGCCACCGAGGGCCGGGTCGCGACGTCCGGCGGGCGCGCCGGCGGGTGCTCCTCGAGCCGCGCGAGGGCGATCTCGATGGCCCGGTCCAGCTGCGGGTCCCGCCCGGCCGCCCGGTCCTGCGGGGTCACGACGACCTCCACGTCCGGGTCGACGCCGTGGTTCTCCATCGTCCAGCCGACCCCGTCGAACCAGTGCGAGTAGCGGGGCTGGGTGACCAGGGTGCCGTCCACCAGCCGGTAGCGGCTGTCGATGCCGATCACTCCGCCCCAGGTGCGGGCCCCGACGACCGGCCCGACCCCGAGCCGCTTGATCGCACCGGTGACGATGTCGCCGTCCGAGCCGGAGCGCTCGTCGGCGAGGGTGACCACCGGTCCGCGCGGGGCGTCCAGGGGCCAGGTCGTCGGCGCCTTGTGCCGGGGCACCGTCCAGCCACCCACCGTGCGGGCGAGCTTCTCGACGACCAGCTGCGAGGTGTGCCCGCCGCGGTTGCCGCGCACGTCGAGCAGCAGGCCGTCCCGGGTGGTCTCGCGGGCCAGGTCCCGGTGCAGCTGGGCCCAGCCGGGCGCCATCATGTCCGGCACGTGCAGGTAGCCCAGCCGGCCGCCGGAACGCTCGTCGACCTCGGCGCGCAGCCGGGCCACCCGGTCCTGGTAGCGCAGGGCGTCCTCGGACGGCAGCGGGCGGACCGCGACCCGCCGGACGGCCCCGGCGTCGGTCCGGCCGGGACCGGAACGGACCGTGAGCTCCACGGTCCGCCCGGCGGTGGAGACCAGCAGCGGTGCCGGTCCCCAGTGCGGGTCGACCGGTCGGCCGTTCACCTCGAGCAGCACGTCCCCGGCGCGGACGTCGACGCCGGGCGCGGACAGCGGGCTGCGCGCCGCGGGGGCGGACGTCTCCGGCGGCAGCACCCGGACGACCCGCCAGCCCTCCCCGGCGCCGGCCGGCTCGAGATCGGCCCCGAGCACGCCCGGACGCCCGGTCCGGTCACCCGGCGAGCCGTTGCCGAGCACGTAGGCGTGCGAGGTCCCGAGCTCGCCCTGCAGCTCCCACAGCAGGTCGCCGAGGTCGTCGTGGCTGCCGACCCGCTCGACCAGCGGCCGGTACCGGGCGGTCTCCGCGGCCCAGTCGACCCCGGCCATGTCGGCGACCCAGAAGTGGTCGCGGGCCAGCCGGGCGGTCTCGTCGAACATCTGCCGCCACGTCGCCGACGGGTCGATCGTGACGACCAGCCGCCGGGTGTCGATCGTGAACTCGTCGCCGCCGTCGTCGTCCGGGGCCGACGAGCCGGACCTGCCGGCACGCAGCAACCGCACCGTGTCCCGGTCGCGCACGACGATCCGCGTCCCGTCCCCGCTCACGGCGAACCGGGAGGCCGGGTCGGCGATCACCGTGACCGAGCGCCGGGCGAGGTCGTACCGCTCGAGCACGGCACGGTCCCGTTCGGCGTCGTCGTCGCGCAGGCTGTCGCCGAGCACCCCGGTGCCGGTCGGCGGCCGCAGCCACACCAGACCGCCCTCCACCGGGGACAGGTCCCGGTAGTGGGCGGCCTCGACCGGGATCCCGACGACCCGGTCGGCGAGTCCCTCGACGTCGACGACGACCTCCGGCGGGCCCTCGCCGCCCGGCTCGTCGCCGGTGCCCGCGGCGGCCGGCGGGTCGGGCGGGGGCGCCGGCGGGTCCTCGGACCCCTGCTCCCCCGGGGTGGCCGGGCGGCCGTCCGGGCTCGCGCCGAACGGCGACGGCGTCCGCGCGGCCAGCGGCACGAGGAACGGCTTCCAGCCGGTGCCGAAGGTCAGGTCGAAGGCGTGCTGGTCGTAGGTCGGGTCGAACACCCGGCGGGACAGGAACGCGAGATGGCGGCCGTCGGCGGTGAACACCGGGTCGCTGTCGTGGAACCGGCCGGGCGTGACCTCGGTGTGCGCGCCGTCGGCGACCCGGGTGAGCACCACCCGCGACGGTCCCGCCGCGGTGGGGTCGCACCAGGCCAGCCACGCCGAGTCGGGCGACCACGAGACGTCGAACGGCTCCCCGGCCCCGGCCCGGTGCAGCTCGCGCAGCTCCCCGGCGTCACCGCCGGTCCCGGTGGGCAGCACCAGCAGCCGGCCGTCGTGCGTGGTGACGGCGACCGCGCTGCCGTCCGGGGCAGGGGACAGCTCGAGCGCCCGACCGATGTCGCCGGCCGCGTACCGGACCGGCTCCGGCGCGCCCGGAGCGTGCGGGTCCAGCGGGGCCACGCACACCGCGTCCTCCCCGCACGCGTCGTCCACCCACACCGCGCGGTCGTCGCCGAGCGGGTGCGCGAGCCGTCCGCGGACGCCGGGTTCGGCGAGCAGCGCGCGGGCCGGGCCGTCGCGGTGGGTGAGCCGGTGCACGGTGCCGCGCACCTCGACCACGCTGCTGCGCCCGGTGCGGTCCGGGCGCACCGACCCCAGGGCCCGGGGTATCTCGGCGCGGAACGGCTCCCGGGCCGAGCGGGGCCCGCCGAGCCGCACGTCGAGCCGGCGCGGCGCCGATCCCGGCCCCAGGTCGTCGAGCAGGAACAGCTCCCCGGCGCACTCGTAGACCACCCGCCGGCCGTCGGTCGAGGCGTGCCGGGTGTAGAAGTCGGGCTGCCCCTCCCGGCCCGCGCCGTGGTCGGTGTGCCGGCGCAGGTCGCTGCCCGGGTCGGCCGAGGGGACCGAGTAGACGTTGCCCCAGCCCTCGTGGTCGGACACGAACACCAGGCGCGGCCCGCCGCCGTCGTCGACGATCATCGGGCACTCCAGCTGACCGTCCAGTTCGGACAGCACCCGGACGAAGTCGCCGCCGCCGGCGGCGTCGAGCCAGAGCCGGCCGGCCCGGCCGCCGCGGTAGCGCTTCCAGTGCGCCGCGTCCCGGACGCCCTCGACCTGGGTGAGCACCGCGGGCCCGCCGGACTGCAGTGCGAGCGCGGTCATCGCCCCGTACGGCAGCAGCCGCGGGGTGCCGCCGCCCGCCGGGATCGCGTACGCCCAGGTCCGCGACGTCGCGTCGCCGTGCGCGGACAGCGCCACGACCTCACCGCCGGGTGTCCAGCCGCCGGCCCGGGTGAACGGGTCGCCCCACCAGGTCAGCCGCCGTATCCCGCCGCCGTCGAGATCGGTGGCGTAGACCTCCCACGCCCCGTCCCGCTGCGACGCCCAGGCCACCGATCCGCCGTCCGGGGAGATCCGCGGTGCGCTCACCGGGACCTCGTCGGCGGTCAGCCGGTGGGCCCGGCCACCCGTGACCGGCGCGGTCCAGACGTCGTCCTCGGCGACGAGGACCAGGGTGTCACCGTGCAGGTGCGGATGGCGGAGGTAGCCGGGCATGCGATCACGCTAACCGGTGACACCGACAGAATCCGGTCATCCGGACGAGCTGTGCACCGGGGTCGACGACGGCACGATCTGCAGCAACAGCTCCGCGCACCACCCGAGCAGCTCGGTGTCCCGGATCGCCGCCCCGCCGATCCGTCCGCCCTGCACCGGCTTGGGCACGGTCACGATCTGCGCCGCCGCCTTGTACTGCGACTTCGGGTAGAGCCGCCGCAGCCGCAGCTGCGCCGAGTCGGGCAGCTCGACCGGGCCGATCCGCAGCTGCGTCCCGGCCGAGGCGACCTCACGGATCCCCAGTCGCCGGCACAGCTGCCGGAACCGGGCGACCTCGAGCAGGTTGCGCACCGGCGTCGGCGGCTCGCCGTAGCGGTCGGTGAGCTCCTCGACGATCGCGGTCAGCGCGCCGTCGTCCGGCGCCTCGGCGATCTTGCGGTAGACCTCCAGGCGCAGCCGCTCGCCGTCGACGTAGTCGTGCGGGACGTGCGCGTCGACCGGCAGGTCCACCCGGACCTCGACGAGCTCCTGCTCCTCCTCGCCCGCCTCGCCGCCGGCCTGCTTCCGGAACGCCGCGACGGCCTCGCCGACCAGCCGGATGTAGAGGTCGAACCCGACCCCGGCGATGTGGCCGGACTGCTCCGCGCCGAGGATGTTGCCCGCGCCGCGGATCTCCAGGTCCTTCATCGCGACCGCCGCGCCGGAGCCGAGCTCGGAGTGCTGGGCGATCGTGGCCAGCCGGTCGTGGGCGGTCTCGGTGAGCGGGTGCTCGGGCGGGAACAGGAAGTAGGCGTAGCCCCGCTCCCGGCCCCGGCCGACCCGGCCGCGCAGCTGGTGCAGCTGGGAGAGTCCGAGGGTGTCCGAGCGCTCCACGATCAGCGTGTTCGCGTTCGAGATGTCCAGGCCGTTCTCGACGATCGTGGTGCAGACCAGCACGTCGGACTCGCGGTGCCAGAACGCGTTGACCGTGCGCTCGAGCACCTCCTCGTTCATCTGGCCGTGCGCGACCGCGACCCGGGCCTCGGGCACCAGGTCCTGGATCCGCTTGGCCGCCTTGTCGATCGAGCTGACCCGGTTGTGCACGAAGAACACCTGGCCGTCGCGCAGCAGCTCGCGGCGGATCGCGGCGGCGGCCTGCTTGTCGTCGTAGGCGCCGACGTAGGTCAGGGTCGGGTGCCGGTCCTCGGGCGGGGTGGTGATCGCCGACATCTCGCGGATCCCGGCCAGGCTCATCTCCAGGGTCCGCGGGATCGGCGTCGCGGACAGGGTGAGCACGTCGACGTGCGCGCGCAGCGCGGTGATGTGCTCCTTGTGCTCGACACCGAAGCGCTGCTCCTCGTCGACCACGACCAGCCCGAGGTCCTTCCAGCGGATCCCGGACTGCAGCAGCCGGTGCGTCCCGACGACGACGTCGACGGTGCCCTCGGCGAGCTTCGCCACCGTCTCCTTCGCCTCCGCGGCGTCGGTGAACCGGGACAGCCCGCGGACCGTCACCGGGAAGGCCCGCATCCGGTCGGCGAACGTTGTGAGGTGCTGGGTGGCCAGCAGCGTCGTCGGCACCAGGACCGCGACCTGCTTGCCGTCCTGCACCGCCTTGAACGCCGCCCGGACCGCGATCTCGGTCTTGCCGAACCCGACGTCGCCGGAGATCACCCGGTCCATCGGGACCGGCCGCTCCATGTCCTTCTTGACCTCGTCGATCGCCGAGAGCTGGTCGGGCGTCTCGGTGTAGGGGAAGGCGTCCTCCAGCTCGCGCTGCCACGGGGTGTCCGCGCCGAACGCGTGCCCCGGCGAGGCCTGGCGGGCCGCGTAGAGCTGCACCAGCCCGGCGGCGATGTCCTTGACCGCCTTGCGGGCCCGGCCCTTGGTCTTGGCCCAGTCGGCGCCGCCGAGCTTGTTGACGGCCGGCTGCTCCCCGCCGACGTAGCGGCTGATCTCGTCGAGCGCGTCGGTCGGCACGAACAGCCGGTCCGCGGGCTGGCCGCGCTTGGAGGAGGCGTACTCCAGCACCAGGTACTCGCGGGTGGCGCCCTGGATCGTGCGCTCCTTCATCTCGACGAAGCGCCCGATGCCGTGCTGGTTGTGCACCACGTAGTCGCCGGGCTGCAGCACGGCGAGATCCACCGCGTTACGACGCCGGGGGGTCGTCTTGCGCGGCGCTGCGTCGAGCCCGGCGCGGCTGCCGGTCAGGTCGGCCTCGGACAGCAGGACCAGGCCGACGTCGGTGGCGGTGAACCCGTTCAGCACCCGCCCGCAGGTGACGGTGACCAGGCCCTTGTCCGGCACGTCGGGCAGGGTCTCGACGCGGGTGGCGGGCACCTCGGCCTCGCGCAGCTGCTCGATCGAGCGGTCCGCGGTGCCCGGGCCGGCAAGCACCAGCACCGCGGCGCCGCCGGTCGCGACGTGCGCGCGCAGATCGGTCAGTGCCCGGTCGATGTCGCCGCGGTAGGGCTCGACCTCGTGCACGGCCGGGACGAGCGCGTCGGAGTCGCCGGACAGCAGCGGGGACAGCGTGACGACGGCGCGGCCGCTCGCGGTCGCGTGCTCGAGCGTCGTGCCGAGGTCCCGGTAGGCCGAGCCGGAGACGTCGATCGGCGCCTCGCCGCCGGCGCCGGTGGCCAGCCAGGACGCCTCCAGGAACTCCTGCCCGGTGCGCACCAGGTCGGCGCAGCGGGTGCGGATGCGCTCCGGGTCGGCCAGCAGCACCCGCGACGAGGCCGGCAGCAGGTCGGTGAGCAGCTGCATCTCGCCCGCGACGAGGGCGGGGATCAGCGACTCCATCCCCTCGCCGGGGATGCCCTCGGCCAGCTTCTCCAGCAGCTCGCGCAGCGGGTTGCGGTTCAGCCCGGAGTTCTCCGGCTGCTCGGCGCCCAGCGCGGCGGCGCGCTCGCGGACCGGCGCGGTCAGCAGCAGCTCCCGGCACGGCGGGACGACGACGCGCTCCACCTCGCCCACCGAGCGCTGGTCGGCGACGGCGAACGAGCGCAGCTCGGAGACCTCGTCGCCCCAGAACTCGATCCGCACCGGGTGCTCGGCGGTCGGCGGGAACACGTCGAGGATGCCGCCGCGCACCGCGAACTCGCCGCGGGTGGTCACCATCTCGGCGCGGGTGTAGGCGAGCTCGACCAGCCGCTCCAGCAGGGCCTCGAAGTCGTGCTCCTCGCCGGGCGCCAGCGACACCGGCTCCAGCGCCCCCAGCCCGGGTGCGACGGGCTGGATGAGGCTCCGCGCGGCTGCGACGGCCACCCGGGGAGCGGTCTCCGCCGACGACAGCCGGTGGAAGATCGTCAGCCGGCGGGCGACGGTGTCCGGGCGCGGCGAGAGCTTCTCGTGCGGCAGCGTCTCCCACGAGGGCAGCACGACGACCGGGGCGTGCGCCGGATCCGTGACGGTGTCGGCGGCGGCGTCCCGCGCCTCGCCGTGCCCGAGCAGGTCGGACACCGCGGCCGCCAGGTCCTCGGCCTCCCGGTCGGTGGCGGTCACGGCGAGGACCGTGGAGCTCTCCGCGAGGGCGGCGGCGAGCAGCGGACGGAGCGCGGACGGGCCCTCGACCCGGACGGCCGGCGTCTCGCCCGCGCGGGTGTCGGCGGCGCGGGCGGCGTCGACGGCGGCGCGCAGGCCGGCGTCGGACAGGGCGGAGGTGAGCAGACCGGACAGGATGGCCACGGTGGCGCGGACTCCTCGGGAGGTGGGGCTGGTGCTCGGAGCACAGGACAGACCCCTGCCCGGGACGGCGCTGCCGTAGGTGCTGCCGCGCCGGCGGCCCGGTCGGGGTGCCGGTTCCCGACCATACGCCCGCGACGGTGCGGCGCATCCGGTGCGTCGCCGGGGACTCCGGCGACACCGCCACCGGGTCAGGGGCTGAGCAGGCCCTCGCGGGTCAGGGTCGCCTCGTAGAGGTCCATCATCGTCTCCTCGTCCCCGCCGCTGGCCGCCTCGGCGTCGGCGTAGGCCCTGGCGAAGCGCTCCTGGTTGGCCTCCCAGGTCCGGCGGAACGTCTCGCCGTTGCGCCGCCAGTACCCGAGCACGCCGTAGGCCGAGGGCGGCAGCCCGCGTTCGTGGCGCAGGTGCTTGCGGGCGGCGCGGGTCGCGGCGGCCTCCCCGCCGACGTAGACGTAGCCGGGGCCCTCGGGCAGCTCCAGCCCGGCGACGATCTCGGGGATCCGGCTGCCGTTCTCCGGCGGGACCTCGCGCCGGACCCGGACGTGCTCGGCGAAGTCGGCCGGGATCTCGTCGACCTCGAGGATCACGTCGGTGGTCAGCCCGGGCGGGGTCTCGGCGACGACGCGGGCCAGCGCCGGCAGCGCGGCGGCGTCCCCGACGAGGATCTGCCACCGGGCGTCGGCCGGCCGGCGGAACCAGCTGTGGCTGCGGGACACGCCCAGCTCGTCACCGACCCGGGCGCGGCGGGCCCAGCCCGCGCCGACGCCGCCGGCGTGGCAGACCAGGTCGATGCGGGCGCGCCGGCGGTCCGGGCTGATCTCGCGCAGGGTGTACCAGCGGCCGATCTCGTCCCGGCCGCCGTCGGCGAGCGGGAAGTGGAAGACGCAGGCCTCGTCCGGGACGCCGGGCAGGCCGAGCGCGGCCAGCGCGTCGCCCTCGACGTCGGCGCGGACGAACGTCTCGGACAGCCGGTGCACACCCGTCACCCGTACCGCACCGCTCACCACTGGCCCCCCTCGTAGGTGAGGCTCAGCTAACCACGAGCGGGACGACGAAGTCCACGTGATCCGTTTCGCCGCTCAGCGGGCGTAGCGCAGCTCCGCGCGGGCCCGCGCCTTGGCCGCCTCGACCTCGCGGTCCTTCGGCGGGGCCGTCGTCACGAGCCCGTCGAGCAGCTCCCGGGTGGCCTCGGCGACGGCGGCGACGGCCTTCTCGAACGCCTCGGCGTTGGCCTGCGAGGGCTTCGCGGCGCCGGAGATCTTGCGGACGTACTGCAGCGCGGCCGCGTCCACCTCGTCGGCGGTGGCCGGCGGCTCGAAGTTGTGCAACGTCCTGATGTTGCGGCACACAGGCGCCTCCGGCGCTCGTGAGTGGTTATCGCGGTCGGAGCCACGATAACCACTCACGAGTGCGGTAGCGCCTATCCGATGACGTGCATCGACTCGTCCAGCTCGCCGGCCGCCTGGCGGGCGTTGAGCACGGCGAGGCGGGTGAAGGAGTTGTCGAACGCGTCCTGGGTCAGGCCGCGGTCGCGGTACTCGGTGGCCAGCTGCTCGGCGCCGGCCGGGATCGACCAGGACGCCTCGAAGCCGAGCTCCTTGCGGGCCCGGGAGAAGTCGACCCGGTAGGAGCGCGGGTCGTTGCCGGCCTCGCCGGTGATGTTCAGCGTCGAGCCGGGGACGGCGTCGATCACGGCCTGCGCGATCTCGGCGACGGTCCGGTTGTTGGTCTCGGTGCCGACGTTGTAGGCGCGGGCCCGCACGACGTCGGCCGGCGCGGCCAGGGCGGCGACGACGGCGCCGGCGATGTCCTCGGCGTGCGCCAGCGGGCGCCACGGGGTGCCGTCGGAGAGCACCGTGACCTCGTTGGTCAGGATCGCCCGGCCGACCAGGTTGTTCAGCACGATGTCGGCGCGCAGCCGCGGCGAGAAGCCGAACGCGGTGGCGTTGCGCATCGAGACCGGTACGAAGTCGCTGGAGGCCAGGTCGGCCAGATCATCTTCGACGCGCACCTTCGAGATCGCGTACGGGGTGACGGGCTTGAGCGGGGCGTCCTCACCGACGAGCTCGTCGCCGGACTGGGCGCCGTAGACCGAGCAGGTGGAGGCGTAGACGAACCGGCCCACCCCGGCCTCCTTCGACAGCCGGGCCAGCCGGGTCGAGGCGTGGTGGTTGATGTCGTAGGTGATCTCCGGGGCCAGCGAGCCCAGCGGGTCGTTCGACAGCGCGGCCATGTGCACGACGGCGTCGAAGCCGGCCAGCTGCTCGACGGTCACGTCCCGCAGGTCGGTCGTGAGGCCGTCGACGTCGGGGGTGTCGAGCTCGCCCAGGATGCAGGAGGCGAACAGCCCCGTGTCGAGCCCGGTGACGTCGTGGCCGGCGGTGGCGAGGAGCGGCGCCATCACCGTTCCCAGGTAGCCCTGATGCCCGGTGAGCAGAACCCGCATGGTGGTCGGTCCCTTCGGTGGTGTCGTCCGCGTCCACTGCAGGAGACGCGTGTGTCGTGCATCGGTTCAGCGCATCGTGAAGCGCATCACTGTTCCCGGCCTCACTGTCCGGCCCCGAATCCGGTCGGATCGGAGCCGCCCATCGGCGCCACGGACAGGGTCATCTTCGGGACGTGGAACGCCTCGGCGTAGCGGGCGTGGCACTGCACACCGCGCACCCGGGCCAGCCCGCGGAAGGTCTCGTCGTCGAACCAGGTGCGGTCGCGCTGCGAGCCGTAGTGCTCGCCGAGCTTCGCGATCTTCTCGGTGAGCACCGGCTCGGCGAGCGGGAGGAACGCCGTCGGCTGGGCCAGGTCACCCTCCCACTTGAGGATCTCGTAGCCCAGGGTCAGGTGGTCCCGGAAGACGGTCGGGACCAGCTCGGCGAGCGTGCGGTGGTCCTGGTGGGCGTCGTGCGCGGACGGGCCGATCACCAGGTCCGGCTCGCTGCGGGCCCGGAGGTCCTCGAGCGCGAGCTTGGCTCGCTCCCAGTGCACCGGGACGCGGCCGTCGGGCAGGTCCATGACGACGACGTCGAGGGTCGCGCCGGGAGTGAAGGCAGCCAGCGCAGCCCGCTCCTCCTCCTCGCGCAGCGACCCCGCGCCCGTCAGCACCAGCGCGGTGATGTCCACCCCGGGGTGCGCTCGGCACAGCTCGAGCAGCGTCCCGCCCGCGCCGATCGCGATGTCGTCGCAGTGCGCGCCGAGCAGCAGCATCCGGTCCAGCCGCTCGGGCAGCAGGTTCAGCACGGGCTCTCCACCACCTCGGCCGGCCCCCCGGTTCCGCCACCGACGTCCGCACTCCGCACGGAGCGCAGTCTGTCAACCCTACGGGTGAACGCCGCGCCCGGGGTGACCCGACCGGGCGAGTACGCGGTCGCGCGTGGACCGGCCGTCGCAAAGCGCCGGAGGCTCGGGTGCGCTGCGGGGAGGCCGAACCGGACGTGACACGATGACGGGCACGATCCGCCGTGGTGTAACGGCAGCACCTCGGATTTTGGTTCCGATGGTCCAGGTTCGAATCCTGGCGGCGGAGCAGGACGTTCAGCGCGGGACGGGCTCGGGGCGATCCTGTCGTGGCCGTTCCAGCAGGAGCACGTGGAACGACCCGCGCGGCAGGGCCGGTCGACCCGGTGGGCCGGCGTCGGGGAACGCGCCGCGCCGGAGCACCGGCGTGCGGCGCCCGATCCTCTCTTCGGGAGGGGAGTCACGAGTCCTCCCCGCACTAGTGCATCCCCCGACCGGACCGTCGGGCTACCCCCCGGACGGCCTAGTCGATCATCCAGGAGGATGACGGCGACACCCCGGCACGTCGGACGTGAAGGCCTCAACGCGCATGACCCACCCCTCCGGCCCACCGGCGGCCGACCCCCGCCACGCCCCGGCTCCGCACGGTCACCGGCCGCACCCGTCCGGCCCGCTCCCGCGGCCGCCCGGGCCGTTCCCGCCGCCGCCCCACGGACGACCCGTTCTGCTGCCACCGGCCGCATGGCACCGGCCCGCCGTGCCGGCGTCGCCACGCCCGGTCATGAGGGCGCGGCCACCCGCCGGCCACGCCGGGACCGCGCCCGGTCACCGGCGGCCCGCACCCGGGCCTGCACCGTGGGAGCGGCCGCCGTCCGACCGTCCGCGACACGAGCGACACGAGCGGCCGGCCCGGGACCACGACGTCCGGGAGCCGGACGACGACCGCGACCGCCGGATCCGGGCCGCCCTCGCGACCGACCCGGACGGTCCCGACACGGCGCCGGACGCCGACTCCGACGACGACCGCTCCTCGGGCGTCGGCGACCGGTGGCCGTGGGTCCTGGGCGGATCCCTGCTGGCGGCCGGGGCACTCGTCGGCGGCTACCTGGTCACCGGAGGCGCGCCGATCCCCGGCGAGGCCGGGACGGTCCGCTACGAGCTCGAGGGACCGGGGGCGGCCGGGCACGTCTTCCACACGGGCACCTCGGGTCCCGAGCAGATGACCCGGGTCGAGCTGCCGTGGTCGGCCGACATCGCGTTCGGCAGGACACCGCCGGACGTGTTCACGCTCAGCGGCAGCCGCGGCCTCGACGGCACCAGCGGCACGCTCACCTGCCGGATCACCGACGCGGCCTCCGGGCGGGTCCTGGTCGAGTCCACGTCGGACGGTGAGTTCGCCAGCGTGCAGTGCCGCGGGTTCCCGGCACCCTGACGCACGCGGGGTCACCCGGACGTGGTGAGGTCAGCGGGTACCGGACACCGGCGCGCACCTTGCGATCACCTTGCGGCGGCTAACGGGCAGCCCGAAGAAGTCGATCACCGAAGGTGACGGCACCCCGACCACATCGCCTGGAAGGCTCATGACGTACCCGCCCGGCCGACCCGCAGGCGGCGACCGGCAGCGTCCCGCCGGACCGCCACCGCCGCACCGGGACCCGCGGCCGCAGCACCCGTCCGGTCCCCACGCGCGACCGCCCGTACCGCCCGGGCCGCCCCGGCACGGTAGCCCGGTCCCCCCACCGCCGGCACCGCGCCGGCAGCCCCCGCCGGAGCGGACGGGTCGTCATCGCCCGGCCCCCTCGCCCGCCGCGCCGCCGCACGACCGGGCACGTCGGCAGCGCGTTCCGGCCCCGCCCCGGGAGGGGTGGGACCGGCCGTCCCCCGAGGTGCCCGGCCGGGCCCGACGACACGGGTCGCGCGGACCGGAGACGCGGGAGCAGGAGGTCCGTACACGGCCGGAACCCGAGCAGGGCGACCGAGAGCACGCGGTCGTCCCGGACGAGCTGATCCCGGCCGAGATGGTCCCGGCCGACACGGAGCCGGCCGCGGACGAGCGGGACGACGAGACCGTCGCCACCCGGCGGCGCTGGCCGTGGGTCGTGGGTGCCGCGGTGCTGGCCTCGGCCGCGCTCGCCGGCGGCTACCTGGCCCTCGCCGGCGGCACGGAGGACCCCGTCGCCACGGCGGAGGCGCCGGCCGAGGCGCAGCCCGCCCCCGTCCTGCCCCCCGGTGAGCCGGGGACGATCCGCTACGTCCTGGAGGGCCCGGGCGCGGCCGCGCACGTCTTCTACACCTCCGCCGCGGGATCCGAGCAGGTCACCCGCCTCGAGATGCCGTGGACGGTGGACGTCCCGTTCGGCGAGGCACCCCCGGAGATCTACACGCTCAGCGCCAGCCGCGGCCTCGACGGCACCAGCGGCCCGCTCAGCTGCCGGATCCTCGACGCGGCCACCGGCGACGTGCTGGCCGAGTCCTCATCGGACGGTGACTTCGCCAGCGTGCAGTGCCGCACGGAACCGGCTCCCGCGGCTCCTCCCGCTCCCGCGCCCTGACCGTGCCAGGACCCGACATCGACGTCGTCGTCCTGACCTCACCGCAGGCCGTCACCGCTGCCCGTCGTGAGTCCCTGATGGACTGCTGGGGCCCCGTCCGGCACCTGCGGAGCCACCCCCGGTTCCGCGGGCTCGGCGTCGGCACGGAGCTGATGTCCGCTGTGACCGGTCCTCAGGGCTACGGCGCCGCGGTCGGCCGAGGGCCGTCTCCCTGAACGGGACGGTCCACCAAGGGGATCTGCCCGTGCCGGACCGAGCTCCACGCGTCGACGCCGCGGCCGATCTCCCGCACGGCACGCCACGCGGCCCGGGCCGTCGCTCGGAGCGCCGTCGTCCACTCGTTCATCGTTGCCACCTCCTGAGTTCCTGATCGCGAGACTCCACCGTAACGAATGAGACAACAATGTCGCAACCAGGACAGAGGTGACGCACGCTCACGGCTGCTCCTTCTCCTGGATCCCGGCGAGCAGTGTCCGCTCGGTGACGTCGGCGATGTCGCCCGCGGCGAGCCGGCCGCCGTGCGCGGCCCGCACGGCGCTGGTCAGCAGGGCGTAGAGCGCCTCGGCCATCCAGGTCGCGGACTGCACGACGCAGAAGTCGCCGGCCCGCTGCCCGCGCCGGAAGAGCTCGACGAGCATCGAGTCCATCGCGTCCGTGCGGTCGAACAGGTCGGCGCCCGCGTAGACCCGGCCGGCCAGCACGAACAGGTCGGCGAACGGCACGAACGCGACGATGACCCGGTGCACCGCCTCGCGCGGGCTCCCCTCGTCCACCCGGGCCGACCGGATCGCCTCGATCCCCCGCTCGATGCCCAGGTCGACGAGCTCGGAGACGAGCGCGTCGCGCCCGGGGACGAGCCGGTGCAGCGTCGCCCGGCTGATCCCGGCGCCGGCGGCGATCTCGGACATCGACGCGCCGGGGTTCTGGACCAGGACCGCAGCCGCGGCGAGCAGGACATCGTCTCGCGCAACCGTCACCGTTCGACGATATCCGCCGTCCCGCCGGTCAGCGTCCGGGCCATCTGCTGGGTGGTGACGGCGTATCCGCAGCTCTCGTAGAGGGCGATCGCGGCCGTGTTGGCGCCGAACACGTTGAGCCCGAGCTGCTGCGCACCGGCGTCCCGGGCGAGCCCTTCGACCGCACGCAGGGCGGCGCGGGCGTACCCGCGACGGCGGAAGGGCTCCTCGATCCGGATCTGGTAGAGCCACGCGACCTCGGTCGAGCCGGTCCGGGGGTCGGTGAGCGCCAGCCAGACCTGGCCGACGACGTCTCCGAGTTCGTCCTCGATGCCGAGCAGCCGGTGACCGGGGGTGTCGGGGCCCTCCGGCAGCAGCCGCTCCAGGTCGTCGCGCACCTTCGCCCGCGCCGTGTCCTCGGGCAGCGCGGTCCGCACGGCGTCGAGGTACTCGACCTCCTGGACGCTCCAGAACGCGTCGAACTCGCCGCGGGACAGGGGACGCAGTGTGATGGCCGGTGGTGTCACCGGGGAATCATCCCGCCGACGGCACCGCCCCCGGCGGCGATGTGGGGAGCGCGCCGCCGAGCTCCGCACGGCTCCCGATCCCGAGCTTGGCGTAGACGTGCCCGAGGTGGGTCTCGACCGTCCGCACCGACAGCACGAGGGCACGGGCCATCTCCGCGTTGCTCGCCCCCTCGGCGGCGAGCGCGGCGACCTCGCGTTCCCGGGTCGTCAGGCGTGGACGGACCAGCCGGTCGAGCGCCGGTGTCCGGGCGCCGCAGGCCGCGGCCAGCTCGGTCGCCCGGGCCGCCGACGCCGCCGACCGGCGTCGCTCCCCGCACCGGCGGTGCGCCGCGGCCGCCGCGGCGGCGACGTCGGCGGCGTCGAGCCGCGCTCCGGCGGTGACGAGCTCGGCGGACACCCGGTCCAGCCGGGCGCCGGTACGAGCGTCCTGCACGGCCGCGGCCCCGGCGTGCGCGGCGAACAGGCGGGGCAGCGGGGCGCGGGCGCGCTCGGCGAGCGTCCGCAGCCGGTCCGCGACGGCGGCCGGCCGGCCGAGCCGCGCGACGTCGTGCAGCAGGACCGCCTCGGTGACCAGATCGCCCCGGGCGGCGGCCTCCCGCGCGACGGCGAGCAGCGGGCGGACCGGGGCGGCGCCGGTGACCCCGGCGGCGCGCAACCAGGTCCGCGCCCGCTCCATCGCCGCGCCGGCCGGACCGGGCACCCGGTCCGGCACCGGGTCGAGCAGCTCGGCGGCCGCGGCGAGATCGCCGCGCAGCACGTGCACGAGCGCCAGCGACCCGACGCAGTCGGCGGACAGCGCGAGCGGGTCGCGCTGCGTCGTCCCGGCCCTGGCCTCGGCCAGCCGTCGCCCGGCGAGCTCGAGGTCGCCGCGGGCCAGAGCCGTCCGGCCGTGCTGCCAGGAGAGCCAGGCGTCCCCCGCCCAGCCCGGTGACGCCAGGTTCCGGTGGTGGGCCTCGTCGGCAGCCCGCTCCAGGTCGTCCGGGCGCCCGGCCATCCGCAGCGCGGAGAGCTCGGCGTCGACCACCAGCAGCCGGGCGAGCGCGGTCTCGACCTGCTCCGCGCCGTCGTCGGCGAGCGCCTCCCCGGCCCGGCCGGCGGCGTCGAGGGCCTCCGCCGGCCGGCCGGCGGCGGCCAGCCGGCCGGCCCGGGCCGCGAGGAAGAGCGCACTCCAGCACCCGCCCGGCGCCCCACCGGGACCCGGCGCGGCGCCGGCGCCGGACACGCCGCCGCGGTCCAGCGCCACGCCGTCCAGCCGGGCCGTGGCCTCCCGCACCGCTGCCGCGGCGGGCCCCTCGTCCGCGGCGTCGAGGGTGTCGAGGGCGACCTCCCCGCGCCGCCGGGCCAGCAACGCGTGGGTGAGCGAGAGCCGTGCGCGGCCGTCGGGTCCACGCAGGCGGCGCCCGGCGTCGGCGAGCAGCGGCCCGAGCTCCTCGACCCGGTCCTGCCAGCGCAGGTCCTCGATCAGCTCCAGATCCGCACGGCTGTCGGGATCCCGGTGGCGAGCCCCGGCGTCCGCCTGCCGTGGCACGACCGACGCCGGCGGGAACGGTGCGGCCGTCCCCGCCCGCGCTCCACCGGTGGCCCCCAGCGCCGCGGCCAGCAGCGGCGCCACCCCGACCCGGCCGGCCTCGTCGAGCTCCAGCAGGCCGCGCCGCTGCAGACCGGTGACCGTGTCCGGATCGCCCGGGTCACCGATCCGCGCGGGATCGACGGGGCCGCTCACCGCCACCCGTTCGAGCACCAGCCGCTCGGTCGCGTCGGTCCCGGCCAGGAGGAACCCGCTCAACCGGCGCGGGGGCTCGACCGGGCCGTCCCATCGCCACGGGCCGCCGTCGGTCGTGAGCCGGCCGGAGTCCCATCCCGACCGCACCAGTTCGCGGAGGAACAGCGGGATCCCGCCGGCCAGATCGCACAGCCGCTGCGCCGTGCGCGCCTCGACGTCGCCGCCGAGCATCCCGGCGAGGAGCAGTTCGGTGTCCTGATCGGACAGCGGGCCGACGGACAGCGGGCTCACGTCGTCCCCGAGCGTCCGCAGCCGCTCGACCGGTGCCCGCTCGCTCCGCTCGGTCGCGACGACGGTCGCGTCCCCGGCGGAGGCGAGCGTCTCGAGCACCGTGCGGGTCAGCTCGTCGAGCCGGTGCGCGTCGTCGACCGTCACCAGGGCCGGCGGGCCGTCGCCCCGCAGCGCGGTGAGCGCGTGCTGCAGCAGGAACAGGCGGTCCGGAGCGCCCGCCACCGGCGGGAGGAGGTGTGCGAGCGGTCCGAGCGGGACCTCGGCCGCGTTCCCGCGGACGTGCACGACACGGCGGTCGTGCGCCCGCCCGGCCCGGGACGCCTCCCGCAGCAGCCGGGTACGCCCCACCCCGAGCGGGCCGGTCAGCAGCAGGCCCGGCGACGCCGGGTCGGCCACCACCTGTTCCAGGACGGCGAGCTCGTGCGCCCGTCCGATCAGCGGCGGCTCCCCCGCCGGGACGGCCAGGACGTGCGGGCGCGACGACGGGGCGGTCGTTCCGGCCACGATGCCCACCTCCCGGTCTTCTACCGGTATGTCCGGATGTCCGCGCCTCCCGGTTCACTCCACTGCGGATTCCGCGGTGCAACTGTTCAGCCGGGGGCCGGGGACGCACCCGCCGACGGCGCCGCGCCGCCGGTCGGGCCCGCCCGCTCCGCGGCGGCGGTCACCAGCGGGCCGCTCCCGGCCAGCAGCACCAGCACGACGACCGCCGCCACCCCGCCGGCGCGGGCCGGACGGTCCCGGGGCAGCGCCCGGTCCGCGAGACCGGCACCGAGCATCGCCAGGACCGGCCCGAGCAACAGGAGGGCGGGGGTCGTCGTGCCGGGGAACACCGACAGCGCCAGCAGCACGAGCGCGCCGGTCGCCACCGGCGCGAACGGGCGCCGGTACCGCAGGGTCGCCAGCGCGACGACGGCGCCGGTCGCGGCCGCGGCGGCCCACCCGGCCGTCGCCGCCGGCCCGGCCCCGCCGAGTCCGATGAGGAACCCCCCGCCGGTCGCGGCGACCGTGGTCGCGGCCACGCCGACCGCCCGGCGGCCGGGCGGGCGCAGGCGGGGTCCGAGTTGCCCGGTCCGCACCGCGTGCGCGACGAAGGCCGCGACGGCCACCAGGGCGACCGGGCTGATCACGGCGGCCAGCACGCACGCCAGGTAGGCGCCGCGGTTCGCAGACGGTCCCCGCCCGGCGAGCAGGGCCGCGAGGACGAGGCAGAGTGCGGCGGGCGCGGCCGGGTCGGCCGCGGCGTGCACGACCAGGAGCGGCGGCACCGCCCCCGCGAGCGCGACGGCGAGCCCGGCGACCGGCACCGGCAGCGCGATCCGCCGGCACAGCGGCCACAGCGCGACCGCGGTCGCGATCCCCAGGAGGACGCCGGCGACGGGCTCGGCGCCCGGTCCGCCCAGCAGGGTGACCAGCGCCTGCACCAGCCGTTCCCCGAGGCCGGCGGGGTCCGCCGAGGGCGCCGGGACCGGCAGCGCACCGGCACCGGCCACCGCGAGCGCGGCGAGCAGCGCCACCGGCACCAGCACGCCGGCCAGTGCCGGGAGCCCGCGGTCGGTCCGGGCGCGTGTCTCGGCCAGCCGGCGGGCCAGCGGCCGCGACACCGTTCTCGCCACCAGCCCGAGCAACAGCAGCACACCGAGCACGGGCAGGACCAGCAGCGTCGCCCGGACCGCACCGAGTACCGCCTCGGTGGTGTCGCCGGCGCGGACGCCGGCGGCGGCATCGGCGAGGTACCCGCGGGCCCCGGCCAACACCTCGGGGAGCACGGACGGCGCGACGACCAGGAACCAGCCGAAGAACAGGACGAGGAAGGGCACGACCAGCGCCACCCACAGCCGCACGATCCGCCGCACGGCCGGGCGCAGCCGGGTGAGCTTCGGATCCGGTGCCGCGCCGGGCAGCCAGCCGCGCAGCACCGGGCCGAGATAGGTGAACAGGTCGGGAACGCCGACGATGTCACTGAGGATGTAGTAGCCGTCGAGCCGGATCATCGGCAGGAACTGGCGGACGGTCTCGACGTGCAGCAGCGCGAGCACGAGCAGCAGCCAGTCGGTGCCGGTGAGCAGCCAGGTCGCGGCGATGCCGCCGAGCACGACCGCGTTGAAGTAGACGCCGCCCAGGTCGGTGCGCAGCCGTCCGGCGCGGGAGAGCCGGTAGCTGTCGGTCACCGTGCTGTAGAAAGCCGGCCAGACCAGGTAGATCCCGACCCCCATCGCGCCCGGCCGGGCACCGCCGTATCGGCAGGCCGAGACGTGCCCGAACTCGTGGAACGCGCCGGTGGCGAGGAAGATCGCGAGTACGGCGAGCACGAGCGACGGGTTCGCGACGACGTCACCGGCACCGGCGACCGCCGCGGTCAGACCTCCGCCGAGCAGCACGGCGGCATCGAGCGCGAGGAACGCGACCAGCACCGGGACGACGACCACCGGCCGGTGCATCCACCGGAACAACCCCGCGATCACCCAGGTCGTCGAGGCGGGGACGACCGGCAGCCGGAAGCGCAGCATCAGCAGGTGGTCCGGGCGCTGCTCGGGTTCGGCCACCTCGCCGGGGTCGGGGTCCCCGAAGCCGGTCTCGACCAGGCCGGCCGGGACGAGCCGTTCCCGGACGAGCGCGTCGACGTCGCCCGCGACGACCTCCTGCCCGGTCTCGCCGGCGACCCGCCGGGCCAGCTCCCCGGTCCCCGCGCGGCCGTCGATCGCCTCGGCGATGCGGTAGAGCAGCTCGGACACCTGCACGACCTGGCCGTCCGGACGGGCGATCACGTAGCGCGGCTCGAGGTACCCGGATCCCTGGTACGGGCCGACGAGCTCGACGCCCTCGGCGCGCCGGAACGGGGGCGCGGTGAACTCGGTAGGCGGATCGAGAAGCGCGGTCCCGGCCATGGACTCACCCCCGAATAATCTGAAGAATGACAGCAGAAATGTCTTGCGCAACCGAGCGGGGGGTGGCCGGCGACCACCCCCCGCTCGTCACGGAATGCCGGGAGAACGAGCCCCCGGCCTACCGGGTCAGCTCCACCTCTGGGAGACCCACGACGAGCCGGAGCCGCCGTCGCCGCCGTCACCGCCGTCGCCACCGTCGCCGTCGCCACCGTCACCGCCGGACGAGGAGGCGCTGCTGTCGCCACCGGAGCCGCCCTCGGCCGACTGGTTGGTGTCGCCGCCGTCGCCGGTCAGGCTGTTGCC
The DNA here is from genome assembly GCF_040105385.1 of Pseudonocardia nematodicida. NCBI lineage: Bacteria > Bacillati > Actinomycetota > Actinomycetes > Pseudonocardiales > Pseudonocardiaceae > Pseudonocardia > Pseudonocardia nematodicida. The sequence continues at coordinate 337,713 of NZ_JBEDNQ010000005.1, forward strand.
GTTGAGCAGCGAGACGTTGATGCCGTCGCCACCGTCGCCGCCGGAGCTGCTCGCCGACGAGCCGCCACCGTCACCGCCGGAGCCGTCGCCACCGCTGCCGCCGTCGCCGCCCCCGCCACCGAGCACGCCCAGCAGGCTGAGCTGGGTGCGGGCGGGGAGCAGCTCGACCTGCTCGGCGTCGAGGTGCCGGGAGATACGTTCGGTCATCGTGCACTCCTTCGTTCCAGGAGGGCGGATCCGTATTTCTTCTCGAACCGGTTCCACCGTGGGAAATCGACCCGTCCGGATCGATCTGTTTTCCATCCTTGCCGCGCCCGGAACGGATTCGCAATCAGATCGACCACGTACAAATCAATGCCGATCACCACGTATGTTCACCTCTCGACCACGGAGATCCGGGCTCCCGCCACGGAGATCGACGGACCGGCCACGCACACGACGACGCCCCGCCGACCGGGGATCCGGCCGACGGGGCGTCGGTGGTGCGGTGCGGTCGGAGGGTCAGCCCTCCAGCGCGGCGTCCAGGGAGATGTCGACGCCGGACAGCGCCTTGGAGACCGGGCAGCCCTCCTTGGCCGCCTGCGCGGCCTTCGCGAAGCCGTCCGCGTCGAGACCGGTGACCTCACCGCGGACCTTCAGGGTGATCCCGGTCAGCTTGAAGCCGCCGTTCGCGTCGTCCGGGCCGAGCGAGACGTCGGCGGTCACGTCGAGCGACTCCGGGGTGCCGCCGGCCTGTCCGATGTTCGCCGAGAGCTGCATCGCGAAGCAGGCGGAGTGCGCCGCGGCGATGAGCTCTTCGGGGCTGGTGGTGCCACCGGCCTCGTCGGCGGCCCGCTTCGGGAAACTGACCTCGTAGGTGCCGACCTTCGAGCTGCTCAGCTCGACCTGCCCGGAGCCCTCCTGCAGGGTGCCGTTCCAGGCGGTGCGAGCGGTACGCGTGGGCATCGTTCCTCCATGCTCATCGGGATCGGTCGTACGCAACCGGTCAACCCGGACCGGGCGTCGACCACTCCCTTCCCGAGGCGCACGGCGGCGAAACGACCTCCCGGCGCGGCGGGCGGTGCGGCCGGGCGCGCCGACGGCCCGGTGGTCGGCGAAACGGTGCCCGTACGATCCGGTACCGGCGCGGCGGCCGGTCCGCGCCCGGTGGGCACGGCCCCCGGGGAGCCGGCCGGCGCGACCCGGCGCGGCGGACGAGAACGCCGTCCGGTGGAACGGCAGCAGGAGGATGACCATGCCCGATGCCCAGCAGGGCGGCACCGGAGAACGTCCCACCGTCCGCGTCGGCGCCGGAGTGGTGCTCGCGGCCGGTGAGGGGTCGCGGATGCGGTCCACGACGCCGAAGGTCCTGCACCCGCTGGGCGGGCGCCCGATGCTCGGCCACGCACTGCACGCGCTGGCCGGCGTCTCCCCCGAGCACCTGGTCGCCGTCGTCGGCCACCAGCGCGAGCGCGTGACCGGCGCGGTCGCCGGGATCGCAGGCGAGGTCGGCCGCGAGATCGTCACCGCGGTGCAGGACCAGCAGCTCGGGACCGGCGACGCGGTGCGCTGCGGGCTCGGCCCGCTGCCCGCCGACCTCGACGGCACAGTGCTGGTCACCTACGGCGACGTCCCGCTGCTCGACACCGCCACGCTGACCGGCCTGGTCGAGTCGCACGAGGACGCCGACGCCGCCGTCACGCTGCTGACCTGCGAGGTCGACGACCCCACCGGGTACGGCCGGATCGTGCGGCAGGACGGCGCGGTCACCGCGATCGTCGAGCACAAGGACGCGACCCCCGGGCAGCGCGCGATCACCGAGGTGAACTCCGGGGTCTACGCGTTCGACGCGCGGTTCCTGCGGGAGGGCCTCGGCCGGCTCTCGACCGACAACGAGCAGGGCGAGCTGTACCTGACCGACCTGATCGGGATCGCCGTCGCCGACGGCCGCACGACCCTCGCCGTGGTGTGCGACGACGAGATGGTGCTGCGCGGGGTGAACGACCGGGTGCAGCTCGCGGAGCTGCGGGGCGAGCTGAACCGGCGGGTGCTGCGGCGCGCGATGCTCGCCGGCGTCACCGTCGTCGACCCCGGCACGACGTGGGTGGACGTCCAGGTGGAGCTGGGCCGCGACGTCGTCCTGCACCCCGGTACCCAGCTGCACGACGCCTGCACGGTCGCCGACGGCGCCGAGATCGGCCCGGACACCACGCTGAGCGCCTGCACGGTCGGTGCGGGCGCCCGGGTCGTCCGCACGCACGGCGCGGGCGCGGAGATCGGTGAGAACGCCTCGGTCGGCCCGTACGCCTACCTGCGCCCGGGCGCCCGGCTCGGCACCGGCGGGAAGATCGGCACCTTCGTCGAGGTCAAGAACTCCGACATCGGGGCGGGCAGCAAGGTGCCGCACCTGACCTACGTCGGCGACGCGACGATCGGCGAGATGAGCAACATCGGCGCCTCGTCGGTGTTCGTCAACTACGACGGCGTCCGCAAGCAGCGCACGACCGTCGGTTCGCACGTGCGCACCGGATCCGACACCATGTTCATCGCACCCGTCACGGTCGGGGACGGCGCCTACACCGGGGCCGGGACCGTGCTGCGGTCCGACGTCCCGCCGGGGGCGCTGGCGGTGTCGGGTGGGACACAGCGCACGATCGAGGGCTGGGTGACCCGCAAGCGTCCGGGCACCCCGGCCGCCGAGGCGGCCGAACGGGCGGGCACCACCCCGCCCGACACCACCCCCGCGGGTTCCGCCGGCAACGGCACCGACCCGCACCAGCGCCGGTCCTCCGGACCGGCCGAGGACCTCAGCCGAGGAGGCACCGCACGGTGAGCGCGATCGCAGGCACGCCGAAGAAGAACATGATGATCTTCTCCGGACGCGCCAACCCGGAGCTGGCCGACCAGGTCGCCAAGGAGCTCGACGTCACGGTCACGCCGCAGTCGGCGTACTCGTTCGCCAACGGCGAGATCTTCTGCCGCTTCGAGGAGTCGGTGCGCGGCAGCGACGCGTTCGTCATCCAGTCGCACTCCGCGCCGATCAACGATGCGATCATGGAGCAGCTGATCATGGTCGACGCGCTCAAGCGCGGGTCGGCCAAGCGGATCACCGCCGTGATGCCGTTCTGGGGCTACGCCCGCCAGGACAAGAAGCACCGCGGTCGCGAGCCCATCTCGGCGCGGCTGGTCGCGGACATGTTCAAGACCGCCGGGGCCGACCGGATCCTGACCGTGGACCTGCACACCTCGCAGATCCAGGGCTTCTTCGACGGACCGGTGGACCACCTGTTCGCGCTGCCGGTGCTCTCCCGGCACATCAAGGACACCCGGCCGGATGCCGACTTCGCCGTCGTCTCCCCCGACTCCGGCCGCGTGCGGCTCGCCGAGCGCTGGGCCGAGACCCTGGGCGGGACGCCGCTGGCGTTCATCCACAAGACGCGTGACCCGCGCAAGCCGAACGAGGCCGTCGCGAACCGGGTGGTCGGTGACGTCGAGGGCCGCTGCTGCGTGGTCATCGACGACATGATCGACACCGGTGGCACCGTGGCGAAGGCGGTCGAGGTCCTGCTCTCCGAGGGCGCGACCGAGGTGCTGGTCGCCGCCACGCACGGCGTGCTCTCCGGCCCGGCCACCGAGCGGCTGTCGAACTGCGGCGCCTCGGAGGTCATCTTCACCGACTCGCTGCCGATCCCGGACGAGAAGCGCTTCGACAAGATGACCGTGCTGCCGATCGCCCCACTGCTGGCCGAGGCGATCCACCAGGTCTTCGAGGACGGGTCGGTCACCAGCCTGTTCGACGGCAACGCCTGACACTCCTGCACCTCCGTGAACGGCGCCCCGCATCCCTGCAGGGGCGCCGTTCCCGCGTCCGGGCCCGGATGATCCCTCTCAGTGGAGCCCGGGTGCCGGCGCAGGGGCACCCCGGCTCCACGGAGAAGGATCATGAGAGGTTGCGGCGCGGTCGTCCGGAACGTCCGCCGTCACGACCGCGGACCCGTTGACACCGCTGCACCCCGCTCGTAGCTTCGAGCGACACCCCCTCGTGATCACGGACGGCGCACCACCGGCCCAGGGAGTCGCGCGATGGCCCGTTACGCGTACCGCTGCGACACCGACGGACCGGTCGAGGTGGTCCGTCCGATCGGCACCGCACCCGCGACCGTCGACTGCCCGTCCTGCGGCGCGACCGCGTCGCGGGTGTTCACCGCACCGATGCTCGGCCTGGCCGACCGCGGGCGGATGGGACTGATCGACCGCACCACCGCCTCGGCGCACGAACCGCAGGTGGTCTCCGCGCCGCCGCCGCGTCCGCTGCGCCGCGACGCGCCCGCCCCGCACCCGGCGACCCGGCGCCTCCCCCGGCCCTGAGCGGGCCGAGCTCCCCCACCGACCCGCACGCGCACCGTGACCGGAGGAGAGTTCGATGCCCAGGCCCGTGTTCCCGCTCGACAGCAGCCGATCGTTCACCGACCAGCAGATCGTCGGCCACAACCGCTGGCATCCGGACATCCCGGCCCAGGTGCACGTCAAGCCCGGCGACAGCTTCCGGGTCGACTGCCGGGAGTGGTTCGACGGCGCCATCCGCAACGACGACTCCGCCGACGACATCCTGAACGCCCCGCTCGCCGGAGTGCACGTGCTGTCCGGCCCGATCGCCGTCTCCGGTGCCGAGCCGGGCGACCTGCTGATCGTCGACATCCTCGACGTCGGCCCGATCCCGCAGGAGGACTCGGGCCCGCTGGCCGGGCAGGGCTGGGGCTACACGGGGGTGTTCGCCACCCGCAACGGCGGCGGCTTCCTCACCGAGCAGTTCCCGGACGCCTACAAGGTGATCTGGGACTTCCAAGGCGGGACGGCGACCTCCCGGCACGTCCCCGGGGTGGCCTTCACCGGGATCGTCCACCCCGGACTGATGGGCACCGCGCCGTCGCACGAGCTTCTCGGGCGGTGGAACGCCCGGGAGCAGGCGCTGATCGACACCGACCCGCAGCGGGTCCCGCCGCTGGCGCTGCCTCCGCTGCCGGACTCGGCGATCCTCGGCTCGCTGTCCGGCGCCGACTTCGACCGGGTGGCCGGGGAGGCCGCGCGGACCGCCCCGCCCCGGGAGAACGGCGGCAACCAGGACATCAAGAACCTCACGAAGGGCAGCCGGGTCTTCTACCCGGTGTTCGTCGACGGCGCGCACCTCTCGATGGGCGACCTGCACTTCTCCCAGGGCGACGGCGAGATCACCTTCTGCGGCGCGATCGAGATGGGCGGGTTCATGGACCTGCACGTCGACCTGATCAAGGGCGGGATGCAGACCTACGGCGTGACCGAGAACGCGATCTTCATGCCGGGCAACACCGACCCGCAGTACAGCCAGTGGCTCGCGTTCTCCGGGACCTCGGTGACGCTCGACGGCGAGCAGCGCTACCTCGACTCGCACCTGTCCTACCAGCGGGCGTGCCTGCACGCGATCGACTACCTGACGACGTTCGGCTACTCCGCCATCCAGGCCTACATGATCCTCGGGGCGGCGCCGATCGAGGGCCGGCTGTCCGGCGTCGTCGACATCCCGAACTCGTGCTCGACGGTCTACCTCCCGACCGCGATCTTCGACTTCGACGTCACGCCCGGGCCGGGCGGGCCGCACCAGGTCGATCCCGGGCAGGGGGTGCCGAAGGCGAGCGCCTGACCCGGGTTCCGCGCTCCTGCCGGCCGGCTCGTGGCCCGCGGACGGGCCGGAGGGGCCGCGGCTCGCGACCACTCGATGCGGGCGCGATCAGCCGTTGCGGACGCCGCGCTGCCCGTGTAGAGGGCCCGTCCCGGCGACACCCGGGCGTCACGTAGACTTCCGGCCATCTCCGCGGCGAGGGCGGGTGCACGCAGACCCGCCGTGATCGACGTGGCCGACTTCGGTCGGCTCCTCGCCGCGCGCCTGACGCCGAAAGATCTTCCCGAGGAGCAGTTCCCGTGGCCCAGACCCGCATTCCCGCCGAGAACCGGACCGAGTTCGGCAAGGGCGCCGCCCGCCGTACCCGCCGCGCGGGCAAGATCCCCGCCGTCCTCTACGGGCACGGCACCGACCCGGTGCACCTGTCGCTGCCGTCGCTGGAGTTCGCCGCCGTCGTCCGTGAGCAGGGCCGCAACGCCGTGCTCGAGCTCGACGTCGACGGCAGCAAGCCGCAGCTCGCGCTGACCAAGACCGTGGTCGTGCACCCGCTGCGCCCCTACATCGAGCACGTCGACCTGCTCGTGATCAAGCGCGGCGAGAAGGTCTCGGTCGAGCTGGACGTCGTCGTGACCGGCGACGCCGCCCCGGGCACCCTGGTCACCCAGGACCTCAACACCGTGCTGGTCGAGGCCGACGCGCTGAACATCCCGGAGAACATCGAGATCTCCGTCGAGGACGCCGAGATCGGCACCCAGTACTTCGCGAAGGACCTGCGCCTGCCCGGCGGCGTCGAGCTGCAGACCGACGCGGAGTACCTCGTCGTGCAGGTCATCGCGGCGCCGACCGAGGAGGACCTCGAGGCCGAGATCGACACCGAGGGTGCCGGCGTGGTCGAGGAGCCCTCCGACGAGGAGGAGGCCGCCGAGTCCGCCGAGGGCGAGGGCGAGGGCGAGTCCGCCTCCGACGAGTCCGGCTCCGACGACAAGTGAGTTCCCTGCCGGGCCCCGCTCTGGTGGTCGGGCTCGGCAACCCGGGCCCGGACTACGCCGAGACCCGGCACAACGTCGGTGTCCGCGTCGCCGCACTGCTGGCGGCGCGGGCCGGCGCGGGCCGGTTCTCGGCGCACAAGCGGTCGAACTCCGACGTGGCCCAGGGCCGGCTGGCCGGCCGGCCGGTGACCGTGGCCGTCCCGCGGACGTACATGAACCTCTCGGGCGGCCCGGTCGCCGGGCTGGTGCAGTACTTCTCGGTGCCGCCGGCCGAGCTGATCGTGATCCACGACGAGCTGGACCTCGACTTCGGCGTCGTCCGCCTCAAGCGCGGTGGCGGCGAGGGCGGGCACAACGGCCTGCGTTCGATCAGCCGCTCGCTGGGCACGAAGGACTACCTGCGGGTGCGGTTCGGGATCGGGCGGCCGCCGGGTCGCCAGGACCCGGCCGACTACGTGCTCAAGCGCTTCTCGGGTACCGAGAAGAAGGAGCTCGACCTCGGCATCGACCTCGCGGCCGACGCCGCCGAGGCACTGCTCACCGACGGCCTGGAGCCGGCCCAGAACCGCTTCCACCCGCTCTCGGGCTGAGCGGACGCCCCGGTCCCGCGCGGACCGGGGCGTCCGCGTGTCCGGGCCCGCTCACACTGCAGGGTCCCGGGCACCGCACCGCACCGCACCGCACCGCACCGCACCGCACCGCACCGCACCGCACCGCACCGAGCATCGCTCCGCCCGAGCCTCGCCCCGCGCCGAGATGCCGCTCAGGGCGATTTGTCGATCTTCACGCAGCCCTGAGCTGCACCTCGGCGCGGGACCGCCCGGCCGGGAGCGGCCCCCGGGTCAGCGGGCGGCGGTGAGCAGGTCCGCGGTGGCGGCCCGGCGCAGCTTGCCGCTCGGGGTCTTCGGCAGGCTCCCGGGAGCGAGCACCGCCACCTCGGCCGGGCGCACCCCGACGGCGCTGACGACCCGTCGCACGACGTCGGCCTTGATCGCCTTCACCGCGTCGTCGGTGTCGGCGTTCTTCGCCTCGACCGCGACCGCGAACGACTCGCGGTGCCGCCCCTCGCCGGCGGCCATCCGGACCGCGACGACGTTCCCGGCCCGCACCCCGTCGGCAGCCCCGGCGGCCCGCTCGATGTCGGTCGGGTAGATGTTGCGGCCACCCATGATGATCACGTCCTTGGTGCGGCCGCAGACGACGACCGCGCCCTCGGGGGTCAGGTAGCCCTCGTCGCCGGTGTCGAACCAGCCGTCCCGATCCTGTGTGGACACCGGACCGGCGACCGTGAGGTAACCCGGCGTCACGGCCTCCCCGCGCAGCTGCAGGGAGCCGACCTCGCGCGTGCCGAGCACCGCGCCACCGGCGACGACCCGTACCTCGATCCCCGGCAGCGGCGGGCCGAGCTCGGGGAACGCGCGCACGTCGCCGTCGCCGGCGGGGGTCGCGCGGCGGTCCGCCTCCAGCGCCACGGCGTCCACCCGGTCCACGATCAGTCCGGTGTGGACCGGCGCGAAGGAGACGCCGAGCGCGGTCTCGGCCATCCCGTAGGCGCACAGCACCGACTCGGGCCGCAGGCCGAAGCGCGCGCCCGCGTCGGTGAAGGCCGCGACCGCCGCCGGATCGACCGGCTCCGCGCCGTTCAGCGCGATCCGCAGGCTGGACAGGTCCAGCTCGCCGTCGTCGACCCGGGCGAGCTGGCGGGCCAGCACCGCGTAGGCGAAGTTCGGCGCGGCGGTCACCGTGCCGCCGTGGCGGGAGATCAGCTCGGCCCACAGCCGGGGCCGGGAGAGGAAGTCGGCCGGGGTGACGGTGACCAGCTCCAGCCCGACCGTCATCGGGACGGTCAGGAACCCGACCATGCCCATGTCGTGGAACAGCGGCAGCCACGACACCATCCGGTCGGTGCCGACGTCCAGTTCGGACGCGGTCACCATCGCGCCGATGTTCGCGTGCAGGTTCCCGTGGGTGATCCGTACCGCCTTCGGCGCCGCCGTCGAGCCGCTGGTGAGCTGCAGCAGCGCGGTGTCGTCCTCGCCGGCGACGCCGGCCGAGGCGGTGAACGCCGCCGCGTCGCCGTCGAGCGACTCGAGGGTGCGGAACGGGACGCCCTGCTCGGTCAGCACCGGGGCGAGCGCGTCGAACGGCGGGCCCAGCAGCACGGTCGTCGCGTCGATCATCTTCAGCGTGGTGACCGTGTCCGCGGCCCACTCCGCGAGGTCGGTGCGCGCGGTCGGCTGGTGCAGCATCGTCACGCTGCCGCCGCACAGCCACACCGCCTGCGCCGCGGGCGCGATCGTCGCCGGCTCCCCGGCGAGCACCCCGACCGCCCCGCCGAACGGCAGAGCCGGCTCCCCCGCGGCTCCCGGTCGCCGCAGCGCGTCCGCGACGGACCGCGCCGCGTGGTGCACCTCGGCCCAGCTCCGCCGGACGGGTTCGCGCGGCTCCCCTGTGGTCATGCCGCGGGCGTCCGCATCCGGACCGGTCGCGGATCCCAGCAACGTTGCGAGGAATCTGGACATGCACCCGACCCTAGCCTCGTGAGCGGTTGTCGTGGCCCTGGCCACGACAACCACTCACGAGTGCGGAGCGCCTACGATCGCCGGATGCCTACGCCTCCCGCGGAACTGTCCGACGCCGTGCGTGCGGTGCTGCCCGGCGCGCGCACCGACCTCGAGGCCCTGGTCCGCATCCCGAGCATCTGGGCCGACCCGGCCCACGCCGAGGACACCCGCCGCTCCGCCGACGCCGTCGCCGCGCTGGCCCGCGACGCGGGCGCCGCCGACGTGCAGGTCGTCGCCGCCGAGGGTGGCGCACCGGCCGTCGTCGCGCACTGGCCGGCGCCGGCGGGCACGCCCACGGTGATGCTCTACGCCCACCACGACGTCCAGCCGACCGGCGGCGACGAGGAGTGGACCAGCCCGCCGTTCGAGCCCACCGAGCGCGACGGCCGGCTCTACGGCCGCGGCGCCGCCGACGACAAGGCCGGCGTGATGACCCACCTCGCGGTGCTGCGCGCTTACGACGGGAAGCCCCCGGTCGGCGTCACGCTGTTCGTCGAGGGCGAGGAGGAGTCCGGCTCCCCCACGCTGACCGCGCTGCTCGAGCAGCACCACGAGTCGCTCGCCGCGGACGTCATCGTGATCGCCGACGCAGCCAACCCGGCTGTCGACGTCCCCGCGTTGACCACCAGCCTGCGCGGGCTGGTCGACGTCGTGGTCGAGGTGTCGATGCTGGAACGCCCGGTGCACTCCGGGATCTACGGCGGCCCGGTCGGTGACGCGCTCACCGCGCTGTGCCGCACGCTGGCGACCCTGCACGACGACAAAGGCGAGGTCGCCGTCGCCGGCCTGGTGCACGGCAGCTCGGACGCCCCCGACCCGGACGAGGCGGTCTACCGTTCCGACGCCGGCCTGCTCGACGGCGTCGAGCTGCTCGGGTCGGGCAGCATCCCCGACCGGGTCAACCACTCCCCCGCGGTCGCGGTCCTCGGGATCGACGCGCCGAAGGTCGCCGAGGCGTCCAACGTGCTGCTCCCGCGTGCCCGGGCCATGGTCAGCATGCGGCTCGCGCCCGGTCAGGACGCGCTGCAGGCGCGGCAGGCACTGACCGAGCACCTGGAACGCCACACGCCCTGGGGCGCGCATGTGAGCGTCGAGCCCGGGCACGGCGTCGCCGAGCCGTTCAGCCTGTCGGCCACCGGCGAGGTCTACGACCACGCCCGCGCCGCGTTCGCCGACGCCTACGGCAACTCGGCCGTGGAGACCGGCATCGGCGGCTCGATCCCCTTCATCGCCGAGTTCGCCCGCACCTTCCCCGGTGCGGCCGTGCTGGTCACCGGGGTCGGCGACCCGGCCAGCCGCTGGCACGGCATCGACGAGAGCCTGCACCTGGAGATGTTCGGCCGCGGCGTGCTCGCCGAGGCCCTGCTGCTGCGCCGGCTGTCCGGTTCGTAGGCTCCGGTCAGGACAGCACCTGCACCGTGTCCCCGACCTTCAGGTCGGCGAAGAACTTCTGCGCCGACGCCCGGGACAGCCGCAGGCAGCCGGCCGAGGAGCTTCCGAGGTCACCCTGGTGGAAGGCGATGCCCGGCTGGAAGAACACCGAGTACGGCATCGGGGCGTCGAACTGGCGCGACCAGTAGTCGACGACCTTGTGCGAGACCGAGAACGTGCCCACCGGGGTCGGCCACGCAGCCGTCCCGCCGGACACCGACACCGGGCCGTAGGTCACGGTCCCGGCACCGTCGGTGAGCCAGGCCTGACCGCTGGACAGCCGGACGCAGGCCCGCGCCGAGGTCGCACAGGGAGTGCCCTGGGCGGCGGAGGCCGCGGACGTCCGCTCCGCGGCGGTCGCGGCACCGGTCGTCGCCAGCAGGGACGCGAGCAGGAGCGGAACCACGAACAGGACGGTCCGCAGGGACGGGACACGGAATCGGGACACGGGATCCACCTCCGGTTGATGTGGATTCGTGGGATACCCCGCCGGCAATATCGTCATCCGCCCGCAAACGGGCGAGGACCGGTAGTCACCCGGCCGAGTGCGCGTGTCGCCCGCGGGGTACCCGGCGGCATGAAGTTCGGCATCGCCACATTCGTCACCGATGAGGGAATTCGCCCGGCTCCGCTCGGCCGCGCGCTGGAGGAGCGCGGGTTCGACTCGGTGTTCCTCGCCGAGCACTCGCACATCCCGGTCAGCCGGGAGACCCCCTACCCCGGCGGCGGCGACCTCCCGCACGTCTACTACCGGACCCTGGACCCCTTCGTCGCGTTGACCGCGATGGCGGCGACCACCACCGACCTGCTGCTCGGTACCGGCATCGTGCTGCTGCCGCAGCGCGACATCATCCACACCGCGAAGGAGACCGCCAGCCTCGACCTGCTCTCCCGCGGCCGGCTGCTGTTCGGGGTCGGGGCGGGCTGGAACCGGGAGGAGATGCGCAACCACGGTGTCGACCCGACGACCCGGGGCCCGCTGATGACCGAGCAGCTGCGCGCCCTGAAGGAGCTGTGGACGGCGGAGCAGGCCGAGTTCCACGGTGAGCACGTCGGCTTCGACCCCGTGTACCTGTGGCCGAAGCCGGACCGTGACCCGCACCCGCCGATCTACCTCGGCGGCGAGAGCGAGGCCGCGCTGACCCGGCTCGTCGAGGTCGGCGACGGCTGGCTGCCCCGCGGGCACCTCTCGTTCGACGAGATCCGCCGGGTCCGCGCCGACCTCGCCGAGCGGGGCAGGCCGGACGTGCCGACGACGGTGTTCGCGGCGAAGGCCGACCCCGACGTCGTCGCCGGTTACGCCGAGGCCGGGGTCGAACGGGTCACGTTCATGCTGCCGACGCTGCCGGAGTCCGGGACGCTGGCGAAACTCGACGAGCTCGCGGCGGTCATGCAGAAGGCGGGCTGAACGCCGGTGGATCCGCCGCCGTCCCCCGACGGCGGCGGCGGATCCACCGATCCCCCCACGACCTCGCTCCCCAGCAGGCCGTGTGCTCTCCACGGTAATCGAATCCGGGGGGCGTGCGGATCGGTCGAATTACCGATGTTCGAAGGTCCCGCGTCTCCACCTCTGGTAGGAGACGCCTACCCCTCGGCGCGCTCGGCGGCGTCGAGCCACTCGATCTCGACGGCCTCGCGCTCGGCGACGACGCCGGTCAGCTCCCGGTTCAGCTCCATCAGCCGCACCGGGTCGGTGGCGGCCTCCGCGAGCTGGGCGTGCAGCTTCTCCTCGCGCGTGGTGAGCTGCTCCATCTTGCGCTCCAGGCGCTGCGCGTCCTTGCGGGCGGCGCGCTGGGTGGCGGCGTCGACCCGGCGCTCCGCGGGAGCGGGTGCCCCGGCCCTCGGCGCGGTCGGTGCCGCCCCGGCCGGGCCCCATCCTGCAGCCGATCGGCGCTGCAGGTACTCACCGATCCCGCCGGGCAGGTGGGTCAGCGTCCCGTCCCCGAACAGCGCCAGCACCTGGTCACAGACCCGCTCGGTGAGGTACCGGTCGTGGCTGACGACGACGAGCGTGCCCGGCCAGCCGTCGAGCAGGTCCTCCAGCCCGGCGAGGGTGTCGACGTCCAGGTCGTTGGTCGGCTCGTCGAGCAGCAGCACGTTCGGCTCGTCCATCAGCAGCCGGGTCAGCTGCAGCCGTCGCCGCTCGCCGCCGGAGAGCCGGCCGACCGGCGTCCACTGCCGCGACGCGGGGAACCCGAGCCGCTCCAGCACCTGGGACGCGGTCATCTCCTGCTTGCCGAACCGCACGTACTTGGCGACGGCCTCGGTCGCCTCCAGCACCCGCATCTCGGCGGGCAGGTCGACGAGCTCCTGGCTCAGCTGCGCCATCCGCACGGTCGTGCCCTGCACCCGCCGCCCGGAGTCCAGGTCGCGCTCGCCGGACAGCGCCCGGAGCAGCGTCGTCTTGCCCGAGCCGTTGACGCCGACGATTCCGACCCGGTCACCGGGGCCGAGCCGCCAGGTGACGCCGTCGAGGATCGCGCGATCTCCGATGTGGACGGTCGCGTCCTCCAGCTCCAGCACGGTGCGCCCGAGCCGGTTGGTGGCGAACTGCATCAGCTCGACGGTGTTGCGCGGGGCGGGGACGTCGGCGATCAGTGCCTCGGCGGACTCGATCCGGTAGCGCGGCTTCGACGTCCGTGCGGGCGGCCCCCGGCGCAGCCAGGCCAGCTCCTTGCGGGCGAGGTTGCGGCGGCGCTGCTCGGCGGCGTCGGCCTGGCGGGAGCGCTCGGCGCGGGCGTAGACCCAGTCCGCGTAGCCGCCCTGGTAGGACTCGACGCTGCCGTTCGCCACCTCCCAGGTGCGGGTGCAGACGGTGTCGAGGAACCAGCGGTCGTGGGTGACGACGACGAGCGCGACCCGCCGGTCGATCAGGTGCCGGGCCAGCCAGGTGATGCCCTCGACGTCGAGGTGGTTGGTGGGCTCGTCGAGCACGACGACGTCCAGCTCGCCGACCAGCGCGGCGGCGAGGGCGACCCGGCGCTTCTCCCCGCCGGACAGGCCCGCGGTGGGCCGCTCGACGGCTGTACCGATGCCCGCTCCCGCTCCGCTCCGCGGGGCGATGCCGAGCCCGTCCAGCACGTCGCGCACCCGCGGGTCCGACGCCCACTCGTGGTCGGCGTCGTAGTGCTGCAGCACGATGTCGCGGACCGTCGACCCGGCCGGGAAGCGGTCGTGCTGGGCCAGGTGCGCCATCCGCAGGCCGCCGACCCGGCTGACCCGGCCGCCCTCGACCGGGCGCTCCCCGGTGATCACGTCCAGCAGGGTGGACTTGCCGCCGCCGTTGAGCCCGACGACACCGATCCGGTCGCCGCGCTCGACGCCCAGCGAGACGGCGTCGAGCAGCACGCGGGAGGCGTCCCCGGGGACGTGCGCGGTGACGTTCTCGAGATTGAGCAGGTTCTCCGCCATCAGGCACGCACCGGGGGCCAGGCACCGGACCCGGTCGGCCCGCCGCCGTCGTCCCGCGAGGTCCGCCGGGTCCCCGGCCGGGAGGGTGGGCGACCCGGCGGTCCGGCGTCGGGCGGGGGTTCGTGGTCGTCGACGACCCGGGCGCCGCCGACCGGGCCGTGCGCCACCCGCACCGTGCGGCACACCCCCATCCCGGCCAGCTCGGTCGCGACCTCGACGGCGGCGTCGCCGTCGGCGCAGAGGAACGCGCACGTCGGACCGGAGCCGGACACGAGCCCGGCGAGCGCGCCGGCGTTGACCCCGGCGCGCAGCGTGCGGCGCAGGTCCGGGGCCATCGACACCGCCGCGGCCTGCAGGTCGTTGCCCAGGTTCAGCGCGAGCTGGCGCGGGTCACCACCGGTCAGGGCCTCCAGGACCGGCTCGACCGGACGGTCCGGGGCGCCGTCGTCGCCGCGGAGCCGGTCCAGCTCGCCGAACACCGCCGGGGTGGACAGGCCACCGCGGGCCAGCGCGATCACCCAGTGCAGCCGGTGCCGGGCCAGCACCGGGATGACCTGCTCGCCGCGCCCGGTACCCAGCGCCGTGCCACCGTGCAGCCCGAACGTGACGTCCGAGCCGAGCTCGGCGGCCAGCTCGGACAGCTCGTCGCGGCCCAGCTCCATCCGCCACAGCGTGGACAGCGCGACCAGGGCGCCGGCGGCGTCGGCCGATCCGCCGGCCATCCCGCCGGCGACCGGGATGCCCTTGCGCAGGGTGACCCGGACGTCCGGGGCCCGGCCGGCCCGCTGCGCCAGCAGCTCGACGGCCCGCCAGGCGAGGTTGGTCGCGTCCAGCGGGACCTCGGCGACGCCGTCGCCGTGCACCTCGAGCGCGGGTTCCTCGGCGGGCTCCACCGACACCTCGTCGAACAGGCTCACGGCGTGGAACACGGTCACGAGGTCGTGATAACCGTCCGGCCGCACCGCGCCGACGGCGAGATGCAGGTTGATCTTCGCGGGCACCCGGACGGTGACCGGACGCGGTACGGCGGACAGCACCGTTCAACCCTACGGGCCGTGCCCGGCCCGGCGCCGCCGACCTTGGTCCGGGTGGCCGGAGTCACCGACGCCGGTGATCGACGTGCGGGCGATCACCGGGGCGCCACGGGGCTGTCACCGGGTGAGCGGTTCCCCGGGCTGCGGGGTGCCGGACTGTGGGGTATCGGATTGCGGGGCACCACCGGCCGCGCGGCGCGCCAGCAGGTGCCGGGGCGTCGCGAAGCAGGCGACCGCGACGAACCCGATCACCAGGACACCGGCCGGGAGCAGCACCGCCTGTGCCATGGCCTGGGCGAACGGGTCACGCACCTCGTCGGCCAGCGGGCCGACGGCCACGGCCGCCTCGGGCGAGCCGGCACCGGCCGCGACGCCGGGTACCAGGGCGGTGATCCGCCACTCCATCAGCGCCGCGATGCCCGCGCTGCCCAGCACCGCGCCGACCTGCCGGGTCGTGTTGTAGACCCCGGAACCGGAGCCCGCCTGCTCCATCGGCAGGTTCCGGGTGGCGCTGGTCGAGATCGGCGCCCACACGCACGAGTTCGACACGCCCAGCAGCGCGATCGGCAGCAGCAGCTGCCAGACCGGGGTCTCCGGCCCCATCACGGCGGCGAGCCAGAGCAGGCCGATCACGAAGGTCGCCATCCCGAACCCGCCGATCAGCCGCGGGTGGACCCGGTCGGTGAGCCGTCCGGTCCACGGCGCGAGGCCGCCGGAGAGGATCGCCAGCGGGGCCAGCAGCAGGGCGGCCTCGGTCGGCGTGAACCCGCGCACGCTCTGCGCGTAGATCATCAGCGGGAATCCCTGCGCGGTGACGGCGAACCCGACCGTGCAGATCGCGACGTTGGCCAGCGAGAAGTTCCGGTCGCGGAACAGGCGCAGCGCCACCAGCGGCTCCGCGCGGGTCCGGCCCTGCCACCAGACGAACACGGCGAGCAGGACCGCGCCGGCGACGACCAGCGCCCACACCGGCACCGGCCCGACGATCGGCCCCCAGTCGTACTTCTGGCCCTCCTGGATGCCGAAGACGAGCAGGAACATCCCGGCCGCGGACAACACGACCCCGAGCAGGTCGAACCGGCGGCGGGAGGTCGGCAGCGACGGCACCAGCCACCACACTGCCACGAAGGCGAGCACCCCGAACGGCACGTTGACGAAGAAGATCCACTCCCAGCCGAGGCCGCCGACGAGCACCCCGCCGAGGATCGGGCCGCACAGCGTCGCGACACCGGCGACCGCGCCCCACAGGCTCATCGCCCGCCCGCGGCGGGACGCCGGGAAGGTCCGGGTGATCACGGCCATCGTCTGCGGGGTCATCAGCGCCGCCCCGAGGCCCTGCACCACCCGGGCACCGACGAGCTCGCCGACCGAGGAGGTCAGCCCGCACCACAGCGAGGCGAGCGTGAACACCGCGAGCCCGGTCAGATAGACGTGCTTGGGCCCGAACCGGTCGCCGAGCCGGCCGCTGACCAGCAGCGGGACGACGTAGGCCAACAGGTAGGCGCTGGTCACCCAGAGCACCGAGTTGACATCGGCGTCGAAGGCCACCAGCAGCGCGGGCGTGGCGACGGTGACGATCGTGGCGTCGACCAGGATCATGAAGAACCCGATCACGAGCGCCCAGAGCGCCGGCCACGGACTCGGCCCGTCGTCCCGCTCCTGCGTCACCCGACCATGATGCGCTGCCGCGCCTGTGAGTGCTTTTCGTGGTCAGGACCACGAAAAGCACTCACAGGCGCGCAGCGCCGATCCGGGCGAAGGTGTGCACGTCGAGGCGTTCGGCGCGGGTCATCGGGTCGACGCCGGCGGCGCGCAGGGCGGTCTCGGCCGCGGCGGCGGAACCGGCCCACCCGGCCAGGGCGCCGCGCAGCGCCTTGCGCCGCTGGGCGAAGGCCGCCTCGATCACGGCGAAGGTCGCGGCCCGGTCCGCGCCGGCGGGCGGATCCTGGCGGGTGAAGGCGAGCAGGCCGGAGTCGACGCCGGGCACCGGCCAGAACACCGCGCGCGGCACCGGGCCGGCGCGGCGGGCGTCGGCGTACCAGGCGAGCTTCGCCGACGGGGCGCCGTACTCCTTCGACCCGGGGCGGGCCGCGAGCCGGTCGGCGACCTCGGCCTGCACCATCACCAGGCCGCGCTCGATACCGGGCAGCTCGGCGAGCAGGTGCAGCAGCACCGGGACGGCGACGTTGTAGGGCAGGTTCGCGACGATCGCCGTCGGCGCGGTCTGACCGGGGCCGGCGTCGGCGGCCAGCTCGGCGGCGGTGACCCGCATGGCGTCCGCGCCGGTCACGGTGAGCCGGCCGGCCTGCTCCGGGGCCCGCTCGGCGACGGTCGACGGCAGCAGCCCGGCGAGCACCGGGTCGATCTCCACCGCGTGCACCCGCGCCACGGCGGGCAGCAGGGCCAGGGTCAGCGAGCCGAGACCGGGGCCCACCTCGAGCACCACGTCGTCGGCACCCACCCCGGCGGCCTTGACGATGCGGCGGACGGTGTTGCCGTCGTGCACGAAGTTCTGGCCGAGCTTCTTGGTCGGTCGCAGGCCGAGCCGCTCGGCCAGCACCCGCACGTCCGCCGCGCCCAGCAGGCGGGCGGTGCCGTCATCACCCACAGCTGTTCTCACTCACGCGACCATTGTCGCGGGCGGCGGATCCGGGGATCAGCTCAGGCCGAGCTTGCGGGAGCAGGCCGGCCAGGCGCCGTAGCCGCCGCGGTCCGCACGCACCTTCTCGGCGGTGGCGATCTGCTGCTCGCGGCTGGCCTGGTCCGCGGTCGGCGCGTACTGGCCGCCGCCGTAGGCCTGCCAGGTCTGCCGGTTGAACTGCAGGCCGCCGTGGTAGCCGTTACCGGTGTTGATCGACCAGTTGCCGCCGGACTCGCAGTTGGCGAGCCGGTCCCAGGTCGCGCCGTTGGACACCGCGGGGGCGTCGGCCGAGTAGGTCTCGACCTCCTCGGCCTTCTTCGTCCCGACCTTCACGACCCGCGGCGTGGCCGGGGTGTCCGCGCCGGCGGCGATCCGCTCGCGGGACACCTCCTCACCCTTGTCGTAGGTGACCCGCCAGATCTCGCTGCGCTCGCCCTCGCTGCCCGGCTCGACGACGGTGCGGGTCCCCTCCTCGAGGGTCGGGTCCTGCACCTCCTGCTCGGGCATCGGCAGGGTCCGGGTCTCGACGACCTGGGCGTGCACGATGTCCGCGCCGGTCGCCGGCACGCCCGCCACCGGGGCGAAGGACGCCGGGGCGGAGGTGTTCAGGGACATCGTGGCCCCGGCGAGGTCGCTCGCGCCGGACGCGAGATCGGTCCGCAGGTCCTGCGGGTCCGGCCCGGTGTCGGGGAGCATCACCGCGGCGGCGAGACCACCGGTCGGCAGCGAGAACAGCGCGGCCGCCGCGGCGGTGCGGACGCCCGGTCGACGGCGCGCGCCGACGCGGTGCCGGCCGCCGAGCTGCACGTACCCGGTGGCGGAGAGACCGGCCGGGGCGACGACGGGAAGCCGGGTCGTCGCCGTGTCGTCCTCGTCACTGCCGAAAGGCACATGCACACTGCGCTCGAACATGACTTCCCGGGGACTCGGCAGTCCGGGCAGGAAACATGACCTGCAGGACGACGACCGACGCGGTGCCGGGGAGCGGAACCGATGCTGGGGAGCGGACGGTCGTCGTCCCGCACGGTCGGGGAGCGTTCCCATCCCGGCGGTACGGCGAGCGACGTTAGCGGACCGTGACCCGCCAGGGCGATCCGGACACGCCGTCGGCGGCGAACGGCAGGTGATCGACGGCGAATGACCGCAACCCCCGTTGCCAGCTCGACGGACGGCGTTATCGGGTTGCGCCCGTCCGAAAGATCCGCTCGGCGTTGTGTCGTGTCGTCTCGGCGACGCGCTCTTCCGTCTCGCCCCGGGCGGCCGCGACACCGCGGACGGTCCACGGCAGTACGTAGGGCTCGTTCGCGCGGCCGCGGTGCGGGTGCGGGGTGAGGAACGGCGCGTCGGTCTCCACGAGGTACTGCGCGTCCGGGACCAGCGCGGCGGCGGCGCGCAGCTCGTGGTTCTTCGTGAAGGTGACCGGCCCGGCGAAGGAGAGCACGTACCCGGCGTCGGCGCACTCGCGGGCCATCGCCGCGTCGCCGGAGAAGCAGTGGAACACCACCGTCTCCGGCGCGCCCTCCTCGCGCAGGATCCGCAGCACGTCGTCGTGCGCGTCCCGGTCGTGGATCATCAGCGGCTTGCCGGTGCGCTTCGCGAGATCGATGTGCCAGCGGAACGCCTCCTGCTGCGGCGCCGGCGGCGAGTGGTCCCAGTAGTAGTCCAGGCCGGTCTCGCCGATCGCGACCACGCGGTCGTCGGCGGCCAGCTTCTCGATCTCGGCGAGGTCGTCGGCGGTGACCGACGCCGTGCGGGTGGGGTGCAGTGCGACCGCCGCCCATACCCGCGGGTCCGCGTGCGCGGCGCCGACCGCCCAGCGCGCGGCGGCCAGGTCGTCGGCGATCGTCACCGCCCCGGCGACGCCGGTCGCCGCCGCCCGGTCCATGGCGGCGACGACGTCGGCGTCGGTCTCGCAGCCGCACGCGTCGAGGTGGGTGTGGCTGTCGAACGTCGGCACGCCCAGGGGCTCGGGCGGCTCGGGACGGGGGCGGCGGCCGTGCGCCGTCACGGGGTGACCGGGGCCCACTCCGGGCCCGTCTCCCCCAGCTCCGGCGCGAGCTTGGCGAAGATCGGCGACGGCTTGGCCAGCGGGCGCCCCACCTCGATCGGGGTGGAGCCCCAGTGCGCCTGCTCGCCGGCGTAGTCACCGGTCAGGATCGAGTAGTCCGGGCCGTCGCCCAGGTCCTCCACGGTCCGCTTCTCCGGCTGCGCCGCCCACACCCCGGACCCGCCCAGCGCGTCGTGCACCTGCTGCGCGGCGTGCGGCAGGAACGGGGTGAGCAGGGTGTTCGCGTCCTGCACCACCTGCAGCGCGGTGTGCAGGATCGTGTCCCGGCGCTCCGGCTCGTCCTTGCGCTTCCACGGCTCCTGGTCGGACAGGTACCGGTTGGCCGCGGTGACCACCCGCATCGCCTCGCCGGCGGCCTGCTTGAACCGGTTGCGGGCGAGCAGCCCGCCGACGGTGTCGAACCCGGCCTTCGAGTAGGCGAGCAGCTCGGCGTCGGCCTGCTGCGGCGCCGTCGGCCGCGGGATCGCACCGACGTTCTTGTGCGCCATCGAGATCGACCGGTTGACCAGGTTGCCCCACTCGTTGGCGAGCTCGTTGTTGATCCGGCGGGTGAACTCGTCCCAGGTGAAGTCGACGTCCTGGTTCTCCGGCCCGGCGACGGCGATGTGGTAGCGCAGCGCGTCCGGCCCGAACTCGCGCAGGAAGTCGCCGACGTAGATCACGGTGCCGCGGCTGGTGGAGAACTTCGACCCGAGCATCGTCAGGTACTCCGACGACACGACCTCGCTGGGCAGGTCCAGCGTGCCGTACGGGCCGGGCTCGCCGCCGCGGTCACCGGCGCCGTTCTGCCCGAGCAGGATCGCCGGCCACATCACCGAGTGGAAGGTGATGTTGTCCTTGCCCATGAAGTAGTAGGCCTGGGCGGCCGGGTCGGTCCACCACTGCTTCCAGGCGTCCGGGTCCGGGCCGCGGCGGGCCCACTCGACCGACGCGGACAGGTAGCCGATCACCGCGTCGAACCAGACGTAGATCTTCTTGAGCGGGTTGTCCGACCAGCCGTCCAGCGGGACCGGGACGCCCCACTCCAGGTCGCGGGTGATCGCCCGCGGCTTGAGGTTCTCCACCAGGTTGGCGGAGAACTTGAGCACGTTCGGCCGCCAGTCGGTGCGGGTGGACAGCCACGAGCCGAGCGCCTCGGAGAACGCCGGTAGGTCGAGGAAGAAGTGCTCGGTCTCGACGAACTTCGGGACCTCGCCGTTGATCCGCGAGCGCGGGTTCTTGAGGTCGGCCGGGTCGAGCTGGTTGCCGCAGTTGTCGCACTGGTCGCCGCGGGCGCCGTCGTAGCCGCAGATCGGGCAGGTGCCCTCGATGTAGCGGTCCGGCAGGGTGCGCCCGGTGGACGGGCTGATCGCGCCCAGCTGGGTCTTCGGGACCACGTAGCCGTTCTTGTACAGCGACGTGAACATGTCCTGCACGACGCTGTAGTGGTTCGACGTCGTCGTGCGGGTGAACAGGTCGTAGCTCAGCCCGAGACCCTGCAGGTCGTCGGTGATGACGCCGTTGTACTTGTCGGCGAGCTGGCGGGGGGTGAGGCCCTCGGCGTCGGCCTGCACCTGGATCGGCGTGCCGTGCTCGTCGGTGCCGGAGACCATCAGCACCCGGTCCCCCGCCATCCGCCGGTAGCGGGCGAAGACGTCGGAGGGCACACCGAAGCCGGAGACGTGGCCGATGTGCCGGGGACCGTTGGCGTAGGGCCACGCCACGGCGGTCAGCACGGCATTACTCATGTGTCCAGCGTATGCACCGTGGCGAACGGGTTGTGCGGCGCCCGGTCCACGGACCGTGTTCCGGCGCGCACGGCGCGCCGCGGGCCCGGTGCGCTGCCATCATGACCTCATGGACCGGGCCGAGCAGGATCGCGAGGCGCTCCTCGACGCGGCCCTCCAGCAGTGGTCCGACGGCGGCTGGTCGGCGGTCGACCCGGCGGCGGCCGCCACGCTGGCCGGTCTCGGACCCGGCGCCGCGGACGAGTTCACCTCCGGCGTCGACCTGGCCGCCGCGGTGTTCGACCACATCGTCGACGAGCGGGCGGCCACGACGATGTCCGCGGTCGCGCAGGCTCCGCCCGACATGGTCGCCCGGATCCGGGCGGCGCTGACCGCGTATCTCGACGACATCGGACGTGACCCCCGCCGGGTGGTCGCGCTGATCGACGCGGTCGGCTGCCCGGACCTGGTCGCCCGACGTCGCAGCGCCAACCGCGGCTTCGCCGAGCTGATCGTCGACGGCGGCGCGGAGTCGGCCGAGAACCGGGTCGAGCCCGACGACCTTCGGGTGGCCGGGCACTTCTGCCTCGGTGGACTCGGCGAGATCATCCTGGCCTGGCTGGACCCGCGGAGCCCGGTGACCAGGGAACAGGCGTTGGCCCACGGGGTGCGGCTGTGGGAAGCGAGCCTGTCCACCCGCTAGAGCCGCGCCGGACCCGGATCCGGGCCGCACCTAGATCTGAGCCGAACCGCCGTCCCAGCTCAGGTGCAGCGCGCCGCCCTCGGTGCGGAGCTCGACGCCGAGCGTCCCGAGGCCGAGCATCCCGCCGGCCGCCGCCTGCACCGGGAGGAGCTGGTTCCCGACGGCCCGGTAGACCTCGACCCGCCGATCCCCCGGGTGCACCACGAGCATCTCCCGGACCCCGGCCGCCGCATAGAACTCGACCTTGTCGTAGGTCTCGTCCCCGGGCGAGCAGAACTCGACGACCAGATCGGCTCCTTCGACTCCACGCTCGGAGAGGTGCTCGGGGCGGCAGTAGAGCTGGTCCGGCACGCGGTAGTCGTCGGTCGCGCGGAACAGCCCGGTCTCCATGTGCGGGACCAGACCACGCCGCTTCGCCAGTTCGCCCAGTGCAAGCATCAGGTCGGTGCTTCCGCGTTGATGCGGGCCTCCCGGCGGCGGAACCATGTGCAGCACCCCGTCCCACATCTCGTCCCGGCCGTCCAGCCCCAGCCGGCGACGCTCGTCGAGCATCGCCTGCGGCGGGTCGAGCATGAGGACCTTCATGGCCCGGAGTATCCCGGTCAGCCCAGGGCCCGGTCCAGGTTGATCGCCGAGCTGATCAGCGACAGGTGGGTGAAGGCCTGCGGGAAGTTCCCCAGCTGCTCGCCGTGCAGCCCGATCTCCTCGGCGTACAGCCCGAGGTGGTTGCCGTAGGAGAACATCTTCTCCAGCGCGATCCGGGCGTGCTCTTTCCGCCCGGCCCGGGTCATCGCCTCGACGTTCCAGAACGAGCACATCGAGAACGTGCCCTCCTCGCCGTCCAGCCCGTCCGGCGAGTCCTCCACGTCGTAGCGGAAGACCAGGGTGTCGACGACGAGGTCGTCGTTGATCGCGTCCAGCGTCGCGAGGAACCGCGGCTCGGTCGGCGCACAGAACTTCACCATCGGCATGAGCAGCACCGACGCGTCGAGGGTGCGGGCGCCGTAGCGCTGCACGAACGACCCACGCGGGCCGACGTCCGGGTCCCAGCCGCGGTCCATGATCTGGTGGTAGATCTCGTCCCGGGTCCGGGTCCAGGCCGCGACGTCGCCGGGCAGGCCGCGCCGGCGGGCCATCCGGATCATCCGCTCGACCGCGACCCAGCACATCAGCCGGGAGAACACGTGGTCCTGGCGGCCGGCCCGGGTCTCCCAGATGCCCTCGTCGGGCTGGTCCCAGTGCGTGCGCAGCCAGTCCAGGATGGCGCTCAGGTTCGTCCAGTCCGAGTGCGAGACGCCCGCGCCGTACTTGTCGTACAGGTAGATGGAGTCGATGATCTCGCCGTAGATGTCGAGCTGGAGCTGGCCGGACGCGTCGTTGCCGGCCAGCACCGGGCGGGACCCGCGGTAGCCCTCCAGGTGGTCGAGCTCGACCTCGGCCGGGGTCTCGTCGCCGTCGATCGTGTACATCACCCGCAGCGGGCCCTGCGCGCCGTCCGGGCAGTCGACGAAGCGGTTCGTCAGCCAGCCGATGAAGGCCCCGGCCTCCTCGGTGAACCCCAGTCGGAGCAGGGCGTAGAGGGTGAAGGCGGCGTCGCGCATCCAGACGTAGCGGTAGTCCCAGTTCCGCTCCCCGCCGAGCTGCTCGGGCAGGCCCATCGTCGGGGCGGCGACGACCGCGCCGGTCGGTTCGTGGGTGAGCATCTTGAGGGTGAGCGCGGAGCGGTGCACCCGCTCCCGCCAGCGTCCGGTGTAGACCGAACCGGACAGCCAGTGCTGCCAGAACGCGACGGTGCCCTCGAAGAGCTCGTCGACGTCGAGGTCGGCGCCGGTGTCCTGGTCACCGCTGGGGTCGACCTCCAGGACGAACACCTCCGAGCGCCCCTCGGCGGTGGCGAACTCGGCGTGCGCGGCGTGGTCGACCACCTCCAGGTCCACCGTGGAGGTCAGCGCCAGGGTCACCCCGGTGCCGGTGAACCGGATCCCGGTCCCGGCCTCGGAGACGTCCGGGGTCTCCCGGGCGTAGTCCGGGCGGGGCACGACGTCGACCGCCATCGGCACCGAGCCGCGCACCCCGGTGACCCGGCGGACCAGCCGCTGCCGGTGCTCCGGGTCGCGCGGGCGCAGCAGCGCCAGGAAGTCCTGCACCTCGACGATGCCGTCCGAGGTCAGGAACCGGGTGATCAGGATGTTCGAGTCCGGGTAGTAGAACTGCTGCTGGGCGGTCACCTCGGTGTCGCCGGTCCGCGGCGCCAGTGCCCAGTGGCCGCCGCTGTCGGCGTCGAGCAGCGCGGCGAACACGCTGGGCGCGTCGAACCGGCCGGGACAGAACCAGTCGACGGTGCCGTTCGTGCCGACAAGCGCGGCCGTGCGCAGGTCACCGATGATCCCGTGCTCGGCGATCGGCAGGTAGCGGTCGGCGCTCACTCGGGCACCCGCCAGCCGCGCGGGCCGGGCAGCTCGAGCGCGTCCTGCGGGCCCCAGGACCCCTGCGCGTACTCCTGTACCTCCGGCGGGTCGGTGAGCACCGGCTCGCAGAGCTCCCAGAGCCGCTCGACCTCCTCGGTGGAGGTGAACAGCGTGCGGTCGCCGCGCAGCACGTCGAGCAGCAGGCGCTCGTAGGCCTCGAGCGGCTCGTCGTCGGACGAGCCGGGGACCTCGAGGCGCATCCGGCCGCGGCCCAGCCGCAGTTCGGGGCCGGGGATCTTCGCGCGGACGTCGAGCTCGGCGGTGACCGTGTCGGCCAGCTCCAGCACGAGCTCGGTGGCGTGGTCGGTGCCGTTCGCGGGGAACATCGACAGCACCGGTTCGTCGAACCCGATCGTCACCGTCCGGCGGGTCGCACCCAGCGCCTTGCCGGTGCGCAGGAAGAACGGCACCCCGAACCAGCGCCAGTTGTCCACACGTGCCTCCAGCGCGACGAACGTCTCGGCGGAGGAGTCGTCGGCGACGCCGTCCTCGTCGCGGTACCCGGCGTACTGGCCGAACACGACGCGCGCCGGGTCCAGCTCGCGGACCGAGCGGAACAGCTTCGCCTTCTCCGCGTGCAGCGCGTCCGGGGACAGGTCCGGTGGTGGTTCGAGAGCCACGAACCCGAGGATCTGGAACAGGTGCGTGGAGATCATGTCCCGGAAGGTGCCGGTGGACTCCATGAACGACGCCCGGCCCTCGATCCCGATCTCCTCCGGGACGTCGATCTGCACGTAGCGGATGTGCTGGCGGTTCCAGACGGGTTCGAACAGCCCGTTGGCGAAGCGCAGCGCGAGGACGTTCTGCAGCGACTCCTTGCCGAGGAAGTGGTCGATCCGGAAGATGTCCTGCTCCCGGTAGACCTCGCGCAGTCCGGCGTCGAGCTCGCGGGCCGAGGCGAGGTCGGTGCCGAAGGGCTTCTCCACGACGAGCCGGGACCGCTCGGCGATGCCGGTCCCGCCGAGCATCCGGGCCATCGGTGCCATCACCCCGGGCGGGACGGACAGATAGACGAGCCGGCGGACGTCACCGGAACCCAGGTCCTCCTCGGCGTCCCGGACGGCGTGCGCCAGGTCGGCACCGTCCGAGTCGTCCGAGACCACGAAGCGCAACAGCGGGGCGAACTCCTCCCAGCCGGCCGGGTCGTCGAGGGCGTCGCGGACCTGGTCGCGGAACTCGTCGTCGGTGCCGGGCGAGTGCCGGCCGGAGCCGATGACCCGGACGTCGGGCAGCAGCCCGGCACGGTGCAGGTGCAGCAGGCCGGGGAACAGCTTGCGACGCGCCAGGTCACCGGTGGCGCCGAACAGCACGATCACGTGCGGGGGCAGGGCGTCTCGCATGATCGCCAGGTACCCGCCACGGCGCGGCCGAACCGGCCGGGTCAGCCCCGGACGGTGTGCAGCTCGCGGGAGCCGCGGAACATCCAGCCGACCGGGTCCGGCGGGCGCTGCGGGTCGAGCCGGATCCCCGGGGCGGCCCGGAACAGCTCCTCCAGCGCGATCCGGGCGACCTGTGGCGCGTAGGCGCTGCCGATGCAGGCGTGCCGGCCCAGGCCGAAGGCCAGGTTCGGGTGCCGCGCCCGGTCCAGGTCGTAGGTCAGCGGGTCGTCGAACTCACCCTCGTCGGCGTTGGCCGAGCCGTAGATCAGCCAGATGTGGTCCCCGCCGCGGATCTGCTGCCCGCCCAGCGTCGTGTCGGTCACCGCGGTGCGCGAGGCGCCGCCGTAGAGCGGGCTCATCCAGCGCAGCCCCTCGACGACGGCCCGGCCGAGCAGCGACGGGTCGTCCTTCACCCGCGCCATCTGCTCGGGCCGGGTGGAGAGCCCGTGGAACGTCACCCCGCAGGCGTGCCCGGGCTCCTGCAGGCCGCCGAGGAAGACCAGCAGCTGGGAGGGCAGGAGGTACTCGACGTCGCGCAGCTCGCCGTCCGGCATCCCGCCGCGGAACAGCGTCGCCACCGGGCCGTCGGACGGGGTGCGGAGCTCCGCGTCGCGCAGCCGGGTGAGCATCGCGCGCACCTCCTCCCGGACACCGTCGACGGCGTCGAAGCCGGGGCCGGCGAACCCGCCGGCCCCGTCCGGGACGTTCGTCGCGCCGAGGGCCGACGAGCTGGCCGCGTTCCTGGACGGGGTGCTGGTGGAGCAGCCGCGGCGCTGAGTCCGGCCCCCGCACCGGGCGTTCGAGGACGCGCGCCCGGGCCGTCGGGGGGCCGGCCCGGACGCGCGAGCCTGGTGGGGAGCGCGGGGAGCGGACATCCATCGAACCGGAGAGCGGCGGGTCGACCAGGGTGCGCGGCGACGCTGTCCCGCTCTCGGATGGAACAAGCGTAGGGAACCGTGGGGCCCGAAACCAGGCATGTCATTCTGCACCGAAGAAAAGCGCGGGGCAATCTCAGCGACCGGGGACGACGACCGAGGAGAGGCCCCGGGCGATCCGGTCCGCGGTCGTCGCGAGCTCCCCGCCCCACTCCTGCAGGCGTTCCCGCCGGTACCGGACCGTCGGCATCGCCAGGGTGACCGCGACGCCGGGATGCCCCGGGACCGCGCACCCGACCGTGGTCATGCCCGGTTCCGTCTGCCGGTCGTTCACCGCGAACCCCAGCCTGCGGACCCGATGCAGGTCCCGCAGCAGCGCCGGGACGTCGCCGACCTCGGACTCGCGACCGGCGTACAGCGCCCGGACCTCGGCGTCGCTGCGGGTAGCCAGCACGGCGCGGCCCGCGGAGGTCAGGTGCGCCGGGCGCACCCGCCCCTCGCGGTCACCGATCCGCAGCGCCTGACCGCATTCGACGGTGACCACGAACCGGGCCTGGTCGTCCACCACCAGCAGCACGTTGGCGGTCTCGTCCGTGCGGTCGACCAGATCCTGCAGGTGCGGCACGGCGACCCGGCGCAGGTCGGCCACCGGCTCCGGGGCCGCGGGCAGGCGCAGGATCGGGCCCGCCGCGTACCGCCGGTCGTCGTCGCGCTCGGCGAAGTCGCGATAGACGAGCATCGCCAGCAGCCGGTGCGCCGTCGACGGCGCGACACCGAGGCGGAGCGCCGCGTCGGTCACCCGCAGCGGCCCCTCCTGCTTCAGGATCGTGGCGAGGGCCAGCGCGTGGTCGACCGACTCGATCCCGTAGGCCGGCCTATTTTTCATCATGCAATGGTAGACGCCGGTCAGAGAGGTTTCCACCGAGCAGAATGTCTGCCGGGCGGCGTCCGTCGGGGGACGACATGGCTCCGTTGCCTCGTCGTGGGCGGGCGGCCGGGGCCCACGGGTTCAGTCGGGGGGAGCGAGCTCGCAGCGGTCCGCCAGCCAGCCGGCGATCTCCGCGGCGGCGAGCTCGTTGCCGGTCGGTTCGCCGTCGGCGACGGCGCCGCCGAAGTGCAGGCCGCGGACGGCCGTGGAGGTCAGGTCGGCCGCGCCGAGGGCGTCGACCATCCGGCGGGAGTCGGCCGGGAACGCGGCCTGGTCCCCGGTGAGCTCGACGAACAGCGTCGGCGCGGTAACCCCGGGCGCACAGCGGACGAAGTCCGCGTTCGTGCTCAGGCCGGACCAGGTCGACAGCCACGCCTCGGGCGTGGACAGCCGGCCGAAACCGACCTGGCCGTAGTCGATGAGGTCGGGGCGCCGGCCGAACAGCGACCCGTAGGGCCGGTCGCTCGGGTCCAGCGAGAGGTCGACGGTGCGCGGGTCCGCGTCGGTGCGGAACACGGTGATGATCTTTGGAGCGAGCGAGCGCCGCCGGTCCGCGGCGCGGCCGCCGGTCTTGAAGGCGGTACGGGCGGCACCGGTGCGGGCCAGGTGCTCGCGCGCGACGGCGTCGATCCGGGCGACCCGGTCGCGTTGCGCGGCGCGGTAGCGCTCCAGGAACTCCGGCGCGTACGACGAGCTCGCAGGCGGTTCGGCGAACCCGTTCGCCGGGTCGAACGGGTCGAGCTCGGGTACCACCGAGAGCGGGTCGCTCTCGTCGGCGACCGACGGGTCGATGCAGCCGAGCAGCAGCCGTCCCTGGCCGGGGTGCGGGGCCAGGAAGACCGCCCCGTCCGGGACCGGCATGGCGGCCTCGGCGAGCGCGATCGGGCGGCCGCCGGGAGTCGTGGCGATCCGCTGTCCCGGAGGTAGCCCGGCCTGCTCGTGGTAGAAGGCGTAGAGGGTGCCGCCGCCGGAGTGCCCGAGCGTCGCGACCGTCTCGAAGCCCTGCTCGCGCAGGAACACCATCCCGGCGGCGACGTCGAGCAGCGTCTGCTCGTGCACCAGGGTCAGGTCGTTGTTCGGCGAGCGGCTCTGCTGGGTCCACACCGCGACCCCGGTCTGCAGCAGCAGCGGGACCAGCGGGTGGTGGGTGAGGTCCTGGCGCGGGTGCATCAGGCAGACCACGGTGCGGGCGCCGGGCACGGTGGCCAGCACGCCGCGCACGGTCGCGCCGTCGTGCGTGGTGAGCTCGTGCACCGAGGTGATCACGGCGTCCGGACGACGGCCCGAAACCAGGTACCGGCCCGCCCCGAGCCCGGTGGTTCCCGCGGTCATGCGGGAGACACCCGCAGTGCGTCCTTGTCGTGCTGGGTGATCCGGCTGCCGGCCGGGACCCCGGCGACGCAGGAGTACCAGACCGCGTGCCGGCAGCCGGTCGTCCGGCGGTCGATCACGATCTCGGCGTCGGCCCGGATCTCGAAGTAGGGCCCGACCTTGTCGACGACGACGTCCGGGTCCTCCGCCGCGACCTTGGCCACCGACGTGTTCTCCGGTACGTCGAGGACGTAGAGCGTGGTCATCGGACGACCGTCTCCCAGCCGGCCGCCCGCTCGACGATCAGCTCGGCCTTGCGGGCCAGCAGCTTGCCGAACGTGGGCTCGGGCGCGGTGACGACGTCGATCAGCGCGTCGATCGTGAGGTTGGCGTCGAGGTCCTCCTGCGGCGTCACCGGGCGCAGCGCGCGGGTGATCTCGAACATGTAGCCGTTCGGGTCGTGGGTGTAGATCGACTCGATGGTCTCGTGCTGGACCTGCATCTCGACCGGCCAGTCGCTGGCGTCGAGCCGGCGCCGGTACTCCATCAGGTCGTCCTCGCTGTCGACGTGGATCGCGAGGTGCCGGGAGCGGACGAAGAAGTCGGGCACCTCGGCGCCGAACCGGGCGTAGACGTCGCCCTTCGCCCCCTCGCCGCCGGCGACCGAGGCATCGGTGCCGAAGTAGTAGAAGAACGCGATCCGGTCCTCGTTGCCGATGTCGAAGAAGAAGTGGATGAAGTCCGGGTGGTCCTCGGGACCCCAGCCGGCCGCGCAGATCGAGTGCACCACCGGGAACCCGAGGACGTCGCGGTAGAAGCGCACCGTCGCGGCCGGGTCGAACGTCGGGAACGCGACGTGGTCGACACCCCGCACGCGATGGTCCTGCTCGGTCATGTCCAGCCTCCGTCGAACAGCGTCGGTCGTACCGACGACGCTACGCGGAGGTCGACGGACGGGTCAATAGTTTGACGGCAGCGATGAACCCCTCAGCCGTCGAGCAGTCGCTCCAGGTGGTCGAGGTCCTGGCGCAGCAGCTTCAGCGCGGCGGCCGGACCGTCGCCGTCGGGGACGCGGTCGTCGGCCCGCACCAGCGCCCCCACCGCCATGTCGGCGATCCCGTCGGCGACCGCGGCGGCGTCGTCCCGCCCGCCGGGGTGGAACCACCAGGCCACCCAGTTGCACATGCCGAGCACGCCGAGCGCGGCGATCCGGGGGTCGACCGGCCGGAACCGGCCGGTCCGGACGCCCTCGTCGACCACCGTGACCACCGCCTTGAGCACCGCGCGGCGGCTGGCGGCGTAGGCCTCGGTCAGCTCCGCGGGCAGCTCGGCCTCGGACCTGATGAGCAGCCGGAACCGCTCGGGCTGGCTGGTCTGGCGCCCGACGAACACCTCGACCATCCCGCGCAGCTTCTGCACCGGGTCGAGGTCCGGTGCGTCGACGAAGCGGTTGATCTCGACGAGCGGGCCCTCGGTGACCTCGATGACGAGCTTCGCCAGCAGCTCGTCCTTGCTGCGGACGTAGTAGTACAGCGCCGGCCGGGTGATCCCGAGGGCGTCCGCGATGTCCTGCAGGCTGGTGCCGGCGAACCCGCGCTCGGCGAACAGGCGCGTGGCGTGCTCGTAGATCTCGTTCTCCACGAGCTCACGACGGGCGGTGTTCGCCCGGGTCCCGCCCTTCCGCGGTGTGCCGGCAGTCATGGCGCCCGATGGTAGGACCGCGGGCTCATCCCGCCGCCGGCACCGCGCCGGTCAGCAGCGACCCGGCGTCGGGCAGCCGCGCGTCCAGCTCCAGCGCGCGCAGCAGCGAGTACGCACCCGCCGTCGCCGCGGACAGCACCGGCAGCCCGAACTCCCGCTCGGCCGGCCCGACCAGGTCCAGCGAGGGCATCTGCACGCAGGCCGAGATCACCAGCGCGTCGGCGGTGCTCCGGTCCAGCCCGCGGGCCGCCTCGAGCACCCGGTCACCGGGGATGCAGCCGACCTCGGCGTTGTCCCCGACCTCCAGCGCGGCGTAGTCGGCCACCTCGAATCCCTCGGACTCCAGGTAGCCGACGACCTTCTCCGCCAGCGGACGCAGGTACGGGGTCACCAGCGCGATCCGCCGGGCCCCGAGCGCCTGGAGCCCCTCGACCAGGGCACCCGCGCTGGACCGGACCGCGGGAGCGCTCCCGGCGGCGGCCAGCTGGTCGACGACGGCGTTCTCCACCCGGGTGTGCTCGCCCGGCCCCTGCGCCATCAGGGCGACCAGGCAGGCGTAGAGCAGGGCGTCGACCCCGGCGTCGGCGAGCTCGTCGACGCACCGCTCCCGCTGGGCGTTCATCGCCCGCAGCGCCTCGGGGGAGACCTGGTGCATCCGCATCCGGCTGGAGTGGAACGAGAACCGGGCGCCGGGATGCCGGGCGAGCAGCGCCGGGATCTCGGTCTCCACGGTGACGTTCGAGCTCGGGACGACGAGTCCGATGCGGTGCGTGACGGTCATGCGGGACCACCTCCGGGTCCGGTCGGGGCGGGACCGGCGGGGACCGGGCCCCCGCCGGCGCCCTGCTCGGCGGCGAGGGTCTCCGAGATCCGCGCCTGCAGCCGTTTCTTGTCGATCTTGTTGACCAGCGTGCGTGGCAGCTCGGACAGGTGCTCGACCCGCTCCGGCCACTTGAACTTGGCGACGTCGAGCCCGGCGAAGTGCCGCTGCACCTGCTCCAGGGTCAACCGCTCCCCGTCGACGACGACGAACGCGCAGGTCCGCTCGCCGAGCCGCCGGTCGGGCATCGCGACGACGGCGGCCGCGCTCACCCGGGGATGGCGCAGCAGGAGGAGCTCGACCTCCTCCGCATTGATCTTCTCGCCGCCGCGGTTGATCAGGTCCTTGATCCGGCCCTCGATCGAGACGTAGCGCTCGCCCTCGATCAGCCGCAACGCGGCGAGATCACCGGTGCGGTAGAAGCCGTCCGAGGTGAAGGCCCGCGCGTTGTGCTCGGGCGCGGCGAAGTAGCCGGGCAGCGTGTACGGCCCGCGGCAGCACAGCTCGCCGACCTCGCCGTCGGGCACCGGGGTCTCCGCGCCGGGCTCGAGGACGCGGACCTCGTCGTGCGCCGACAGCACGGTGCCGACGGTCTCGGCGCGCGCGGTGCGCGGGGCGCCGGGGCGGGTGGTGAGGAACAGACCCTCCCCCATCCCGAACAGCTGCCCGGACCAGGTCCCGCGACGCTCGAAGAAGTCGAACAACCGCGGCGGGATCTTCGCCCCGGACAGCACGACCTGGGTCAGCGCGGCGACCGCGCCGTCGAACCGGGGGTGGTCGACGGCGCCGAAGTGCCCCTGCCCGATCAGCGCGTGGGTGACCCCCTCGGCGGCCATCAGCGGCAGGGACACGTCCAGGTCGGGCGTGCCGAGCACCAGGGCGCCACCCACGCTGTGCGGGGCGTGCAGCGCACAGACCACCCCGGCGTTGTGGACGATCGGGATGAGGTGCGCGACCCGGGTGTCCGGCGTCCACCCCCAGGACGACGCGTAGGCCGCGGCGTTGTACCAGTACTCCGCGTGCAGCCGGGGGATCACCTTGGGGACCCCGGTGGTGCCGCCGGAGAGCTGGAAGACGGCGACGTCGTCGGGGTCGATCCCGGCCTGGATCACCGCGACCCGCTCCCGGGCACGCGGCGGGTCGGCACCGGCGGCGAGGGCGTCGAGCCCGACCCCGCGCGGGTCGTCGCCGACCACGAGCACGTGCCGCAGCGTGGGGTGGTCGCGGGCCTGGTCGACGGCGAATCCGACCAGGTCGAACTTCCCCCCGGTCTCGACCAGGTGCGCGACGGCGCCGACCTGCCGGCTGATCGCGGAGACCTCGTGCCCGCGGTGCGCGGCCAGCGTCGCGACCGGCACCAGACCGGCCTTGAGCACCCCGTACCAGGCCACGACGGCGGCGAGGGTGTTCGAGACCTGGAACAGCACCGGGTCACCGGGCCGCAGGCCGAGCCCGGCCAGACCGGCGGCGAGCGCGTCGGTGCGCTGGTCGAGCTCCCGGTAGGTCGCCCGCCCGTCGACCACGACGACCGCGTCCCGATCCGGGTGCGCCCGCGCGACCCGGTGGAGCTCGTCGGCGATCGTCGCGGTGCCCCACAGCCCGGCGGCCCGGTAGGCGTGCGCCCGCCCGGCCGGGTACCGGACCAGCGCGTCGCCCCATCGCGTCGTGCTCATCGCGCCTCCTCGAGCAATGTCACCAGATCCGTGCGGCCGGCGACCAGCCCGGCCGCGAGGTCCTCGCGCAGCCCCGCGGGCGCCTCGACGACGACCGGTCCCCCGACCTCGAGTCGCACCCGCTCGGCCAGGTCGAGGCGGGTCAGCACCGACGGCCGGTCACCGGGACCGGTGAACCGGAAGCCCGGGGCACCGGCGTCGCGGGCCGCGCGGGCCCGGTCGACGACCGCGTCCCCGTCGGCGTCCCACGGGTCGGCCAGCACGTCGCCGACCACCACCAGCCCGGGCGGGTCGCCGGGTGAGACCGGGCGCCGGGCGGCGTCGGTGAGCTCGTGGTGCAGCGGCTGGGCCAGCGCCCGGTCCGCGACGGTGCGACCCGCGGCCGCCGGGTGCCCGGACTCGGCGACGTAGGCCTCCATCGCGCCGGCGACGACGTCCGGTGCGGTCTCGGCGAAGCGGTCCAGCGGCACGTTCCCGGCCCGGGTCATGTAGGCGACCATCAGCCGGGACACCGGCAGGTGGGTCCGGGACGGGAACGACTCCCACCACAGCTGGCTGCGCCGGGCGAGCTCCTGCAGCCGCTCCACCGCGGGCCGGCGGACGGCCTCGTAGCGCGCGAACGCCGACGGCAGGTCCGGTTCCCCGCCGAGCGCCTCGACCAGGCCGATCGCGTCCTCCATCGCGAGCTTGGTGCCCGACCCGATGGAGAAGTGCGCGGTGTGCGCCGCGTCGCCGAGCAGGGCCGTCCGGCCCGCGGTCCAGCGGGCGCAGCGCACCGTGCGGAAGCGCAGCCAGCGGGTCCGGTTGCCGATCAGGCTCCGGCCCTGCAACTGGTCGGCGAAGACCTCCTCGAGGTACCGCAGCGAGGTCTCGTCGGACCCGTCGAGCGGCCCGGCCTCGGTGGCCTCGGTGGTGGCGTCGAACCCGGCCCGGCGCCAGGTGGCCTCGTCGGTCTCGACCAGGAAGGTGCTGCGCCCGCCCGAGTACGGGTAGGCGTGCGTCACGAAGGTGCCGTGCGCGGTGTCCACCGGGGAGAACACCGCGTCCGGCAGCGGGAACTCGGTCCCGGCCCAGAGGTAGAGGCCGCGGCCGACCTCGAGGTCCTCGCCGAAGGGCCCCTCCCGGCGGGTCGCGCTGTTCACCCCGTCCGCGGCGACGA
This sequence comes from Pseudonocardia nematodicida, assembly GCF_040105385.1. Lineage (NCBI taxonomy): Bacteria > Bacillati > Actinomycetota > Actinomycetes > Pseudonocardiales > Pseudonocardiaceae > Pseudonocardia > Pseudonocardia nematodicida. The sequence goes on from NZ_JBEDNQ010000005.1 coordinate 372,209, forward strand.
CGAGGTCGGCGTCGAGCTCGCCGGCGGTCCGGCGGCTGCCGTGCTCGAGGACGACGCCGGCCTTCTCGGCGTGCCGTTGCAGGATCGCGAGGAGCTCGGTGCGGGCGATCCCGACGAGCCGGTCGTTGCGCACCCGGACCGTCGCGCCGCCCACCTGCATCGTCATGTCGTGCGGGTGACCGGCGGAGACGATGTCGTGCAGCGTGTCCGGGTCCGCGGCCGCGAGGTTGCGCTGGGTCCCGGCGGCGAGCCCGACTCCGAACCCGAAGGTCGCGTCCGCCGGGCCCTGCTCGTGCACCACGACCTCGCACCGGGGGAACACCAGCTTCACCAGCCGTGCGGTGTAGAGCCCACCGGGCCCTCCACCCAGCACGGCCACTCGGCGCAGCTGCATCACGACCTCCCGGACCGGCGTCGGCGACGTCGATTGACTATCGCGTCGAGTATTCGACGGCAATGACGGGCGAATCGTCAAGTGCGGATCGCCGACCTTGACGGCCTTCATCGACGTTGAATAGTCTACGCCACCGTCAGCCCCTCCACGCGAAGGAGCGTGAGTCATGGCCTACGTCATCGGTGTGGACGTGGGCGGCACGTTCACCGATGCCGTCCTCGACGACGACGCCGGGACCGTGCTCGCCGCGAAGTCCCCCTCCACCCCACCGGACTACTCCCGCGGGGTGATGGACGTACTGCAGCTGCTGGCCGAGCAGCTGGGACGCCCGCTGCCCGAGATGCTCGCCGACACCCACCACATCGCGCACGGGACGACGTCGTCGCTGAACGCGCTGGTCACGCGCAACGTGCCGCCGGTCGGGTTCCTCACCACCCGCGGCCACCGCGACTCCATCTACATCATGAACGTGGAGGGCCGGTACCTCGGGCGCTCCCCGCACGAGCTCCAGCACGTCATGGGCCAGGCCAAGGACCACCACCTCGTCCCCAAGCGGCACGCGCTGGAGGTGACCGAGCGGGTCGACCGGGACGGCACCGTCGTCGTCGCGCTGGACACCGACGCCGCCCGGGCCGCGATCCGCGCACTGCTCGACGACGGCGTGCGCGCGATCGCGGTGTCGCTGCTGTGGTCGTTCCGCAACCCGGTGCACGAGCAGCGGTTGCGCGAGCTGATCGCCGAGATCGACCCGGAGGTGTTCGTCGCGCTGTCGTCCGAGGTGAGCCCCCGGATCCGGGAGTTCGCCCGCAACGCGACCACGATCATGAGCACCCAGGTCGGACCGGGCCTGCGCGACTACCTGTCCACACTGGAGTCCGATCTGCGGGGCAGCGGGCTGACCGGGCCGCTGCTGGTCATGCAGAGCAACGGCGGCGCGGTCGAGGCCTCCGAGGCCCCCGCCTCGGCGATCAGCACCGTCGGCTCGGTGCTCACCGGCGGCGTGGTCGGCGCACAGGCGCTGGGCCGCCAGCTCGGCCACCGCAACATCATCACCACCGACGTCGGCGGGACCACGTTCCTGGCCGGCCTGATCGTCGACGGCGAACCGGTCCGGGACACCACGACGATCATCAACCACCACCCGGTCAACGTGCCGACGCTGCGGGTGGACGCCATCGGTTCCGGCGGCGGCGCGATCGCCTGGCTCGACGCCGGGCAGAACCTGCGGATCGGCCCGCACAGCGCGCAGGCCGTCCCGGGTCCCGCGTGCTACGGCAACGGGGGCACCGAGCCGACCAACACCGACGCCAACCTGGTGCTCGGCATCCTCCCGGAGCGCGGCCTGCTGGGCGGGGGCATGCCGCTGTCGCTGGAGCTCGCCCGGCAGGCCATCGAGACCCGGATCGCCAAGCCGCTCGGGCTGAGCGTGGAGGAGGCCGCCGCCGCGATCTACACCGTGCAGAACGCGCAGACCGGCGACCTGCTGCGCAAGACCGTCGTCGAGGCCGGGCACGACCCGCGCGACTTCGTGCTCTACGCCTTCGGCGGGGCCGGGCCCGCGCACTGTGCCGGCTACGCGGCCGAGGTCGGCGCGGGCGAGGTCGTCGTCCCGCTCGGTCCGGTCGCCTCGGCGTTCTCGGCGTTCGGGCTCGCGTCCTCGGACATCGTGCTCGCCGCCGAGCTGTCCGACCCGACCACCGTGCCGTTCGACCCGGCCCGCGCCGAGCGCGACTTCGCCGAGCTGGAGGCGAAGGTGCGCGACGGCCTGGACCGCCAGGGCGTGACCTTCGAGCGGGTCGAGCTGTACCGCGAGGTCGACATGCGCTACACGATGCAGCTCGCCGAGGTCACCGCCCCGGTCGCCGCCGGCCCGCTGGACGCGGCCGCGATCGAGGCCGCGGTGACCGCGTTCGAGGACCGGTACGCGGCCCTCTACGGCAAGGACGCCGGGTTCCGCGAGGCCGGCATCCAGGCGATCACCTTCCGGGTCCGTGCGGTCGGCGTACTGCCGTTCACCCCGGCGCTGCCGGAGGTCGGGTCCGCCGGCTCGTCCGACCCGGCCGGGGCCCGCACCGGCAGCCGCCCGGTGCAGCTCGACGCCCGCCTCGGCTACGTCGACACCGACGTCTACGACTACCGGTTGCTGCGCGCCGGTCACGTCCTGACCGGGCCGGCGATCGTCGAGGTCCCGACCACCACCGTCGTCGTCCCGGACGGGGCCACCGGCACCGTCGACCACCTCGGCAACCTGTCGATCCGTACGGAGGGTCTGCGATGACCATGGCCGTCCCCGGCTCGGAGATCTTCTCGAGCCGCCCCGTCGACCCGGACGAGCTGGCCCGCTCGCTGCCCACGGTGCTCGAGACGCACACCGTGAGCCAGGAGCAGATCGACGCGCTCGACCCGCTCACCTACGAGGTGATCCGGCACCGGCTCTGGTCGGTCACCGACGAGATGGGCGAGGCGCTCAAGCGCATGTCCGGCTCGCCGATCGTCACCGACGCGAACGACTTCGACTTCGCGATCTCCGACGAGCTCGGCCAGGAGGTCCAGGTCGGGCTCTACAACACGATGCTGGTCGGCGCCGTCGACCTGGCGATCTACTGGACGCTTCGCCATCGTGCCGAGAACCCGGGGATCTCACCCGGCGACATGTTCCTGTGCAACGACCCGTGGGTCGGCGGCGGGCTGCACCAGAACGACGTGATCGTCTTCCAGCCGGTGTTCCACGAGGGGAAGCTGTTCGCCTGGACCAGCGCCATCGCCCACCAGCCCGACCTGGGCGGCGCGGGCCTCGGATCCTTCTCCCCGGCCGCGCAGGACGTGTTCTCCGAGGCGGTGCCCACCCCGCCGGTGAAGATCGTCCGCGGCGGGACGCTGCAGCGCGACGTCGCCGATGTCTGGGTCCGCCGGTCCCGGGTGCCGATGCTGATCGGGCTGGACCTGCGGGCCAAGATCGGCGCGAACAACGTGGGCGCCGAACGGCTGCAGGCACTGATCGCGCAGTACGGCGCGGACACCGTCAAGGCCGTGATGAAGCGGATGATGTCGGACGCCGAGTCCCGGCTGCGCGGCAAGCTCGCCGGCCTGCCCGACGGCTCCTGGACGGCCACCGGCTACCAGGACCAGTCGCACGAGGGCGACCGCAACCTGCACAAGATCACGGTCACCACCACCAAGACCGGCGACCACCTCAGCTTCGACTTCACCGGCACCGATCCGCAGGCCGGTGTCATCAACTGCACCTACGCCGGCATGCGCGGCGGGGTGATGCTGGCGCTGCTGCCGATCCTGGCCGGGGACATCCCGTGGTCCGCGGGCGGGCTGATGCGCTGCTTCGACCTGGTCTCCGAGGAGGGGACGATCAACAACGCGGCGTTCCCGGCCGCCGTCGGGCGCGGGCCGATCGGCCCGGCCTGGCTGACCGGTTCGCTCGTCGCCGAGTGCCTGTCCCAGATGCTCGACCGCGACCTCGAGCTCGGGAAGAACGTCCAGGCCACCTGCTGCGGGACCTGGGACACCGCGGTCATCGCCGGGCTGGACGAGCGCGGCGAGCAGCCGTCGCCGTTCCTGTCGATCCTCATGGAGCCGATGGCCGGTGGCTACGGCGCCCGCCCGCACGCCGACGGGATGGACACCGGCGGGCTGTTCTGCATCCCGATGGGCCGGATCCCGGACGTCGAGATGACCGAGTTCCTCTACCCGGTCCTGACCCTGTGGCGGCGCGAGGAACCCGACTCCGGCGGGCCGGGCCGGCACCGCGGCGGCGTCGGCGCCTCGGTGGCGATCACCCCGCACGGCACCAGCCTGCCGATGGGCCTCGTGCTGGCCTCCGGCGGCAAGGCGGTGGCGCAGAACGTCGGGCTCGCCGGCGGGCACCCGGGCAACAGCGGACTCGACGTCGTCGCCCGGGGCGGGTCGGTCGCCGACCTGCTCGCCGCGGGCACGATGCCGACCGCGCTGTCCGAGGTCAGCGACAACCTGGAGGCCGCGCAGAACTACGCCTCCAGCTACCTCGCCCCCGGTGAGGTCCTGGCGCTGACCTGGCAGGGCGGTGGGGGCTACGGCGACCCGCTCACCCGGGACCCGGCCGCGGTGGCGCGGGACCTGCGCGAGCTGCGGGTCACCGCCGACGGCGCCCGGGCGGTGTACGGCGTGGTGTTCTCCTCCGCAGAGGGTGCGGTGGACGAGGCCGCCACCGCCGCCGAGCGCGACCGGCGACGGGGCGAGCGCCGGGACCGGTCCCGGATCGAGGGGGAACCGGGCGGGAAGGTCGACATCGAGAACGCGCGCCGTCTCGACGACAACCTCGTCGAGACACCGGACGGGACGATCGTCTGCGAGAAGTGCTCCGAGTCGCTCGGCTCCACCGCCGGTGCCGGTCTGCTCGCCGTCGGCGTGCACGAGGGCCCCAGCACCGGCGCCGGGCCGCAGATGATCGCCGACCCGGTCGACTACGTCGACGCCGAGGTGGTGTTCCGGCAGTACTGCTGCCCGTCCTGCTGGACGGCGCTGTACTCGGCGGTCGTCCCGGCCGACCACCCGGACGCCCGGGTCACCCTCGGGCGTGCCACGGTGGCCACCGGGTGAGAGCAACCGGGCGGGCGGGCCGATGCCCTGGTCCCCCGGCCCGCCCGCCCGGGTCCAGACAGTCCCCTCGACCGCACGGAGTTCCGCACCAGATGACCATCGACTTCACCGGCCGCGTCGCGATCGTCAGCGGCGCCGGCGGCGGGCTCGGCCGCGCGCACGCACTCGCCCTCGCCGAGCGGGGCGCCGCCGTCGTCGTCAACGACGTCGGCGGCGGTGTGCGCGGCACGGGTGCCGACACCGGCCCCGCCGAGCGGGTCGCCCGGGAGATCGTCGACGCCGGCGGCGACGCGATCGCCGACACCGCCGACGTCACCTCGCGGGAGGCCGTCGACGCGATGGTCGCGGCCGCCGTCGAGCGCTGGGGCCGGGTCGACATCGTGATCAACAACGCCGGGATCCTGCGGGACCGGACCTTCGCCAAGCTCGACGTCGCCGACTTCCGCACGGTGCTCGAGGTGCACCTGATGGGCAGCGTCAACGTCACCCAGGCCGCCTGGGGACACATGGCCGCGCAGGGCTACGGCCGGGTGCTGATGACGACGTCGGTGTCGGGCATCTACGGCAACTTCGGCCAGTCCAACTACGGCGCCGCCAAGAGCGCCCTGGTCGGGCTGACCAACGTGCTGGCCATCGAGGGCGAGCGCAGCGGCATCCGGGTCAACGCGCTCGCCCCGACCGCCGCGACCCGGATGACCGAGGGGCTGGTCGAGGACGACCTGCTCGCCCGGATCACCCCGGAGACGATCACCCCGGGCGCGCTGTACCTGGTCAGCGAGCAGGCTCCGACCAAGGCGATCCTCGGCGCCGGGGCCGGGGTCTTCGCGGTGTCGAAGATGCAGGAGGCCACCGGGGTACACCTGAGCGGCGACGACCTGTCCCCGGAGGGCGTCGCCGCGCACTGGGACCGGATCAGCGATCTGTCCGAGCCGCAGGACATCGCCTCGGCCTTCGAGCAGACCCGCCGCTACGTCGCGATGGCCACCGCCGCCCTACCCGCCTGAGCCCACCGCCCCGCTGCCCCGTGTCCGCGCGCAGATGCAGGCTCGGTGGCGGATCTGCCACTCGCGTTCGCCGGCGCAACCGGGCACTTCACGCCCACCGACCTCACTTCACACCTGCTGCGGCGGGTGTGGAGGGAGGCAACGGGGTGTGAAGCGGCGGCGTCAGTCCTCCCGGGCCGCCAGCGAGGCGTTGTACAGCTCCCGCTTCGGCACCCCGGCCGCCTCGGCGACGGCGGCGACGGCGTCCTTGAGCCGCTCGCCGTCGTCGGTGCGCTCCCGCACCGCCCCGACCAGCGACTCCACCGGCGGCGCCGCCGAGGGCTCGGCCCCGGCCAGCACCACGGTCACCTCGCCGAGCACGTCGCCGGAGATCGCCCACTCGTGCAGTTCGGCCAGGGTCCCGCGCACGACCTGCTCGTGGGTCTTGGTCAGCTCCCGGCAGACCGCGGCGCGCCGGTCGGCCCCCAGCACCGCGACGGCGTCGGCGAGGGTGTCCGCGGTGCGCCGCGGCGACTCGAAGAACACCACCGCGCGTCGCTCGTCGCGCAGCGCGGCGAACCAGCGCTGCCGCTCGCCGGAGCGCCGCGGCGGGAAGCCGTCGAAGCAGAACCGCTCGCAGGGCAGCCCGGACAGCACCAGCGCCGTCGTCACCGCGGACGGGCCGGGCGCGCAGGTCACCGGCAGGTCCTCGGCGGCGGCCGCGGCCACCAGCCGGTAACCGGGGTCGGAGACGGCGGGCATCCCGGCGTCGGAGACGACCAGCACCGTCGCCCCGTCCCGGACCGCGGCCAGCAGGCCGGGCAGCCGCTCGACCTCGACGGCGTCGTAGTGGCTGATGATCTTGCCGACGTAGGTGACCTCCAGCGCGGCGGCGAGGGTCCGGAACCGGCGGGTGTCCTCGGCCGCGATCAGGTCCGCGGTGCCGATCAGCTCCCGCAGCCGGGGCGAGGCGTCCCGGGGGTCGCCGAGCGGGGTGGCAGCGAGCACGAGTACGCCGGGAGCATCGGACACGGTCGCCACCCTACGATCGGGTCCGTGGCCACCTCGACCGCCGACCCCGGGAGCCGGGTCGCCGGAGCGGCCCCGGAACCGGGCGTGACGCCCCGCGGCACCCCTCCGCCGCTGCGTCGTGCCGATCCCGGCCCGTCCGCGCGGCTCGGCGCCCCGCCGCCGTCCGACCGGCTGCGGGGCTGGCTGGTGACCGCCGCCGTCGTGCTGATCGCCGGCCTGGTCCGGCTGATCGACCTGGGCGAGCCGACCGATCGCGGCACCCCGGTCTTCGACGAGAAGCACTACGTGCCGCAGGCCTGGGAGATGGTCCGCAACGGCGGCGTCGAGGACAACCCGGGCTACGAGAAGATCGTCCACCCGCCACTGGGCAAGCAGCTGATCTCCCTCGGCCAGCTGGTGTTCGGCTACGACGGCGTCGGCTGGCGGATCGCGGCCGCGCTGGCCGGGGTGCTGACCGTCCTGCTGGTCGTGCGCGCCGGACGCCGGCTCACCCGGTCCACCGCGCTCGGTGGGCTGGCCGGGGTGCTGCTGATCGCCGACGGCCTGTCGCACGTGCAGTCCCGGATGGGGATGCTCGACGTGTTCGGCGCGCTGTTCGTCGTCGCCGCGTTCGCCGCGCTGCTCTGCGACCGCGACGACGTGCGCGCCCGGATGGCCCGGGTCGTCGCCGAGGGACGGGTCGGTGACACGCCGTTCGGGCCCCGCTGGGGGGTGCGGTGGTGGCGGCTGGTCGCCGGGGTCTGCCTGGGGCTGGCCTGCGCGGTGAAGTGGAACGGCTCCTACTACGTCGCCGCGTTCGGCCTGCTCTGCGTGCTGTGGGACGTCTCGCTGCGCCATCGCGCCGGCGTCGAACGGCCCTGGGTCGGGACGATCGTGCGGGACCTGGCACCGGCGCTCTGGGCGCTCGCGCTCGTCCCCGTCGTCACCTACGTCGCGTCCTGGTGGGCGTGGTTCGGCAGCGAGACCGGCATCGACCGGCACGCCGTCGGGCAGCAGATCGGCACCGGCGGCCCGTGGTCCTGGCTGCCGGACCCGGTGCGGTCGCTGTGGTACTACCACGGCCAGGCGCTGAGCTTCCACGAGAACCTCACGACCGGCTCGGCCGGCGCACACCCGTGGGAGTCGAAGCCGTGGACCTGGCCGATGGGCCTGCGCCCGATGCTCTACCGCTACTCGAACGACGCAGGAGGCTGCGGCGAGTCGGAGTGCGTGTCGGCGGTGATGCTGATCGGCACCCCCGCGCTGTGGTGGGCGGCGATCCCGGTACTGGCCTGGGGGCTGTGGCGGGCGGCGACCCGGGTCGACTGGCGCTGGACGGCGGTGCTGGTCGGCTACGGCGCCGGGTTCCTGCCGTGGTTCCTGAACCTGGACCGGCAGATGTACTTCTTCTACATGATGCCGGTGGTGCCGTTCCTGGTGCTGGCCGTCGTCCTGGTGATGGGGCAGCTGCTGGGGCGGGCCGCGGACAGCGAGCGTCGACGCCGGGTCGGGCTGCTGGTCGTGTCGGCCTGGGTGACGCTGATCCTGGTCAACTTCGTGTGGCTGTGGCCGATCCTCAACGGTGACCCGATCACCGAGGCGCACTGGCAGGCCGAGCTCTGGCTACCGTCGTGGAGATGAACATCGACCGGACGACACTGCGGTGAGGACCGACGCCGTCGTCGTCGGGGCGGGCCCGAACGGGCTCGCCGCCGCGATCACCCTGGCCCGCGCCGGGCTCGGGGTGCGGGTGTACGAGGCCGCGGACACCCCGGGCGGCGGGCTGCGCAGCGTGACCCGGGACGGCTGGACGCACGACGTCTGCTCCACCGTCCAGTCCCTCGCGATGGTCTCGCCGTTCTTCCGGACCCTCGACCTGGACGCGCTCGGCGTGCGGATGCGCTACCCGCCGATCGCGTTCGCGCACCCGCTCGACGGCGGCCGCGCCGCGCTCGGGCACCGCTCGGTCGCCGGGACCGCGGCCGGCCTGGACGCGGTGCACGACGGCGACGGCCGCGCCTGGGCCCGCCTGCTCGGCCCGCTGGTCGAGAAGCACACCGAGCTGTGGCCGGAGATGCTGGGCACGCTGCGCCGGGTCCCCCGGCACCCGGTGACCCTGGCCCGGTTCGGGCTGCCCGGGATGCTGCCGGTCGAGACGCTGGCCCGCACCGCGTTCCGCTCCGAGGAGGCCCGCGCGCTGTTCGCCGGCGCCGGGGCGCACGCGATCCGCCGGCTCGACGCGCCGCTGACCTCCGCCTTCGCGCTGGCCCTGCTCGTCGCGGCGCACGCGGCGGACTGGCCGGTGGTCGAGGGCGGGTCCGCGGTGCTGAGCGCGGCACTGGTGCGCGAGCTGGAACGGCTCGGAGGGGAGGTGGTGTGCGGGCACCGGGTCTCCTCGCTCGCCGACCTGCCGCCCTCGCGGCTGCGGCTGCTCGACGTCACCCCGTTCCAGCTGCGGGAGATCGCCGGGGACGCGCTGCCGCCGTCGTACGACCGGGCGCTGGCCCGGCACCACTACGGCCCGGGCGTCTGCAAGGTCGACTACGAGCTGTCCGGGCCGGTGCCCTGGACGAACCCGGACTGCCACCGCGCCGGGACGCTGCACCTCGGCGGCACGCTCGAGCAGATCGCCCGCTCCGAGGCCGAGACCGAGGGCGGACGGCACCCGGACGCGCCCTACGTGCTCGCCGTGCAGGCCGGCGTCGCGGACCCGACCCGGGCGCCGGACGGCGGCCACACGCTGTGGGCCTACTGCCACGTGCCGCACGGGTCGGACCGGGACGTGAGCGCGGCGATCGAGCGGCAGGTCGAGCGGTTCGCGCCCGGGTTCGGCGACCTGGTGCTGTCCCGCAGCGTCCGCACCGCCACCGATCACCAGCGGTACGACGAGAACTACGTCGGCGGCGCCATCAACGGCGGCATGGCCGGGCTGTACTCCGCGCTGCTCGGGCCGGTGCCGCGCTGGTCCCGGTACGCCACGCCGCTGCCCGGCACCTACCTGTGCTCGGCGGCGACCCCGCCCGGCGGCGGGGTGCACGGCATGTCCGGGTACCTGGCCGCCTCCGAGGCGCTCCGGCGCCTCGGGTGATCGTGCGCACGCGCCGGGAACCGGACACGCCTCGCGGACGACCACTCCCGACGTGAACTCGCACCACCCGCTCGTCACCACGGCCCGGCGGATCGTCGTCGTGCTGCTCGCCGGCACGGTCGCCCTGCTGCTCGGTGCGGCGCCCGCCTGGGCGCACACCGAGCTCGAGTCCAGCTCCCCGGCCGAGGGCGCGCAGCTCGCACAGGCCCCGCCGGAGGTGACGCTGACCTTCAACGAGGACGTCGCCGCCGACACGGCGACCGTCACCGTGACCGGCCCGGACGGCGCCGACGCCGTCGCCGGCCCGGCCACCGCCGAGGCCGGGACCCTCACGGTTCCGCTGCGCCCGCTGGGACCGGCGGGCGACTACACCGTCGACTACCGGGTGATCTCCGACGACGGGCACCCGGTGGAGGGCACCGTGCCCTTCACCCTCACCTCGCCCGGTGCGGCCGCGGCCCCGGACGCTCCGGCTACCCCGGCCGCACCCGCGCAGGCCCCGACGGAGCAGGCCGCCACGACCCCCGACGACGGCGGCGCCCCGGTCTGGCCCTGGATCCTCGGCGCGGTGGTCGTGGTCGGCGGAGGCGCGGCGCTCGCACTGCGCCGCGGCCGGGCCTGAGCCCGCCGGGCGGCTCGCCGGCCGTGGGCGCGGCGCCGGTCGCCGCACCGGCCGGGTGGACCACGGTGGTCGTCGGTGCCGCCGTGCTCGCGGCCGGTGCGACCGGCGGGCTCGGCCCGGACGGCATCCCGGTCGACCTCGCCGCCACCGTCGTCCGGGCCACCGCCGACCTGGTCGCCGTGCTCGCGGCGGGTGCCGCGCTGTCCGCGGTGCTGGTGCCCGGGCGGGTCCCCGGCGCCGACCGGGTGCTGACCGTCGCGGCGGCCGCCTGGTTCTGCGTGCTGCTGGTCGAGGCGGCCGTCCGCGGCGCGCTGCTGTCCGGGCGCCCGCTCTCCGCGGTCCGTGCGGACGACGTCGTCGCCTACCTGACCGGCCCGACGGCCGGGGCCGGGCTGCTCGCGGCCGGGGCGACCGTCGCGTTGCTGGCCGGCTGCGCCCTGTCCGGGCCCGCCGCGCCGGGCCGGGGCGCCGGCCCGCCGGCCCTGGCGCTGGTGATCGTGCTGGCGGGCGCGGCCGCGCCCGCGGCGACCGGGCACGCGGCCGCGTCGGGGAACGCGGTCGTCGCCGTGCCCGGGGTGGTGCTGCACGTGGCGGCGGCGCTGGTGTGGACGGGCGGGCTCGGGGCGATGCTGGTCCTGGCACATCGCGACGACCTGCTCACGACCGCGCTGCCCCGGTTCTCCCGGGCGGCCGGGTGGGCGCTCGCGGTGCTCGCGTCGTCCGGGCTGCTCGCCGCCACGGCCCGGCTGGGCTCGCCGGTCGAGCTGGTCACCACCGCCTACGGGGCGCTGGTGCTGACCAAGATCGTCCTGTTGGCCGGTGCGGCCGCGCTCGGCGGGCTGACCCGGCGGGCGCTGCGGGCCGGGCGAGTGCCGGTGCTCGCCTGGGCGGCCGTGGAGATCCTCGTCCTGGCCGCCGCCGTCGGGGTCGCGGCGACCCTGACCCGGACCGCATAGGCGCTCAGCCGTCCGCTGTCTCAGCCGTCCTGCGTCCGCACCCGGACCTCCGCGGGCCCGGCGCCGTACACGTCGCGCAACGCGCCCAGCAGCTGCTCGACGAGCTCGGCGTCCGGGGCCGCGTCGTGCCGCGCGAAGTTCGGCCCGGTGTTCGCCCCGCGGCGCGGCGGGATCCAGCCGCGTTCGGACAGCGCGTCGCGCTGGTCGCGCGGGAGCCGGTCGCGGAACCGGCCGCCGCCGTCGGCCTCGACGTGCAGCACGCCCTGCCCGGCGGCGACGGCCTGCAGGTAGCGACCAGTACTCGTCGCTTCGACGAGTACAATCGTCCCCTCCGACGCGGCCGCGGTCCGCAGCGTCTCGTCCAGCCGGCCGGCCACGTCGCCCCAGCTCGCGAATCCTGTCATCGGCCCATCCTGGCCGTCCGCGCCGCTACGCCGGGAGGCGGGGTGATCACGATCCGTCGTCGATCTCGAGGGTCAGCAGGTGGTAGGACAGCGTCTTGCCGTGCCCGTCGAGGGTCAGCGAACCGGTGACGCCGCCGGCCAGCACCCCGGGGATCCGGAACAGCAGCGCCGGGAGCCCGGGCAGCTCGTGCCGGTCCACCGGGCCGGTCACCGCGGGCCCGAAGTGCCGCCCGACCGCGTCGGCGGTGAGCCGTTCCCGCAGGACCGTCCACGCCTCGTCGCCGCGCGGGACGACGGCCAGCATCAGGTGGTCGCCCTTGTCGCCGGCGCGGACGTCGGCCAGGTCGTCGACCCGCATCAGCGCACCTCCTCCACCGTCGTCACCGGGTGCACCAGGTCCCGGTCCAGCGCACACGACCGGACGACGACCTGCTCGGTCACCGAGTGGCGCGCGCCGCCGCCCCCGGCGGGACCGTTGGTGTAGAGCGACTCGACCTCCCAGCCGACCAGCTCGGCCCACGCCCGGTCCGGCACCCGGGCGGCGACCCGCAGCCGGACCTCGGCCGGGTCCCCGGGGTCGGCCAGCCCCCGGTGCGCGGCGCCGGCGCCGAGGAACTCGGCCTCCACGTCGTCGTCGCACAGGCCGTGGACCGTCGCCAGCCGCTCCCGGACGATGTCCGCGGCCAGCCGCGCCCGGTCCAGGGCGCGCGGTCCGGCGTAGCTGATCTGCCCCTCCCCGACCCAGCCGCCGGGGTAGCCGAGGGTGACCTTGAGGGTGTCCGGGCGGGCGCGGCCGGTGGCGCCCTCGGCGCGGACCGCGTCCGGCCCGGTCTCGTGGAAGGTGACACCGGAGAAGTCCGCGGTGACGTCCGGGGTCAGGTAGGCGGTCGGGTCGCCGACCTCGTAGAGCAGCTGCTCGATGCAGGTCCGGCGGTCGAGCAGGCCGCCGTCGGAGGCGAGCTTGCCCAGGACGACGCGGCCGTCGGCGGTGACGTCGGCGAACGGGAAGCCGAGCCGGGCCATGTCCGGCACCGGTTTGGTGCCGGGGTCGGCGAAGTAGCCGCCCGTCAGCTGGCCCGCGCACTCCAGCAGGTGGCCGACCATCGTGCCGACGCCGGTCAGGTGCGGGTCCTGCGCGTCCCAGCCCAGCTCGTACCGCAGCGCCCCGACGTAGAGGGCGGGGTCGGCGACCCGGCCGGTGAGCACGACGTGGGCGCCGGCGTCGAGCGCCTCGGTGATCGGCTCGGCACCGAGGTAGGCGTGCGCGGACACCGGTTCGGGGCCCGCGGACACCGGGAGGCCGGTCTCCCAGACGACCGGGTCGGCCCGGCGGACGGCGTCGAGCACGTCGTCGCCGGTCACCACCGCGACCCGGGTGGGACCGACCCCGGTCCGGGCCACCGTCCGCCCGGCGAGCTCGCCCGCGGCGACCGGGTTCGCCGAGCCCGAGTTCGTGATCAGCGTGGTGCCCCGCGACCGGCACGCGGGCAGCACGGCGGTGAGCCGGGCCGCCAGCAGCGGGTCGTACCCGGCGGCCGGGTCACCGAGCCGGCGCAGCGTGCCCGCCGCGACCGTCCGTTCACCCAGACACTCGAACACGATGTGGTCCAGCCCGGCCTGTTCGACCAGCCGCAGGGCCGGGTCGATCCGGTCGCCGGCGAACCCGGCTCCCGCCCCGACCCGCGTGCTGCGTGTCCCCGTCATCGACTCTCCTTACAGTGTGATCGCGCCGGTGAGGATCGCGACGGCGAGCATCACGAGGCTGATCAGCCAGACCCAGCCGAACAGCGCCCGGATGTGCCGTCCGATGTCGACCCCCGCGAGGCCGACGAGCAGGTAGAACGACCCGGTCAGCGGGCTGATCGGGAAGCCGACGGTCTCCTGGCCGACGATCGACGCCCGGGCCAGGTCGACCGGGGCGACGCCGAACTCCGCGCCGACGCCGGTCAGTACCGGCAGTACGCCGAAGTAGTAGGCGTCCGGGCCGAACAGCAGGCTGAGCGGCACCCCGAGGATGCCCACGACCAGTGGCATCGCCGTCCCGAGCGTCGTGGGGATCGCCGAGGCGACCGCGACGCCCATGCCCTCGATCATGCCGCTGCCCTCGAGGATCCCGAGGAAGGCGCCGGCGGCGAGCAGCGTGGAGGCCATCAGCATCGCGCCGCGGGCCTGGGCGTTGATCCGCTCGGTCTGCTGCTCCAGCCCCGGGTAGTTGACGACCAGGGCGATGATCGATGCGACCAGGAAGACCATCTCCAGCGGCACGGCGCCGCTGATCAGTACGCCGACGGTGGCCGCCGTCAGCGCGGCGTTCACCCAGAGCAGGCGGGGCCGACGCAGGTCCGGCTCGGTCGCGGTGACGGTGCCCCCACCGGCGGTCCCGGCGTCCGTGCCGACGGCCGTGCGGTCGTCACCGGTGTCCGGCCCCGCTCCACCGGGGTCCGCGGCGGACCCGGTCCCGTCCGCGTCCGGACCCGCACGACCGGCGGTCGGCGGCGCGCCGGCTCCGGGACCGGTCGCTGCGGGGTCGGCGGCGCGGGCCCGCTCGCCGTCCTCCAGTACTGCGCGGACGGCCTCGCGCACCTCCGGGCGCCGCGACTCCCGCCGCCCGAGGAACCACGCGATGCCGAGGGCCAGCAGGATCCCGGCGATCTGGGCGGGGATCAGCGGCACCCACAGCTCGTTCGCGTCCACCCCGACGGTCGTCGCCGCGCGGGCGGTGGGGCCGCCCCAGGGCAGCAGGTTCATCACCCCGGCGCCCATCCCGACGCACACGGTCAGCGTCAGCCGGCTCATCCCGAGCCGGTCGAACAGCGGCAGCATCGCCGGGATCGTGATCAGGAACGTGGTCGCCCCGGCGCCGTCGAGGTGCGCGGCGGTCGCCAGCGCCGTCGTCGCCAGGCACACCGTGGTCGGAGCGTTGCCCGCCAGCGCGACCAGCTTGCGGATCACCGGGTCGAACAGCCCGGCGTCCCGCATCACTCCGAAGTAGACGATCGCGAAGACGAACATCGCGGTCACGCCGACGACACCGGCGAGACCGTCGGAGACGAACCCGCCGACCTCGGCCGGTGAGAAGCCCGCGATGAACGCGGTCACCACCGGCACTCCGGCGAGTGCGACGACGGCGCTGACCCGTCGGGTCAGCAGGAGGGTGAGGATCACCCCGATGGTCAGGAAGCCCAGGACGGTCACCATTGTCTGTCCTCTCGTGGCCAGGCCGGATCACTCTGGCCGCGAGATCGATTGCCTGTCCACCATCAATTCGGGATAGATTGATGTATGCCGAGCATGGATCTGGAGATCCGGCAGCTCCGCGCCGTGGTCGCCGTCGCCGACGCGGCCAGCTTCTCCGATGCGGCGGCCGCGCTCGGCCTGGCGCAGTCCTCGCTGTCCCGGACGGTGCAGGCGGTCGAGCGCCGGGTCGGCGTCGCGCTGTTCCGGCGCACCACCCGGTCCGTGCAGACGACCACGGAGGGCGCCGAGGTCGTCGCGCTCGCCCGGCACGTGCTCGCCGAGCACGGCGCCGCGATGGCGCACCTGACCGGATACCTCGCGGGGGTGCGCGGCCACGTCACGATCGCGGCGCTGCCGTCGCTCGCGGCGGGTCTGCTCCCGCCGGCCCTCGCGGCCTACCGGGAGAACCACCGGGGCGTCACCGTGACCGTGCACGACGGTCTGTCCACCGAGGTCCTCGACCGGGTGCGTGACGGCACCGCGGACCTGGGGCTGACCGTCCTCACCGGACCGCCGGCCGGGCTGCACGTGACCCGGCTGGTCCGGGACACGTTCCACCTCGTCACCCGCGACGACGATCCGCTGGCGGCCCGCGGCTCGGTGGCCTGGGCGGATCTGCGGGACCGGGCGTTCGTCGCGTTCGACCCGAGCAGCAGCATCCGCGCGCACACCGACCGGGTGCTCGCCGAGCAGGGCATCGGCCTCGGCCCGGTCACCGGGGCGCGCAACATCCTCGCCGTCGGCGGGCTGGTCGCGGCCGGGCTCGGGGTGTCCGCGGTGCCGGGCCTGGTCCTGCCGCTGCTGGGCTTCGCGAACCTGGCCCGGGTCCCGCTGCGCGATCCGGAGGTCCGGCGGGACGTGTGCATGATCCACAACCCACGCCGGCCGTTCTCGCCCGCCGCGTCGGCACTGCTCCGGCTGCTGCACACCCTCGGCGCGGGCGGCGTCGCCCTACCCCCCGGCGTGGAGCGCACAGCCCGGGTGGAGTGGGCGGCCGGGACGGAGCGCGCAGCCGGGGTCGCGCGGGCGGCCGACCCGAGCTGACGAGCCGCGCCGCGCCCGCCCGAGCTCTGCCCCGCGTCGTCGTGCGGCGCCCCGTAGGTGTGCGTGGCGCGCGCTGCGGCGTCAGGCGGCGGTGGTGCGGTGGGCGGCGGAGGCGAAGCCGAGCCAGGTGTGCCGGTTGTTCCACCAGCACCAGCCGACCTTCGGGGCGTCCCGGCGGTCCCGGCCGTCCCGCCCGGTGCCGTTCGAGATCCACACCGCCGGGGTGCGGGCGTCGAGGCGTCCGGTGGGCTTGCGCAGCCGGGACCCGATCGTCATGAAGCAGCGGTTGCGTTCCAGCACCTCGGGTACCTGCAGTACCCACTGGATTCCTTCGGTGAGCAGCAGCGGGGTCCGGCCGCCGCCGTCGAACACGACCTGCGCCTCGGCCGGCGACGCGTTCGCGAGATCGTCGCCCCGGTCCGGGTCCTCCAGCAGCCACACCGGCGCGTCGGGGACCTCGACCACCGGGACGAAGTCGTCGACATCGGTCATGTCCTCGACCACGAACCCGGGCCGGCCGGCACGCCGGAGCAGCGGTGCGAGGTCCGACGGGCGGGCACCGCCGACGACGAGCAGGCCGGGCCGGTCCGGGAGCGCTGCGGCCTCCTTGCGCAGGACGTCCGGGCCCAGCGGCCCGGTCGCGCCGAGCGCGATCAGTCGTTCGGCCTGGTCGGACGGGGACGGCAGGACGGGCACGGGACCTCCGGGGCGGGAACGGGACGGGCCGCAGCGCCAACGCGAGGCGGCGCCTCCGTGTTCCCGGCCCGGCCGAGTCCACGATCACCGTCCGGGTTCCGGCAGGTGCCGCCGACGGCACCGACCGGACCCCGGTCGACGATCACCCGGGCCGCGAGGCGCCCGGGCGGGCGCTCAGTTCTTCCGGCCGACGGCGCCGACGATGCATCCGGGGACGAGGCCGGGGAACGTGGAGCCCGGGCCGTCCGGCCACCACTGCGGCTGGGGCACGAGGCCGGTGGTGTCGTCGGGGTTGCCGGGCAGCAGCTCCAGACCGGGCAGGAACTCGAGGATCTGCTCGCGGCTGCGGAAGTACGCGCCGTCCATCCCGAGGGTGAGCATGACCTCGCGGATGCGGTGCACCAGCTTCCCGGCCTCGCCGCCCGGGTCCCAGAAGTGGCTGAGCACCACGAAGGACCCCGGCGCGAGTGCGTCCACATAGGTGCGCATGAGCTCGGGCAGACCCTCGTCCGGCTGGTGGTGCAGGGTCGCGCTGTGGTAGAGCACGATCGGCTCGGTCAGGTCGAGGTGGGTGCTGGTGACCGGGTCGGCGAGGATCTCGGTCGGCTTGGTGAGGTCACCCTCGACGTACCGCACGAGGTTGTTGTCGTCGAGCAGTGCGCGACCGTGCGCGACGGCCGACGGGTCGTTGTCGACGTAGACGATCCGCGCGTCCGGGAGGCTGCGGTGCACGACCTCGTGGGTGTTCTCCACCGTCGGCAGCCCCGCGCCGAGATCGAGGTGCTGGGTGATCCCCGCCTGGGTGGCGACGAACCGGGTCGCGCGGATGTGCCACGCACGGTTCACCCGGGCGAGGACGGCGGCCTCGGGGACGTGTTCCTCGATGACGGCCATGGCCGCCCGGTCGATCTCGAAGTTGTCCTTGCCACCGAGCGAGAAGTCGTAACAGCGCGCGATGGTGGGAGCGGAGTGATCGATCACGGGACGGGAGAGTGGATCCTCGGTCACCCGTCACACCCTAGCCATTCGGGATCACCACCGGTACACGCGGCGTCACTCCCGGGAAAGAGAAAGGGCCGCCCTCCTCGAACGGAAAGCGGCCCATCGGTGACGTGGTGGACCTGACGGAGGCGCTCTCAAGCATGTCGCCGCCGGTCAGGAGCCTGTGCGGCATGGCCACGGTCTGGCTCGACTCACCGGCACCTCGTCCTGGTTCACCACGAGCCCTCCGCCCTCGCGCGCAACAGTCCATCCGCATCTTGCTCGGCGAGGCCGGCATCGCGCGGATGATCGAGGACTACCGCAACGGTGCCGAGGCGAAGGAGCTTGCCTCGTGCTACGGCTTTGGGCTGACCACAGTCAAGCGGGTGCTGCGCGAGGAGGGTGCGCGGAAGCGACGGCCCCGAACTAGATAGCCGTCAACACTGGCTACTCTTCCCGAAGCAGGGAGGCCGATACAAAATCGTAAGGCTTATCCAAATTGCCCTGCACCACCCGCTGAATGAACTCCTTCTGCCTGCGAGAAGTTCGTTCCTGGCCATTTGGATCCCATTCGAATGGGTCGGCACCCAGCGCCACTACAGGATGCGGATCAAGCAACTGGTCGTAAGACATCATGAAACGTGGCAAATCAGGCATTTGTCGGCGGAACGCCGCAGCCGCCGTACACTCGGACGCTGGCTGTGTTATCGCAAACGCATCCCATGACGACCCAAGGCGATCACGGAGCGTGTCCATGAGCTCAATTGCCTCGGCACCCAAGCCACGTACTGTCCGCTTCACCTCAAGCGGAACGAGGCTTCCATCGGAAAATAGAAGCGCAACATCGGCTTCGCCGATATCTCGCTTACTGGCTCGGTCCTTGAAGGTCACCCCCGGGTGGCCACCTACTAGCGTCCCTCTTCCGCCGAATACTCTCCAAAACCAGTGGAGCGCGAACAAGTGACCTAGACAATCCATTTCAAGCACGCGACGGAGCGACTCACCCAACCTGTAGGTGAACTTGAGCAGATCTGCACCATAGGGCTGATCGATCTCTCGGCCGCAACCCACGCAACCAACTGGTGGCGGCAACGATGACATAGGCAGCCAGGTACTAGCCTTGCAGTCAGGACACTTCACGGTCGTGCCACGAACTAGAAGATGTTTGCGCTCGGCCCACGCTACCCAGTGCTTGGCCGCTTCTGGTCGTCCCGCAAGTGCTGCTTTAAATTTGTCGAAACCAATCTCTCGGCCCTCACCTGACGGTGCGATCGCTAAATCGTCGCGACCATGGGTAAGCGCAACTGCTTCGAGGTCAGCCTCGGCGACCCCGCGCGATCTAAGCGCGGCCTCCGCCTTCCTCCATCGATCCTTCCAGTACGCCATACCGCTGCGCTCAGCAATACGGTAGAAGAGATCAATGAGAGGCTCATGTAGCAGCCATCGAATTTGGTCGATACCGCCGAGCGAATGAACAATAGAGAGTGCCGCCGTGCCAGGATCTGACGACGACACCGAAAGCCCGCGAGTTCGCGCGACTGCTTCTAGAGAAGTCCACGCCGATGGCCACGCTACATCGACTGTCTCTTTCCGGCGTAGTTCGTGCACCCTGACCTGTGCCGCCCCGCCTCTGAACGTCGGCCCGAACTCCACGCCTCGCATCGTCTCGTCGCTTGGTAGCGGATACTCGCTCAGTCGGACGTCAAGCGTCAGAGTTCCACCCCTAAAGGATCCCGCAACCGCACTCAGCACATCACCCTCTGCTTCGAGGAGAGGCATCAGCGAGGTGCGCCCGCTCGACCAAAAGGTAATCTGACTGCCGTGCCTCCCAGCTGAGGGACCGAAAGTAAACAGCTCTCTCGGTTCGACGAACGGGTTGGACTGCCGGGGAACCCGCTTTAAGACAGCCTCGCTAGGTAGAGACCATGAAGTCAAGTGGATCTTGCCACCCGCAAATCCAAACATTGCGGCGCGACCAGGCTCCTGCAAGAAGCTGATTGCATCTTCTGACAGCAATTCGAATGGAATCCCTATTGGCATGGTGTAGTGATCGCCGTGGGCAGCGCGCAAATTCCACAAGTAGGCTAGGTCGTCGACAGATCCCGGACCAAGGACAACAACAATGTTGGGGCCGACCGCGCGCCTGATTGCGTGCCGCGACGGAAACGTCGGAGCGGCCCCCAAGTACGAGGTGTCGGGTTTCATGCCATGAGCGAGGTAGAGCGTACTAAGCTGCCTGGGCGTCAGCCTGTTGCGGGCCTGCAACCGATCGACCAGGTCACCTAACGAGCCTTGAGCCTCAACTCGCTCGATCGGGATGAACTGATCGTAACTCAAGCCCTCAAGTAAGTCATACTGATCCACAAATCTTGGCTCGGGCTGCTCAGGCAAATTTCCTAACACCGCAAGATATGCCTGCCTCCAGGGGTCGTCTAAGGCAAGATTCACGACCTCGACGTGTCGCCCATACTGGTCTCGAGGCTTACTCGACAACGGATACACAATTGGTGTAGCCCGCTCATGCGCCTGCTTTATTCGACGAAGCCCCTCAACTGCATGGTCGTTGCGGAGGTAGTCGACCTCATCGACCTTCAAGCATTCTGCGTAGACGTCTGGGATTTTGTCGTCATGCACGGGCAACATTGGCCAACTTGAGCCTGCCCAAAATTGGCATAGCTCGGCAACTTTGCGTTCAAAATCTAGAGTCCCAGCCTCTGGAATGATCGGCACTCCGTAGCGGCTCGGCCGAATTTTTGTCGTCACCTCATACGGGCCACTCACAAGCTCTGTATCGAGAAGTCCTTGCACATCGCCTCCAGCATATGCTCTACGCTATTAAACTTTGTACCGACTCTTCAAGCAGTAACAGCGAGCCGACACAAATGCTAGTCTATTTTACTCATCCAGTTAAGACAATGCTTCGGCATCTCGGCCGGTTCGCGACCTCTTGCCAGGCAGCAGCGTGCCGGTGCAATTGCGGGGAAGGCCAGTCATCGTGATCAGCAACCGCAGCGCTGTCGTTGAAGGCCATCGGCCCGCCGGGTTGCTCACCTGTTTGCGACCTAGATCCGGCCAAGTTGATTATTCAGCAACATCTGGAGTTGCAACAAACTTTCATCAACCAATCCAGCAAACTCGTCAAATCCCATACCGCCTAGGCAGGCGCCCGGCAATCCGTAAAGCCTTCGCGAGAGGTCGAGGTTCTCTGCGCTGATCCGCGAGTCCAAACCATAATGCATTAACGTATTCCGGAGGGGCCTAGCATCCTCCGAAATGACTTCCCTAAATGGCCAGGAGCTTATCGTCTTGAGGGCCAGCGGCCGCCACTTGGAGTCAATGTCCGAGAACCGAGAGTCGTTCAGAACAATCTCTAAGCTCCGAGCAACTTGATACAACGTCAGATAGCGAAGCTTCATAACGGTGTTTACTGAACTACTATCTCGATCCAGGCGGAGGACCTCTCTCATCAAGTTGACGACGCATGCATGATTTATCAAAAAAGCTGTGGCGTTCGGCTCAAACGAGGCGAACGCACGGCCATACACTTTCTCACTCCTCCGGTCGTGAGATTTAAGCAGCGCAGGGTCCATTTCGGTGGCGAACGAACGGGCCGCATTATCGAACGTTGCGCCGATGCGCGAGAAGTACTCGCCTTGAGCCGTAGCGACCTCGACAACTCGTTCCCTTACACCGCCGACAATCTCAATGACCGTCAGGCCCATCGACATCGAAATGCCATGCGTATTGGCAATCGGAAGCCCGTTGTAGCTGTAGATCCCTAAATCACTCTCGAAACGACGAGCCCATGGGAGCCATGCATTGCCGAGAAACTTCTCTCGATGCGCCGGCACAACCACCTCGTCCATATATGCCAGCAGCTCGGCAACCGACTTCTTACTGTCGTCAAAGTACTTGAGCGAATGCCGCGATTCCTTCACTATATTGGCAACCTCTTGCGTCAGCTCGACGAAATTACTGCCTTCGATGCTCCTCAGCTTAGCTGCGGATTCATGCACGAATAGCGAGAGGAAAGGAGCGATCGCCGGCATGATGATGCCAGCCACCTTCTTCGCTCGACCCACCCCAACGGAGCTAACTAGCCGACCGACGAACTGTGCATCTCTGTCAATCGCGTCGAGCGTCAACTCTCTGATAAATTTATTCATACAGCAAACTCATTCTCCTGAATCAAAGTAGCTGCAGTCAAGAGCTGCGTGTGCCTGTCCACCATCAACCGGCACCCCGCTTTATCGGCCATAAGGCGACGTACGTACTATTGGGATCCTGCTCGAACAAGGCCACTCCGATCGTCGGTCGGCACCGTACTGGGGGCCACCGACAGTTTCCACGGAACAGGATGGGCCTCAGCCGCCACGGCTCATCAGGGTTGATGATCTCGACGGTCGTCCTGCGGTCGGCGCGCACGGGGCAGAGCAGGTCGGACCAGCGACTGCCCGCGGTTGCCCGCCTCGTCGTCACCTGCTCCGCTCGCCGCCATCAGGCTGAAGCGGGTTAGCTGACGGGGTGAGCAGTCCCGAGCCGGCCGTCGGTGAGCGCTGGGCGTACCGCGCCCGGGCCATCGACCGGGTCACTGAAGTCGAAGTACTCAAGATTGGCACCAACCGTCCGCCTCGGGTACGAGTGCGTTTCGTCGACGAAGCGCAGGAAGGGCGTGAGGAGTGGGTGCCACCGGCCCGGCTCAAGGTGCCATGGGCACAGGGTGCGGAGTGGCAACAGCTGCAAGATCGGTGGGAGGCTGCCCGCGTCGCCAGTGGCAGCATTCGTGACAGCATCGAGGAGCGGGCCGCGTGGAACGTCGAAGAGTCCCTTCCGGACTGGCCAGCAGCTGAACTGGGCTACAACAACGACGCCGGACTGATGTTCATCCGTGACGTCGACGCGGTCTGCCAAGAGCTCGGTTTGGATCGGGTGGACCTAGAGCACCCGGCCTCCTTCCAGACGGCCAGCCAGCTGGTCGTTCCTTGGCCAGTGACCGAGACCGTCCTGCAGCGCCGCGCCATGGCCAACGCGGATGTGCTGCTCACTGAGCTGCACCGACAGCAGCAGCAGGCGGAACGCGGCATGCGCTGGGGCCGCAGTACCGGTTACGGCGGCTACTACGAACCGGAGATGTGCGCCGAGTTCGAGGTACGCGACCGGCCAGCCCGTGAACTCGTCCGGCGATGGTGTGGTGCCGACGCAGTCGCCCGGGCCGACGAGCTGGCGGCGCTGCGAGAAGAAGTCCGGCGCATTGGCCGGATCACCGAAGAAGCCATCACCGCGCTGCGCGACCACGACGCCAAGCTGGCCGGAAGACTCGAACGCGAGCTCGGCGTACCGCTCGAGGACATCCGCGCCAATCGTCAGCGTTCCGAATAGCGTCGTTTGGGCCATCCTATTGTAAGATTCGAAAGCATCACAGCGTCGATACATCACGAAAGAGCTCACGGAGATGCATATCCGACATGTCGATGATTGGTTCGTACATGAAGGAGTTGACATGGATATTCTCAGGAGTCATTAGCACAACAGAGTCGAGGACTCGGCGCGACTCATCGTCGCCAAGCCCATCCGCGCGATATCTAGCATATAGCGCCTGAGTCTGATGTGCGTCGATGCCTGCGAGCACCGTCGGGTCGGCGATTGCAGCTACCATGTGTTGCTCAGCGACAAGACGTATGGCGATAGATAGAACGATCTTGTTCTCAAAGTTGATGCCTTCATCGGCCGTAAGTGCGGCTGCGGCTTGGGCTAGAATTAGATCGAAGACAGGCTCCTCGTTGCTACCCCAGGAACCTGCATTACCGAAGACCCTCTGAAACGTCTCGTCGAGATCCATCTGCTTGATTGAGCCGGTATCCGATTTCCAGTGCAGCAAAGAAGTTAGCCTCAAGTAGTCTGCGTCGGTCTCTCCCTTCGTGTACTCCAAGATGTTGCGAATAAACGGGATGCACGCGATTCGCTTCATTGGATGGTCGTAGAACTCACCCTTGAAGTCCTTGATGAACGGGTTCTTGATGCCAGATGCCGGAGCGACGGTGACACCATCACTGTTGCGCTGGGCTGTCAGGCAATTACTGTAGCCCACAACGTTACGACTCTCGACGGTACGGAAGAAATCGAAGTTGTGCGTCAAGATCATGAGTCGGAAGTTGGGCTGCCCAGCCATCTCCTTCAAATACTGGATGATGGCGTACTTGTTCTTGTAGTCAAAGGAGTCGGCAATGTCGTCAATCACGAAGAGCGTGTCGCGTTCTGAATTTCGGCGCGCCTCGACCTCAAATAAAACATTGAGGATGTAGAGTGCCTTTTTCTCGCCATTGCTCAGAACTTGAAGCAGGTCCTGACGCTCGACCACCCGCCGCTCGACTCCGTCGTCAAACTCGAACCCTAGCTTGAGGATCGGTTCTTGACCAAGGACTACCTGATCGCGGTTGTGAGCGTTCAAGTGGAATGGGACAAAGAACCGCTTGTTAAATAGATCAATTACGTGCTCCCACTGGGTCTGCTCTCTCGCGGCTTGCGCTTCGATCTCACGCTTTCGATCTTCTGCGTTCCGATAACACTGGACTACCCGCACGTACAGCTCTTCGTGGCTCTTGATGTAGGACTTCCAAACGCGCTCACGGAAAAGCGCGACGTTCGAAAGTTCCGAAAGTAGTTCTGGGTGCTCGGCTATGTAGCGCTGAAACGCACGCACATCGACATTTTTGTTGAGAGCCTTTTCAATGGCTTCCATTTTCTTACGAAGCGTGCCGTCGTCGGCAATCTTCTTCTTCTCATCGCCGATAAGCTGCTCAAGCTGTGCCTTGTCGGTCACCTCGACAGCCTCGCCATCTCCGTCACGCAAGAGCAGTGCATGCTGGGCCGCGAAAAATCCGTTGTCGGCAAGGCTCTTGGTAACGGTAGTGGCGTTATAATAGCTGAACGTCTCGCGGTCAAAATACCTAGACTCATCGAGAAGATCGTTCAAACGGTTGATGTAGTCGGCCAGCGCAGTCTGAAACTCCGGCTTATCAAGAAGAGGTAAGACCTTTTCGTTGAAGACAACGTCGTACGGCACTTCGGCATATGGCGCCCCGGTCTGGGCTGCCACTTCGTCATGGATTCGAGCGAGAGCATGAAAGAATCCATCTGTCTCCGCTGTAAACGTTGCTGCAACTTCATGAACGACGTCTCGACGGGTGCCCGCCTGCGTGGTTAGTGCCGCCGCAAGCTCATCACGGGCCTCAATCAGTTCTCTATGTAGCACTTCATATTCGCGACGCAGGTCAGCGTTCACCAGTAGCGTTGATGTCGCCTCGGTCGGACCAAGATCTTCGTCATATGACAAGATTACCACTACATCAGACGGTTCAATAGCATTATCGTCTTGGTCCTTTATCTCCCGGCGAGTTACGCGATCGGGGAACATATTGTCACGCGTGTCTTCATTTGTTGCGAGATCTTGAAATGTTCGCGCGAACGACGTCTTCATTGTTCCGTTGGGCGCATATATGGCCGCCGACCTAGACTTCCTGTAGCTGATAACTGTTTTAAGTGAGCGGATACCGTGGCAGTTTTCGAGAACAATACTTAGCTTCTTCATTTTCCCTCACTATATCATTTTTCACGGAGGACGGTTCACTCACGGAAATCATTGGGTTCGTCCGGAACCTGCTCCACAGCTCTCTGCTTGTGACCACCCTGGGCAGCCGGCCTGGAGAAGTAAATTCTCTCCGATCGTCAGTGTCACTGTACGGCACCAAGAGTCTGCGCCACGCAAGGACGACAGGCCGGCTCGTAGATCATCAATATCGATGATCGTGCGGTGCGGAACGCCGCAGGTCCGCCGACACAAAGGGCCCTTCTCTAGACACCGCTGGTTTGCGAGGCTGATCAGTGCTCGTCGTCTTATAATGCTTGCTGGCTAGTAAGGTGCCAGCCACGGCACCGGTGGCATCGGTAAGCGCGGCGCTCAGTCTTAACTCGGTCGGCTCGATGTCGATTAGTTGCGGACGCTAACGCCAGAAGAGCGGCGATGCGGTCTCGGTACCGGATCTTCCTACACCTAGCCACGGCTGCCTCCTATCCATCGCAGACCGCAAGCTACGGACACACCCCGACAGTTCCGGCGGTACGGCCGCTGACCAGCCGATCGGGATCATCACTTCTGATGATCGCCAGGGGTCCATCGTGGTCAGACCGAGGTCAGCGCCGGTGAGGTCCCGCACTCTTCTTCTGCCAGGCAGCAGGGTGGTGTGGGCCGCTAGATAGCCTTCGCGCGTGTCAGAGACCGCGCGCGTCGTGCCCTTCTCCGATCTGGCAACGGCTGACTTGGTCATCGATCAGCTGTACGACGGTGGCGGCAGCGGCACAGCGGCCGACGACCCGATCGCCAGACTTGTCCCAGTCGGCAACCAGGGTGGCTTCCGGTACTCGGGTTCGCCGAAGCGTGGCGAGGTCAGGCTGGTTGTCCTTTACACCACCGGCGCTGAGATCGACTGGCCAGATGTGCTTGATCCGCAGACCGGGGTCTTCACCTACTACGGAGACAACCGCACACCTGGTCACGAGCTCCACGACACGCGACGCCTCGGCAACGTGCTGCTCCGCGATGCCTTCGAGTGGAGTCACGGATCGGTCCAAACGCGTCGACGGGTGCCGCCCTTCTTGCTCTTTCAGAAGACAGGTCCCGGCCGGCGGATCAGGTTCCGGGGGTTGCTGGTGCCGGGCGCAGCCGGACTGACAGCCGACGACGAGCTCCAGGCCATCTGGCGCAGCACTGCCGGGCTCCGCTTCCAGAACTACCGGGCCCACTTCACAGTCCTCACCGCGGCGACAGTGACTCGCACGTGGCTCGACGACGTCCTCGACGGCAACGGCGTGGACAGCCCGTCATGCCCGGAGGCCTGGTCTTCCTGGGTGGCGGGGCGGCGCTTTCAGCCGCTGCTCGCGCCCACGACCTCTACCGTGCGGACGCCCGAGGAGCAGATGCCCGGTGCGGCGCACCAGCGCCAGGTCTTGACCCTGATCCGCGAGACGTTCCGAGACCGAGAGCACGACTTCGAGGCCTGTGCGGTGGAGCTGTGGAGGCTCATCGCACCTTCTACCGGCAAGTGCGACGTGACCCAGCCAAGCCGCGATGGCGGGCGGGACGCCGTCGGCGAGTACGTCCTGGGGCCGAAGTCGGATCCGATCACGATCGACTTTGCCCTTGAAGCGAAGTGCTATAGCGCCAGTACTCCGGTGGGGGTCCGTGACGTCGCGCGGCTCATCTCCCGGCTGCGGCACCGGCACTTTGGCGTCTTCGTCACGACGTCGTACTTCCATCGGCAGGTGTATACCGAGGTCAGGTCCGACCAGCACCCGATTGCCCTGATCAGCGGCGCAGACATCGTGGACGCTCTGCGCTCAGCGGGGCTGGTCACGAAGGATGCGGTGGCGAACTGGCTGCGGCAGTTCATCAGCGACTAGCTCTGAGGCACACCTGTCGAGCGTCCGCGCAAAGTCCTCATCGGAGAGTTAGTCATAGCGTCGCGGGCGATAGTGCATCTCGATCGGTTCCGGTATACGCCGCATGAACTTTTCTAACTGGTACAGCGGCAGGTCCGGCGCTTCCGGCCAGCCAGGCAAGTCCGTCAGCGGATCAACGTACGCTGCTCGCTCCTCGATCCAAGCCAGCCACCGCCGGGCCTCTGCGATGGCCCTGTCATCGGCTGTCGGCGATCCCTCTGCTGCTTCGATCCGTGCCTCAAGGTCTGCTGCGAACGCCCGTAGCTCACGTCCGTCTCGCCATCGCTCCAACTGCCTGTCTAACAACTCCTTCCGGTGCGACTCTGCCGCACGCTCACGGGCCCGCACCCGTTCCTGCTCGACAGCCTCCTGGTGGGCAACTTCTGCTTGCGCACGGGCCGCGCGTTTCGCACCGAGCTCGTCGATACGGACCGCGACCTCGCGGAGGGCTTCCGGGAGCTTTTCCTCGAGCGACCAGCGCTTCCTATCGGCCCAGAACGACTGACGTTCGGTGCCGTGCAGACCGCCAACGTCGAGTCGAAGCCTGTCGCTCGGGACCGTGTCATGCGTGGGTATGCGCGTCCAGCTGTACCGCTGCTTCTCTGCAAGCTCCCGAGCAGTCGGGACGTGCTCGACCCGGTCGTTCTCTTGGCTCAGCCCGAGGGGGACGGTCTCACCGTCCAACATCAGCAACAGGTCCCACACCTCATGTCTGCTGCGCAGGTCACGATCCGACCGGAGCGCGTACGCCGTCACCTCGTAGCCACGGTGCTCCGCTTCAACCGCGATCGCGTGCAGGATGCGCCAACGTCGAGCCGCAACGACGCCGGAAGGATGCTTCTGATCCCCACGAAGCTGCCTGACCGCTGGGTGGTACCGACGGACTTGTCCCGGTACCGGCACAGGCTGGAGAGGCGCCTCCCGGCTCTCCGGTCCCTGCTCGAAGAAGAGGATGTACCGAACAGGGGTACGCCAGTCCAAGCCTGGGGGACGGATCCGCTCTAGCTGTAGCCGCTGACCGTCGGGAGCCTTGCTGAACCGGTTGACGTGTCGCACCAGCTCGGTCAGCTTGTAGATCGGCTGCGCTCGGTCCTTATCGCCAAACTCCAACCGGCCGCCCGCGGCTACGACCTCAGCAACCAACGCCTCAGTGGGCGGAACACGGGGCTGCCGAGCAGCCGACACCGGACTTTCAACGATCGCAGACGTCGCGGTGGAGCTGCCGGCAACAGGACGGGGATTCGCCGATCCGTCGGCCGGCGATACGGGACGCGCCCGCGGGTTGCGAGCGGGCGACGCGACGGCTGCCGGATACGTACCGTGCTCCAGGTAGTACAAGCCACGGTCGGTCGTTGTAGCGACCCATCCCCCGCCACGCCTGTCGATCTTGACGAGACGCCGGTCTTGTAGGGCCGCGGCTGTCCGCTTGTAAGAGGTTCCTGTCATCCGACCTGCTGGGCAGCCATCAGCGATCCAGCGCAGGATCCTGGTCTGGACATCATTAAGCGGGTCGCTCAGCCTCATCACCAAGCAGTTCAGACCACTTGACCCGCCAAGGCAAGACTGTTCGTGCTCTCAGTGCTGGCTTACCGCGCCAGCCTGCGGCGAGATCGCGGCCTGGCCCTCACGCAAAGTTGGACGCGGTACGGCCACTGCTTGCTCTGCGGTGCGATCCACGCCAGAACCACGTCATCCCATCACTGAGTGCGACCTGACCGAACTGCCGTGGATACCGCATTTCGGACCACATCCGCGACCAAAGAAGGAATTGAACCCCGTCGAAACGACCCGCCTTGCATCCGGTAAGATTCTCGGGAAGCGAGGGGCAATCGACGGGAGCAACAATGACCTCAGCGTATGCTGCGGATCCTGTGTTCGAGGCCAATGGCAAACAGATTAGCTACCTACTGCAGCGAATTCACGATCGCGAGCTCGCTGTCCCCGATTTTCAACGAGATTTCGTCTGGGACAGCAAGTCAACCGTCGAGCTACTGCGTAGCATAATGTCAAGATATCCCGCCGGCACCTTGCTGTTCTGGAAGCAAGGTGACGACAACGCCGCGTTCGCGGCCAGAGCAGTCGATGGCGCCCCGCAACTCGGCAGCAAATCTGCCGACGAGCTAATTCTTGACGGTCAGCAGCGACTGACTTCACTCTTTCGCGCCCTGACAGGCGTAGCGGAGGAGACGTACTTTCTTAGGTTGAGAAAGTTCTTATCCCAGGCCGGCGATGTCCATCCAGTGCACGAAGTTGACTTTGACGAAGCCATCGTGGTCGTTGAGGGGTCCACCAAGGACATCGACCCCAGCGACCGAGGCTGGCAGTACGCCGAGGGACTGTTCCCGCTACAACGGCTCGATGACTTCCACGAATGGCTAGACGGCTTCGCACGAGCCGCAGCACCTGATGCCGACCAAGAATACGCGCTCAAGCGCCAGCTACGTGCAGTTTACGACGCGTACTTAGTTCCGCTTAGAAGCTACGGTTTCCCGGTCGTTACACTCCCTGCGAAGACTGCACTTGAAGCCGTCTGCAACATTTTCGAGACGCTAAACCGGACCGGCAAGCCCCTCGGAGCGTCCGACCTTGTCACCGCCCGTCTGTATCCGAGTGGCGTGAATCTGCGTGAGCTCTCAGAGGAGGCGCGCGAACGAGACAGCATTCTCGATGACTTTGATGTCGAGACTTATCCGCTCTTGCAAGCAGTATCACTTCGCGTACGGCGATCCGCGCAGCGAGCAGACGTTCTTCGGAGTCTTACCGCCGACGATATTCGGGAGCATTGGACGCCGGTCGCTTCGGGCGCCGCGGCCGTCCTCGACCTGTTGCAGAATGACTACGGCGTACTTGGCAAGCGCTGGCTGCCGTACGGCATGTTGATCGTCACCATGGCGGCGGCATGGCCTGAAGTGCGCGCAATGAAACCACTCGAACGAAGTGGCGCTCTCGAACGGCTCAGCCAGTACTTCTGGTGCACCACCTTCATGGCGAACTTCGATCAGGGTGCCAACAGCCAGGCCGGTGCCGACTACTCCCGGCTTTCCAAGTGGCTGGCAGACCCGGAGGCAGAAGCACCAGAAGCTGTTGCTTCATTCTCCTTTAGCGAGTCAACGCTGCGCGCTGCTAACGTCCGCCGCAAAGCACTCCATGCCGGAGTTATGGCGCTAACAATACGCATGGGCGCAAAGGATTTCCACTCGGCACAGCGATTGACCGCGCTCAAGGTCAAAGAGAAAAGGATCGACTCTCACCACATATTCCCAAAGGGCTTCCTGCCCAAGGGAGTGCCGAGCGAGCTCCTACTCAACCGGGCGCTTATCGACGCCGAGACCAATAAGATCATCGGCAAGCGCCCACCGAGTCAGTACCTTGATCAGATGGAGAAGACCTACGGAGCTGAGAAGCTGCTGGATGTGCTCGATTCTCACGCTATCCAGCAGGGTCCCGACTCTGGACTGAGCTCAGACGACTACGAGCAGTTCCTCTCACAGCGGCTTACTGCCGTTGTAGATCTGATTGAGCGGGTCACTGGCCACGCCGTTACGAAGGACGTGACCGGTGGAGACGCCTAACCCGATCAGTGGGTCTAGCGTCGCCGACCGAGCACAAGCCGGCCGCCACGACACTAGATTTCCTTCGCGGTGGCGTGCGATTGCCTCCTGCTCGGCGCGTCAGCTTGGCAAGGTGACGCACGAGGCGGAGGGTCTACCCATGCACGTCCTGGAAGGCAACCCACGGCACCATGGCAAGCTGGGTGGGGACCACGCGACGGAGGATTCGGTCAAAGCTCGCGATCAGAATGCATCGGCCTCGGAGTCTGGTGCGCTAGCACCCCCGAAGCCGCGCAACGTCGATCTTGTCGCTACGAACGGATCGGTCGCGTCATGACCGGCGTCCATCAACACGCGCTCTTTGAGACGCCTTCCAGTCAGCATGAAGGTCCAAGCACAGGGAAAGCAAAGTTTCGGAAGAGGCGACTGAAAGTAGTTGACCTATTTGCCGGAGCTGGAGGTCTATCACAGGGATTCCACCAAGCCGGCTTCCAGATAATCGGCGGTTCAGACCACGATCCTGATGCGTGTGCCACATACGCAGGCAACTTTCCTCAGGCCAGAACTATCGTCGGGGACATCCGCACAAAAGCGACCCGAGATGAAATTCTCGATGTGGCACGTCGAGCCGATGTCATTGTCGGCGGTCCGCCTTGCCAAGCATTCTCGCAAGTACGGAACCATAGCCGGTTGATCGACGACCCGCGGAACTCTCTCTACCGTGAGTTTGTCCAAACAGTCGATTCCGCACGTCCAGCAGCTTTCATTATGGAGAACGTCCCGGGCATGGCTCAGATGGGCGTCCTTGAGCAAGTGAAACAGGATCTTTCAATAAGTGGCGCTTACGATCTGAACGCACAGGTGTTAGACGCTGCAAATTTCGGCGTTCCGCAGACGCGTAAGCGCCTCATCTTCTTCGGCGTCCGGCGCGATCTCGAAGTTTCCCCCCTTATGCCAACCGGAAGTGGCGCTACCAGCAGACTCGGCCTGCGCCGCGACGCACAAAGCTATAGCGTCGTCTCACGTAGCGTAGAAGACTTGACGATACTTGACCACTTACGCGATACGAATGATCTGAGTGTGGTAACTGCCGCTCAGGCAATCTCGGACTTGGAAGTGCTTGAAAGCGGCCGGCGGGCAGAGAGCATTGAGATTGCAGAGCTGGCGGAGCCACAGTCGGCCTACCAAGAGCTAATGCGCCGTGGCCTCAGTGACGAGTTGATGAATGTCAGTGTTCCTCGAATGAACGCAGACACAGTCCAGCGTCTGAACGCTGTTCCAGCTGGCGGAAACCATCGTGACTTGACTGATGAGCTCCGGGTCCGGTATCTAAGCGACCAGAGATGGGGCCCCGCCAACGGCAGCGGCCAGCTTGGCCGCGCCCACTACTACGCGTACCGGCGATTGCACCCAGGCATGTGGGGCTGGACCCTTAACACCAAGGCTGACTCCGTCTACCATTACGCAACAGCACGTTCGTTGACGGTCCGCGAGTTTGCACGGCTTCAGTCGTTCCCCGACCACTTCGTCGTGACGACTGACCCTCGTCGCGGCGAGTTGACCGGGCGCATCAGCGGCGGGGCTGCGCACTCACGCTATCGCCAGATCGGCAACGCTGTGCCACCATTGCTAGCTATGGCGATTGCACGTGAAGTATCGAAGGTAGTCAACTCGGCGCTGCATCGAGCTGCCGATCAGTGACAGGCAGCCTGCCGCTGCCTGGCTTCGACGTGCCCGCGTCCGTTCCATCAGCCGAGGCACCTCCGGTCAAGCGAGCGTTCGGTGTTGAGAACCGTGCACGACTGCTGAACCAGTACTTCAGCGAAGCCGGCGACGTCGACGCTAAGAATGCCTGGCAACACGTCTACCGTTTACTACTGTCGATCGATCAGACTATCGGCCTGGCTCATTGTTATGAGAGTGACAAGTGCCAACCTGGCCGTCCCTGGTACGAACGCTCACTCCGCTTCCATGACCGCATATCACGGTCATTTGATGTCCCACCAAAGGATGTTGCCCTCCACATCGACTGGTTGTTCACTCAAGCTAGCGTCGATCTGGCGGCCGTAATCGCCAGCCAGGATCAACCCTCGAAGGTGCAAGCGCAGCGGGCCCCATATGCCGACCGAGACTTTCCGCTCCCCGGCGAGGACCCTGAGCTCGTCTCTGTAGTCCTGGACGTTCTCAAAGACTACCTAACCGGAGATGTGCCCGAGGAAGTGGCACAGAATCTTGTCCGCCGAGTTCAGTCGCATTTGTCGAAGGAAAACAAGCGTAAGAACATGGTCGGCGAGGGATTCGAGGATACCCTTGCCGCCGTTCTGCACCGGGTACCTAGCATCGCATCCCGATATGAAATTAGCACTCGGAAGAACCTACACGACTTACCCGGTTTTAACGCCTCAACTGGAACTAAAACGCGACAGGTCGACCTGGCGCTAGTCCGACACGCCGATCAGTATCGAATACTCATTACGGCGAAATGGAGTATTCGCAGCGATCGCGAGGAGCAGTTTCCATCCGACTTCAACGATTATGTCCGACTGGAGTCTACGAGTAAGGACTTCGCGTACGTTCTCATCACCAACGAGTTTGACGCAGCTCGGCTTGTGGCGGCGTGCGACGCACGCCGGCAAAACGCGCCGCTCTTCAACAACGTGGTTCACGTTGACGCCGGAGCACCGGTTGAGGCGTACGGACCGCAGGCCAAACACTCGGCTACGAAGCTCCGTGAGCGAGTGAGTAGCGGCCGGCTTCAGTCCCTTGCCCAGTGGATCAATGAGCTGTAGCCCAGTCGCCGTGACTAGTCAGCCTCCGCCATCCCCGTGACCTACACCACGACACCAGGCCGTCGCCGGAACATGCAGGCCATCCGCCGGAAGGACACCAAGCCTGAGGTCAGGCTGCGCTCGGCCCTGCACCGCCTTGGCTACCGCTTCCGCAAGGACTACCGCATCGACTTGCCCGAGTGTCGGGTACGTCCAGACATCGTCTTCACGCGGGCCAAGCTGGCCGTGTTTGTCGACGGCTGCTTCTGGCATGCCTGCCCAGAGCATGGCACCCAACCGAAGCAGAACGTCGACTACTGGAACCCAAAGCTGCGGACGAACGTGCTGCGAGACCAGCGGAACAACCATGCTCTTGAGACAGCGGGGTGGACCGTCGTCCGGATCTGGGAGCACTGTGCCATCGACGACGCGACCGGAGCCGTAAGAGAGGCGTTGAGCAACGAGGCAGGCGAACGAGATCCGTCACCCGGCAGGCTGTGAGGATAGGGACCCTCCGCGCTCACCGGTAGACCCGAACCGCATCAACGGTCATATGCCACTGCTCGCCCGCACGTGCGTAGGCGTCGAAACTAAAGCCAGTCAGCGGTCCTGGCACGTTCGCTCTCGCGACCACAATATCGCGCACATACACCCGAAGCTCAGTGCCCTCGTGCATGACCTTGACCGGTACGACTTCGCCGAAGCCGTACTGCTGAGCCTCGGTAGGCGGTGCTGGCGGCACGTAGTCGTCGTACTGCGTACAAGAGGATCGTGCGCAGGCCAGCAGTTCGATCGACAGTGGGATCGGCCCCGGGCTGACGCCAAAGAGGATCATATGCGTCCGACCACTTTGCTCAGTCA
This sequence comes from Pseudonocardia nematodicida, assembly GCF_040105385.1. Lineage (NCBI taxonomy): Bacteria > Bacillati > Actinomycetota > Actinomycetes > Pseudonocardiales > Pseudonocardiaceae > Pseudonocardia > Pseudonocardia nematodicida. The sequence continues at coordinate 406,890 of NZ_JBEDNQ010000005.1, forward strand.
GGATGAGACTGCCGCCGCCCGACCCCGGGTTGGGCGCTTCCAGCACACTCGTCACGAAGTCGACCTCACGGAACGTCCCGAGGTCCTGAGCCACCAGGTCGACGCTGACGACCTCGCCCGCGTCGCTCGAGCCCAGCATGTTCAGCACATTGTTCTGAGGGAAGAGGTGCGCCGGATCGCCCGGTGCCCGCCAACGTTGCAGGTTGACCTGACTGCCTTCGAAGTCCTCGCTGAAGATCGGCTGTTCGGTCGCCGACGGCAGACGACTCGCATCATCGGACGGCCTCGACGGCCAGAGAAGCAACCCGACAGCCACCGCAACGACGGCCGCGATGGTCAGCCCGACCGCCAGCCGGAGTCCCCGCCAACCACCGGTCCGCTGCTCCGCGATCGCCGGTGCGGTCCCATCGGCCTCAGCATCGGCCGCGTCGATACCGGCGCTCGGCATCTCCTCTCCGTCCATCCGGACCGCTTCCCATCGGGCCCGCCATGCCTCGACATCGCCACCGCAGTCGCGCACGTAATGCTCGACGGTCCGCCAACGGGGTAGCCGCTCACCGGTCGCGGCCTTGGCCAGCGCCGCTCGTGAGACGCCCGTACGCCGGGACATCGCCTCGTACGTCGGGCGGCCAGCATCGTCTCGGAGCTGACGCAGATCGATCGCGAACTGACCTAGGTCCCCGTCGGGCTGCTCGATCGGCCGCTCAGGTCGTCCCACAGTTCCGGCCCCCTGCGTCTGCGTCACGCCTCGTCAGCGGCTTGTCCGTTCTGCCCCGTTGTCTATCAAGCAAAGAGACAACCGGCAACCGACGTTTTCCCAGGCCACGGGCCTGACCGCTGGGCTACATCTAGGACCGGAGCGCCGCCTCGGGAACGGTCGCTTCCGATCTCATCCTTCTCGCCCCAGCCCTTCGGAGGTATCTCCATGCGTCAGCACCTTGGCCGAGCCGCGGCGCTTGCCGTCACGGCACTCAGCCTGGTCGGACTCGCCATCACGACCGCGCCGGCTGCCTACGCCGGCGGTCCCGAGACCAACAACCTGCAGCAGAACGAGCAACTCAACCCCGGCCAGCGACTCGTCACCGGCAACAACATCGCCCTCGTCATGCAGAGCGACGGCAACCTCGTCGAGTACGCACCCGGCAACCGGGCGGTCTGGGCCAGCGGCACCAACCGCGCCGGCTCGGTGCTGAAGATGCAGAGCGACGGCAACCTGGTGATCATCGCGCCCGGTAACGTCCCGGTCTGGGCAACTGGCACCGGCGGCAACCCTGGCGCGGGTCTCGAGCTCCAGACCGACGGTAACGCCGTCGTCTACGCCCAGGGCCACGTCGCCAAGTGGGCCAACGGCGTCAACCTGAACAGCACACCGGCTCGCGACCTGGCCAACACCATCCTCAACAACCGCAACATCGCCCTGCAGACCGTCCACGTCAGCGGGGTGCGCGACAACGCCACCGCCCGGCAGAACGTCGTCGACACCGCCGAGGGCAGGCAGGCGGCCCGCTCGGCATACGGCGGGGCACCGGGCGGCAGCGTCGCCCTCGACACCCGCATGCTGAGTGCGCTGCAGCAGATCGGCAGCGAGGGTGGCCTGCGGGTCAGCGAGATCGCCGGAGGCAGCCACAGCGCGGGCAGCAAGCACTACGACGGCCGTGCCTTCGATCTCGACCAGTACGGCGGACGCAGCACGACGACCATCGTGAACCGCTGCAAGCAGCTCGGAGCCAGCTACGCCGCGTTCGAGAACGGCAACCACGTCCACTGCCAGTGGTGATGCTCTGACCGAACAGACCGGCTCCCTGGCTGACACGGGAGCCGGTCTGTTTGCATGCACCGCGGCTCAAGCCAACGGCTAGCTATAAACGGCCCCCAGATAGTCCGCAGCATCTCTTGTGATGTGATGAGCGAAGCATGCCTCACTGGGCAGCTGCCGCTGTCTGCACCACTGCAATGCGTCCTCGCTACTGTCGAACCGCGTCGGGGCGAGCACCGTCCAGCGACCGGTTAGCATTCCTGCAAACGAGTCACTTGATACCACGAGCGCGCCGTACTGTTCGCGCAGTCGCGAATAGTCCTCGAATGCCCGAGCGTCATTTTCCTCGCTCCCACCCGCATCCGAAGCTAGTTGCGCCGCCCAGCTGCCTGCGATCGTCGCGTCGACGACTGCCTCGTCCTGCGCCGCCGCACTCTGCACGTCGACCGCTGCCGGCAGACTGGGGTCATTCGCAAAGTACTGCTCTAGCATGTGCGCCACACCAGCCACGATCGCCATGCAAACGAACAGGGCCAGGATCGGCACAAGCGGATTGTCAAGGCGCGAGCGCCGGTCGCGCTTGGAGGACCGCCGCCGCGTGGTCGGCGGCGCCTCTGGCGGCAGTACATGGTTGCCGCTGCGCGGTCGGGGCATAGCCGGTCGCGAGCTCCCAGCGGGCCTCCCTGCAGGAGCCGGTGTCCTAAAGTTCTCTGCGTCCGCTGGCGGCTCCTGGCTGCGGATCGGACCACCGCCAGGCCTCATTGCGGCAGGTGGAGGTGGCGGTCCTGGTAGGCCTGGCCTGATCGGAGCAGCAGCTCCGTCGGCGGAAGCTCGCTCGGTGACACGCGGTTCCGCAGACGTAACGCGACGCTGCCGCTCCGGCTCGTCGGCCAGCTTTGCGCTTTCCTGGACCTGCCTGACCTGCAGGACTTGACTTCGTTGGTACAGCGTCCAAACGGCGTCGCGCCATGCCACGCCTGGCTCCAGCGCGACGAGTGAATCACGGAGACGCTTGGAGATACACGACTTCGAGCTGAGGGAACAGGTCTCCTCGGACTTGATGTCAAAGCGGACATCTGCACGCAGCTCTACTACGTCGTGCTGGATCCGGCCACGCTTCGCCTTTTCAATAGCGAAAGAGATGCTTGCGGGTCCGTCCTTTAATTTGACGTCGACCCGTTGACCCGGAGTTTCACTTACTGCGCTAGCCAGAATGTTGTGCGGCACATTGAACGTCTGCCACAGTAAGCCATTAGACAGCGGAACAGGCACTCGCACCTCACCGTGCTCACCCCGCCCGGCCCCTTCCGCCTCAAATGCGGCCGCCTTGGACTTATACGACCGTGCCGAAACGATCGCTTCGTTGCTGCGGCCGGCACCTGTTTTCGACCGGGAACCGTTCCTAAGCTGCTCGCGGATGTGGCCGACCAAAGACACCGCGCGGGTGGCGGCCGGCCCTGGCATCACCTCACCATGCAGACGTAAGCCAGGCTTCAAGTCACGGATTAATTGCGCATCGCCACGACATGCACTCAGCGAGTATTGGTAGGTCGTGGCCGACGATTTCGAATCAAAGTTGCCCACCAAGAAGCGACCGCGACCGTCGGCCCGATGTAAGAACTGGAAGCTGCGGCCAGCGACGTCGACGACATCCCCGGCGACAATCTCGACGGTACTGCCCAGTTCAAGGTCAGCGTTGACTGCCGGATCACCGCTGAACGCTGCATTGAGCACGGTCCAGTCGAGAAGCACGTCGACGCCCCGCGCATGTACGTTATAGCCGACTACTTCGTACGAGTCGGGCTGCAGGCCTGATGGCAGCGCACCGCGATCCATCCGGAGATTGACCTTATCGAGCACGTGCGCTTGCCGCTCACGAGCGACCGCCATCATATCTTCGGTGCCGTCGGCGGTGGCCGATGGTGACAGGTTGGCTTCACTACCGACGACCACGCCCGTTGACGGATCGATGTCACTCGCGGCGGTGTCGACGGGCTCGCCTGATCGGTCCTCGCCGGCCGCTATCGTCCGCCCGACCGGCCACGAGTCGTCTTGCGTGGAGGTTATGGTTGCCCAAACTGAGCTGGCCGACTCCGGCACCTGCGACACCGCAGGACTCTGCGGCGGCCGGCACAGCACGACCGAATCGACCGCGCTCGACGGAAACGTGCGCTCGTCGGCCCCCTCCGGATGGTCCAGTCGCAGCCGCGCGCCGACCGGGTACTGCATGATCGCAGCGGCCAGCACCTGCTCTTGAACGGCTTGTTGCTCGACGGCTGCCCGGTCCTCTGCTTCGATCGCCCGCAGCAGTAGCTCGAATGATTTAGACCGGGCAGGATCGGGATTCGTCGCCACATCAAGCGCCCATGGAACAACAGCGACAGGACTTGAGATGTACGTCGTAGCCGCTCGGCCCGTTGAAGTCGAGGCCGCTTTGCGCCCGAGCGGAATGATGTGACCTGCGATATCCTTTAGATCATACCGCTTGTCAAGCACGTACGTGATAGCCGAATCTGCATCAGACGCATATGTGCGCGCTTGGACCCGGCTACAAGTCCGCTGACTGTAACCGACTGAGATAGCGGCCCGCACCCGGTGCGCAAGCGCTGGATTTGTTGGTCTACGCACCTCCTCCTTCATCGCCGCCGACAGCATGGCGAGGACTGACCGCCGCAGCTCTGCTAACTGCAGCAGCATGTCGTGGTTCAGCCAGAACTCAGACGCAAACGCTTGGCGATAGGCCGAGTCTTGCCAGGGCAGCGCGGATGGGTCGGCCTGCTCCCAGGCCGCAACGACCCGCAGCACCCATGCAATGTCATCGTCGCCGGCCGCGAAGGCGGCGCGCCGCCGCTCCAGCTGTAAAGCCCACTCTGTGGCTACCGTCGGCAGTTTCGGTAACCGCAGAAATAGGTTATCCAGCTTAACTTGCTCGAAGCCGCGCGGCGAATGGGCCGTGTCGAGCAGCGCCAGTGCAGTAGCAACTTCCGGCGCACACGCCAACTGGTCGGCACACATGACCGCTAGCCCGAACGACGTGCCGTGCGCGCCGAACCGGCCAGTCTCCTTGCCGAAGCGTGTGAGCTGCTCACGCTCGTTTACCACGCCGTTTTGCCGGAGCATTTTGTCGGCCCGCACCAGTTCGGCACGGAACGTCTTTGCCGCACTTCGAGCGTCGTCATCGAGATGGCCATGGTCGTGCAACGCGGGCCAGCTCAACGAGGCGAGATCGTCGATTCCAGCCGCCTTGACTTTGACCACCAGCTGTTCAAGATTGCTGGTAGTGGACCCCGACCGGGTATTCTCTGGCAGCTTCTTAAAGTCGACGTATGAATACAGCGGGAATACCCAGCCGGGCGCGTCCCGGCCGACCCTGCCCCACCGCTGCCGCAGACCTGCCTGGCTATGCGGGCCGGTCTCGAAATCCGCCATTGCCGTTTCAGCGTCGTACAGCGGCTTGACCGCCAGGCCACTGTCGACGACGAAGCGCACGCCGCTCACGGTGAGCGAGGTTTCGGCCAAGCTGGTTGCGATGACGACCTTCCGCTTATCCCCAGCCTTCCGCGGCGCGAGTGCAGCTTCTTTGTGGCTCAACGGTGCCGCCTGCACCAGGCCAAAGAGGTCGGTCCGCGTCGGATCCATGCGCGATTCGATGTGTTCAATGGCCGTGCGCATCAATTTCTGGGACGGAAGGAAGGCCAGCACGTCGCCGTGGATGCGGTGGTCGTCGAGATGCCGGACAAGTTCCAGCACGTGTGTGGCGACCGAGTCGGCCATAGAGGTGCGCCACGCAGCCCCCGGCTGCGGATCCGAGAAGCGAAGCGCCGAGAGGCTGTCCGTCACCGCACGGAGATCCTCGCCGTTAACGGGAGCGTTGGGCCAGTGCTGGTCACGCCAAGCTTCGTATGACTCCAACGGCGGGTGGGCGGGCCGCTCGCTGCCGTCCGCTTCCCGCACCGGCTCGCAGCTGCACGAGAATTCTTGCGGACCGTTGGTCGAAGCGAAGAACGGTGCGCCGTAGCCAAAGCTCTTCTCGGCAGGCACCTCGTCGGTATGGACGCGCTCCTCGCCAAAGTAGCTCGCGAAGAAGCTGACATCGAATGTTGCGGAGGTGACGATGACGCGTAGGTGTGGGTAACGGTCGAGCTCGCGGTTCAGGTAAGCGAGGATGAAGTCGATATTAACATTGCGCTCATGCGCCTCATCGACGATGACCGTGCCAATACCGTGCAGCCGACCCTCGGTGATCCAGTTGACCATCGTGCCATCAGTGACATAGACGAGCTGGCATGCTGGATCGTGGTGCTTCTTCTCCGATACCTGGTAGCCGACCTGGTAGCCGGGACCGATGTGCCGCGCGCAGTCGGACACCACGCAGCTCGCGAGCTTCGGACCGGGATGATCACCGACGTGCGGCCGGTCGCAAGCCACCGGATCGTCGCAGCTCTCGCCGCTCGCCCCGTCGGGGCCGTCCGGGTGGGCCGCCGGGTTAAAGCTGCCGTGGTCGGGGTCGTTGCACTCTTTGAGTGGGCAACCGATGACCAGCTTCTCGCCGACGAAGCGGGCGACGCCAGTCGCGGCCTGGATCCGGGGCTCCGTGACGACGATCGGGCCGTAGTCGGTCAGCCGCAGGTCGTCGGCGTTCGGTGGTGACATCAGCCGGAAGGGCGCGAATGTCGACTTCCCAGTCCCGGTACCAGCTTTCAGGATCAGAACCCGCCGCTCCTTGAGCTTCCGCAGCATGCGGCTGATGTCGACGTCGGTCATGCCGACCTGAAAGTCGTTTAGGGCGACGTGGCTGCTCACGGGGCGATGAATCGACGGCAGCGGCCCCAGCCCGCCCAGAGGACCGAGCGGTCCGTCGCTGCCGTCATGTCCTACGGCCGGTCCGAGCGTCCGGAGGTCGACGTACGGCACGGCGAGCGCGCGGATGGCTTGGGTATGGAGCTGGCGGTGTCGGCTACAGCGATCCGTCCGGCTACCGCCGCGCTCGACTAACCGCTGCGCCCAGTTCTCGTTGTAGGCGAACTCCTGGCTCGCCAGCTCGGCGGCCGAAGGGGAATCGTCGGACCCGGCCGTCTCTCGGATGCAGTCTTTACAGCGGACGATCCGCGTTGTCGAACTGGCGAATCCACGCTTCGGAGTAGTCAAGCCCACCACACCTCGCCCGGCGTGAAGTTCGCCGTCTCAATGTGCGTTGTTTCCTGCGCTGTCGTCGGCCGGGGAGCAACGTAGAACATCGGCACCACAGCCAACCTGCCGGGCTGGTCGAGCATCCGCTGCGTCGCAGCCCGGTAAACGCCAAGTACTGCTGCTTCCAGACCGGTCTGGTACATGTACACGACCGCGGGCCGGTCTCTGGTCAGCCGCGCGAATTGCTCGAGCGACTGCTCATAGGCCAGGATGTCGGTCTCGCCGATAGGCCGCGGTTGCGAGATGTCAGCGTTGCGGAGCCAGGCACCCTGCACTACAGCGTCCATCTCTGTATGCCGGATCGAGAGCATGGCAAAGCGGTACTGGAGCCACTCAATCGGCGGCGTGCCACCACGCAGCGGCAGACACCGCAGCGGGAAGTCCGGACCACGGGAACCATCGCGGTACACCACGGGCAGTCGCCGCTGAGGCTGGCCGGTCCGCTCCACATACTTCCGCAGGCCGTCGGTCAGCACCCGGTTGTTAATCCCGCTCGGTCGGATGACTGCCTCGGGATCGTCGCCGTCGAGTGCCGTCTCAATCTGCCGGTGGAACCGCTTCTCGACAGCTCGGCTTCCGGTCAGCTCGACACCACGAGGGCCGATGGCACGCCAGACCTTGGCCGGCTGACGGAGGTTGGCTTGCGGACTCGCTGCTGTCGCTCCGGGGCCGAACGGGCGGCGGATTTCCACCGCAATATCGCCGCTGCGGAACCAAGGTCGGGCGGCGGCCAGGGCGGACGACGGCGGTTCGTCATTGGCACCGCGGTAGAACACCCGGGCGGTTGGAGCCTGCGGCAGATCTGGCTCCTGCACAGCCTCCGCGCCCGAGGTCAACGCCACCAAGGCGCGTCGCTCAAGCTCGGTAGCCAGCTTCTCGAAGCGGATCACGTCCGTACGGTCGCCCGGCAGTGCCAGCGGCACGCGGGCCGCGGCGGCCTCGATGTCCAGTAACAGCTGCTCGAGCCCGGCACCGGGGAGCCGTACCAGCCACGCTTCTTCCCGGCTCATGCGCGTGAGATCCGCGCGGTGAGCAGCTTGCGCTCGATCGCCTGGTCCAGTTCGGCCAGCCGGTCCGGACAGTGCAACACGCCGAGACCGCCGGCCTCGGCCCGAGCGAGCGCGTCTTGCAGGACGTCACGCGGTACCAGTAAGGCTGCGCGCTGGCCAGCCGGCGCATCGTGTTGCTGCACGGTGCGCCAGTCCTCCTCGGTCGGATGAGTACGCGGGACGACCACCAGGTCCTCACCGGGTTGGAGGCGCAGCGGTGCCGCCCGACCGGATTGCCATGGCACCGGGCCAGCAGCCACGCCGGTGAAGCGGACGGCCGCCGTCTCCGGTGAGACCTGCCAGGCGACGCCCACACGGTCGTCTTCGAAAACCCTGACGTCGGACGCGGCAGCAGCGCTGTCGACGTGGTCGAGGCGATCGCGCAGCATGCCGGCCATCAGCGCTGCTCGGCATAGCTCGGACTCGGCTTGCCGGGCTGGCCGGTCACGCCAGTCGGCACCGCCACAGAGGATCGAGCCCACTCGTGGCGTGGTGGCCAGCAGGAAGTCGAGCTCGATCGCCCGCCACACCGGCATCATGAGCGTGAAGCACAGCCGCTCCGGTGTGGTCAATCCGACCTGGACTGCGGCGTCGACGCGCTGACGGAGTTCATCCGGCATCGGGGTGACGGCCAAGAACAGCTCACGAGCCTCGGTGGGCGAGATCGCCGCCGGGTCTTCGACACCGAGCCCGACACCGACCGTGCGCCCATAGCGGCGCAAGCTGGCCGGTACCTGCCCTTCCGGGTGGCCGTCGTACTTGGCGTCGACGTCGACGACTTCACCCGTTGACGTTGTGCCCTTCGCTCGGACCGACGCAGGACGGTCGAAGCGAATTTCCATCGTGCCGCCACTCTGGAAGGTGTCGCAGAGCATCTGGGCCGCCAGCGCCCTGGTGCCCTCGTGCGCGGCAACGTGGGGGACCTCGCAGGTCTGCCAGGCGGGCACGGCCATGCCGTCGATGGCGGCGTCGTGCTGGAAGGCCGCGTAGGCAATGACCACGTTCTGGCAGGCGATGCGGGTCGGGCGGAGGACGAAGTCACGTGGCCGCTTGCCGGCGTCGACGTACTGCAGCCGGTAGGCCGGGCTGATCTCGTTAAGCATGCGCTCGATTCCGGGACCACGGGCTTCGAGCTCGTCGGCAACCGACTCGGCATACAGCAGGCAGTCGGTGTCGAGCACCGCTGCCTGGTCGGCCGCCCGTGTGTGGTCCAGCGTCAGGTGCCAACGGACGACGGCACCCTCGCCCGGTAGGCGCGGACCATCTGCGCTCGACAGCACTACGCAGGCGAAGGATCGTTCGTCGAGGATCAGCAGCGGGAGCAGGTTGGGGTGAAGCGGTGTCCCTGTCGAGTCGGACACCCGCTCGGCCCAGCCCATAGTCAATCGGCCATCGCCAGTCGGCGACAGCAGCGCTCCGGCCAGCCGGTCGGGCAAGGCACTGTCGAAGATGGCCGCCAGTGATGGGGTCAAGGCGAGGTCGCGAGTAGCCGCGTAGGCGGAGAGTGCATCTTCGGTCTGAACTTCAGGCAAGACGGGAACCTTGTCTACCAACGTATCCAGCACAAATGATCTTGACCTGGGGAGCCAGCGTTTCAGACAGAGAGCCACCCTCCTTGACGGACTCTGACAGGACCGGCAACGTTCTCGGCACCAGACCTGTCGGTCTAGCGGCCAGAAGGGTTACAGACGTGGCTTGTGGTGGACCGCCGGAGGAGTTTGTCCGGTTCGGCGAGCGCGTGACGATTACCGGGCAGTTCGACGCCAGGGACGCACTTGCGAGTATCGAACGGTCACTCAACGAACTGAAGCAATCAAGTGCTCTCGACTCAATTCGTCGCGATTTGCGCCAGCAGGAATCGGAGCTGATCGAACAGCGTCGAAACGGTGCTAAGGTGACTGCACTGCGCGAGACCGAAAAACGCGTCGGTAAACTGCGGCGAAGGCTTCGGGCCGTAGCCTCCGCCACAACGTCGCCCGATCATTCGGACTTTCTGCGTGGAGTTCAGCACGAGTTTGCCGAAATGGCCGACAGACGGCAGAATCCGCTCGCCGGTGACGTTACGGAAGCACCCGTAATCGCAACGTACGATACAGCCGCGAGGCTGGGGATGATAGTGGTGGCCGCGGCCCAATCTAAGCAGGAGATCGACTCAAGTCACATCTTCGAACCTCAGCTCGACGCAGACAGAAAGACATTTTACGGACTCCATTATTGCGAGGATTTACCAGCAAGTTTCCGATCGGTCGGCCAGACAACTTTGCAAGAAGTTACCGGCGACACCAAGGTTCGAAACATCGAATGGTCGAAGGATGGCGTGATCTATTCGAAGATAGTTACTTCACTATTCAGCCCCACGATGTCGCCACTCGAAGTACTGAGCGAGATTCGCACAGCCTTCACTAACCGCGATCCCGAGCAAGATCATTTCCGTAAAGGTCCACCACCATTGATTCACTGGACCGGAACATCACGCAGCGGCCGCACAATCCTTGGATTTTGTACGCCTGATCGAAGCTATATTGTTTCAGGTTACCCTGACATCCCGAAAAGATCTATTGATTCTGAGTAAACAGAGGGCTATAGTTAACGACTGATGACTTTTAAGTTAACTTACACTCTAGAAGACCCGAATGACCCAGCCACTCTTCGCGTAGATACTGGCGAGCAGCTTCTCGATCACATGTTTGCTGAAATTCGTGACGACTTCGACACCTGCCGAGACTTGGCGGAAGTGATTTCAGGACCGAGACTTATCGTCGCAGTATGCGAATCGTTTCGCATAGACCTCCGCGATTCTAGCGTGGCGATCGTATCTGGAATCTGGCCTGGCACTGGCAGAGATGGAGGTCAGTCGCTATCTATTCCCAGATCCGACCTGGCCGCCCTTATCAGTCGATACCTGACTGACGCTCACAGGATGCGAAATTCCTCAAACATCAGATACTAATCTTACGCAGCTGCTGCCTACGTGCCACTTTGGCCATCAAGGATATCTAGGACTTTCGCAGCCGTCACGCCAAGCGGCCGCAAGACCTGGCGCAGCTCAATCACATCAAGCCGCCGCTCCCCCGACTCATACTTGCTGACGAACGACTGCGGTTCATCGAGCGCTTCAGCCAGCTGCACCTGAGTGAGCCCCGCTTCGAGCCGCAACTGCTTCAGCACGGCGCAGAGCTTGCGGTACTCGGCGGAGTAGATCGACTTGTCCACGGAGACCACCGCAGTGGCGGTCTTGGCAATATCCCAAAATCGGATACTCTCCGGACGTCGCCGACCTCGGCGGCCGGGCCACCGGTCCGGTCCACGGCGGCATCCCCCGGGCAGCCGAGGAGGTGGATCATGACCAAGACCGTCGGCAGCGGTGGTGGCGGCGGCTGACCTCTCGGGTCAGCTCCCCCAGATGGACGGACTCCCCGCAGCGTGGATTGGACGCTGCGGGGAGTTCCGCATTTCGAACGTTAGCAGTTTAGAGATCGAATTCTGCTATACTTGATCTCGATACATGCGCGACAGCCTGCAACGTCTCTACGAAACCAAGCTCGCCTTTCTGGCGACGGTTTTCACGTTGCTCGGGGCCGGGCTACTCGTCCTCGGACACCTCGACTCGCAGGTTGAAGCACTGTCCTGGCTCCGGTCGCTCCCCGTCACCGATCTCGGCTCGGCGCTCTTTACCACTGGCCTGATCGCCGTCGTCTTCGAGTATCTCGATAGCAAGGACAGTGAACAGCGGGCCACCGTCCGGCTGCGCCGAGTTCTCGAGGAGCAGGCGCCGGCCATGCGTGACGCGGTCATCGCCGGTTTCGCGTTCGACGCCAGCGATCTCAAGCGCGTGTCTTCGCCGGAGGTACTCGACCGGGTCACCCGGAACAGCCTGGCCATCCAGCTCGGCGACCAGCCGTTCGCCGATGCGGTCTACGAGAACCTGAAGGCTCAGGCCCTGCGGGCTGGCGAGCGCTGGCACGACCTACGGGTCACCATCGACCTGTCCCCGTGGAATGGGCGTGGCCGCAAGGGCAGCACACCGCTGTACGTCGCGACCATGCGCTGGGAATACTCCGTCGTGCCGAGCACTAACGTCCGGCGCTTCGCCTGCGTCGAGGGTGGCCGCGAGTACCGCGACCTGCTCCAGGAACCGGCCAGCACCTTCGCGTGGCGCTTCACACCAGTCAACGGACTGCGCGCCGACCAGCCAGAGGCCTTCGAGCTGGTCCAGTTCAGTGTCGATGGCGACGAGCGTCCGATCCGCCGCACCGCCCGCGAGGGCAGCCAGCTGTACAGCGTCAGTATCGGCAAGGCGGCCGTCGAAGCCAACGCTCGGGTGCGGCTGTCGTACACCTACCGCACGCTGCTGCGTAGCGACGGTCATCTGCTCTATTTCAGCCTCAGCCAGCCGACCGAGGACGCCCGCATCGACCTCCGGTACGGCGACACCAACATCACGGCAGTCCGCGTCCTGGACTTCTTCGGCGGCTCGAAGACCAGTGTGCTCCGCGCGCCCGAAACGCTGCCGGAGCCGAGCGTGGCGGTTGAGCTCGACGGCTGGGCGTTGCCCGGCAGCGGGCTGGCGTTCGTGTGGGACGAGTCCAAGTAGGGCGATTGGACAGCATCCGCCATCTGCGATGGAGCGCGCTCAATCAGTCAGCCGGACAGTCGGGCACTGCGGGGTCGGTGTTGGTCGGTGCCCTGCCGTCACTCGGTATCGGGTCGCCGTTCTGGAAGCTGTTGGCAACGGCGTAGTACCGCCCGAACCATGGGGCACCTTCCAGGCGATAGAAGTAGCCGTCCGGGTACGCCGACGCGAACGGCACGGCGTAGACCTTGCAGCTGACCTCCACGCGCTGTAGCGGCCCCACTGGCGGACCGTCGGCAGCGCCACCGAGCGGGTTCGAGTAGGTGGGTGTGCCGAGGCTGCCCTGCTGTTCGGCGAAACGCTGCCCGGTCGAGCCACTCGGTAGGCCTGGTGCTGCCGCGCCAGCCTCCTGCTGTGCCGAGGGTGACGCGTTGTGGACGACGGCGAGGGCGATGCCGCCGCCGATCAGAAGCGCCGCAAGGACACAGCTGCCGACGACCAGGTGCCGTGGCCGCACCCGCCGATGCTCCGCCAACGGTTGAGCGACAGAATCGTCTGGCTCGGTTGCCCCTGTCGCCGCAGTTCGTACATCCGACGTCTCTGCTTCCGGCCGTCCGCCGGTCGCAACTGCCCGGTGCCACAGCAGCGCAGCAAGCGCCTCCAGCGCGCGGTCTTCCCTGCCGTCCTTCCGTTTGAAACTTTCAGGTGTCACGCCGAGATGTTTGGCCGCGATGAGCCGCAGCGCGGACGGCGTCTCCTTGTCGTAGTCGTCAGATAGGCCGTAGATGATGATCAGCACCTTGCGGTGCTGGACTGCGTCCAGCTGGTCGATACCCGTGCGCAGCAGACGTGCGATTCGGAGTGACCGGCTCTCACCGACCTCACATGTCGGCAGTGCCGCTGCGAGCTCATCGAGACGCTCCGTCACGACCGGCTTGTTCGCTGAGCTGTCGAGATTCGCCGGACCACGCTCACGTACCGACTTCAATTCTCTGAAGACTTCCCGCACTTGGCGAGCGTGCTCGTTCATATGCTCAGACACTAGCGTGGGAGACGGTCCTGTCTAGTCGATCTTGACCAAAATGCAAATCTATGCGAAGCTAATTTTCATATTATGAGCAGCGAGCACTATCCGGGAATTCCAGAGGAAATTGGACCACAGCCTGATCACGGCCGGGAACCGTACGCCGACCAGATGTTTCCGTACCCTGGCGAGCTGCCAATCGGGGTCAGCCATGAGCGCTTTGGCGATCGCGCCGAAGAGATCGGCTACCTGGTACAGCTGGCGAACTTTATCGACGAACTTGTCAATGACCCCGTCCATGGTCGGCAACAAGGGGTCGACTCGGCGACCGACCTGCTCGGTTGGTACGGCCGACAAGTAGCCATCAACGACCCAGCCCATGCGCGCAACGTGATCGAGGCGCTGGAGTGGCACGGCAACCGCCAGGCCGCCTTCTACGTTGCCCGCGACATCCGTGTACAGCTGGGACTGCCGCCCCTGGACCTCGACGACCGCGGCTTCGCCGGATGATCACCCGGACGGCCTAACTACCGCTTTTGCAGCCCTCTGATCTGCGGTGATGTAGGGGTGGTGTGTCGTTCATGCGCCCCCGCTGTGGCACTTCGGTGGCGACATTTGCACGGTCACGTCGTTGTTTCGGCCTCGGCAACCCGGTCAGCGTCGGTGTGGCAAGCAGCAGCCCACCGGAAGGACCGAAGCGATCATGTTCCGTCTCCCCCGCCGCCTCGACGAGGTGGCACCCGCCGGCCGTGACGCCGTCGCGCGTCGCCTGTCCGGCAGCCCCCAGGTGCCCGCCCGCATCGGCCGGGCCGTCAGCGAGGGCGTGGCCGTCGAGCACGGCCGTGGCCTCATCCAGGCCGCCCGGGTACGCGCCCTGGAGTACGTCGGCAACGAGGCCCTGCACGCCACTGCCACGCTGACCGACCTGGAGGCGCTGTACTTGCAGCGCAACCCGCTCGGTGAGGCCCGCTACCGGGCGATCGCCGACAGCGCGGCTATCGGGCTGGCGCGCATCGTGACCGAGACCGGGCAGTCGTGATGGCCGCCCTACTGGTGGCGGTGGTCATCGGCGCGATCGTCGGGCTGGTCGCCTGGGGCGGCTGGTGGCTGGCGATAGCGCTGCTGCGCCGGGAGCGCGAACGGCTCATGGTGGAGCGTGCCGAGCTCGATCTGGGCTGGCAGACGCTCGATCGGACCGCCCGAATACGGCAGACGTTCCTGGCCGCTCATCAGGCCCTGCGCCATGAAGCACAGCGCCAGTACCGCGGTGGCGATCAGTGAGCCGGGATGGTGCCGAGTCGCTGCGGCGGGCGGTGACAACTCGGCGAGCTGAGCTGACCCAGCGCGCACAGCGAGCAGCCGACATCGTGACCGTCCGGCGGGCGATCCAGGGCGTCAGCTTGTGGGAGCAGATGCGCGGCGAGATCCAAGCTCAGGGTGCCGACGACGGTCCGGTTCACGGCCGCTAATCGCCCCCCTATCCGGCACGTGGTGCCGGGCCACAACCTCCCGACGGGCGTGGCCCGGCCCACCCGGAACCGAAACGACTGCACCGGATCGGGCGTCACGTTGGGTGCACGTGGGCAGCAGCAGACTCTTGGAGCCAGTTGATATGGGCAGATCACACACGCCACTGACCGGCCGGATCGTCGGCTATGCCGTTCTGGTGATGGTTGTCGCGGTGGCCGCGCGCACGACCTACGAACTGCTGGCCCCGCTGCTGCCGTGGCTGAGTGGCCTCGTAGTGCTCGGCGCGATTGGCTACTGGGTGCAATCGCGGCGCTTCTAAAGTAATACAAAAATGGCCTGGCTATCAGATGCCAGGCCATACCGTTCGGTGTTGTCAAATATGTGAAGATGCTTGCAAAAATATAGCGTTGTTCGCATAGTTAGTCCGGAGCCCTCAGAGGTGCCACAACATAAGCGGTATCAACTTGCAAGTATGACCGCTTCTACGATTAGACACGACTGAGAGGCTCGCGGTAGTAACCTAACCGCTCCCCCGAAGTGAGGGAACACCGAATCATTTAACACCCAGTCGACCTATTCGTCAAGGGTAGTTATTGCAATGATTCGCGTCGGCGACCTCTGTTCTCGATGTGAGCGGAGAGAGGCAATTATTAAAAATGTCTGAACCCAGCATCTCGCGAGCGATTCCCGTGCGAGCTGAGCCGCACGAGCAGCCGGCCATCCGTCGGCTGGCGCGGGCCTGTATTGCCCTGGCCCGCTGGCGACGCGAACAGCCCGACGCCGTGGCACTGGACGCTGACGAGTCGCCGGACACGTCCCGGCAGGACGCCTCGTGAACGGCTTGACCTGGTTCGCTGCCCACCCGCCGCGCGGCCTGAGCCATGACGACGTCACCCGGCTGGTCCGGACCTTGGCTGGTCGGCCCCGACGCGGCGTCGTCCAGCGACTCGTCCCCATCGTTGTCTTCTAGCTGCGTCTGGCCCGCGCGGAGGTCCGCTGGCTGGTGGCGACCGATGACTGGATGGCCGCCTCCATGCTGGCCGAGCTGCGCGCCCAGGTCCCTGGGCTGACGCTGACCCGCACCACACAGCCGGAGCGCCCGGTCATGACCAGCGCCCGAGAACTGCGCTTCCGTGGTCTGGCCTACCCGCTGCGGCTCGACACCGCCGCGGCCGTCGCCAGCGGCCTCTACCAGCTGGCCGGTCGCCTGACGAAGCAGGAGCGGGCGGTCGTGCAGTGGATTATCGGGCCGAGCAACGACCGTCGTGTCCAGCCGCCGGAAGTCCTCGACCCCCTGACGGCGCTCGGTTTCAAGGAGCCGCTGACCCCAGCCGGTGAGGCGCAGCTGTGGAAGGCCAAGATCGCTGAACCGCTGTTCGGGGTACGTGGCCGCATCGGCGTCGAGGTAGACGATCCAGCTCGGGCGGACACCCTGCTGCGCGGCTTACAGACCGGGCTCTGGCTGGCGGCCGGACCGCACTCGCCACTGACGCACAGCCGCCAATCGGCCCGCACCGCACGGCGGCTGCATCTGGTGGCCGGGCGGGGCCGCAGCTGGTCGAGCCTGGTCAACGCCGCCGAATTGGCGGTGCTGCTGGGATGGCCGGTCGACGGTGCCCTGCCGCCGAACCAGGCGCTCGGTCTGGCCGCTCCGCCGACGGGTCTGCTGTCGGATGACGACCAACCGGACGCCCGCGCGTTGGGCCGGGCGCTGCATCCCAGCGCAGCGGGCCGGTCGGTAACGCTGCCCGTCAACGCCGCGCTCAGTCACAGCCACGTCATCGGACCGACCGGAGCCGGTAAGAGCACGTTGCTGACCCAGCTGATCCTGGCCGACGCTGCCGCCGGCCGGAGCGTGCTGCTGGTCGAGCCGAAGGGCGATTTGGTGCGCGACGTGCTGGCGCGGCTACCCGAGGATCGGCACGACGACGTGGTGGTCATCGAGCCGGGTGAGCAGTCGGCCGTGGTCGGCCTCAACCCGCTGGCCGGTCCGGCCATCGAGGCCGAGCGCCGGGCCGACGAGCTGCTCGGGCTGTTCCGGGAGCTGTTCGGATCTGCCATCGGGCCACGCAGTGCCGACGTGCTGCTGCACGCCCTCATCACCGCCGCCCGGCTGGACGGCGGCACGCTCATCGACGTCCCGGCGCTGCTGACCCGGGCTGATTTCCGCCGCCGCGTCCTGCCCGGGGTCAGCGACCCGTTGGTGCTGGCCCCGTTCTGGGCCGGCTTCGAGGCGTACTCCGACACCCAGCGTCAGACGGTCATCGCCCCGATCCAGAACAAGCTGCGCGCCATCACCGCCCGATCCGCGCTGCGACGGATGCTCGGCCAGCCGGTGCCAGCCTTCGCCCTCGACGAGTTGTTCGCCCGCCCGCACATCGTGCTGATCAACCTCAACAAGGGGCTCATCGGGCCGGAGACCACCCGGCTGCTTGGTGCGCTGGTGCTTCAGCAGCTCTGGCGGACCATCCAGCGCCGCGCCGCGACTCCCGCGAAGGACCGGGCACCGGTCATGGTGGTCGTCGACGAGTGGCAGGACTTCGTGGCCGCGCTCGACTTCGCCGACGTGCTGTCCACATCCCGGGGTCTCGGTGTCGGCTGGACCTTGGCCCACCAACACCTCGGCCAGCTCAGTAGCGACCTGCGTGCGGCGGTGCTGGCCAACGCCCGTAACCGTGTCGCCTTCCGTCCGGCCCAGGCCGACCAGCGTGACCTGGCCGCCGTGCTCGGCAGCGGCGTTGGCACGGCTGAGCTCGACGAGCTGGCCGCCTATCAGGCCGTCGCCCGGGTGCAGGTTGGCGGCGCGCTCAGCGATGCCTTCGCGGTGCAGACGGTGCCGCCGCCCGCGCCGCGCTTCAGCCCCGTCCGTCTGAGCCGCGCCAGCTTGGCCCGCTACGGCGTGGCCGGGGCCGACGTCGACGATCAGATCCAGGCCCGCTGGCAACCACCGAAGTCCACCACCGACTCCCCCATTGGCAGCCGCCGGAGGCCGTCATGACCAACATCTATCCCTTCCCTCATTCCGCCGACCGCCCGTCCGATCGCAACGACGCCGGCAGCGCCCCGACCAGCGGACACGTCCGCGATCCCGCTGCGACAGTTCCGCTCCGACGGAGCGGAAACCCCCGGCCGGCCCGGGCGCGCACCCTCGCCCGCCATCTGACGGATCGCGACCGCCAGATCCTGCGTTCGTTAGCCGACTTCCGCCTCATGACCGGCCAGCAGCTCGGACAGCTGCATGTCGATGGACAGACCCCGGCCACCGCCGCCCGGCGTCGTCGTAGCGTCCTGCAGCGCCTCGCCGACTGCGGTGCCATCCAGCGGCTGGAACGGCGCATCGGCGGCATCCGGGCTGGCTCCGACGGCCAGCTGTTCGCCCTCACCCCGCTCGGGCTTACGGCGCTGCGTCTGCACGATCCCGAAGTCCCGAACCACCGGGTACGGCTCATCGGCGACACCGCGCCCGGCTTCCAAGACCATCTGCTGGCCATCACCGAGCTGTATGTCCAGCTCCGCGAAGCCGACGACGGGCACCACATCGAGCTGCTGGACTTCCAGACCGAACCGGCCGCCTGGCGACGCTTCACCGGCCCGGCCGGGGAGACCATCCCCCTCAAACCCGACGCCTACCTCAGCCTCGGACTCGGCGAGCTGGAGCAGCGCAGCTTCGTCGAGGTCGACCTGGCCACCGAGAGCCTGAACGTCGTCGCCCGCAAGTGCCGCCGCTACCTCGAGTACTGGCAGACCGGCACTGAACAGGCAGCGCACGGCGTCTTCCCGCGCGTCTGGTGGCTCGTCCCGCATACCCGCCGCGAGCTGCGGCTGCGCGAGCTCGTCGCCGGCTTTGCGCCCATCGAACAGGCCCTGTTCGCCGTCGGCCAACTCGACGACGCCGCCGCGCTGCTGACCACTCCCGTCACCAGCTTCAGCACGGAGGAGCCATCATGAACGACCATCAGCATGACCAGCCGTTCACCGAGCTGCCCCGCCGTCAGATCCTTATCGGCGACGCCCGCAGCCAGCTGCAACGGCTACCTGGCGACTCCATCGACTGCGTCGTCACCAGCCCGCCCTACTTCGGTCTGCGCGATTACGGCCACCCCGAGCAGCTCGGCTCCGAACCGGACATCCAGGCCTGGGTGAAGAACCTCGTCGCCGTCGCCGGTGAGCTGCGGCGGGTGCTGCGCCCGGACGGCACGGTCTGGCTCAACGTCGGCGACGGCTTCAGCCGCCATCCCCGCGAGGGCACCACGAAGAAGGGCCTGCTGCTCGGCCCGCAGCGCCTCGCCCTGG
Organism: Pseudonocardia nematodicida; assembly: GCF_040105385.1. NCBI lineage: Bacteria > Bacillati > Actinomycetota > Actinomycetes > Pseudonocardiales > Pseudonocardiaceae > Pseudonocardia > Pseudonocardia nematodicida. The sequence continues at coordinate 426,245 of NZ_JBEDNQ010000005.1, forward strand.
CGCTCCAAGACGACGGCTGGCTCGTTCGCAACTACATCATCTGGGCCAAGCGCAACCCAATGCCCAGCAGCATGACCGACCGGCTGACCTGCGGCCACGAGACCGTCCTGCTGCTGACGAAGCGTCCCCACTACTACTTCGACCTCGATGCCATCCGCGTCCCGGCCACCACCAGCGCCGTCCCTCCGAATCGGGCCAGCACGGCGGCCCGGCCGCACTACCCGCCGATGGACGCCGTGCCGCACCACGGCCGCAGCCCACGGGTCGACCTCAACCGTGGATTGGCCAGCCTGAAGGCAGCCGGGTTGCAGCACCACCCGCTCGGCCGCAACCCGGGCGACGTCTGGCAGTTCTCAACCGCCAGCTACCGCGGGGCACACTTCGCCGTCTTCCCCGCCGACCTGGCCCGCCGCCCCGTTCTGGCTGGCACTCCGGAGCGCCGCTGCACCAGCTGCGCCACGCCGTGGCGACGTGCCCCGCAGCGCCGTGGCACCCGGCTCCTGGCCGTCGGTCCGCTGCGGCCCGTCTGCACCTGCCGAAGCCCCTGGCAACCCGGCGTGGTGCTCGATCCCTTCATGGGCACCGGCACGGTCGCCACCGTCGCCGAAGCGGCAGACCGGGACTGGCTCGGCATCGAGCTGAATCCCACGTACGGCGCACTGGCCTGGTCGCGCATTGCCGCCGCTCGCGGCCAGCCACGCAACGGCGCCGACGCCAGCGGACCGATCGCATAACAACCTGACGCCCTGAGAGGAGGAGCCACTATGGAACGACCACCCCACAACCAGCACGAGCCGGATCCGGAGCTGCCGGCCGACGACGAAGCCCGCATCACCCGCGGTATCGCCGAAGCCATGGCCAGCAGCGGCCTGATCGACGACGCCACCGCCCGGCGCATCGCCGCCCGGCTGCACGGTGGCCAGGACACCGCCCTGTGCACGCTGGCCAGCAGCGGTGCGCTTGAAGACGACCTGGCTATCGAGATTGCCGACGCCACCGGCGCACTCCCGATGACCTACGAGACCTGGGGCGACGCCCTGCTCGACTACGTCCACGACCGGACCCGAGCCCATGACCGTGGACCCCGCCAGGCCTGGGACCTGCTGACCTCCGACGACCCCACCGAAGCCGCCCAGGCTGCCGACAACAACCAGCAGCAGCACCGCCGAGCGCTGTTCGAGCGCTACGTCAGCCTCGGCATCAACCCCGAGGACGCCATCAGCGCCATCGAGGCCGACGACCTGCTGCACGCCGACTGGCCGGACGCCCAATCCAATGCTCCGCCCGAGGGCGATACCGAGCAGCACCCCGAGAACTGAATAAGCAGGAGACCCTCGCCATGGAACGACACCACACCCCCGAAGGAGGTGAACATGACTACGACACCCCGCGCTTCGACTTCACCGGCGAGCAGCCAACCGACGAGCTGCCCCGCCTCGATCCTGAAGACAACGACCGGCTAGATCCGCCGCGCATTCGTCTGGTTGACGCTAGCGCTGGCGTGCCGGAGGACGAACCACCAGTCAGCATCTGGCTCGACGCCGACACTAACCGCGAGGATCTGGAGGAGGCCGTCCACGACTTACTCCGCGCCTCGCCGAGTGACGGCCCGCACGGTTACCGCATTGCCGAGACCCGCGGGTTCGAGGGCTTCACCATCACCGAGCACGAGGACCTTGGCACCGTCGCCAGGGTCGCTCGCGGCATCGCCCGCCACGGGCGCGCCTTCGTCGCCTACCTGGACTATGTCGGGGCCGTGACGCCTGAGGCTGTCGACGCCTTTCCCGGCTACTACGCCGGCAGCTATCCCGATGTCGGAGCCTGGGCACGGACCGTCGCCGACGAACTCGGCTGGACCACGCAGCTCGACGAGACCGTCCAGCAGCCGCTCCGCGACTACCTGGCCATCGACTACCAGCGTTTCGGCCGTGACCTGACGTACGACCACCACGTCGTTGAAGACGGGGAAGCCCGGGCCATCTACGTCTTCCGGCTCCATGTCTGAGCCTCGCCCGTTCCTGCCACCACGTGCCTCGTCGGTGGCCTGCGGCCGATCCCAAGCGCATCCACCCGGAGGATCGCCGGCCGCACCACACCGAGGAGGTGACGGGGTCATGACCGATCCCACCAAAACCAGCGTCAAGACGCTGGGAGTCCGTCTGCCCGATGACTTGCACGCCCAGTTCGTGCTCGTCGCCGGACTGGATGGCCTGAGCCTCGGCGACGCCGTCAAGCGCGCCGTCGAGCTCTACGTCACCAGCAAGCAGAACGAGGACGGCTTCGCCGAGCGCGCCACCGCCGTGCTCGAGGACATCGAGCGCGAGGCCGCCGCCCGCCGCGCCGCCATCCAGGGCCTGTTCGGCACCCCGCCGACCAACACCAGCGATGACGGCACCAAGCCGGCCACCGGCCGCACCCGCGGACCCGCCAACGCCCGGAAGGACGGACCCACCGCCAGCTGAAGCCTCAGCTAGAGCGGACAACCACCCCTCAACCCGGCGGGGAGTTCTCTTGCAGTCGGCTCACGCCGATTCGAGAACTCCCTGCCGGAACACCAAGTCAATAGCGACGATCAGGCATCTCGGTACCGGTCCGAGTCCTCCATGGCGATGATTTCGGCCAGCTCCTTCTCGTGCATGGCCGCGACGTCCTCGCCCTTGAGTGCGTCAAGCAGCAAGCGCAGGTAGCGCTCGTCGCCGATCTGAGCCAGCAGCTTGCGGTTGGCCTCGATCCACTGCTGCTCAGTGACCGTGGCCAGGTGCGGCTCCGCCAGCTTTGGCGCGATGTTGATTGCGTAATACGGGTTGACGACCAAAGCCTCAGCGAAGGCGCGTGATGTTGCGGATGAGTTGATCTGCATACCTCTCGAATTATGCTCCGGTCGTACCAATCATGCAAATGCCCGCCATGCATTTCTTGGCATCACGCCAGCGTCCTGAGAAAATTGGAACGGCCGCAATTATGCAACTTAGGAAAGGAGATCCTATGGACATCCCCGACAACTACGAATCCGAGCGAGTCGACAAGCGACGGCATGACCGTCGGCGAGTCATCGACGAGATGCGCGAACCCCGCTCCCCTGCGCAGCACGCCGCCGCCTCGGTCGAGCCCAGTTCGCCGCGCCGCCGGCCTATCGCCGCGAAGACACGACACGGCGGCACCGCCGTTGTCTACGTGCGAGTCAGTACCCGGGAACAGGCCCGCACTGGCGGTGGCGAGGAGGGTTACTCAATCCCGGCGCAGCGGACGGCATGCATCGAGAAGGCTCACCAGCTCGGGGCCGAAGTAGTCGGCGTCTACGTCGATGCCGGCGAGTCAGCCAAGACCGCCCGGCGACCCCAGCTGCAGCAGATGCTCCGCGACGTCGACGAGCTGCACCCGGACTACGTCATCGTCCACAAGATCGACCGACTCGCCCGGAACCGGGCTGACGACATCGCCATCAACATGGCGCTGCGCAAGGCGGGGTCCGAGCTGGTGTCGTGCATGGAGAACATCTCCGACACTCCGTCGGGCAAGTTCCTCTACAACATCATGGCCGACATGGCGCAGTTCTACTCGGACAACCTGGCGCAGGAGGTCAAGAAGGGGCTGGTCGCGAAGGCCGTCGACGGCGGCACACCGTTCAAGTCTCCACTGGGCTACCTGCACCGGCGCGACTACCGCGACGGTGTACAGGTGTCCTGGGTGGAAGCCGATCCGGACCGGGGCCCACTCGTGACGTGGGGATTCACGCAGTACGCCACCGGCGAGTGGACCGCGAAGCGACTGCTGGCGGCCTTGCAGGAGAAGGGCCTGACGACGCGGAAGACGGCCCAGCGACCCGAGCGAGAGCTAACCCTGACCTCGCTGCTGAACATGTTGCGCAACCCGTACTACATGGGCGTCGTCAGCTACCAAGGCATCACCTACGAAGGCAAGCACGCGGCGCTCGTCAAGCCCGACGTCTGGCTTCGTGTGCAGGACGTTCTCGCCGCCCACGCTCACGCTGGAGAGAAGGACCGCGTCCACACCCACTACCTGCGTGGCACAATCTTCTGCGGCCAGTGCGGCAAGCGACTGATCTTCACCCGCAACGTCGGCCGGCGTGGCATCGCCTACGACTACTTCATGTGTCCTAAGCGGCACAACGACAAGGTGCACTGCCCTCAGCGCCTGGTCCGGGTGGAACGCATCGAGGCTGGCGTTGAGGTGCTCTACGAGCGCATCCAGCTGCCCGCTGAGACCGCCGACAGCATCCGTCTCGGCATCCAGGCTGAGATGAGCGCTGAGACCGGCGAGGCCCACCGGCAGGCAGAGCAGGCGGCCAAGGACCTGGACAAGCTGGGACGCGAACGCACAGCCCTCATGCGGGCCCACTACGACGGTGCCGTACCGACCGAACTGCTGAAGGCCGAGATGGACCGGCTCACCCGAGCCATGGCCCGAGCGCAGCGCGGCGTCGATTCAAGCAAGCGGCACCTGGACGAGGTCGAAGGACTGGTCGACCAGGCGCTGGCCATCGCCGCGCAGGTCCATAACCAGTACGTCGCTGCACCTGAACAGATCCGGCGACGGATCAACCAGGGCTTCTTCCACAGGCTGTGGATCGACGAGGAAGGGCACGTGGCCCGCTACGAGCTGACCGAGCCGTTCAAGGCCCTACTCGAACACGGTCATGGCGGCATGATCAGGACCGACGGGCCAGGGCGACCGGACGGCCGACCGGACGGAGGGGCCGGGCCGGATGACGCAGGACAGCCTGACCTGGGCACAAATGACAACACCCCGACCTCTGTTGGAGGTCGGGGTGTGAAAAAGACATATATGGTGGAGCTGAGGGGAATCGAACCCCTGACCTTCTCGATGCGAACGAGACGCGCTACCAACTGCGCTACAGCCCCGCGGTCAGCCCTCGCGGGCTGACCTGGAGAACACTAACAGACCCCTACGCGCCCACCGCAGGGCGGTGGGGTGGCAGCGCGTCGAGATCGTCGGGCTCCTCCTCGGCGTCCACGTCGACCAGCGACGTCCCGGCCGGCACGGGCGGCGGCGGCGCCGCCACGAGCTTCGGCAGGGACGACTCGTGGGCCGCGTCGACCTTGCCGTCGACGGTGCGCCGGTAGGCCGGCAGGACGCCGAGCGGCTCCCCGGTCCCGCGGACCCGGGTGGGCTCGCCGTCGTCGGCGGTCCAGTCCGTGTCGTCGTCGGGCTCCGCGGTCGCGACGTCCGGGACCGCCGTGCCGACGAGGTCCGTGCCGGCGTCCTCGCGGTCGAGCCGCTCCTCGTCCGCCTCGCGGTCGGTGCCGGCCCGGCGCCGGGTGCCGGCGAGCCGGGCGGCCCGGCGGGCCCGGATCGACTCCTCGATCCGCACCTGCCGGCGCAGGTAGGTGAGGTAGCCGACCAGCAGGGCGCCGAGCCCGCCGGTCACCCACCAGAACACGGGCGCGACGAGGAACCCGGCCACGCCGCTCGCCACCAGCAGGAGGAGCAGCCCCAGGACGACGCGCTGGCGGAACGCGTACTTGGCGTGCGCGTGCGCGGCCGCGGCTTCGGGGTCGTAGCCGCCGCGGCCGGGGCGGTAGCGCACCGGGGCGGGCTCCCACTCCTCGTCGTCGGCGAGGTCGTCGGCGAGGTCGTCGGACCGGCCGGTGTCCGCCCCGGCTGCGCGGGACCCGGTGCCGTGCTCGTCCGCGTGGTCCGCGGCGTCGTGCCGGTCGTCGTCGGCCCGGTCGTTCTCGTACCGGTCGCCCTCGTACCGGTCGTCGAGATCGGCGTCGTCGAACCCGGCGGGGTCGTGATCGGACCCGCCACCCCGGGTGCCGGTGTCGTACCCGGCGACGTCGGCGCGGACCGCCCCGGCGAACCGGGGGTCGCGCTCCCGGCCGCTCGGGACGTCGCCGTAGCCGTCGAGGCCGTGGACATGACCGTCGTCGTCGATCTCGGCGTCGTCGGTGCAGCGGACGTCGTGGTCGTGGTCGAACCGGTCGTCCCGGCTCTCGACCAGCTCGCCCACCGTGCTCGGTCCGGACCGTTCCATCACAGGTACCTCCGGGAATCGATGCCGCATCGGACGTTCGAGCACCCGCCCGGACAGCAGCGCCGGACTCAGCCGGGCCACCTCCTGCTGGCGCCGCGCGACGGTCGGTACCAGGATCAGCAGCCACAGCACGACCAGCCCCACGAAGATCAGTGAGCTGGGCAACGGGCTGCCTCCTCCCCCGACCGGCGCAGTCCTGGAGTGAGCAGGCCCCGATCCCGCTCACCGAGGATCACCGTAATCGGCGAACGGCGTAGCACCGCGCCGCGACGCGCCGCAGTCCCCCGGACGGACGGTGCGAATACAGGGACGAACGGGACCGCTGTGACTCCGGTGAGTCATGATCGGAGTCACCTCGTCACCCTCCGCGCACGCCCACTCCACCCCGTCCCAGCCCACCACTCCCAGCCCCGACTCATGACGCTTTGGTTCGGCGATACCGAGCTAAAGCGTCATGAGTCGGCTCTTGTGGCGGGGGGCGGGGCGGGGGCGGGGGAGCGGCGGGGTCAGGTGCGGGAGGCGCGGCCGTCGCGGATCAGGCGGGCGGCGAAGCCGCCGGGCGGGACCTCCTCGGCGGTCACGGCGAAGCTGTAGTGGTCCCGCCAGGCCCCGTCGACGTCGAGGTAGCGGCGCAGCAGGCCCTCCCGCCGGAAGCCCAGCTTCCCCAGCACCGCGACGCTGGCCGCGTTCTCCGGCCGGACCGTCGCCTCCACCCGGTGCAGCCGCACCGGTCCGAAGCAGTGGTCGAGCACGAGGGCGACGGCCGCCGTCGTCACCCCTCGGCCGGCGAGCCCGGAGTCGACCCAGTACCCGACGTAGGCCGACAGCAGCGGCTCCCGCACGACGTTGCCGATCATCACGTGCCCGCCGAACGCACCGTCCACAGTGATCACGAACGGCAGCGACTGCCCCCGGCGGGCCGACGAGCGCAGCAGCCACCAGCGCCCCGGCCACTCCGCGGACGAGTTCCGGCGCGCCCAGCCGCCGTGCGTGGTCGGCTCCCACGGGCGCAGGTACGTCTCGTCGCGCCGCCGGATCCGGGCCCAGTCGCTGCCGTCCCGCAGCCGGACGGGACGCAACCGCACCTCGAGACCGGCGACGCGCAGCGGGCCGAGCCGGGCCGGCCATCCCGGACGGAGGCCGGCCGGCTCCGGGACCGGTGGGGGCACTCAGCCGCGCCCGCGGGGCACGAGCTCGATCTCCTGACCGACAGTGAGTTCGGTGATCTCCTCCGGCACGACGGCGAGCGCGTTGACCTGGGCGAGCACCGCCAGCAGGTGCGCCCCGGAGTTCCCCAGCGGCTGGGCGAGCAGGTCGCCCCCGTCGTCCTCGCGCAGCAGCCGCGCCGGGACGTAGGACCGGCGCCCGGCCGGCGACACCACCGGCGAGGTGAGCCGGGCCGTCCAGGTCCGCCGCAGCGGGTCCTGGCCGAGCGCGAGCCGCACCAGCGGCCGCACGAACACCTCGAACAGCACCAGCGCGGTGGCCGGGTGCGACGGGAACAGGAACACCGGCACCGCGTCCGGCCCGAGCCGTCCGTACGCCTGGGCCGAGCCCGGGTGCATGGCGATCCGGGTGTCGTCGATCCCACCGAGGTCGGCGAGCCCGCTGCGCGCCTCCGCGGCGGCGGCACCACCCCCGGCACCGCAGACGACGACGATCTCGCTGGCCGGCAACAGGTCCTCGACCGCGCCGCGGATCTCCGCCGCGCTGCCGCCCACGGTGCGCGACCGGTTCGTCTCCGCCCCGGCCTCCCGGGCCGCGGCCGTCACCGCGTGCGAGCAGACGTCGGCGACCTGACCGGACGACGCCGAGCGGCTCACCTCGACCAGCTCGTCGCCGACCGACACCACCGACACCCGCGGGCGCGGGTGCACCAGCAGCTTGTCCCGCCCGGCCGCGGCGAGCATCGCGACCTGCGCCGACCCGACGACGTCGCCCTCCCGGACGGCGACGTCCCCGGACTGCACGTCCTCGCCGACCCGGCGCACGAACCCTGCCGACGGCACTCCACGGTGGACGGTGATGCGGGCGGCTCCGGCGTCGGTCCAGCCGACGGGGGCGACGGCGTCGGCCAGCGTGGGCAGCGGCGCCCCGGCCGCGACCCGCACGGCCTGGCCGGGCTGCAGGCGCAGCGGCTGCCGGGACCCGGCCGCGATCTCGCCGACCACCGGGACGGTGACCGGGCTGCTCTCGGTGGCACCGGCGACGTCGACGCTGCGGACCGCGTAACCGTCGATCGCGGCCTGGTCGAACACCGGCAGCGGGCGGGCGGCGACGACCTCCTCGGCGCTGCGCAGCCCCTGGGCGTCGGTGATCGCGACGCGAACCGGCGCCGGCCGCACCGCCACGTCCAGGATCCGGGAGAGGTGCTCTCCGACCGTGCGCACGCGTCAGTCCTTCAGGCGGTCGGTCAGCCAGCCGCGCAGGTCCTCGCCGTACTCCGGGTGCTGCAGCATGAAGTCCACATAGGCCCGGGCGTAACCCGCGGGGTTACCCAGGTCGTGCCGTCCGCCGGAGTGCACGACCACGTGCACCGGGTGGCCCTCGGAGATCAGCAGCGCGACCGCGTCGGTCAGCTGCAGCTCGCCACCGGAACCGGGGGTGATCCGGTCCAGCGCGTCGAAGATCGCGCGGTCGAGCAGGTACCGCCCGGCGGCGGCGAAGGTCGACGGGGCGTCCTCGGCGTCCGGCTTCTCGACCATCCCGTGCACCTGCTTGACGTCGTCGTCGCCGGTGTCGGACACGTCGAAGACGCCGTAGGCCGAGATCTGCTCCCGCGGGATGTCGAAGGCGCAGAGCACGCTACCGCCGTGCGTCGCGCGCACCTCCGCCATCCGGGCGAGGACGCCGGAGTCGCCGCCACCCGAGCCGAGCACCAGGTCGTCGGGCAGCAGCACGGCGACGGCCTGCTCGTCGTCGGCCAGCGCCGGGCCGGCCTGGGCGACGGCGTGCCCGAGCCCCTTGGGCTCGTACTGGTAGACCGAGTCGACGGCGAGCAGGCCGGGGGCGCGGCGGATCTTCTCCGCCAGCGCGCCCTTGCCGCGGGCCTCGAGGGTCTCGACCAGCTCGGAGTCGTCGCGGAAGTAGGCCGCGACGGACTCCTTGCCCGGCGAGGTGACGATCAGCAGCCGATCCGCGCCCGCCGCGGCGGCCTCGGCCGCCACGAGCTCGATACCCGGGGTGTCGACGACGGGGAGCAGTTCCTTCGGCACGGCCTTGGTCGTGGGCAGGAACCGCGTGCCGAGTCCGGCCGCAGGGACGACCGCGGTGCGGAATGCCCCGGCCGTGCTGGAGGTCTGCGCGCTCATGGTCGGCGAGCCTATCGACCGCACTAGCCTGGAGCCGTGACGGCTCGCGCGGAGGAGACCGACGGATCGTCGCCTGATCAGGGCAGGCGGCTCCGTGACGCCAAACGGACGCTGCGCCGCCGCCTGCTGGACGCACGCGCCGCCCGCACCCCCGACGACCGGGCCGCGGCGACGGCCGCGCTCGCCCGGCACGCCGTCGCGCTCGCGTCCGGCTGCACCGGCCCGGTCGCCTGCTACCTGCCGATCGGCGGGGAACCGGGCGCGGCCGGCTCCGCGACGACGACGCTGCCCGACGCCCTGCGCGACGCCGGGCACGAGGTGCTCGCCCCGGTCGTCCCGGACGAGCCGGGCCCGCTCGACTGGACCCGCTACACCGGGCCCGCCGACCTGGTCGCCGGACCGCTCGGGGTGCGCGAGCCGGGCGGCCCCCGGCTGGGCCCCGGCACGCTGTCCGGCGCGGGGCTGGTGCTGGTCCCCGCCCTCGCGGTGGACCGGCGCGGGCGCCGGCTCGGCCGCGGCGGCGGCTTCTACGACCGCACGCTGGGCCTGGTCGCGCCGGGCGCGGCCGTGGTCGTCGTGCTGCACGACGGCGAGCTGATCGACGAGGTCCCGGCCGAGGCGCACGACCTGCCGGTCCCGGCGGTGCTGCTGCCCACCAGCGGGGTGGTGGAGGTCTCGGTCCGCTGACCTCTCCCTTCCGGCGGAGGCATCGGAGCCTGCGCACGGCAGGGGTATGCTGGCACTCGCACTACCGGAGTGCCAACCGTCGTCCCCGGAGGATCTCGTGCCGACCTACCAGTACGCGTGCACCGCGTGTGACCACCGCTTCGAGGCGGTGCAGGCGTTCTCCGACGACTCCCTCACCACGTGCCCCGAGTGCGGCGGCGCGCTGCGCAAGGTCTTCTCCTCGGTCGGGATCGTGTTCAAGGGCAGCGGCTTCTACCGCACCGACTCCCGTTCGGGCTCGGTCAACGGCGGTTCCTCCTCGGAGTCGAAGTCGGACCCGAAGTCGGAGAGCTCCTCGTCGTCGTCCGGGTCCTCGGACTCGTCGTCGTCCTCGTCCGGCGCCAAGGACTCGTCGTCGAGCAGCTCGTCGAGCTCGTCGTCCACCTCGGCATCCACCTCGTCGTCGAAGACCTCGTCGTCGAAGGCCGCCGCCTCCTGACCTGATCCGTCCACAGCCCCGTCCGGCTGTCCACAGGCCCGCGATCGGGCCCGGCACGGCCGCTCTCCCGCCCTAACGTCGAGCACGACGACGGCGGAGGGCGGCGGGATGGACCGGGACGAGGGCAGCGGCCGGGGCCGCTGGTGGGAACGGTGGCGGCACGGCCCCGGCTGGGCCCGCGCGCTCCTGCTCCGCCGCGTCGCGGCGGCGCTGCTCGCGGCGGCCGCGGTGGTGGTCGCCCTGCTCCCGGCCCCGGGCGACGAGCGGGTCGGCGTCCTCGTCGCGACCCGCGATCTCCTCCCGGGCGCCGCGCTCGCCCCGGACGACGTCGCCGTCGTGGGCTGGCCGGCCGCGCTGGTCCCGGGCGGGGTACTGCGCACTGCCGACGACGCCGGCGGGCGCGTGCTCGCCGGCCCGCTGCGGGCCGGGGAGCCGGTCACCGACCTGCGGCTCGTCGGTTCCGAGATCGCCGTGCGGACCGCGGGTCCCGGTGCGTCGACGGTGCCCCTGCGCCCGGCCGACCCGGCGGTCGCGGCGCTGCTCTCCCCGGGTGCGCGGGTCGACGTCGTCGCGGGCGGGCCGGACGGGCCGCGGGTGCTCGCCGCCCGGGCCGCGGTGGTCGCGGTGTTCCCGGCCGCCGGAACCGGGACCGCGACGGGCTCCGATCCCGGCCCGCTGGTGCTGGTCGCGCTGCCCGCGCCGGAGGCCACCGCGGTCGCCGCGGCGACCCTCGCCGACCAGGTGACGGTGACGCTGAGGTGAGGGTCCGATCAGTCGCCGTGGTGCGGGGGGCGGTTCTCGGTGTACCAGCGGTCCCGGTCGGCGTCCTCGCCCGCGTCCGGGGCGCCGCCGTCGGCCCGCTCGTCGGCGGAGGTCACCGGGTCGTCCCCGAAGATCTCCTGGATCCGCCTGCGCATCCGCTCGGCCGGGTCGGTCATGCCCCCATGGTGCCCTGCCGGACGGCGCGCGAGCGCGTCACCCGGTACGGAGCGCAGCGGAATCGTGTGTGTACCGATCCCGTCTCGGCGTGTCGGTTCCACTGCGTCACGACCCCACGACCGGCCGTCCAACTGCCACCATGGGGGTGACCGAGGAGCACACACACCGTCCGCGACCGTGGACGCCGACGAGGAGGGGGAGAAGGCGATGGGGTTCCTGGACAAGGCTCGGGAGGCCGCGGAGAGCGCCCTGGAGAAGGCGGCTCCGCATCTCGAGAAGGCCAAGGAGAAGGCCGGTCCGCACCTGGACAAGGCCAAGGAGAAGGCCGGCCCGCTGGTCGAGAAGGCTGCGACCCAGGTCGACAAGGCCACCGGCGGGAAGTACTCCGAGCAGATCGACGGGGTGAAGGGGAAGGTCGAGGGCGCGCTCGGCCACTCCGCACCGGACGCCCCGGGGGCCGGCACGCACACGGCACCGGGCGACGTCCCGCCGGTGCCGCCCGCCCCGCCCGGCGGGGACGCGCTGAAGCCGGACGGCAACCCGGCGCGGACGCCGAAGAACGACGACGACGGCGGCGTCCCGCCGGTGCCGCCCGCACGCTGATCGGGGGAACGTGCGAGGGCCCCGGCGGAGACGTCTCCGCCGGGGCCCTCGTCCGTCGGTGGGTCCGGGTCGGACGTCAGGAGTCCAGACCGGACAGTTCCGAGATCACGTGCGGGACGAGCGGGGTCACCGTGGCCATGCCGTCGCGCACCGCGGCCCGCGAGGCGGCGAGGTTCACCACGAGCGTGCTGCCGGAGACCCCGACCACGCCGCGGGACACCCCGGCGTCCACCGCGCCGGCCGCCAGACCGGACGCCCGGATCGCCTCGGCGATGCCCGGCACCGGGCGGTCCAGTACGCCGGTGGTGGCGTCCGGTGTGACGTCGCGCGGGGACACGCCGGTCCCGCCGACGGTCACGACCAGGTCGACCCCGCCGATCACGGCGGTGTTCAGTGCGCTGCGGATCGCGACGACGTCGCCCGGCGCGGAGACCACGCCGTCGACCACGAAGTGCGCCTCCTCGAGCAGCTCGGTGACGAGCGGGCCCGTGCCGTCGGACCGCTCACCGGCACTGACCCGGTCGTCGACGATCACCACGAGGGCACGGCCGATCTGCGGATCCGGGATCTCCATGCTCCTCACCCTATCGTCGCCGGTGCGTGCCCTGAGGGAGGGAGGCCGTGCCGGTGCGGGGAGGGGGACCCGCACCGGCACGGCGCTCTCGTGCGTACCCGGCGGGGCACCACCGAACACGATCACCAGCCCACCACGGAGATCTTTCACCCGTCAACAAGCCGGGGCGCGCTCCACCCGGCCGGACCCTCCGTCGATCACTGCTCGCCGAGCGTCACCTGCACCGTCCGGTCGGTGAGCTGCAGCTCGACCGACGCGTCCGGCGGCTGGGACCGCACGGCGGCCTGAAGATCGGTGCCGGTGGCGATGAGCTGATCACCCAGTCGGACGACGACGTCGCCGGGACGCAACCCGGCCCGTTCGGCCGCACCACCGGGGACGACGGTCTCGACCCGCGCACCGGTCTGCTGCGGCGCGTCGGTGACCTCGACCCCGAGCACCGCGTGCGTGGCCGGGCCGCCGCCCCGCAGCTGGTCGGCGATCCGCCGGGCCTGGTTCACCGGGATCGAGAACCCGACGCCGATGGAACCGCCGCCGGGACCGGCCGTCGCGATCGCCGAGTTGATCCCGACCACCCGGCCCTCCATGTCGACCAGCGGCCCGCCGGAGTTGCCGGGGTTGATCGCCGCGTCGGTCTGGATCGCGTTCAGCACGGTCGAGTCGTTCGCCGTCTCGCCGCCGACGCTCACGGCGCGGTCCAGTGCGGACACGATCCCGGTGGTGACCGAGCCGCCGAGGCCCAGCGGTGAACCGATGGCCGTCACCTGCTGGCCGACCCGGAGCGCGTCGGAGTTGCCGAGCTCGACCGGGGTCAGGTCGGTGAGCTCGACCCGGATCAGCGCGACGTCGGACTGCGGGTCCTGCCCGACGATCTGTGCGGGCGCGACGCGACCGTCCTGCAGCACCGCGCGCATCGTCCCGCCGGTCCCGGCGGGGGCCACGACGTGGTTGTTGGTCAGGACCAGCCCGTCGGCGCTGAGCACCATGCCGGACCCCTCGCCCTGCGCACCACCGTTGCCCGTGCCGCCCTCGACGCGGATCTGGACGACGCTGGGCAGCACCCGCTCGGCGACCGCTTCGACCGGGGTGACCGGCAGGTCGGAGTCCGCCGAGGGTGACGGCGCCGACAGCGCGCCGCCCCCGCCGGCCGACATCGACGAGCGCGCGACATCGGCCCCGACCGCACCGCCGATCCCGCCCGCGACCAGCGCGAGCACCGCGGCACCGGCGAGGAGCGCGATGGTGCGCCGGGAACCCGACCGCGCGGTCCCGGGCCGGTCGGGGGTGCTCCGCGGCGGGTACGGCGAGCTGCCCGGGGTCGCGGGGGCCTCACCGGCGTGCGCCGCACCGGCGGGTTCCTCGGCACGTGCGTGCCGGCCCTCCGACGGGCCGGCGGGCGGCGCCGCGGCCGGGCCGGCCCCGGGGCGGGCCCACGGGCTGACCGGCACCTCCCAGCGGTCGGTCGGCGGGTCCGTGTCGTGGTCCCGCGCGGCGATCGGGTCGGCGTCCGGGCCGTCGTCACCTGTGGTGGCGCCGGTGGTGGCGGATGCCCGCTCGCCGGCCGCGCCGGTCCCCGCCGGCTCACCGGCGGGGTCGCTCCTCGCCGGCTCACCGGCGGTGCTCCCTGCCGACTCGCCGGTGGTGTCATTCCCTACCGGCCCTGCGGCGGTGTCACTCCCAACCGGCTCGCCGGCGGTGTCGCTCTCCGCCGGTTCGCCCGGTTCGCCCGGTCCGGCAGCGTCGGCGGTTACCTGCCCGGTCGGGTCTCCCGCCGGTCCCTCCGCGCCCTCGTGCGCGGCGCCGGTCCCCGTCGCGCCGTCGTCCCGGACGGCGCCGTGGCCGGCCTCCGTCCCGCCCGGGTGCCCGGTCGTGCCCGGGCCGGAACCGCCGGACTCCGCCGCGTCGGGAACCTTCCCCTCGCCGGGCGGGTTGTCCTGGGCCATGCGTCCACCGTCCGTCACGTCGCCTGAACGGGTCACCAGCGGGCCCGCACCGCCCAGGCTATGGGGTGCCGGCCTCCGGCACCGCCCGGCCCGGCAGCGCCATCGACAGCAGCGCGCCACCCTCCGGCGCCCGGCCGGCCCGGACCTCGCCACCGTGCCGCGCCGCGGCCTGCGCCACGATCGACAGCCCGAGCCCGGAGCCGGGCATCGTCCGGGACGTGTCGGCCCGGTAGAAGCGGTCGAACACGTGCGGCAGGTCCTCGGGCGCGATGCCGTCGCCCGCGTCGGCGACCTCGACGACCAGCCAGTCCGGCGAGATCGGCACCATCGACAGCCGCACCCGGCTACCGGGCGGGCTCCACTTCACCGCGTTGTCGAGCAGGTTGAGCACCGCCCGCTCCAGTGCGTCGGCGTCGCCGTCGAGGATCCACGGCGTGCGCTGGATCTCGAACTCGATCTCGCCGGCCCGCCGGCGGACCCGGGCCAGTGCGCGGTCGACGACCTCGCCGAGGTCCAGCGCCTCGGTGGTCATCGTCGGCGCGTCGTCGCGGGCCAGCTCCACCAGGTCCCCGACCAGCTGGGACAGCTCCTCGACCTGGGCCCGGACGTCGGCGAGCAGTTCCGCGCGGTCCTCGGCGGGCAGGTCGGGGGCGTCCGGCCGGTCGGCCGCGGCCAGCAGCTCCAGGTTGGTGCGCAACGACGTCAGCGGCGTGCGCAGCTCGTGCCCGGCGTCGGCGACCAGCCGGCGCTGCTGTTCCCGGGAGGCGGCGAACCCGCCGAGCATCGCGTTGAAGCTCAGCGTCAGCCGGGCGAGCTCGTCGGACCCGGAGACCGGGATCGGTCGCAGGTCACCGGTGGTGGCGACCCGCTCGGTCGCCGCCGTCAGCCGCGCCACCGGCCGCAGCCCGGTCCGGGCGACCGCGACCCCGGCCAGCGCGGCGAGGACGACCCCGCCGAGACCGACCAGCGGCAGGGCGGTGCCCATCCGGCTCACCACCCGGGTGATCGTGTCGAGCTGCTGGGCGATCACCAGCGCGCGTCCCTCACCGGCGGGCACGGCGACCACCCGGAACGGGACGCCGTCGAGCACCGCGGTCCGGCCGGGCTGGGTGACCCCGTCCTGGGCGACCTCGAGCTCCGGCTCACCCAGCGGTGGGAGCGAGGCCGCGTCGGCCGAGGTGACCAGACCCGACGAGTACACCAGCGCGATGTGCAGGTCGGCCGCGCCGAGCACGGCCGGCGGCAGCGACGCCAGCAGCTGCGGGTTGATCAGGTCGCTCTGTGCCGCCGCGGCGGCACGCAGCCGCAACGTCTCGTCCAGCGAGCTGGTGAGGTTCTGGCGCACGACCAGGAACGCCGCCGCGGACACGATCAGCACCATGGCGGCCGCCACCAGCGCGGCGAGCACCCCGATCCGGGCGCGCAGGGTGAACCGCTCGCGGTCGGCGTCGCGGTCGGTGCCGAGAGCCCGGCCCGTACCGAGAGCCCTGCCCGTGCCGAGAGCCCTGCGCCACCACGGCTCGGGCCGCTCGTCGTCCCGGGGTGCCCCGGCCGGCCCGCCGCCGGGGTCGGTCCGCGTCACGGCGGTGACTCGCGCAGCACGTAGCCGACGCCGCGCACGGTGTGGATCAGGCGCGGCTCGCCGTCGGCCTCGGTCTTGCGGCGCAGATAGCCGACGTACACCTCGAGGGCGTTGCCGCTGGTCGGGAAGTCGTAGCCCCACACCTGCTCGAGGATCTGGGCCCGGGTCAGCACCCGTCGCGGGTGTTCGAGCAGCAGCTCCAGCAGGGAGAACTCGGTGCGGGTCAGGCTGATCGCGCGCCCGCCGCGGGACACCTCGCGGGTGTCCGGGTGCAGCGACAGGTCGGCGAAACTCAGCGCGGCGTCCGCGTCACCGGCCGGGTCGGTCTCGCTCGTGCGCCGCCGCAGCAGCGCCCGCAGCCGGGCCAGCAGCTCCTCCAGCGCGAACGGCTTGGGCAGGTAGTCGTCGGCACCGGCGTCCAGCCCGGCGACCCGGTCGGAGACGGCGTCGCGGGCGGTGAGCACCAGGATCGGCAGCGCGTCGCCCGCGCTGCGCAGCCGCCGGCACACCTCCAGGCCGTCGACCCGGGGCATCATCACGTCGAGCACGAGCGCGTCCGGCCGCTCGGTGAGCATCTTGTCCAGCGCGACCTGGCCGTCCTCGGCGAGGTCGACCTGGTAGCCGTTGAAGGCCAGCGAGCGGCGCAGCGAGTCCCGGACCGCCTTGTCGTCGTCGACCACCAGAATGCGCATGGGTGCCAGTCTCACCCAGTCGCCTGAGAAGCGTCTGAGCGGCCGCCCGGACGGGCTACGACGCCGTGTAGGCCGCGGCCATGTCGTCGCCGCCGTGCCCGCGCACCGACGCCCGCCGCAGCCGTTCCCGGACGGCCGCGGCGACGTCGAGCTGCAGGCCGGCCTCCCGGGCGGCGTCCACGATCAGCCCGGCGTCCTTGGCCGCGTTGTCGACGGTGAAGTTCGGCGCCCAGTCGGCGTCGAGGACGGCCGCGGCCTTGGCCTGCATGTAGGGCAGGTCCAGCGGGCCGCCGGAGACGGCGTCGAGGAACGCCCGCGGGTCCACCCCGAGGCCCTCGGCGAGCGCGATCGACTCGCCGGTGGCGGCGGTGACGGCCAGCACCCAGCTGTTGACGACGAGCTTGAGCCGGCTCGCCGCCGCGCCGGCCTCGGTATCGGCGACCCAGACGGTCGTGCTCCCGACCGCGTCGAGCACCGGGTCCACGGTCGGGCGGGCCGCCGGGTCACCGGCCACGAGGACCACGAGGTCACCGGACTCGGCGGGCGCCCGGGTGCCGAGCACCGGCGCGTCGAGCAGGGTGAGCCCGTGCCGCGTCGCGATCGGGCGGAGCGCCTCGAACCCGGCGACGCCGACGGTGGTGGTCTGCAGCCAGACCTGCCCGGACGTCAGACCGTCGCCGGCCTGCTCCATCACGGCGCGGACGTCGTCGGCGTCGCCGAGCATGGTGATCACGACGTCCGCTCCGCGGGCCGCCTCGGCCGGGTCCGTGGCGAGGTGTGCACCCGCGTCGGCCAGCGGCTCCGCCTTGACCGCCGTGCGGTTCCACACCCGCAGCTCCGGACCCGCGGCCAGGATGTTGTGCCCCATCCCGGCGCCCATGATCCCGGTCCCCAGCAACGCGATCGTGGCCACTCGTCGCCCCCGTCCGTCGGTGAACCCGCCCCGGTCCGGGTACCCGGTGCGGATGAGCGACGAACTCGAGTTCTTCTTCGACCCGATCTGCCCGTTCGCCTGGGTCACCTCCCGCTGGGTGGTGGAGGTGGGACGGCAGCACGAGCTCGCCGTGTCCTGGCGGCCGCTGCCGCTGGCGATGCTCAACGAGGGCATCTCCTACGCCGAGCGCATGAAGGTCTCCGAGTCCTATCCGGACTCCCACCGGCGCGGGCTGGAGATGCTGCGGGTGATCCGGGCGGCACAGGACAAGCACGGGCCCGAGGTCGTCGGGGACCTCTACACCGGATTCGGGGAGCTGGTGTGGGACTCCCCCGCCCCGGACGGCGACGGGTTCGATCCGGTGATGCGGGTGATGGCGCAGCGGCGCGACCTGCGCCCGGTGCTGGAGGGCCTGGGCCTGTCCCCCGCCCTCGCCGACGCCGCGGACGACGACTCGCACGATGCCGAGCTGCGTGCCGCGGTCGCCGACGTCCGCGCCCGGTGCGGTGACGACGTCGGCACCCCGGTGCTGTCGTTCTCCCCGCCGGACGGCCCGGCACTGTTCGGTCCGGTGATCGACTCGGTGCCGTTCGGCGAGGACGCGATCCGGTTGTGGGACGCCGTCTACACCCTTGCGTCGTGGCCGGGGTTCGCCGAGCTCAAGCGGAGCATCCGGTCGTTCCCGGACACCCCGCTGACCGCGCGGATCGCGGGCGGGGAGACGACCGTGCGATGACCGCGACGCCGACACGGCACGGTCACACGATTCTGCTTCACTGGATCTCGTGACCGACCCCGGCGACCTGCGCTTCGCCAACCGGACCGGCCGCCCGCCGGGGCGGTGGATCACGCTGGCCGGGCGGGTCCTGCCCGGCATCCGGCGGGTGCAGCAGCAGATCGAGCCCTTCGCCGCGTTCTGGGAGGAGCGCAACCGGGACGAGCTGGCGCGGTCCGGCCCGCTGTGCGTCGCCCTCGGCGACTCGATGGCCCAGGGCATCGGGGCGACGACCCCGGAGGGCGGCTGGGTCGGCCGTCTCCTCCCGGTCCTGCCGGGGTGGCGGGTGGTGAACCTGGCGCAGTACGGCGCGCGGGTCGACGACGTCGTCGGCACCCAGCTGCCCGCCGCGCGGCGGCTGCGCCCCGACCTCGTCCTGTGCCTGATCGGCTCGAACGACCTGATGAACCCCCGTCACCAGGACGGTGTCGGTGACCGGTACGTGTCCCTGCTCGACGCGCTGCCGCGCGGAACGGTGATCGGCAACCAGCCCGGGACGTTCGCGGCGGCGCTGCAGGTCAACGGCTTGATCGACGACGCGGCACGCACCCGTGGGCTGGTGCCGGCCGAGCTGCGGGACCCGCGGACGCGGCACTGGCGGGGCAAGCTGTCCTCCGACCGGTTCCACCCCAACGACGCCGGCTACGCGGCCATCGCCGAGGTCTTCACCGAGGCGCTGCGCAGGATCCGGCTCGCGGGCTGACCGGGACGCCCGGGTTCTGCCAGGATTTCCCCTATGGCCGACTCCCGGAAGCTCCCACGCAAGGTCTACGACTCCGAGCTGCTGCGCATGCAGGGCGAGCTGGTCCGGATGCAGGAGTGGGTCAAGGCGACCGGCGCGCGGATCGTCGTCGTCTTCGAGGGCCGGGACGCCGCCGGCAAGGGCGGCGCGATCCAGCGGGTCAGCCAGTACCTCAACCCGCGGTTCTGCCGGATCGTGGCGCTGCCCGCCCCGACCGAGCGGCAGCAGGGCCAGTGGTACTTCCAGCGCTACGTCGAGCACCTCCCGGCCGCCGGGGAGATCGTGCTGCTCGACCGTTCCTGGTACAACCGCGCCGGCGTCGAGCGGGTGATGGGGTTCTGCACCGAGGCGCAGTACCGGCTGTTCCTGCGGCAGGCCCCGACGTTCGAGCAGATGCTCGTCGACGACGGCATCCTGCTGCGCAAGTACTGGTTCTCGGTCAGCGCCGAGGAGCAGGCGAAGCGGTTCGCCGAGCGGCTGGACAACCCGCTCAAGCAGTGGAAGCTCTCGCCGATGGACCTCGAGTCGGTGACCCGGTGGGACGACTACTCCAAGGCCCGCGACGACATGCTGCTGCACACCGACACCGAGCACGCCCCGTGGTGGATCGTCGAGGCCGAGCAGAAGCGCAACGCGCGGATCAACATGATCCACCACCTGCTGTCGTCGGTCCCGTGGGAACCGGTGCCGCAGCCGGTGCTGTCGCTGCCGGAGCGGCCGCCGGGCACGGGCTACGAGCGCCCGCCCCGCGAGGTGCAGCGGGACGTGCCGGACCACGCGGCGTCGCTGCTGTAGGCCGGCGAGCCGGCTCGTGAGTGGTGGTCGTGGCTCCGGGCACGACGACCACTCACGAGCCTACGGGCCGGGCGCCGGTCGCGTCGTCGGTCAGCCCCGCGGTCCGCGTCTCGTGCGACCACCACAGCGCGGCGACGGTCACCAGTGCCGCGGCCGCGGTGTAGACGGCGACGGCCTGCCCGGTGCCGCAGATGGCCAGCAGGCTGACCCCGATCAGCGGGGCGACGCTGCCGCCGACGATCCCGGCGAGCTGGTAGCCCATCGACGTCCCGGTGTAGCGGATCGCGGTCGGGAAGAGCTCGGCGATATAGGCCGCCATCGGCCCGAACATGATCGCCTGGAAGAACAGCCCCACGGTGACGGCGACGATCGCCGCGAGCGGCGACCCGGTGTCGACGAGCGGGAAGAAGGCGAAGCCCCACGCGCCGACGCCGAGCGCCCCGACCAGGTAGACCGGGCGCCGGCCGACCCGGTCCGACAGCGCCCCGAAGTAGGGGATCGCGAACAGCTGCACGATCGAGGCGACGATGACGCCGTTGAGCACGATCGAGCGTGGCAGCTCCAGCTGCTGGGTGACGTAGGTGATCGAGAACAGCGCGAAGGTGTAGTACGAGACGTCCGAGGCGATCCGGATCCCGATGGTCACCAGCAGCGGCTTGCGGTGGGACCGGAAGATGTCCCGCACCGGCGTCCGGGTGGTCTCCCGCTCGGACGAGGTGAACAGCGGCGACTCCTCGACCGTCGCCCGGATCCACAGGCTCACCAGGATCAGCACCGCGCTGAACAGGAACGGCAGCCGCCAGCCCCACGAGGTGAAGGCCTCGTCGGACAGCACCGCGCTGCACACCGCGAGTGCGACGACCGCCAGCAGGTTCCCGGCCGGCACGCCGACCTGCGGCCAGCTGGCGTAGAAGCCACGACGGTGCGCCCCGCCGGCGGCCTCGCCGTGCTCGGCGACGAGCGCGACGGCCCCGCCCCACTCCCCGCCGAGCCCGAGGCCCTGGCAGAACCGGAGGAACACCAGGATCAGCGGGGCCGCGATACCGATCGTCTCGTAGCCGGGCAGCAGGCCCATCAGGAAGGTCGCACAGCCCATCAGCATCAGCGTCGTGATGAGGATGGACTTGCGGCCGTAGCGGTCGCCGAGCACGCCGAAGATCACGCCGCCGAGCGGGCGGGCGATGAAGGCCACCGAGTAGGTGGCGAAGGCCAGCAGGGTGCCGGTGAGCGGGTCGAAGGTCGGGAAGAAGACCTGGTTGAACACCAGCGCCGCGGCCGAGCCGTAGAGGAAGAAGTCGTACCACTCGATGGAGGTGCCGACGAAGCTGCCGGCGATGACCTTGCGCAGCGACCGCCGGTCGGTGGTCCCGGCGATGCCGGTCGTCCCGCTCATGACCGGCCCACCACCGTCAGCTCGTGCGGGAGGGTGTGCAGCAGCTCGTGCCCGTCCCGGGTGACCAGCACCAGGTCCTCGATCATGATCGCTCCGGTGTCGGAGGAGTAGGCCGGTGTCTCGACGGCGAGCACCATGCCGGGCAGCAGCGGCCGGTCCTCGTCCGCGCTGATGTAGGGCGGCTCCTCGTGGAAGGTGTCGATGCCGAGCGAGTGCCCGTAGTGGCCGCGGGTGAAGGCCGGGTAGCCGTGCGTCCGGATGTGGGTCTGGGCGGCGTCGAAGATCTCCTTGATCGCGACCCCGGGGGCGATCACCGCGCGCGCCCGCTCGTGGGCCTCGGCGAGCACGCCGTAGAGCCGCTCGGCGGCCGGCGGCACGCTGCGGAAGGCGAAGGTCCGGCCGCCGTCGCCGCGGTACCCGCCGACGGTGGTGCCGCAGTCGAACTTGATGAGGTCGCCGTCGCCGAGCGGGTGCGACCGCTCGGAGTCGACGCCGATCTTCGTGCCGGACCCGACGGCGGGCAGCACCCAGTGGTCGGAGTAGCCGGCGTAGCGCTCGTCGGACATGGCGCGCTCGACGACGCCCTGCACGTAGAGGTGCCGCATGTCGAGCGCGGTCATCCCGGCCGCGGCGCCGTGCGCGGCGTGCAGCATCCCGGCCTCGGACAGCTCGGTGGCCCGGCGGAGCCGGTCGACCTCGAAGTCGTACTTCACCGCGCGCAGCTCGTAGAGCTCGTCGGTCATGTCGTGCCAGCTCAGGTCCGGCGCGAAGGCCGCGACCCGCTGCACGGTGTCGTGCAGGACGAAGCGCAGGTCGGTGCCGATCCGACCGCCGAGCAGGCCGCGGTCGGCCAGGATCCCGCGCAGCAGCGCGTCCTGCTCGGCCCGGTCGAACTGGGCGGGCCGGACGCCGCACGCGTCGTGCGCGGTCGTGCCGAGCGACTCGGCGTCGCGCAGCTCCACCCACACCTGGTAGTCGCGGACGTCGTCGAACCCGGACACCGCGCGGGCCTGGCCGGCCTCGAAGTCGCTCACCAGCAGGGCCGGCGGCTGCGCGGGATCGGCGGGCACCAGGGCCAGCACCGTGCCCTGCATGCGCCACCACTCCATGTGGAAGAAGCTCTGGAAGCCGGTCACGTAGAACACGTTCGACGGCGTGTAGGCGAGGTAGGCGTCCAGGCCGCGCTCCTGGCAGCGCTTCCTGATCGCGTCGATGATCTCGGTCCGCATGGGCACCTTCATGACGTGCGACGACGGGGGTGGTGCACACCATCACCGCATTCCCATGCACGGTCCAATATCGGTACGGCGACCACTGATACGCTGCGCTTATCGCCGACGTCCTGGAAGCCCGCCGGCTCCGGTACTTCGTCGTGCTCGCCGACGAGCTCCACTTCGGACGCGCCGCGGCCCGGCTGCACATCGCCCAGCCCGCGCTCAGCCAGCAGATCAAGGCACTGGAACGGCGGCTGGGGTTCGCGTTGTTCGACCGCGACCGGCGCCGGGTCGCGCTCACCCGGGAGGGCCGCGCGCTGCTCCCCGCCGCGGTGCAGACCTCGACCCAGGAACAGCGCCTGATGGTCGAGGCGGCCCGGATCCGCGACGGCGAGGCCGGCGAGGTCCGGGTCGCGTTCGTCGGGTCGGCGCTCTACGGGATGCTGCCCGACCTGCTGCGCCACATCCGGTCGGCCGCGCCGGGCCTGCGGCTGTCGGTGCGCGAGATGGAGTCCGACGCCCAGCTCGAGGCGCTGCGCGCCGACGACGTCGACATCGGGCTGGTCCGGCCGCCGCTGCGGCACGAGCCACTGGACATGCTGCGCCTGGCCGAGGAGGAGCTCGTCGCGGCGGTCCCGTACGACCACCCGCTGGCCGGCTACGAGGTGATCGCCCCGTCGTCGCTGGCCGACGAGCCGTTCGTGCTGTTCCGCCCGGAGATCGGCACCGGCTTCTGGACGACGGTGGTGCAGCTGTGCGGGGAGGCCGGGTTCGCGCCGCGGGTCGAGCACTACGCCGAGCACGTGCACACGATGATCGGGATGGTGGCGTCCGGGCTGGGGATCACGGTCGTGCCCGCGTCGGTACGCAGCCTGGCGCTGGCCGGGGTGCGCTACGTCGGACTCTCGCCCACCGCGGCCCGGCTCGGGCTCGCCGCGGTGTGGGACCCGACGCACGGGTTCCCGGCGAAGCGGCGGGTGATCCGGATGGCGGGCGAGGTCGCCGGGCTCTGAGCTACCGGGCGCGCAGGATCTCGACGCCCGGCCCGGTCAGCCGGTCGAGAACGGCGGCCCTCCCGCAGGCGGCCGCGAGGATGTCGATCGCCCGCCCCGTGACCTCCGCACCGGCTCCGGCGGCGAACCCGACGTCGTCGGCCACGAGCCGCAGGCCGGCCAGACGGCCGCGGGCGACGAACGCGGTCGCCCGCCCGGCCGTCACGAACTCCAGGGCTGCGCGCAGCCCGTCCGGTCCGGCGTCGTACTCCAGCCCCAGCGGTTGCGCGACGTCGACGGTGTGCACCAGGACGTCGGTCAGCGGCCCGCGCGGCCCGACCTCCGGCATGGCGAACCGGCTGCCGGCGTTCGCCCGGATCGTCGCGGCGAGCTCGGCGACCGGCCGGGTCCCCGCGTCGCGGGAGAGCCGGTCCATCGCCCGGTCGTAGCTCCCGCCCGCGCGCAGGACGGCCCACAGCAGCGCGGGTAGCGAGGGCGCCGAAGCGATCGACAGGTGCCCGGCGACGTCCCGGACGGCCCATCCGGCGCACAGGCTCGGTGTCCCCAGCCGGTCGTCGTCGATCGAGTCGATCAGGTCCGCGAACCGCAGCCGCACCCTCGCGATCGCCGCGAACACCGCCTGGTCGTCCACACAACCCCCTCCACCTCCGGCTCGTGAGTGGTTGTGAGAGATCATCGCAAGGAGCGCCCGGCACCGTCCGACGGCCGCCGCGTCCCGCCCGGCTTTTCCTGCCCGCGAACGCCGTCCGGGCCGGGCGCTGGGTAGCGTCGTCGGAACGATGACCGCTCATCCCGACGCCCGTTCCCCCGTCGCCCCGCACAGCCGGACCCGGGCCGACCCGCCCGCCGGACCGGTACTCGGGACGACCGTCGAGCACGGCGTCCGCCGCTTCCTCGGCATCCCCTACGCCGAACCTCCGGTCGGTGACCGGCGCTTCCGGCCCCCGCACTTCCATCCACGGTGGACCGAGCCCCGCGACGCGTCCCGGCACGGCGCGACCGCGCCCCAGGCGGCACCCGTCGGCCCGCTCGCGAACACCATCCCCACCCTGCGGACCCCCGGCGACGACCACCTCGTCCTGAACGTCTGGTCCCCGCCGGACGGCGAGCGGCTGCCGGTGATGGTGTTCGTCCACGGTGGATCGTTCACCAGCGGATCGGGCTCGATCGGCGGCTACGACGGCACGAGCTTCGCCCGCGACGGCGTGGTGCTGGTGACGATCAACTACCGGCTCGGCGCCGAGGGCTTCGCCTGGTTCGGCGACGGCGAGGCGAACCTCGGGCTGCGCGACCAGATCGCCGCGCTGGAGTGGGTCCGGGACAACATCGGCGCGTTCGGCGGGAACCCGGACGCGGTGACGGTGTTCGGCGAGTCGGCCGGGGGCATGAGCATCGGCGCGCTGCTCGCGATGTCGGCCGCGCGCGGCCTGTTCCGCCGGGCGATCATGCAGTCGGGCAGCACCTTCCACGCCGTCGACGCCGCCACGGCCCGGCTGGTCGCGCGTCGCCTGGCCGGCGGGCTGGGCGTCGCGCCGTCGCACGAGGGCCTGGCCGGGGTGCCGGTGTCCGACGTCGTGGAAGCCCAGACCCGGATGGAGGCCGCCGTCTTCGCGCGCCCGTTCCGTCGGCTGTGGGGCGACGTCGCGACCAACCTGATGCCGTTCGAGCCGGTCGTCGACGGCGTGACGCTCCCGCAGCGCCCGCTCGCCGCGCTGCAGGCCGGGTGCGCCGACGACGTCGAGCTGATGGTGGGCTGGAACGCCGAGGAGGCCCGGCTCTTCCTCCCGGCCGTCGGACCGACCGGCACCCGGCGCTGGGTGCTGCCCCTGGCGGCCGCGCACACCGGGCTGCCCCCGCTCCGCGGCGCCCGCGCCTACCTCGACGCCTACGGCCGCGAGCCCGGCGCCGCGCTGGCCGGGATGGTGGGCGACTGGCTCTACCGGGTCCCCGCGCTGCGCACCGCCGCGGCCCACCCGCGGACCCACGTCTACGAGTTCGGCTGGCCCTCCCCCGCGTTCGACGGCCGGCTCGGCGCCTGCCACGCCGTCGAGCTGCCGTTCGTGTTCGACAACCTCGACCACCCCGACTGGCTTCCACTGGTCGGCGAGTCGCCCCCTCCCGACCTCGCCGCCGAGGTCCACGCGGCCTGGATCGCCTTCGCCCGCACCGGGGATCCGGGCTGGGCCGCGCACTCCGCCGCGGCACCGGTGATCGGGCGGTTCGGCGACGTCGTCGCACCGAGCGGGCACCTGGGGATCTGGGACGGGCGCCGCGAGGGTCACGGAACGGCGGCCCGCTCCGGCCGCCGTCCGGTCCGGTAGGTCAGGTACCGGATGAGCGCCTCGGCCGGCCCGCGCCGCCCCGCTCGCCCGAGTGCATCGGCGACGACGACGGTCACCAGCCACGTGGCGACCCCGATCCCGGCGGCCGCCGCGGCCCCGACCTGTCCGCCCAGGCCGAGCAACGCGGGCTCGGTCGCGACCAGCCACACCGGCGACTGCGCGATGTAGAACGTCATCGACCTGCGGCCGAGCGCCACCAGCGCCGTCGTCGCGGGACCGCGCCGGTCACCGAGCCGCAGCGCGACGAGCGCGATCACCGCCGCGTACCCGAGCCC
This sequence comes from Pseudonocardia nematodicida, assembly GCF_040105385.1. Lineage (NCBI taxonomy): Bacteria > Bacillati > Actinomycetota > Actinomycetes > Pseudonocardiales > Pseudonocardiaceae > Pseudonocardia > Pseudonocardia nematodicida. The sequence goes on from NZ_JBEDNQ010000005.1 coordinate 452,556, forward strand.
ACCCGCGAGACCGGTCACCGAGAACAGCACGAACCCGGCCGACCCCACGACCGGCGACGCCGGGGTCCACGCACCCACAGCCTGCAGCGTCACCGGCAGTGCCCCGAGCACCGCCACCGGAAGACCGACCAGCGCCACCGCGCGCAGGAGCGACCGGTAGCGGTCGGGCTGTTCCAGCAGCCGCATCCGCCCTGCCCAGATGCCGATCAGCACCGGCCCGGCCATGGCCAGCGCACTGATCGGCAGCACCGGCAGCCCGGACGCCCGCAGCGCCGCGCTGCCCAGCAGCGTCGGCGCCACCGCCAGCGACACCCCGGTGGTCTGGGCGGCGAGCTGGGTCGCGGCGACCATCGCACCGCCGGCCACGAGGGTGACCGCGGCGACCGCCCAGAGCCGGCGCCCCGGCCAGGACACCGCCCCGGCCAGGGCCAGGGCGAACACTCCGTAGGCCGCGATGACGTCCCCGCTGTAGAGCAGGACGATGTGCGCGACGCCGAACACGACCAGCCAGGCCCCGCGACGCCGGATCAGTCGCCGCCCCTCCGCCGGGTCCTGCCCGGCCTCGAACCGGCGCCGGGTCATCTGCACCAGGCCGTAGCCGAACAGCAGCCCGAACAGCGGAGCGGCCCGACCATCCACGAAGGACGTCAGCACGGCCTGGACCACGACGTCGAGCGGGCCGCCGCCGGCGGGCGCGGCGAACGAGTTCCCGCCCGCGTGCAGCATCCGGGAGTGGGCCAGCGCGATGAGCAGCAGCATCACCCCGCGGGCCAGGTCCGGGGCCAGCAGGCGCTGCGTCTCCGGCGTCGGCGCGACCGACCCGTACGGGAGTGATCGGGACATGGCCTCGACGCTAGGAACGCCACCCGGCACCCGGCATCGGTCGAGCGGCTGGTCTGCACCGACCGAAGTCGGGCATCCCCTCCCTCTTCGGAACGAGCGGGTCCTACGGGAGGAAGACGGCCGGGTAGAGGGGGTGCGGGGCGAGGAGCTCGTCGGCCTGCTCGGCCACCTTCGTCGCCAGGGCGGGATCCAGCTGGTAGCGGGCGCGCGAGGCGCCGCCCCGCGAGTCGGTGCCGGGCTCCGTCGCGGTCAGGACGGTGTCGATGAGCTCGGCGATCCGGTCCATGTCCGCCGTCGTGAGACCCCGGGTGGTGAGCGCGGGCGTGCCGACGCGGATGCCGGAGGTGTACCAGGGCCCGTTCGGGTCCTGCGGGATCGAGTTCCGGTTGGTGACGATGCCGGCGTCGAGCAGCGCCTTCTCGGCCTGCCGCCCGGTGATCCCGTAGCCGCCGACGTCGATGAGGACCAGGTGGTTCTCGGTGCCCCCGGTGACCAGCCTGGCGCCGCGCCGCTGCAGACCCGACGCGAGCGCCTCCGCGTTCTCCAGCACCCGTCGGGCGTAGTCGCGGAACTCCGGCCGACGCGCCTCGGCGAGAGCGACGGCCTTGGCCGCCATCACGTGCGGCATGGGACCGCCGAGCACGAGCGGGCAGCCCCGGTCGACGTACGGCGCCAGCTCCGACCGGCACAGCACCATCCCGCCGCGCGGACCGCGCAGCGACTTGTGGGTGGTCGTCGTGACGATGTCGGCGTGCGCGACCGGGTCGAAGTCGCCGCTGAAGTGACCGCCGGCGACCAGCCCGGCGAAGTGCGCCATGTCGACCATCAGCGTGGCGCCGACCTCGTCGGCGATCTCCCGCATGATCCGGAAGTTCACCTTGCGGGGGTAGGCGGAATACCCACCGAGGATGATCAGCGGCCGGAACTCGTGCGCGGTGCGGCGGAGCGCGTCGTAGTCGACGAGACCGGTCTCCGGGTCGGTGCCGTAGCTGCGCAGGTCGAACAGCTTGCCGGAGACGTTCGACCGGGCGCCGTGGGTCAGGTGGCCACCGGCGTCGAGCGACATCCCGAGCAGGCGCTGGTTGCCGAGCGCGTGCCGCAGCTCGCTCCAGTCCTCATCGGAGAGACCGTCGACGTTCCGCGCCCCGGCCTCGGCCAGCGCCGGCGCCTCGACGCGCTGGGCCAGCACGGCCCAGAAAGCGACCAGGTTGGCGTCGATACCGGAGTGCGGCTGGACGTAGGCGTGCTCGGCACCGAAGAGCGCGCGGGCGTGCTCGGCGGCGACCGACTCGACGGTGTCGACGTTCTGGCACCCCGCGTAGAACCGGTGGCCGACGGTGCCCTCGGCGTACTTGTCGCTGAGCCAGTTCCCCATCGCGAGCAGCACCGCCGGGGAGGCGTAGTTCTCGCTGGCGATGAGCTTGAGCGAGGCGCGCTGGTCGACCAGCTCGCTCGCGATGGCGTCGGCGACCCGCGGCTCCACGTCGCGGATGATCTCCAGCGCGGAGCGGACGGCGACGGTCTCGGACGGCGACGACATATGGGCCTCCTACCTCGGGAAGAAGGCCCAGGCGCGCGGCACACGTCTTCTTGACGAGGTCGCTCCACGATGGTTACCCATCCGTACACGCCAGTCACGACCCGGTCCCACCGTAGTCGGTGCGAGCGGCCGGCGACAGCGGGCTTCAGGTCAGACGGTGTCGGCCCGTCAGCAGTCGCTCTCGGGGACCAGCCCCTGCTCGCACGCGTACTGCATCTGGATCTCACCGCTGGTCGGCGCGCGGCCGGCGGCTGTCCCCGGGTCCAGGTATCCCTGGTAGGCGGAGCACGACGGGTCGAACTTTCCGGCGGCCATCGCCCGCTGCGCGCAGCCACCATCAGACTTCGTCGCCGCCTGGGCCGTCTCGGCGTGCTGCGAGCCCTGGCCGTGCCTGGCCGCCTTCTGCGCGCTGACCTCGGCCGCCTTCCTCTCGGCCGCTGCGACCCGGGCCAGCTCCCGGCCGGTCGCCTCCACCGCTCGCTCCACCGCGACGCTCGGACCGGCCGAGTTCGCATCGACACGGGGCAGCAGGCCGGCGGCGGGTGCGGCCTGGCCGGCCACCGACGACGACGCCGACTCGAGGGCGCCCCGGTCCGCGCCCGACGCAGCCGAGCACGCGGCCGTGGTGAGCGTGGCCGCGATGACACCGGCGAGGACGTATCGGCCGAATCTCATCGTTGCCTCCGCTCGTGACATGCGCCCCCACGAACTGGGGTTCCGTGCGCTGTGTCGCGAATGGCGCAACGAGGGTTACTGCGGTCCGCCGATCGTCACCTCTTCTGATGAGTGCCACGCGGAGGGTGCGCCATCAGCGGGACGTCCGCGGCCGATCGGCACCGCACTTCCCCGAGGTCGCCGGATGCGCCCTGGAGCAACGACGGGGCGAGAAGACGCCGGGGACTCCCGGGTAGCCTTCAGGCGCGCCCTCGTAGCTCAGGGGATAGAGCACCGCTCTCCTAAAGCGGGTGCCGCAGGTTCGAATCCTGCCGGGGGCACGCAGGTCGGAGGCACGACGACGATCCGCCGATCCGCGCGCACGGAGCCAGACGTGAGCGCCTCGTCGAGACCGTGCCCGCCGGCCCCCAGGCCTCTGCGGAAGCCGAGAAGATCCGCACCCGGTTCATCACCAGGTCGACGAGCAGCGCAAACCGCGCACCAAGGCGACCGTCGACCAGCTCATGGACCGCTACCTCGAACTTCCGGACGCCGAGGTGACGACCTACCGGCGCTACGAGCAGATGATCCACTGCCACATCCGCGCCCTCCTGGGCACCTCCCGGTCGCACGGCTCGACGGCGAGAAGCTCGACAACCACCGGGTGATCGGGACTGCACGTCCCCGGGCAGTACAGCTAGCGTTCGGCGCCGATGAGCGCCCCGAGGATCAGCAGTATCAACGCGATCGCTCCGTTGAGGATCGGATGCCCGGCGACGATCGCCACGAACTCGCGAATCGTCGCACTCGGCCAGAAGTAGCGAGCGGTGGGTGCTCCCCGTACCTGCCCGTTGAGGCCGGCCCGGCGAGCCAACAGCGCGGTCCGGAACACATGGAAGTCGTTGGTCACCACCACACAGTGGTAGCCCGGCACACGAGCGGCCATGATCCGGTCACTGAACATCAGATTCTCCAGCGTCGACCGGGAGCGGTCCTCGCGCAGCACCGCCTCCTCAGAGATGCCTCTACCGAGCAGGTAATCGGCCATGGCCTCGGCCTCGGCGACCGGCTCGTCGGCCCCGCGGCCACCGGAGGTGACCAGGATCGGCGCGGCCCCGGTGGACGACTGTCGCTCGCGCACCGCGAGCGCCTGGTCCAACCTGCCCGCCAGCAGTGGGGTGATCTTGCCGCGTATCAATCCGGCCCCCAGGACGAGGACGAAGTCGGCTCCCGACCGCGCAGGGAGCCGGCCGTAGACCGTGGCGTAGATCAGGAAGCTGCAGAACAGGAAGGCGACGTAGACCGTCAGGAACAGCAGGGCGATCGTCACCGCGCCGAGCACACGGTTGCCCTCGAAGCGTAGGGCGAGGATCGGCATCGCGAGCACCACCACGCAGCCGATGCCCGCGAGAAGCGACAGCAGGTTCGCCGGTCGTCGCCCCTCCCGCCGCACCATCGTGACACCGTTGGCGATCAGGAAGCCCGCCAGCACCACCACGCTCAGCAGCATCGCCACGAACAGCAGGACGACTCCGACCTCGAGCGGCGCAGGGTCCAGCTTCGAGAGCTCCCCGAGCAGCCCCAGCGCCAGGCACACCACTGCGGCCCCGAGCAGGATCGCGTTGCGGAAACGGCGGCGCTCCCGGTACGCCCCGACCACGCACGACACCGCGAACACTCCGCCCAGGCCGTAGAAGAGCCACATGTCGTCAGGCCGTACCGACCGCGTCCGGGCTGGACCGACGGAGGCACAGCAGACCCGCGACTACGGCGTAACAAGTCAGGATCAGCACAAACACCCACAAGCCCGCCCCGGCGCCGGCGCCGGACCCCTGGTCCGGGCTGCTCGTCTCCCCCGCCGCGGAAAGGCCCTGTGTGGCGTTCCAGCCGAAGTGGAACGCGCACGACATCCACAGCCCGCCCGGTCCGAGAACCAAGAACCCCAGCAGGACGCCGAGGGCGAACGTGGCCGCGACGTACGCCGCGCTCGCCCCGGGGTTGAGCGCGTGGGCCAGGCCGAAGACCACGGCGCTGATCAGGACACTCGCGTAGGGGCCGAGGTCACGACGCAGCGACCCCATCAGATAGCCGCGGAAGACGAGCTCCTCGGTCGATGACTGCAGCGCGATCGACACCGCCAGCAGCAAGAGCAGACCGATCCCGACATTCCCCGACGGGTCACCGGGGTCCGCGTCCCCATCGCCACCACCCACCCCGGCAAGCCCGAGAAGGGCCTGCGACAGCAAGAGCAGCGCCACGGCGAGCACCACACCGATGAGAACCCACAGCACCGGTCTCCGCACCGGCCGCAACGCGAGGTCGGTGAGTCCACGCCGCTCGCCGAGCCACAGCCACAGGGCCAGTACCAGCACCATCACGCCGAACGGGACGACGTTGGCGGCCACCGCGTCCGCCACGCCCCCGCGCTCGAACCCCACGACCGGTCGAACGGCCAGCCAGACCAGCAGCCCGATGGTCACGACCGCGATCGCGACACCGATCGCCCGACCCACCCGGACCGTCCGCCCATCACCGAGTTGCGCAGCACGCGCCATGTCCCCCGCCCTCCTGAACACCGCATGGCCGGTCCCGGCCGGACAACACCTCGACGGCTTCGACGAAGGCAACATAAGGGCGTTGCCGGCATGGATCGGGTGACTACACCCGTACGTGCCACAAGATCACCGTGCAGGAGGCGGCGACCACCTTCAGTCGGGCGGAGTGCGGCCAAGGGTCGGAGCAGGGTGTTGTTGAACTCCTCGTTCCGGCGCCAACGCCTGGCGGACCGCCTCGTCGGACTCCTCCCTCGACATCCGGCGCTCGGCGCGGCCGGCGTGGGAGTTCATCCTGGTCGACGGCGTGCTGCTGCGTAGCCCGCGGAACGACCCGGCAGCGTCCGGTTGAGCGGATCCTGCGGGGAGGGTCACCCCTCCGGCCTCGTCGGCCGCCACGCGCGCAATCTCCGAAGAATCACCCGTGCTCCGGCCCTGGGAGACCGTGTCGATCAGGCCCGGCAGACCCGCTCCACCAGGTCCTGCCAGCTCCGCGCGAACCGCTCGATCCGATCGTCGGCGGCCACCGCGTCCTCGGTGGACAGATACAGCAGCAACGGCCCCTCCAGCGCGGCGGTCAGCTGCAGCGCCAGCGCGTCGACGTCGGCCCCCGCCAGGTTCACCTGCCCGAGCAGCGTCCGGACGTGCATCCGCGACAGCGTCCCGTCCCCCGCCGGCACCGGTGCCCGGCCGTCCAGCGCGGCCCGGGCGACCTCCTGGTGCTCGACGAGGAAGCAGCACCGCGCCCGGCCGTAGGCGACCAGCCGCTCCACCGGCCCCGCCCCCGGCCCGAGCGGCGGCGGGCCGGACAGGACCCGCTCCTGGAACACGCGCTCGTCCTCGTCGAGCAGCGCGAGGAAGATCCCGGCCCGGGTGCCGAACCGGCGGAAGACCGTGCCCTTGCCCAGGCTCGCGCGCTCGGCGAGGCCGTCCATCGTGACCTTCCCGGCCCCCTGCTCGGCGAGCAGCTCCCGCGCCGCGGCCAGCAGCACCACGCGGTTGCGGGCGGCGTCGGCCCGCTCTGCACGTGGTGGCCCCAGCGGCAGCACGGGTCCGTCCATCGCGTCAACTTACCGCCGAGAGAAGCGGGGTATAGTCCGCTTAAGTCCCGACCCCCGAACGAAGGAAGCCCCGATGACCCTGTTCCGCCTGGACGCGAGCATCCTTCCCGGCACCTCGGCCAGCACCGAGCTCGCCGACGTCGTGGAGCGCGAGTGGGCCGCCACCCGCTCCGACACGCAGGTCGTGCGCCGCCACCTGGGGACCGACCCGCTCCCCGCCGACGCGTGGGCGGCGGCCACCACGGCCGGGTTCGTACCCGAGGCCGACCGCACTCCCGCCCAGCAGGACGCACTCGCCCTGGGCGCGACCCTCAGCGCCGAGCTCGAGCGCGCCGACGCCGTCCTGCTGGCCGTGCCGCTCTACAACTACGGCGTCTCCCAGCACGTCAAGACCTGGATCGACCTGGTCATCGCCGGCGCGGGCGCCACCAACCCGATCCTGAAGGACACACCGACGGTGCTGATCACCGTGCGCGGCGGCAGCTACGGCCCCGGTGCCGCGCGCGAGGGCTGGGACCACTCCACCGGATACCTCCGGCGGATTCTCGGTGACCTCTGGCAGGCCGACCTCACCGTGATCGAGCGGGAGCTCACGCTCGCCGCCGTCAACCCGGCGATGGAGAGCCTCCGGGAGACGGCCGCCCGCGTGCACGACGAGGCCCGCGCGGCCGCCCACGACGCCGGACGCGCGCTGGCGGAACGCTGACACCACCCCACTGCGGGCGCGCGTTCGGAGGTATGACGGCAGGGCCGACCGTCCTAGACTCGGACTAGTTTGTGATCTAGGACACAGACAGTCGACGTCCGAGTGAGGTGCTCATGTCCTTCGATCCGCGCGCCGAGACCGGGATCCCGACCGAGCCGGTGGGGTCGCTGCCCCGGCCGTCGTCGCTGCAGGAGGCCTACGCCGCCTACGACGACGGGAAGATCGACAAGGCGGCGCTCGAGCAGGAGCAGGACGCCGCGGTCCGGGACACCATCGACCGCTCCGAGCAGACCGGGGAACCGATCATCTCCGACGGCGAGCAGCGCTGGTCGTCGTTCGCGACCTACCCGATCACCGACACGCTGGCCGGCACCGGCCTGGCACCGACGCTGGGCCCGGGCGGCCAGTTCTTCGCCATCTTCGCCGACGGCCACGGCCGGCAGCTGCCGAAGCTCGAGCGGGGACCGTTCTCCTACGTCAACTACGCGGCGGACTCGCTCCGGAAGTCGATCGCGTACGCGACGAAGCCGATGAAGCAGGCCGTCATCTCGCCGTCGATGCTCGCGTTGCTCTACCCGCTGCGCGACCCGGTCGAGGGCTACAGCCGGGAGGACTTCGAGACGGCGCTGGTCGACGAGTGCGAACGCGACATCCGCGGTGCGTTCGACGCCGGCGCGGCACGCGTCTCGGTGGACTTCACCGAGGGCCGGCTCGCCACCCGCGAGGACCCGCGCAACCCGTGGACCGGCGCCGGCCTGCTCCCGCACTTCGTCGAGCTGATCAACCGGGTGATGGCCCGGTTCAGCGCCGACGAGCGGCGCAGCATCGGCATCCACACCTGTCCGGGCGGGGACCGCGACTCGGTGCACTCCGCCGACGTGCCCTACAACAACCTGCTGCCCGCGATGTTCGGGATCAACGCCGGCTACTTCCTGATCCAGCTGGCCAGCGAACGCGAGCGGGACCCGGTCTACGAGTCCATCGGGCGCAACCTGCGCGACGACGCCGAGGGCGTCGCGCAGATGGCCTACATCGGCGTGATCAACCCGCAGAACCCGAGGGTCGAGGGCCCCCCGGAGGTCTGCGACCGGCTGGTGCGCGCCGCCGACTTCATCCCGCGCGAACGGCTCGGGTCGACCGACGACTGCGGCTTCTCGCCGTTCTCCATCGACGAGAAGCCCAACCACGGCTCGCCCGACTTCGCGCGCGACATCGCGTTCCAGAAGATCAGGAACCGGGTCGAGGGCACGAAGATGGCCGCCGAGAAGCTCGCCGTCGGCTGACCACGGCCGGTCGTCGTGTTCGATCCCAGGTCGGTGACCGGCATCCCGACCGAACCGGTCGGCTCGCTGCCGCGCCCGCAGGCGTTGCTGGACGCCTACGCGGCGTTCGCGGCGGGGCGTCTCGATCAGGCCGCCGTCGAGCAGGCGCAGGACGACGCCGTGCGCGACACCCTCGAGCGGTACCGGGCGACCGGCGCGCCGATCGTGTCCGACGGCGAGCAGCGCCGGTCGTCGTTCGCCGCGTACCCGGTCACCGGTTCCCCGGGTGCCGCCGCATCCCCGCCCGGGGACCCCGCCGTCGTCGCGGACGGGCACGGGCGACCCTTTCGTCCGGCCGGCGACGGGCCGTTCCGGTACCGCGCCTACGCCGGCGACACCCTCGCGAGGTCGATCCGCCTCACGACGCTGCCGATGAAGCAGCCGGTCGTCTCACCGTCGACGCTGGCCCTGCTGCACCCGCCGCACGAGCGGACACGGGACCAGGACCTGGTCGACGAGTGCGAGCGTGACATCCGCTCCGCCTTCGCCGCCGGCGCGGTACGGGTGTCGGTCGACTACTCGGATCGGCGGCTCGCCGGCGGCGACGATCCCGGGCCCCACGGCGGGGCGACGGGGCGCGGGGTCGGCCTGATCCGCGCGGTGCTCGAGCGGTTCACCGCCCGCGAACGCATGCACGTCGGCGTGCACACCTGTGTACCGCCGGGCTCCGGCCCCGGGGCCGGTCCCGGCTACCTGCAGCTGCTGCCGGAGATCCTCGGCCTGGACGCCGGCTACTTCCTGCTCCAGCTCGCCGGCGAACCCGACCACGACGCGATCTGTGCCGTGATCGGCGCGCACCTGCGCGGCGACGCCGGCGGCCTGACCCCGGTCGTCCACCTCGGAGTGATCGACACCCGCAGCCCGCACGTCGAGAGCGCACGGGAGGTCGCCGACGTCCTCGTGCGCGCCGCCGTCCACATCCCGGCCGAGCAGCTCGGCTCCACCGACGACTGCGGCTTCTCCCCCTTCTCGCGCGATCCCCGGCCGCTCGACGGGCTGACCGACCTCGCCCGCGGCATCGCGTTCCGGAAGATCCGCAGCCGGGTCGAGGGCACCCTGCTGGCCGCGGAGAAGCTCGGCTTCGCGTGACACGGGGTCCGGCGCGCCTGGAGTTCCTGGCGACTCGCTCGGACGCGGCGCCGGCCTCCGAGCTGTTCGCGCGGCTCGATGCGCTGTTCGACGCGCAGTACGCCCACCTCGGCCGCGCGTCCCGCCCGGGCTCGGTCACCACGCCGGAGGAGATGGCACCGCCGCACGGGGCATTCCTGCTCGGCGTGCTCGACGGCGTACCGGTCGCCATCGGCGGCCTGCGCCGCCTCGACGACCGGACGTGCGAGATCAAGCGGCTCTACGTCGAGCCGCCGGCCCGCTCTGCCGGTGTCGGACGACGGCTGCTGGCCGCGCTGGAGGACGCCGCGCGTGCGCTGGGCTACGGGTGCGCCCGGGTGGACACCGGTCCGGCGCAGCGGCACAGCCGGGCGCTGTTCCGCGCGACCGGCTACCGGGTGATACCGCGCTACAACGACAACCACGTCGCCGTCTGGTTCGCCGAGAAGGACCTCGGCGACCGAACCGGGTGACCGCCACGGACGCCGCGGACGGGAACCGGCTCGCACCCGCGCGCGGTGGCGCCGGCGTGATCTCCCGCTCCGGACCGCCCGTCGGACCACACCCCGACCCCGGACCGCGCATGCCTGTCGCCCGGGGCGGTCGCCGGCATCGGAGCGGTCAGCCGCGGATCGGAAGGCCGTGGATACCGCCCCGCGGAGCGGTGAGTGTGGAGGGCACACGCCGACGTCCCTCCGACACCACAGGAGACACCAGTGCCCCGCAGACCCACCCTCACCCTCCCCGACCTCACCGGGAAGCGCGCGGTCGTCACCGGCGCGAGCGACGGCGTCGGACTCGGCATCGCCACCCGGCTCGCCGCCGCCGGAGCCGAGGTGATCATGCCCGTCCGCAACCCGCGGAAGGGCGAGGCCGCGGCCGCCGGGATCCGGCGGGGCAATCCCGCCGCGTCCGTGTCGACGCGCGAGCTCGACCTGTCCTCGCTGCAGTCCGTGGAGGCGCTCGGCACCACGCTCCTCGACGAGGGCCGGCCGATCCACATCCTCATCAACAACGCCGGCGTCATGACGCCACCGGACCGGCAGACCACGACCGACGGGTTCGAGCTGCAGTTCGGCACGAACCACCTCGGGCACGTCGCGCTGGTGGCACGCCTGCTGCCGTTGCTGTCCGCCGGACGGGCGCGGGTGACCTCGCAGATCAGCGTCGCGGCGAACCAGGGCGCGATCAACTGGGAGGACCTGAACTGGGAGCGCTCCTACGACGGGATGGACGCCTACAGCCAGTCGAAGATCGCGTTCGGGCTCTTCGGCCTGGAGCTCGACCGGCGGAGCCGCGCCGGGGGCTGGGGTATCACCAGCAACCTGTCCCACCCCGGCGTCGCGCCGACGAGCCTGCTCGCCGCGCGGCCGGAGATGGGCCGGGCCCGGCAGCCCCTGTCCCGCCGGCTCATCGGTGCGATGTCCCGCGCCGGCATCCTGCTGGGGACCGTCGAGTCCGCGGGCCTCCCGGCCCTGATGGCGGCGACCACCCCCGAGGCCGCCCCGTTCTACGGCCCGAGCGGTCCCCGGAACCTCGGTGGTCCGCCCGCGGAGCAGAAGCTCTACTCCCGGCTCTGCGGCGCCGACGACGCAACACGGATCTGGGACGTCTCCGAGGAGCTGACGAAGGTCTCCTTCACGATGTCGTGACGGGTCGATACCCCGTGCGTACAGAACGATCCGGTCCTCAGACGAGCCACGCGAGCTGTAGCACGTCGACCGTCGCTCACGCTCGAGAACCGGAAAGCGGCCATGCCCTCGGAGTGTGGCCCGGTCGACGCCGCGATCGGCAGCGCGTCGAGCCGGACGGCGGCCTGCTCGTCGGTGGCGGCCCGGCACATGCGCGGTCAGACGTCGATGCGGGCCCGCGTCACGTCCAATGGCTCGTCGTCCGGGATCGGTTGTCCGGCGAGGGTCTCGGCGGCCCACCGGATCATCCGTCGGTGGCCGGCCGGTCGTGCTGCAGCACCGCGACCCGCCGCCAGTGCTCCAGCACGTGGAAGAGGTCGCCCAGGTCGAGGTCCAGGCTCCCGCCTCAAGGCGTCGGCGTAGGCCTCGTCGACGGTCCCCTGGTCGGCCGGAAGGAGCGCAGCGCAGCGCGGATAGCCGACGGCGCGGCGCCCCGACGAGCTGCTGGCCGACCAGCGGGCGACCCGGCGCCCTGTCGTCCGGTCCGTCCCGCTCATTACCCTGCGCTGCGTGCGGATACTCGTGGTCGAGGACGACGACCGGGTCGCCCGTGGGCTGGTCCGGGCCCTGCTGCGGGCCGGCTATCGCGTCGTCCGCGCGGCCGACGTCGCCGAGGCGCACGCGCTGATCGCCGAGCAGCCCCCCGATCTCGCGCTGGTCGACATGGGCCTGCCCGACGGTCACGGCAGCGCGGTGGTGCGGAGGCTGCGCGAGCACCCGGCGACCGGGGTGCTGGTGGTGACCGCGCAGGACGGCGAGACCGAACGCGTCGTCGGGCTGCGCGCGGGCGCCGACGACTACGTCGTCAAGCCGTTCAGCCTCGCCGAGCTGCTGGCCCGGATCGAGGCGGTCAGCCGGCGGACGCGGGCGCTGCGCCAGTCGGTGTCCGAGCCCGCCGTCGTGCACCGGCGCGGGTCGCTGGAGCTCGACGTCACCGCCCGCACCCTGCGCGACGACGACGGCTGGTCGGTCACCCTCACCGCGATCGAGTCCGCGGTGCTCGCGCTGCTGCTCGAACGCACCGGGCAACCGGTGGAGCGCCGGTTCGTCATCGACCAGGTCTGGGCGGTGCCGACCGAGTCGAGCTCGCGCACCCTCGACACGCACATGGCGACGCTGCGCGGCAAGCTCGAGGACCGGGTGGTCATCCGCACCCTGCGCGGCGTCGGCTACCAGGTCGACCCGTGAGGCGCCGGCTGCTGGTCGCCGTCGCGCCGCTGCTCGTCCTGCTGATGCTGGGTGTGCTGGTCCCGACGGCCGGCATCGTCGCCGGCCGGCACACCGCGACGATGGTCTCGGACCGGATCGGCGACGCGAGCCGGTTCTCGGTGCTGGCGCTGACCACGCTGACCGGCGGATCGGAGCTCGAGGCGGACCTGGTCCGGCTGCGCGCCGAGCTCGACGAGTACGCCGACCTCTACGACACCGGCGTGTGGTTCCTCGACCGCGAACAGCAGGTCCTGCACTCCACCGACGGGACCCCGCCCCCGGAGGAGGCGCGGTCCCGGCTCGACGGCGTGCTCGCCGGGCAGCTCCCGCCCACCGAACGCACGATCTGGCCGTGGAGCATCCGGGACGAGGTGATCGTGACACCGGTGGGCCGGGACTCTCAGGTCGTCGCGGCGCTGGTGCTGTCGGTGCCGACCGACACCGTGCGGGCGATCGTCCTGCGCGACTGGGCGCTGCTCGGCGGCCTGATCACGCTGGTGGCGACGCTGGCGGTGTACCTGGTCGGCCCGATGACCCGCTGGATCCTGCGCCCGGTGGCCGACCTGGAGCGCAGCGCCGCCGCGGTACGGGCCGGCGACCTCGGCGCCCGGGCCGCGCCCGACTCGGGCCCGCCGGAGCTGCGCAACCTCACCGCGGGCTTCAACGACATGGTCTCCGCGGTACGCCGGACCATCGAACGCCAGCAGCGGTTCGTCGCCGACGCCGCGCACCAGCTGCGCAACCCGATCGCCTCCGCCCGGCTCTCGGTGGAGAACCTCGAACCGCACCTGGCCGACGACGAGGAGGCGCGCGCGACCTACCGCGACACCATCGACGACCTCGTGCGGATGGGCGCGGTCGTCGACAGCATGCTCGCCGCCACCGCGCTGCAGGACCGCCCGGCCAGCTGTGGCCCGGTCGCCGACGCCCTCGGGCACCGGGCCGCCGCCTGGCGCGCGGCGGTCGAGGAGGCCGGGCTGGCGTTCGTGGAGGACCTGCGCGACACCGGGACCCGCGTGCAGGAACCGACCGGCGGGCTCGCCGCGACCGTCGACGAGCTCGTCGCCAACGCCTGCCGGCTCTCCCGGGGCGGCTCGGTGACGGTGCGCGGCCGGGCCACCGGTGCGGCCTACCGGATCGAGGTCGCCGACGACGGGCGCGGGCTGGACGCGCGCGACCGGCGCCGGGCCACCGAGCGGTTCTGGCGCGACCCGCGCGACCAGAACGTGCCGGGGACGGGTCTCGGCCTGGCCATCGTGGCCCAGGTGCTCGACGACGTCGGCGGGTCGCTGGAGCTGGCCGAGACACCGGGCGGCGGCCTCACCGCCGTCGTCCGGCTCCCGCCTGCTCCCGGTTCCGTCCCGACCTCGGGATGAGCGATCCTGCCCGGAGGTCGTTCGTGATGTGATGGTCGCGAGTGGGAGGGGGCGCTGCGGTGACGGCGAACGTTCCGGCCGTGTCGGCGGCCGTCCGGATCCTCGAGCGGCTCGCCGCCGAGCGCCCCCGGCCGGTGTCGCCGGGCACCCTGGTCTCCGAGCTCGGACTCAACCGGTCGACCTGCTACAACATCCTCGCCACCCTGCAGGCCTCCGGCTGGGCCGCGTCCACCGGCCGCGCCGGGTGGACGCTCGGCCCCCGGCTGCTCGCACTCACCGGGGTGAGCCAGGAGCTGGTGGCGGGCGTGGTGCAGGACGAGCTGGACGCGCTCAGCCGGAAGCTGGGGTTCGTGGCGTTCGCGGCCGAGTTCGACGGCACCGCGGCCTTCACCGTCGTCGCCAAGGCCGAGCGGGCCAACGGGATCCGGGTGAGCGTCGGGGTCGGCGACCGCTTCCCGTTCGCGGCTCCGGCCCTGCTGCAGGCCTTCACCGCCTGGCTGCCGGAGTCCGAGGTCCGGGCGCTCGTCCGCCGCAACGGGCTGACCGCCTACACCCGCCACACCGTCACCGAGCCCGCCGAGTTCGACCGGGTCCTGGGCGCCGTGCGCGCCGACGGCTTCAGCCGCAGCGTGCGCCAGCTCGACCTCTCCCAGGGCGCCGCGGGCGCGACGGTCTTCGACTCCCGGTCCCGCCCGCTGTTCGCCGTGGTGGTGCTCGGCTTCTCCAGCGAGCTGGACGAGGCGCGGGTCGACGAGGTCGGGCCGGTCGTACGCGCGTGCGCGGACCGGATCACGCTGCGGATCGGCGGCACCCCACCGGCCGGCTACCCCACGACCGGGGACTGACGCCGCCAACTAGTCGTCCAGCGAACGGCCCCGGGTCTCCGGGCAGAACGGTGCGACGACCAGCCCGAGGATGTAGATCAGCCCGACGACGGTGGCCGCGACGCCGTAACCGCCGAGCGCGGAGATGATGGCGCCGGCGAGCAGCGGCCCGAGGAACGCCAGGAACCGGGCGGCGTTGAAGACGAACGCGGCACCGGTGGCGCGCAGGTGGGTCGGGTAGAACTCCGGCAGCCACACCGGCATCCAGGTGTACTGGCCGAGGGTGAAGAAGCCGTTCACCACGAGCACGACGACGATCAGCCGCAGGTCGTGGGTCCACAGGAACAGCACCGGGGTCAGCACGAGCGAGGCCCCGAAGAACACCATCGTCGTCGGCTTCCGGCCGTACCGGTCGGCGAACACACCGAACAGGATGTAACCGGCGATCGCCCCGACGTTGTAGATCATCCCCGCGGCGGCGGCCCAGGTGGCCGCGTTCCCGCCGGCGGCCGCCGCGATGCCGGAGACGTAGAGCGGCACCCAGGTCGAGATCCCCCACCAGCCGAGCGTGGTGGTCAGCGACATCAGCGAGCCCAGGATCGTCAGCCGTCGCAGCTGCGGGTCGGCGAAGATCTGGCGCAGGCTGAACCGGGTGTAGGAGATCTCCTCGTTCGACAGCTCCCCCGCCGCACGTCCCTGCAGCGACCGGCGCCGGCCCGCCGCCCGGGTCCACCGCTCGGACTCCGGCACGCTGCGGCGCAGCCACAGCGCGAAGAACGCCGGCAGCACGCCGATCAGGAACATGATCCGCCAGGAGTCCGGCCCGAGCGGGGCGACGGCGAACCAGCAGGCCGAGGCGATGAAGAAGCCCAGCCCGAGCCCGCACTGCATCAGCCCGGCGCCCTTCGCCCGGGCGTGCGCCGGCCAGATCTCGGCGACCAGCGAGGCCCCGGTCCCCCACTCCGACCCGAGTGCGAACCCGGTGATCAGCCGCAGCACCAGGAACGAGGTCACGCTCCACGAGGCGGCCGTCAGCCCGGTGAACACCGCGTAGACGACGATCGAGATCAGCAGCATCCGCCGCCGCCCGATGTAGTCGGCGATCACGCCGCCGGTGATGCCGCCGATGCCCCAGCCGAGCAGCGTCGCGGCGATCGTCGCGCCGCTCAGGAACGCGATGGAGGACTGCGGGACCGCCGGGTCGAGCCGGTGGATGACCGTGCCCGCGACGAGGATCAGGGCGTAGGTCTCGAAGCCGTCGAACAGCCAGCCCAGGTTGGCCGCGATCAGCGCGCGCCACTGCGCCCGGGTGACGCCCTCGTGCCAGGAACGTCGGACGACGACCTCGTCGTGCATGGCTCCTCCTCGGAGGATGCTTCGTCCGGATCGAAGGACATGTTGTCCTTCACACAAGACAATTGCGAGTTGCAACGCTAGGCTGAGCGCAGGTGAGCGTCAAGCCGAAGTGGTGGTCGAGCGCATGAGACTCGCGTCCTCGTTCCCGGTCCCGGCCGCGGCCGACAAGGTCGTCGCCCTGTTCCTCGATCCGGAGACGATGCGGTCCTGCATCCCCGGCTGCGAGGAGCTGACCCGCACCGACGACTCGCACTACGCGGGCCGCCTTGTCAACGAGGTCGCCCACGTGCGCTTCACGGCCCGGTTCACCGCCGAGATCACCTCGGTCACCCACGGACAGGACGGCGACCCGGCCGTGGTGGTCGCGGTGCTGCGCGGCGAGGACCGCCGCCTCGGCAGCACCATCCGGATGGACGCGACGCTGACGGTGACCCCGCGGACGACACCGCAGGACGGCGACGCCGCCGAGGTGGGTTACGAGTTCGAGCTCGCGGTGCGCGGGAAGCTCGGGCGGCTCGGCGAGGCGGTGATCCGGCGGCGCACCGCGGAGGTGGAGCGGCAGTTCGCCGAGGCCCTGACAGCGGTGTGCGCGGGCCGTCCGGTGCCGCGGCGCGGCGAGGACGCCGGTGGACACGACGACGGCCCGGGATCCGGTGCCGGCGAGCCCCCCGCTGCCGGCCCCGCTGCGGCGGCCGGGTCCAGTGCGGTCGGATCCGTTGCGGTCGCCGGTGCCGCGACACCCTCGGCGTCCGGGGTCCACTCCGGAACCGGCGATCCGGTGCCGGGGTCGTCCCCCGCGGTGCCGGCCGGCCGGGACCGGCTGGTGCTCGGTCTCGCCGTCGCGGCCGCGTTCGCCTACGGGATCCTCGTCGGCGAGCGATGGGGTGGTCGCAGGTGAGCGCCGTACGGGTGCACCACCCGGACACCCTCGACGAGGCGACGGCGTTGCTGCGCGACCTCGACGACGCCCTGGTCTACGGCGGCGGCACCGCCATCTCCGTCCTGCGGGCGCAGGGACTGCTGTTCGCTCAGGACTGGGTCGACATCGCGCGGGTCCCGGGCCTGGCCGACCTCACCACCACCTCCGACGGGCTGCGGATCGGCGCGCTGGTGCCGCTGCGCCGGATGGAGACCGACCCGCAGGTGCGACGGCTGACCCCGCTGGCCGCGCAGACCTACGGGCGCGTCGCGCACCCGCGGGTCCGCAACACCGCCACGGCCGGCGGCAACATCGCGCACGGTGACTACCGCCTGGACCCGCCGACGGCGCTGGCGGTGCTCGACGCGACCGTCCACCTCACGTCGGCCGCCGGCACCCGGGAGGTGTCGATCCGGGAGTTCTTCACCGGCTTCCAGCAGACCGCTGTCGCCCACGGCGAGCTGGTCACCGCGATCACCGTGCCGCGCCAGCCGGAGCGGGCCCGGGGCACCTACGTCAAGCTGCGCTCGCTGAGCGAGAACGACTGGCCCTGCGCGTCGGCCGCGGTCCTCGCCGTCCCCGAGGACGGGTTCGTCGACATCCGGCTCGGGCTCGGCGGCCTCGCCCCCACCACCGTCTACCTGGCCTACGACGTGACCCCGGACATGGACGTCGAGCAGGCCGTCGACGCCGCGATCGACATCGCGGACTCCGCCATGGACCCGATCCCCGACATCCGCGGCAGCGCCCGCTACAAGGCCCGGCTGGGCCGGATCGCCGTCGAGGAGGGCCTCCGTCACTGCCTGAAGGAGCTCGCCGGATGACCGACACCGTCGTCCCCACCCCGCTGCCGGAGGCCCGGCCCGCGGAACCCCGCCACGGCGTCGGCGACCGGCGCACCCGGTTCGACGCGCTGGGCCGGGTCCGCGGCACCCTGCGCTACACCGGCGACGAGGGCGCGGTCCCGGGCACCGCGTTCGCCGGCGTGCACCGCAGCACCGCGCCGCACGCGCGGATCCTCTCGATCGACACCACGGCGGCGTCCGGGATGGACGGCGTCGTCGGCGTCGTCACCGGCGCCGACCTCGCCGCCGTCCTGGGCGACCGGATGGTCACCGGGCCGGCCTTCGCCGACCAGCCGTGCCTGGCGGTCGACAAGGTCCGCTTCGTCGGCGAGGCCGTCGCCGTGGTGCTCGCGACCGACCTCGCGACCGCCCGGGCGGCCGCCGACGAGATCGCCGTCGAGTACGCGGAGCTCCCGCCGGTGTACGACATCGACGACGCGCTGCGCGGCGAGGCGTTCGTGCACGACGAGCTGCGCCCGAGCTCGGTCTTCGCCGACCTCGCCCACCTGCGCGGGGTCCGCGACACGAACGTCTGTTACGAGTACCGCCAGGTGCTCGGCGACACCGCCGCGGAGCACGCCGCCGCGACCACGACGGTGTCGGCCACCACCTGGACCCCGCCCACCCAGCACGTGTCGATCGAGCTGCCCTCGACCACCGCGTGGGTCGACAGCGGCCGGCTCGAGATGCTGACCACCACCCAGACGCCGTCCTACGTCCGGCAGACCGTCGCGACCATGCTGGACCTGCCGCTGTCCCGGGTCCGGATCACCACCCGCCCGCTCGGCGGCAGCTTCGGGACCAAGATGTACGACCGCCTCGAGCCCCTCGCCGCGGCGCTCGCGTGGACCACGGGGCGCCGGGTCCGGATCGACGCGACCCGGGAGGAGGCGTTCCTGCTCACCACCCGGCACGGCGCCCAGGTGATCGGGACGATCTCCGCCGACTCCGGCGGTGAGCTGGTCGCGGTCAGCTCCGACGTCCGCTACGACACCGGCGCGTTCGCCGACGTCGGGCCGCGGATCACCGCCAAGTCCGGACTCGTCGCCCCCGGCCCGTACCGGATCCGCAGCGTCGACGTCCGGTCCCGCTGCCTCTACACGAACAAGGTCTCCGCCGGCCCCTTCCGCGGCTTCGGCGTCCCGCAGGTGACGTTCTCGCACGAGACGCTGATCGACGAGCTCGCGCGCGCACTCGGCGAGGACCCGTACCGCTTCCGGCGCCGGCACCTGCTGCGCGAGGGCGACGTCGCCACCGTCGGCACCCGGATGCACAGCGCCGACTTCGTCAGCTGCCTCGACGGGGTCACCGCCGCGATCGGCTGGGACGAGGAGACCCCGCCCGGCGACGGGCGCTGGGTGCACGGCAAGGGCGTCGCCGTCGGGTTCAAGGCGGTGCTCACCCCGACCGTCGCGAACGCCACCCTCAACCTGAACCAGGACGGCTCGGCGACCCTGCTGATCTCGACCGTCGACATGGGACAGGGCAGCGACACGATCATGGCGCAGATCGCCGGGGAGGTGCTGTCGCTGGACAGCCGCCGCATCCACGTCGTGCGGGCCGACACGGACGCCACCCCCTACGACACGATCACCGCGGGCAGCCGCTCGACCTACCACACCGGCAACGCCGTCCGGCTGGTCGCCGAGGCGATGCGGGACAAGCTGATCGGGTTCGCCGCCGAGCTGTGGGACGTCCCTGCGGGCGTCCTGGTGCTGGACGCCGACGGTGTCGCGCACGCCGACGACGACCGCCGGATCTCGCTGCCCGAGCTGGTGCACGCCCGGTTCGGCGCCGCCGGAGCCACGGTCACCACCGCGGAGAACTTCACCAGCCGGTGGGTCCCCTACGACCACGACACCGGCCGGACCGAGAAGGCCACCGAGCACTGGTTCGCCGGGGCCGCGGCCGTCCGGATCGCCGTCGACACCTGGACCGGGCGCATCCGCACCCCGCACCTCGCCGTCGCCGGCGACGTCGGCCGCGCCATCAACCCGACGCTGGTCGAGCAGCAGCTCACCGGCGCCGCACTGATGGGACTCGGGCACGCCCTGTTCGACGAGCTGGTCCACGACCACGGCCAGCTCACCAACGCCACCCTGCTCGACTACCAGCTGCCCTCGTTCGCCGACGTCCCGGAGCGGCTGACCCCGATCATCGTGGAGAGCGCGCACCGGGACGGGCCCTTCGGCGCGAAGGGGGTCGGCGAGACCGGGATCCTGCCGATCGCCCCGGCCTACTCCGCGGCGGTGCGCGACGCCTGCGGCGTGCGGATCACGACGCTGCCGCTCACCCCGGAACGGGTCGTCGAGCACCTGGAGGACCGGTCATGACCGAGGTCGTCCTGCACGTCAACGGGCACCCGAACCGCGTCGCCGTCGACGACACCACGCTGCTGCTCGACGCGCTGCGCCGCCGGGTCGGGGTGACCAGCGCCCGGGAGGGCTGCGGCGTCGGGGCCTGCGGGGCGTGCACCGTGCTCGCCGGGGGCCGGAGCGTGTCCGCCTGCCTCGTCCGGGCGACCCGGTACGACGGCGTCGAGCTGACCACCGCCGACGGTCTCGCCGAGGACGATCCCGTGGTGTCCGCCTTCGTCGAGTGCGACGCGATGCAGTGCGGCTATTGCATCCCCGGGTTCGTGCTGATGTCCACCGAGTTGCTGCGGGAGAACCCGGACCCCACCGACGAGGAGATCATCGAGCACCTGGCGGGCAACATCTGCCGGTGCGCGACCTACCCGGACATCCTCCGGGCGGTCCGGCTCGCGGCGCGGCGGCACCCCGGATGACCATCGGCCGCCCGTGGGGCACGCTGCGCTACCTCGGCTCCGGCACCGGCCCGCTGGTCGTCCTGTTGCACCCACTGGCCCTGGCGGGGGCGGTGTGGCGCCGGACGGTCGACGACCTCGCGCGCGACCACCGGGTCGTCGCCCCGGACGCACGAGGCCACGGGGAATCCACATGGGACGGCGAGCCGTTCACCGTCGAGGGCCTCGCGGACGACGTCGCCGCCCTGATCGAGCACCTGGACACCGGCCCGGCCCGGATCGCCGCCCTGTCGATGGGCGGGTGCACCGCGATCGCGCTCGCCGCGCGCCGGCCCGAGCTGGTGCACAGCCTGGCGCTGGCCGACACCACCGCCGACTACGGCCCCGGCAAGGGCGAGACCTGGGCCGCGCGCGCGGAGCAGGCGGTGACGGTGCCACGGACCGAGCAGCTCGGGTTCCAGCTGGACCGCTGGTTCTCCGGCCGCTTCCGGGAGCAGGACCCGGCCGAGGTGCGCCGGGTCTCGGCCGTCTTCCTGGGGACGGACTCCGCAGCACACGCCGCGGCGTGCCGGGCACTCGGCGGCTACGACGACTCCGCGCGGCTGGACCGGATCACCGCCCCGACCCTCGTGCTCGTCGGCGAGGAGGACTACGCGACCCCGCCCGCCATGGCGCAGGCCCTGCACACCGGCATCGCCGGCTCCGAGCTCGTCGTCCTGCCCCGCACCCGGCACCTGAGCCTCGTCGAGAGCCCGGCCGCCCGCGACGCGGTACGCGCGCACCTGACCGCCGCCGGCTGAGTTCCGCCCACGGCGTGCGCCGCGCTCACGGCTTGCGTTCCCGGAACCACCGCCGCGCCCCGGGGTGCAGGGCCACCGGCGTCGTCGCCGCGCCGGTGCGCGGGTTGATCTGGCCGGCCTCCTGCCGCACCTGCGACAGCTGCGGCGCGTGCGTGAACAGCATCCCGGTCAGCCAGTGCGCGAGCTCGGCGTCCATCGACGGTGACACCGCGAGCAGCGTGGGCACGGCCGGCGCGGGCGCGGACTCCATCGGCGGGTACATCGTCGCCGGCACCACGACCGGCACGTACTCCAGCGGGTGCGCCCGCACCAGCGCGTCGACCTGCGCGGTCAGGTCGAGCAGCCGGACGTCGCCACCCCGGGCCAGCTCGGTGACCGCCGGCGTGGGCATCCCGGTCAGGCTGAACACCGCATCGACCTCCCCGGCGCGGAAGGCGCGCACCGAGTCCGCCTGCGAGTAGGTGCGCAGCACCGGCGTGCTGCCGGCCGCCGCCAGCAGCCGCTCGGTGACGAAGCGGGTCCCCGACAGCGGTAGCCCCGCGGCGACCGGACGGCCGTCCAGATCCCGCAGGCCGGCCGGGCCGTCGTTCGCGGGCACGACGACGTGCAGCACCGAGTCGAACACCCGGGCCAGCGCCGCGACGCCCTCCTCGCCCGCGGCGACGTCGATGTTGAGGAATGCCATCTCGGCCCGTCCCTCGGACAGCAGTGCGAGGTTCTCCGGCGCCGAGTCGGTGTAGACGAGCTCGACGACCGGACGCCCCCACCCGCGGTCGAGCACCGAGGCCAGCGCGGCACCGATCTCCCGGTAGACCGCCCCCTCCGGACCGGTCGCGAGCCGGAACGGCGCCGGCGGACCCGGTGGCGAGGACGTACAGGCGGACAGCAGCCCGCCGCCGAGCGCCGCACCGGCCAGCGTCCCGGTGGCGCGCAGCAGCCCGCGACGCGACAGCTCCACCACGACGGGCAGCGTACGGCCACCGTCGGCGATGTCCGGAATGTCAAGCCAACCCCAAGAAATACCGGTGTGAGTGGATTCGACCGGTGTGGCCCGTAACGCTGCCGCGAGCATCGTCACGCGAGGGAGCGACCGACCATGAGCAGTCCAACGACGGACGGCAGCACACAGCCCGCGGCTCCGACGCAGCGGAAGCGGACGCCGATCTACACGCACCTGTACTTCTGGGTGCTCATCGGCATCGCCGCCGGCATCGTGGTCGGCATCGCGCTGCCCGAGGTGGCCGGGGAGCTGAAGTGGCTCGCCGACCTGTTCATCAAGCTGGTCAAGGTCGTCATCGCGCCGGTCATCTTCGCGACCGTCGTGGTCGGCATCGCCGGACTCGGCAACCTGGCCAAGGTCGGCGGCCTGGCGCTGCGGACGATCATCTACTTCAACATCACCACGGTGGTCGCCCTCGGACTGGGCCTGATCACGATCAACCTGTTCGCGCCGGGTCTCGGCCTGGGCTACGACCGGGAGACCTTCGACGGCTCCGCCGCGGACGACACCATCGAGTCCGCGGGCGCGGTGGCCGGTTCCGGCTTCTCCGACTTCCTGCTGAACCTGGTGCCGACGTCGTTCGCCTCGGCGTTCGTCGAGGGTCAGCTGCTGCAGGTGCTGCTGCTCGCGATCCTGGTCGGCATCGCGATCACCATGCTCGGTGAGCGCGGCAGGTCCATCACCCACGCGCTCGACGGCTTCGCCAAGGTGATGTTCGGCGTCATCAAGATGGTCATGTGGGTCGCCCCGCTCGGCGCGTTCGGCGGAATCGCCTTCACCATCGGCCGCTACGGCACCGCGATCCTCGGCAACCTCGCCGGGTTCATGGTGACCTTCTGGGTCACCTGCCTGATCTTCATCTTCGCGTGCCTGGGCCCGATCTGCTACGCGGCCGGGTTCAACATCCTCAAGTACATCCGCTTCATCAAGGACGAGCTGCTGATCGTGCTGGGCACGTCGTCCTCGGAGACGGTGCTGCCGCGGATGATGACCAAGCTCGAGGCGGCCGGAGTGCCGAAGCACGTCGTCGGCCTGACCATCCCGACCGGCTACTCGTTCAATCTCGACGGCACCGCGATCTACATGACGATGGGCGCGCTGTTCATCGCCCAGGCCTTCGGGATCGACGTCCCGCTGGCCACCCAGATCGGCATCCTGCTGTTCATGCTGATCTCGTCGAACGGCGCCGCCGGCGTCTCCGGCGCCGGACTGGTCACCCTGGCCGCCTCGCTCGCCGCGTTCGACGACGTCATCCCGCTGGTCGGCCTGGCCCTGATCGTGGGCATCGACCGGTTCATGTCCGAGGGCCGCGCGCTGACCAACCTCACCGGTAACGGCATCGGCACCCTGGTGATCGCCCGGTGGACCGGCGAGCTCGACCGGGACCGCCTGAAGTCGGTGCTCGACGATCCCAAGCAGGTCGACGTCGACGAGCTGATGAAGGCCGAGGCCCGGGCGGGGATCGCCGGGGCCACCGGAGACGGCACCGCGTCGCAGCCCGACGGGCGCGAGGCCGCGACCATCGGCGCCGGGAGCACGACCGAGCCGGAGTCCGGCGCGGGTCGCTGACCTCCTCCCGCCGGCGCCATCCCCGCCGGCCGCACCCTCCGATTGGCCCGCCCGGAGCACACGCTCCGGGCGGGCCCGTCGGCGTTCGAGGCGACGCCCGCCCGCGACCGTGATCCTTCTCCGTGGAACCGTGAGGTCGGTCGGGTGCCGCCCAGGTTCCGCGGAGAGGGATCAGGCCCCGGCGAACGCCGGCGAGAGGTCCATGAAGACCCGGTAGTCGACGATCCCGCCCTCGCCGAGCCGGATGACGGTCAGGCACGGCAGCGCGAGCGCTGCACCGGCCGGCGACTCCGTCCCGATCGTGAACCGGCAGAACAACCGGTCGTCGATCTCGGCGACGTCCTCGACGGTGTGCCGGACCCATGGCAGCGCCCCGGCCGCACCGGCGGTGGCCGCGACGACCGCGTCCCGGCCGACGAGGGTCTCCCCGTTCCCGAAGGTGTAGGTCGCGTCCGGCGCGAACCACGCCCCGAACTCCTCGGCGGCCCCGGCGTCGACCGCCGCACACATCGAGCGGACCATGGCGGCCCGGTCCGCCGTCGTCGTCGGGGCGCTCACTTCTTCTGCAGGGACAGGCCGTAGCGGGTCATGACCTCGGCGACCAGCGTCATGTCCCGTCCCGGCGGGAGCTGGGACAGCTCCCGGTAGTAGTTCTCCAGCCCGGGCGGGGAGACGACCGCGACGATCCGGGTCTCGTCCTCGAACGGGTTGTAGAACACGTGCGGCACCCCGCGCGGCATCAGCAGCGAGTCGCCGACGCCGAGCTCGTGCGGCTCGCCGTCGAGCTCCACGATCACCCGGCCCTGGACACAGGTGAACAGCTCGTCCTCCCGGGAGTGCACGTGGGTGGGCGGGCCGCCGAGACCGGGCGGGACGACGTACTCGAACAGCGAGTACGCGCCGTTCGTGTCCGCGCCGGTGAGACGGGTGTAGATGCCGAGGCCGATGGCGCCCAGGTTGGTCCCGTCGCCGGGGTGGCACACGTGGTGGCGCCGCGCGGCGGCCGGTTCGGTGGTGGTCGGTTCGGCGGTCATGGTCGGTGTCCTTCCACAGGAGTTCGCGAGGGTGGGTCAGTCGTTCCGGACCGGTACCGGTTCGGGCGGCAGGCTGTCCACGACGGGCTCGGCGGACGGCAGCTCCGGATCCGCGCCCGGACCCGGCGCCGGCCCGCCGAGCCGCTCCAGCAGGGCCGGGGTGACGTCGCGGTAGGCCGCCGGGTCGACCGGCTCGAGCCAGTGCCGGGCCCGGACCGCCCGGCCGATCTGCAGGCCGAGGTCGTCGAGGACCTCGTCGGCGTGGTGCAGCGAGAACGGGATGATCTTCGTGCCGCGGCAGTGGTGGGTGTTCGTGGCGACGTCCATGAACGCGATCTGCTCCTCGGTGTGTGCGCGGCGCTCCGCGGCACCGGGAAGCTCGAGCGCACCGGCGAGGTCGGCCGCGATCCACAGCGCCGCCATCTCGGCGTTGAGCGGGCTGAAGAACGACGAGTTGTAGCCGTTGAAGTACAGCCCGGGGACGTCGAACGGGAGGATCTGGCGGTAGAGCAGGAAGTTGGCGCGCTCGTCGAACAGCTTGTCCTGCACCGCGCCGTCGAGGAACGGGACGCCCTGGGTGAAGCCGGTCGCGCACACGACGAGGTCGGCCGGCAGCCGGGTGCCGTCGTCGAGCTCGGCGACGCGCCGGTCGTCGGCGTCGACGGCGAGCCGGGCGATCGTCCGGTCCCGGTGCACCCGGATCGTGCCGTCGGCGACGCCCTCGAAGAAGCCCTCGGTCGCCAGCCCGATCGCGCCCTTGACGATGTCCTGCATCCGCCCCGGCGGCACCAGGCCGAGCCGTGCGAGACCGAACTGGCGGACCGAGACCGGGCCGAGCGAGTCGAGCAGCCCGCCCCGCACCCGATCGGCCGGCCCGTGCAGGAACTTCTCGAACCCGCGCAGCCGGCGGTAGCGGAACAGCGCCTCGCCGAGCCTGGTCAGCAGCAGCGCCTTGAAGTTGACGACGCCGGCGATCTTGCGCGGGAT
Organism: Pseudonocardia nematodicida; assembly: GCF_040105385.1. Lineage (NCBI taxonomy): Bacteria > Bacillati > Actinomycetota > Actinomycetes > Pseudonocardiales > Pseudonocardiaceae > Pseudonocardia > Pseudonocardia nematodicida. Next base: position 478,718 of record NZ_JBEDNQ010000005.1, read on the forward strand.
CTTCCACAGCAGCTGGCGGGCGATCACGTCGGTGCTCGCCGCGACCTCGGCGACGGGCACCGCGATGTCACAGGCTGTCTTGCCGTACCCGACGACGAGCACGTGCCGGTCCCGGGCGGCCTCGACGTCGGTGAACTCGGTACCGGCCAGCACCCGCCCGCCCGCGGCGGTGAAGTCGTCGGCCCCCGGGAACTCCGGGACCGACGGCTCGCAGAAGACACCGTTGGCGACGACGACCCGGTCGAACGACTCGCTGACGGCCGTGTCCCCGGTCCGGCTGTCGACCGACCAGCCGGCGCCCGCCTGCCGGACCGCCTCGACGACGGTGCCGAGCCGGGTCCGGGAGTCGACGCCGAACCTCCGTGCGTACGACGCCAGGTACTCCTGGACCTGGGCGCCGGTCGGCCACTCCGGGAAGCCCTCCGGCATCGGGTGGTCCGAGAACGCGTACTGGACACCGGGGCTCTGCGTCGTCAGACCCGGGTACCGGCGGGTGCGGCTCCACACCCCGCCGACGTCGGGTGTCCGGTCGAAGACGACGACATCGTGGCCGGCCTGGAGCAGCACCTTCGCCGTGGTCAGGCCGGCGACCCCGGCACCGATGATCGCAACGCGCATGTCCTGGCTCCTCCCACCGCGGCACCTCCGTGTGCCGTGGCGCACATCGTGTGGGGAGGGACGGATCGCCCCCAACGCGCAGTCCCACTCGCTGGGACCGCGGATTGGACACCACCCGGGCCGGAGTGACAGTCGCTCCCATCATGGAACCTCCTCACGAACCCCGCACCGCACTCGTCGGCGGCGGCGCGGGCGGCATCGGCAGTGCGACCGCGGCCGCGCTGCTCGAGCGCGGCCACCGGGTCGTGCTCGCCGGGCGCACCGCCGCATCCCTGGACGCCGCGGTCGCCGCCCTCGGCGGCGGCCCACGCGTCGACCGCATCGTCTGCGACCTGGCCGACCCGGCGGCGGCCGCGGCCGCCGCCGACGACCTGCGCGACGAGCTCGACGTGCTGGTGGTCAACACCGGCGGCCCACCACCCGGCGCGGTGCTCGAAGTTTGCGAGAAAGCCTGGTACGCGGCGTTCGACCTGCTCGTGACGGGCCCGCTGGCGATGCTGCGGGCGGCGCTGCCGGCGATGGCCGGGCGCGGCTTCGGGCGCGCCGTGGTGATCACCGGGACCGCGGTGCGCCGGCCCCAGCCCGGGCTGGCGCTCTCGACCGTCCTGCGTTCGGCGACGACGGCCGCGGCAGGCCTGGCCGCCCGCGAGTACGCCGACCGCGGCGTGACGGTCAACTGTGTCGCGCTCGGGGCCACCCACACCCCGCGCCGGCGCGAGATCCTGGAGAGCCGCGCCACCGCGCTCGGCACCGACGTCGACACCGCCGCCGCGCGGGACGAGGCCGACATCCCCGCGGGCCGGGCCGCCGACCCGGCCGAGATCGCCGCGGCCGTCGCGTTCCTCGCCTCGCCGGCTGCCGGCTACGTCAACGGCACGGTGCTGACCGTGGACGGCGGCCTGACCGGGACCGCCTGAACGACAAGGAGCCGACCACCATGGCCACCGCCGGAACCGACTTCACCCTCGCCGACTTCCTGAGCAGCAATCCGCCGGTCGTGCGACCGGGCGCCGCGCGCCCGCTCGTCGTGCACGACGCCGACCTGCACACCCTCCCCGCCGGGTCGGTCCCCAACCCGACCGAGCTGCGGGTGGCCGGGACGCTGCCGACCGAGACGTTCGAGATGTTCCGGCAGGTCATCCCGCCGGGCGAGAGCTCGGACATGCAGCGCCACCACCACGAGACCGTCCACTTCGTCCTGTCCGGGGACGGGCACAGCGAGATCGAGGGGGTCGACGGTCCCGACGAGACCGTCACCTGGACGACCGGGTCGTTCGTCTACACCCCGCCGTGGGCCTGGCACCGGCACTACAACGACTCCGCCGAGCACCCGGTGGAGTTCCTGACCGTCGAGAACTCCCGGCTGCTCGGCCGGCTCGGACTCATCCGCCGCCAGAGCGCAGGCCTGGTGACCCTCGACGACGCCCGCCGACTCTTTCCGGAGGAGACATGAGCACGACACCGATCCCCGAGCACGTCAGCGTGTGGGGCGAACTGGCCGATGTGGACCACACCCTGCGTCACGTCGACGTGCCGCTCGGCGACGGAGTGGTCCGGACCCGGGTGCTGCAGGCCGGGTCCGGACCCGAACTGGTGCTGCTGCACGGCACCGGCGGGCACCTCGAGGCCTACGCCCGCGACGTCGCCGGCCTGGCCCGCGACTTCCACGTCACCCTTTACGACATGGTCGGGCACGGCTGGTCCGACCTGCCGGACCGGCCGTACACGATCGACGTGCTGTCCGACCACCTCGCCGGGCTGCTCGACGCGCTCGGGATCGACGCCGCGCACCTGTCCGGCGAGTCGCTCGGCGGCTGGGTGGTCGCATGGTTCGCCGCCCACCACCCCGACCGCGTCCGGCGGCTGGTCCTCAACACCCCCGGCAACATCGCGAACAAGCCGGACGTGATGCGGCGGATGCGGGAGACCACGATGGCCGCGGTGCAGGACCCGAGCGAGGAGACCGTGCGACGCCGGGTGGAGTTCCTGTTCCACCACAAGGAGATGGTCACCGACGAGCTGGTGAACCTGCGCCGGCAGGTCTACTCCCGGCCGGGGTTCGTGCAGGCCATCACGAACACGCTCGTCCTGCAGGACCCGGAGATCCGCAAGGACTTCGCCTGGGATCCGGCGTGGGTCGGCCGGGTCACCGCGCCCACCCTGCTGCTGTGGACCGAGCACGACCCGACCGGCGGGCTCGACGAGGCCGACATGCTGCTCGGCTGGCTGCCCGACGCCCGGCTGCACGTGATCGCCGACGCGGGGCACTGGCCGCAGTGGGAGAAGGTCGACGAGTACCTCGAGACGCACCGTGCCTGGCTGCTGCACGGGAAGGTCCCGGCCTGATGTCCGAGATCGTGGGCTTCGTGGGCATGTCGCACAGCCCGTTCGCCACCATGCTCCCGCCCGCCGGCCCCGGCGGGCCGGGCTCGGCGTTCCTCGCCGACACCGAGCGGGTGCGACGCGCGGTGGACCTGCTGGCGCCGGACGCGGTCGTCGTGATCGGACCCGACCACTTCCACGCCAACTTCTACGACGTGATGCCGCCGTTCGTGCTCGGTGTCGAGAACGCCGTCGGCTTCGGTGACTTCGGCAGCCCGTCCGGGCCGCTGCCGCTCGCCGGCGACCTCGCCTGGTCCGTCCACGACGGACTGACCGCGGCCGGGTTCGACCTGTCGCTGTCGTACTCGCTGACGGTCGACCACGGCGTCGTCCAGACCTACGAGATGGTCACCGGCGGGCTGGACCTGCCACTCGTCCCGCTGGTCGTGAACACCGCCGCACCCCCGCTGCCGACCCTGGACCGGTGCCTGGCGCTGGGGCACGCGCTGGGCGCCGCGCTGCGGTCGGCGGAGCCGGGCCGCCGGGTGCTGGTCGCCGCCAGCGGCGGGCTGTCGCACTGGCTCCCGTCGAACGATCCCCGCGACCCGACGGTCACCGGCGACCGCCGCGCGGCCCTCATCCACGGCCGGTCCGATGTGGAGGCCTTCACCGCCGCCCGGGAGCCGCGGGTGCGGGCGATGGGCGGGGACCCGGGCGCGCGGGTCAACTCCGAGTGGGACCGCTGGTTCCTCGACCGTCTCACCGCGGGGGACCCCGCTGCCGTCGCAGATCTCGGGCACGAGGTCCTCGAGAAGAACGCCGGCACCGGTGGCCACGAGATCCGCTGCTGGCTCGTCGGTCAGGCCGCCGTCGGGCTTCCGCTGGCCTGGACCGGCTACGAACCGGTCCCGGAGTGGATCACCGGGATGGGCGTCGGCACCACCTTCCCGGTCACCTGACCCCCTCATTCGCGCCCCCTCCGCGCCCCTCCGCGCCCCCTCCCCCGTCCCCACTCATGACGCTTTAGTTCGGTGATACCGGGCTAAAGCGTCATGAGTCGGCTCTTGTGGCGGGGGGCGGGGCGGGGGCGGGGGAGC
>NZ_JBEDNQ010000006.1:0-398489 GCF_040105385.1 Pseudonocardia nematodicida
AACCGACCGCGAGATCCGCCGCTGCCTCAAGCGCTACATCGCCCGCCAGCTCCACCGCCAGCTCGAAACCCCACCCACCCGGCCCAACACCCCGCTGACCATTGACAGCCCATAGGAGCGTCGCTTTGGTTCGGCATGGCCGAACCAAAGCGTCATGAGTCGGGATTCGGGAGGGGGGCCGGGTGGGTCAGTGAGGGGCGTGGGCGGTCTCGAGGGCGCGGCAGGTCAGGACCCGCGCGAGGTGGGCGCGGTACTCCGGGGTGCCGTGGGTGTCCGCGGGCGGCTCGGTGCCCTCGGCGGCCAGCGCGGCCGCCTCGGCGATCGGCTTCCCCTCGGCCAGGGCCTGCTCGGCGGCCGTCGCCCGCAGCGAGGTCGACCCCATGTTGACCATGCCGATCCGGTTGCCGGACACCGCGATCGCGACGATCGCCCAGTCGTTGCTGCGCCGGGTGAACTTCTCGTAGGCCCAGCCCTGGTCGCCGCAGCGCGGCACCCGGATCTCGACGATCAGCTCGTCCGGCTCGCGGACGGTCTCGAACACCCCGGTGTAGAACTCCCCGATCGGCACGCTGCGGCGCCCGCGCGGGCCCTGCAGGACGATCGTGGCGTCCAGCGCGAGCAGCGCCGCGGGCAGGTCGGCGGCGGGATCGGCGTGCGCGACGGTGCCGCCGAGGGTGCCGCGGGCCCGGATCTGCGGGTCGCCGACGGTGCGGGCGACCGCCGGGAGCAGCGGGCACTCGGCCGCCAGCTCGTCGGAGTTCACCACGTCGCGGTGCTTGGTCCCGGCGCCGATCGCGACGTCGTCACCGTCGACCCGGACGTAGCTCAGCTCCGGCAGCCGTCCGATGTCGACGACGAACTCCGGGGCACCCAGGCGCACCTTCATCACCGGGATCAGCGAGTGGCCGCCGGCGAGCACGGTGGCGTCCTCGCCCTTCTCGGCGAGCAGCGCGAGCGCATCGTCGAGGGTGTCCGGGCGGGCGTAGTCGAACGCGAGGGGAATCACGCGCCACCACCCTCACCGCGGGAGAAGGCCGGCGCAGTGCGCAGGGCGTCGGACTCGGCCTCGGCCTTCTGCTCGGCGTCCGGGTCCTTGCCCGCCGCGACGAGCACCGCGCGGACGATGTTGTGGTAGCCGGTGCAGCGGCAGAGGTTGCCCTCCAGCCCCTCCCGGACCTTGCGCTCGTCGAGGTCGTCGTCGTGGCTGATCAGCGACACCGCGGACATCACCATGCCCGGGGTGCAGAACCCGCACTGCAGGCCGTGCTCGGCGTGGAACGCCGCGGTGACCGGGTGCTCCGGACGGCCCTCGGCGGCGCCGTCGAGGCCCTCCATCGTGGTGACCGACTGCTGGTCGGCCTGCACGGACAGCACGGTGCAGGACTTGATCGCCTCGCCGTCGAGCAGCACGGTGCACGCGCCGCAGGAGGTGGTGTCGCAGCCGATGTTGGTGGCCTTGAGCCCGACGTTCTCGCGCAGGTAGTGCGCGAGCAGCTGCCGGGGTTCGACGTCCGCGCTCGTCGGCTCACCGTTGACGGTGATCTCAACCTTCACTTGCCGGCCTCCTGAATGGCCTCCCAGACCCGCATGGGGGTCAGGGGCATGTCGATGTGCGTGATGCCCAGGTGCGACAGGGCGTCGATGACGGCGCTCTGGGTGGCGGGCGTGGAACCGATCGTCCCGGCCTCGCCGATGCCCTTGTAGCCCATCGGGTTGATGTGGGTGGGGGTGGTCATCTCGACCAGGTCGAAGCTCGGGAGCTCGGCCGCCGAGGGGATGCCGTAGTCGGCGAAGGTGCCGGTGAGCGGCTGCCCCTCCTCGTCGTAGATCACCTCTTCGAGCAGCGCCTGGGCGATGCCCTGGGCGATGCCGCCGTGCCGCTGCCCCTCGCAGAGCAGCGGGTTGAGGATCGGGCCGGCGTCGTCGACCGCCACGATCTTCTCGACGGTGACCTTGCCGGACTCGGTGTCGACCTCGACCACGCACACGTGCGACCCGAACGGGAACGTCGGCTTCTCGCCGTCCCAGGTGGTCTCGGCCTTCAGCGGCTCGGCCTCGGCCAGCTCCGCGAGGGTCACGCTGCGCGCGCCGGGGACGCCGCGCACGGTGATGGCCGCGTTCGCCGGGTCGAGCTCCAGGTCGTCGACGCCGGCCTCGAGCAGGTCGGCCGCGCGCTGCTTGGCCAGGTCGATCAGCTCGGCCGAGGCCTGGTGCACCGCGACGCCGCCGGTCTGCAGCGAGCGCGACCCCATCGTCCCGCCACCCTTGGGCACGAGGTCGGTGTCGCCGTGCTTGACGGTGATCTTCTCCATCGGGACGCCGAGCTGCTCGGACGCGAGCATCGCCCAGGCCGTCGCGTGCCCCTGACCGTGCGGGGACGTGCCGGTCAGCACGGTCACCGAGCCGTCCGGGTGCACCTCGACCGAGGCGTCCTCGGCGTAGGCGCCACCGCCGGTGATCTCCACATAGGACGAGACGCCGATGCCGAGCTGGCGGACGTCGCCCCGCTCGCGGCGGGCGGCCTGCTCGGCGCGCAGCCCCCGGTAGTCCGATTCGGACAGCGCCAGGTCGATCGCGTCGGCGAACCGGCCGGAGTCGTACTCGACGCCGCCCTTGGTGGTGAACGGGAACTTGTCCGCGGCGACGACGTTGAGCTTGCGCACCTCGGCCGGGTCCATGCCGACCTCGGCGGCGAACAGGTCGACGGCGCGCTCGATCGCGGCCGTGGCCTCCGGCCGGCCGGCGCCGCGGTAGGCGGCGATCGAGGTGGTGTTGGTGACGACGGCGCGGGCGCGGGAGTCCACGTTCTCGATGTCGTAGGTGCCCGGCGCCATCATCCGGGTGAACATCGGCAGGAACGTGCCCAGGCGCGGGTAGGCGCCGAGGTCCTGGACGACGTCGAGCCGGTAGTGGGTGATCCGGCCCGCGCGGGTGCCGCCGATGGTGACCGTCTGGCGCTGGGCACGGCCCTGCACCATCCCGGTCATGTTCTCCGAGCGGGACTCGTTCCAGCGGACCGGGCGTCCCTGCTGCCGGGACAGCCAGGCCACGATCGCGAACTCCGGGTCGGAGCCGATCTTCGCGCCGAACCCGCCGCCGACGTCGGGCAGGATCACCCGCAGGTTCGCCTTGTCCATGCCCAGCCAGCCCGCGACCTCGTCGCGACCGCCCTGGGCGTTCTGGTTGGACATGTAGAGGGTGCAGCGGTCGCCGTCCCAGAACGCGCTCGCCGCGCGGGACTCGAGCGGAGCGGCGGCCAGGCGCTGGTTCACCAGGTCCCGGGTGACGACGACCTCGCAGCCGGCGAAGAAGTCCGGGTCGGCGTCGGAGTCGTGCCCGTACGCGGCGGCGGTGTTGGTGCCGGCGTCGGGGAACAGCAGGGTCCCGTCCGTGGCCGCCTCGAGGGGGTCGATCACCGCGTCGAGCGGCTCGTAGTCGACGTCGACCAGCTCGGCGGCGTCCTCGCCCTGGTAGAACTCCTCGGTCAGGACGGCGGCGACCGGCTCGCCGACGAACCGCACCCGGTCCACGGCCAGGAACGGGCGCGTCATCGCCTTGTTCGCGCCGGGGAACAGCAGGGCGGGGTCGATGTCGAGATCGGCACCGGTCACCACCGCGACGACGCCCGGGGCGTCCAGCGCGGCGGAGGTGTCGATCGAGGTGATCGTCGCGTGGGCCAGCGGGGAACGGACGAGCGTGAGGTGCAGGGCCCCGGTCAGTCGCTCGTCGATCAGGTCGTCGGTGTAGGTCGCGCCGCGCGTGAGGAAGACCGGATCCTCGGTGCGGACGACGCGTGTCCCCAAGATGCTCATCGGTCGCGAGCGTATAGCGGGAACGGGCCGAGTGCGACGCAGCGCACACCGTGGAATCGCAGGTCAGGGCACCCTAAGCGGAACGACACCCCGGCTGCGTTCCGCATCTGCGGAGATGTCGTCGGGCATCGGCCGATGCCTCGGGTATCAGGCCTCGCCGAGGGCCACTCGGGGGTCGTATGCCGATGATCGAACTGCTCCCACGGTCAGCGCGGGTGGCACGCGGCCGGCGGCGGGAGCGGCGGCCGGGTCGTGACCGGCTCGGACAGGTACAGGTAGGCCACGGTGGAGATGTCGTCCTGCCGCTCGACCAGGCCGTGCGGCCCGGCGCCGATCTGTTGCAGCGTGACCGAGAGCCGTGCGGAGAACAGCACCGGGTCCGGCAGGTGCCAGCGGTAGAGCCCGTGCGACGGCGGCATGGCGGTCTCGAACGGCGTGGCGCCGGTGCCGTCCCGGGTCGACCGGAACGGGTACCCGGAGAACGGCGCGCTGAAGGTGACCGCCTCGGGCTCGGGGCTGGTCCGCAGCGCGTCCTGGAAGCACCAGGCACCACCCGCGTAGTCCTCGAGTCCGGTGCTGCACAGGGTGGGGTGCGTGCGGTCGTCGTCGACGAAGAACTTCACCTCGCCCTCGCCCCACCACCAGCGCGACAGCGCGGTCAGCGCGATGTAGGTGCCCACGTACCGGCCGGTGCCGGTGACGCCGTCGAGGATCGGGTGGTCCGTGCCGAGGGGCAGGTCGGCGTTCGACCGGCGCCACTGGGCGTGCAGGTATCCGGTGTCCTCCCCGAGGTCGTCGCCCTCGGTGTAGTCGACCTGGTAGTAGACGTGCGAGAGGTCAGCCCCGTGCCGGCTCTCCAGGGTCAGCAGCGCCCGGGTGCGGAACGGCATCGGGAGGTAGCAGTTCATGCCGCCGGTCGGGGCGACGGTGATCGGCAGCGAGGTGACCGTCGCGCGGGTCGCGAAGCCGTTGCAGAAGAAGTCGCCGAGCGGGACCTCGACCGCGGGGGCGTCGGCGTCGTCCCAGTACGCGCGCAGCACCAGGTCGCGCAGGACGAACGGGCCGCCAGCAGCCGTCCGGTCGGGCAGCGTGATCCAGATGTGCCGGATGGTCCCGGGGCCGGTGAGGTCGGCCAGCGTGCGCGTCCCGCCGGCGGCGATCGGGACGTACGCCCGGCCCTTACGCCCCGGGCCGAGCGGGGACGACGCGTGAGCGGCGCCGCCGTCGGCACCGGTGGGGTTCTCGGCGTTGATCGACCGGCTCCGGACGGCGGGGTCGCGGTTCAGGGTGCTCCACTGCTCGAACATGCGCGCTCCTGGCGTCTCGTCGGCGGGGAACGAGCGTCCCGGAACGACGCCGATGCGGCGAGCGGTCAGTCCTCGTCCCACCAGGGGCGGATCGCCCACAGCGGGGAGACGGGGCCGTGGCCGGCGCCGAGCGGGTAGGAGTTCCGGACGGCCTCGACGATGTAGCGCTTGCCGAACCGGACGGCGGCCTCCAGGTCCATCGCCCTCGCGAGCCCGGCCGCGATCGAGGCTGCCAGCGAGTCGCCGCCGCCGTGGGTGTGGCCGGTGTCGAACCGGGGGCCGGGCAGCTCGAGGAAGGTCTCGCCGTCGTAGAGCAGGTCGAGGCAGCCGTCGGCGGCCCCGTCGCCTGCGGGCAGGTGCCCGCCCTTGACCAGCACGGCCCGCGGGCCGAGCGCGTGCAGCGCCTTCGCCGCGGCGTACTGGCCGTCCCGGTCGCGGACGTCGTGTTCCACCAGCAGCCGGATCTCGTCCAGGTTCGGGGTGACCAGCGTGGCGCGCGGGAACAGCGTGTGCCGGTAGGCGTCGAGCGCCTCGCTGGCCAGCAGCGGGTCGCCGTGCATGGAGGCGGCGACCGGGTCGACGACGAGCGGGGTCGCGCGGCCGGCGCCGATCCCGTTGGCGTCGCAGGCTTCGGCGACCGCGGCGATGATCTCGGCGTTCGCCAGCATGCCGGTCTTGGCCGCCTGCAGGCCGATGTCGGAGGCGACGGTGGCGATCTGGCCGGCGATCGTGTCGACCGGGATCGTGTGCACGCCGGTGACACCGACCGAGTTCTGCACGGTGACCGCGCAGACGGCGAGGCAGCCGTGCACCCCGCAGGCGGTGAAGGCGCGCAGGTCGGCGGCGATGCCGGCACCACCGCCGGAGTCCGTGCCGGCGATCGTCATGGCCCTGGGGGGTGTGGTCCCGACGGCGGGTTCCATCCTCGTGTCCTCCCTGGCCGGCATTACCCGGCCGGTCCCGCGGTCGGCGGCGGTGACCGGGGTCGTCCCCGCGGTCCCAGCCGCCCTCTCAGCCCGGTGTTCCCGCGAGCTCCCGCGACGTGCGTGTCTCCCGCGACGGTATCCCGGGCGTCCGGCGCCTCGACGGCCGGGAATTGTCGGTGCTGCGTGGGACACTCCGCGTCGAGGAGGTCAGCCCATGAGTGCACAGCCCGCCGGTCCGGCCGGGGCGGCGACGGGTCCGTGGTCCCGCCCGGTTCCTCCCCCCCGTCTGCTGACCGTCACCGAGTACCTGGCGATCGGTGAGGTCGAACCGGGCTACACCGAGCTGCTCGAAGGGCAGGTACTCATGTCGCCCGGTCCGGCGCCCGATCACAACCACGCCGCATCGGAGATCAGATATCAACTCCGCGGTCGGCTTCCCGCGGACCTCGAGGCCATCCAGGATGTCGATGTAGATCTTCAACTGGCGCCGCCGGACGCTCCCGGGACCGTGCGTCGTCCCGATCTCGTCGTGGCTCCCCGCACTGCCCGCCGCCGGGTCCGCCGCGAAGGTGGTGTGCTTCGCGCATCCGAGGTCGTGGTCGCCGTCGAGATCCTCTCCCCCGGCTCGCACCGGACCGACCACGTGCACAAGCGCGGGGAGTACGCCGACGCCGGGATCGGCCATTACTGGATCGTCGATCTCGGTGCCGCCGCTGCTCGCTCCGGCGCCACGGGCCCGGTCTCCCTGCTGGCCTGCCACCTCGCCGGCGACTTCGGCTATGCCGACGGCGGCGTGGTCACCGGCCGGTTCATCTCCACCACACCGTTTCCCGCCGAGCTGGATCTCGACGCGCTCCTCTGATCGGCCCGACGGGCGGAACGGCCCCGAGGAACCGTTCCGCCACACCTGGTCCCGGATCAGTCCCCGCTCGACGCCGAGATCGGCAGGTACACCCGCCCGCCCTCGTCGCGGAACTCTCCGGCCTTCTCCTCCATCCCCGCCTCGATCGCCTCGACGCTGGTCAGCCCGTGCGCCTCGGCGTAGTCCCGGACGTCCTGGGTGATCTTCATCGAGCAGAACTTCGGCCCGCACATCGAGCAGAAGTGCGCGCTCTTCGCCGGCTCCGCGGGCAGCGTCTCGTCGTGGTAGCCCTGCGCGGTGTCCGGGTCCAGCGACAGCGCGAACTGGTCACGCCAGCGGAACTCGAACCGGGCCTGGCTCAGCGCGTCGTCCCGGGCCTGGGCGTGCGGGTGGCCCTTGGCCAGGTCCGCGGCGTGCGCGGCGATCTTGTAGGTGATCACGCCGACCTTGACGTCGTCCCGGTTCGGCAGGCCCAGGTGCTCCTTGGGCGTGACGTAGCAGAGCATCGCGGTGCCGGCCTCGGCGATCCGGGCCGCGCCGATCGCCGAGGTGATGTGGTCGTAGCCCGGCGCGATGTCGGTGGCCAGCGGCCCGAGCGTGTAGAACGGCGCCTCGTCGCACCACTGTTCCTCCAGCCGCACGTTCTCGACGATCTTGTCCATCGGGACGTGGCCGGGGCCCTCGATCATCACCTGGACGTCGTGGTCCTTCGCGATCCGGGTGAGCTCGCCGAGGGTGCGCAGCTCGGCGAGCTGGGCGTCGTCGTTGGCGTCGGCGATCGAGCCGGGGCGCAGGCCGTCGCCGAGCGAGAACGTGACGTCGTAGCGGCGCAGGATCTCGCACAGCTCGGCGAAGTGCGTGTAGAGGAACGACTCGCGGTGGTGCGCCAGGCACCACGCGGCCATGATCGAGCCGCCGCGGGAGACGATCCCGGTGACCCGCTTCGCGGTGAGCGGCACGTACCGCAGCAGGACGCCGGCGTGCACCGTCATGTAGTCCACGCCCTGCTCGCACTGCTCGATCACGGTGTCCCGGTAGACCTCCCAGGACAGCTTCTCCGGGTCCCCGTTCACCTTCTCCAGGGCCTGGTAGATCGGCACGGTGCCGATCGGGACCGGGGAGTTGCGCAGGATCCACTCCCGGGTCTCGTGGATGTCCTTTCCGGTCGAGAGGTCCATCACGGTGTCGGCGCCCCACCGGGTCGCCCACACCATCTTCTCCACCTCCTCCTCGATCGAGGAGGTCACCGCGGAGTTGCCGATGTTGGCGTTGACCTTGGTCAGGAACCGCTTCCCGATGATCATCGGCTCGGACTCGGGGTGGTTCACGTTGGCCGGGATCACCGCGCGGCCGCGGGCGACCTCGGAACGGACCATCTCGGCGTCGCAGCGCTCGCGGACCGCGACGAACCGCATCTCCGGCGTGATCACCCCCGCCCGGGCGTGGGACAGCTGGGTCCCCGGCTCCCTGTGCCCATGCTCGTTCCGCATGCGCTTCTCTCGGGACCCGATCCAGGGAGCGCGCAGCGCGGGCAGCCCCGCGCGGACGTCGATCTCCGCGGTCGAGTCGGTGTAGGGGCCGGAGGTGTCGTAGACGTCGTGGTGCTCACCGTTGGACAGCGCGATCCGCCGGACCGGGACGGAGATCCCGTCCGGACCGTCCACGTGGGACTTGGCGGAGCCCGCGATCGGGCCGGTGGTCACCTGCATGTGCGCAGCAGTCATGACGACTTCCTCCCTGGCCGGCATTATCCGGCTGGTTCTGCGGTCGGCGACCGTGAATCGGTGTGTCGCCCTCTCAGCCCCGCGCGACGGAGCTCCCGCGTTGTTCAGATGTGTGGTGGTGCAGGCCGACCGTAGGCACCGTCCGGCGCCGGACGCCAGCCCCCCGACCGTTCTCACCCGGATGCGAGGAATGATCCACAGGTGTGGCGGGTTCGCCCGGAACATGACGCAGAACGCCGAACTGAGCCCGACCGAGTGGGTGCGCGACCAGACCGAGCAGATCCTCGAGAACGGGACGACCGAGGGTGTGACGATCATGGATCGTCCGGTCGTGCTGTTCACGACGACCGGCGCGAAGTCCGGGAAGAAGCGCCTCGTGCCGCTGATGCGGGTCGAGCACGACGGCGCCTACGCGATGATCGCGTCCAAGGGCGGCACGCCCGAGCACCCGGCCTGGTACCACAACGTGCTGGCACACCCGGAGGTCGATGCGCAGGACGGCACCGAGACCCGGACGTTCGTCGCGCGCGAGGTGCAGGGTGCGGAGCGGCAGGAGTGGTGGGACCGGGCCGTCGAGGCCTACCCGCCCTATGCCGAGTACCAGGAGAAGACCTCCCGGATCATCCCGGTGTTCGTGCTCGAGCCCCAGGCCTGAGAGACCTCCCGGGAGGCCACCGGCCGGTGCGCGCCCGCCCCCTCGAACGGGCGCGCACCGGGTGCCCGCTCAGGCCGCGACGAGCCCCCGTGCGGGCTCGACCCGGCCCGCCCGCCGCACCGGCGCCCAGGACGCGAGCACCGCGACCCCGACGACGCCCGCCGCGAGCGCCGCGAGCTGGCCGGCCGGTGGCACGCCACCCGCCATCCCCATCGCCCGCAGGCCGAGCACGCCGTAGGCACCGCCCAGCAGCACGCCGAGCAGCGCACCCACCGCGCCGGCGAGCGCGGCCTCCACGACCACCGCCCGCCGGGCCCCGGCCCGGGTCAGGCCGAGCGCGCGGAGCAGCGCGATCTCCCGGGTCCGTTCGCCGACCGACAGCGCGAGGGTCACCCCGACGCCGACCACCGCGACCAGCAACGTCGTGCCGACGAGCCCGCCGCCGACCGCGCGGGCCGTGGCGAGGAACCCCTCGATACCGTCGCGGGCGTCGGCGGCCCACAGCACGACGTGCCCGTCCGGGCGTTCGCCGGCCATCGCCCCCGCCGCGCCGCCCGGGATCACCTGCTCGATCGCGGCGCGGGCGGCCGCCGGCTCGGTGCCGGGCGCGGCGTCCACCTGCAGCTCGGTCCCGTCGGTGCGCACCACCAGCTCGGGGCGCTCCGCCAGGTCGGCGGCGAGCTGCTCGGCGAGGATCTCGCGCTCGCGGTCCGGCGCGTCCGGCGCGGGCAGCACGATCGCGTCCGCCGGGTAGCTGCGCTCGATCGAGGCCCGGGAGTCGGCGGCCGCCCCGTCCACCCCGACCAGCAACGCCGCCGTCAGACCGGTCCCGAGCGCGAGCACCGTCGTCGTCGCGGCGGTCCGGCGTGAGGTCCGCCGGGCGTTCGCGACCGCCAGCCGGGCCGGCCCGGACCGGGCCACCAGCGGCCGCACGGCCGACGCGGCAGCCGCGACCAGGAACGGTCCGGCCGCCACCAGCGCCCCGAACAGCACGACGCCGCTGAGCGCGGTGAGCCCGATGCCGGCCACGCCGCCGTCGCCGCCCACGGCACCGGCGGCGCCGATCGCGGCGGCCGGCGCCGTCAGCACCCCGGCAACCGCCCAGCGGCGTCCGGTCCGCGGCGGTCGCGCCTCCACGGTCTCGGCCGCGCCGAGGGCCACCACCGGTGGCACCCGGCCGGCCGCGGCGGCCGGGGCCAGCGCGGCGACGACCGTCGCGAGCACGGCCAGCAGCACGCACCCGGCCAGGCCGGCCGGCGACATCACCAGCGACGGCAGCTCGGTGCCGGACGCGCGCAGCGCCAGGATCGCCGCCCAGCCCCCCGCCACCGCGACGAGGACACCCAGCAGACCCGCCACCAGGCCGGTCAGCGCGGCCTCGGCGAGCACCGACCGGGCGACCTGCCCGCGGCTCGCCCCGACGCAGCGCAGCAGGGCGAGCTCCCGGGAGCGCCGGCCGAGCACGATCCGGAAGGTGGACGCCACCACCACGACCGCGGCCAGCACCGCCAGCCCGACGAACACCGACAACCCGGCCAGCACCGCGGCGACCGTGTCCGCGGCGTGCCCGGCCAGCCGCGGGTCCCCGGTCAGCACCACCCGCAGGGTCCCGGTGAACAGCACCGTCCCGGCCGCGAACGCGGTGGCGACGACGACGGCGAGCCCGGTGGTCAGCAGCTGGCGGGGACGGCGGCGGGCGCCGGCGAGCGCGGCACGGGTCGCCGGGTTCACCACGGCGCACCCGTCCCCATCGGCGCCCCCATCGGCATGCCGGCCGGCGGCCCCACCGGCGCCGTCCGCGGGGTCCCGGACAGCTCGCCCAGTGCGGCCAGCACCGCGTCGGGGGTCGGGGCCCCCAGCCGGCCCGCGGCGACGCCGTCGCGCAGCAGCAGCACCTGGTCGGACACCGATGCCGCGAGCGGGTCGTGGGTGACCATCACGACGGT
Organism: Pseudonocardia nematodicida; assembly: GCF_040105385.1. Lineage (NCBI taxonomy): Bacteria > Bacillati > Actinomycetota > Actinomycetes > Pseudonocardiales > Pseudonocardiaceae > Pseudonocardia > Pseudonocardia nematodicida. The sequence continues at coordinate 11,233 of NZ_JBEDNQ010000006.1, forward strand.
CTGGCCGTAGTCGTCGACACAGCCGCGCAGCAGGCCGAGCAGCTCCCGTCCCGACGCGGTGTCCAGCGAGCCGGTCGGCTCGTCGGCGACCACGATGTCGGGGCGGTTCAGCAGCGCCCGGGCCACCGCGACCCGCTGCCGCTGCCCGCCGGAGAGCTCGGCCGGCAGGTGCCGCAGCCGGTTGCCGATACCCAGCCGGCCCACCAGCTCCGCCCGCCACCCCGGGTCCGGGCGGCGCCCCGCGAGCGACGCGGCCAGGTCGATGTTCTCGCCGGCCGTCAGGTGCGGCAGCAGGTTGCCGTCCTGGAAGATCATCCCGATCCGGTCCCGGCGCACCCGGGTCAGCGCCGCGTCGTCGAGCGGGCCGAGGTCGGTCCCGCCGAGCAGCACCTGCCCCGACGTCGGCCGGTCCAGCCCGGCGAGGCAGTGCAGCAGGGTCGACTTGCCCGATCCGGACGGGCCCATCACGGCGGTGAACCGGCCCGCGGGCAGGGACAGGCTGATCCCGTTCAGCGCCCGCACGGTGCCGCTGCCCCCGCCGTAGGAACGCACCAGGCCGATCGCGGCGGCCGCGACCGCCGGGTCGGGGGCGCTCACCGGGACTCCCCCCGCTCGGCCCACTCCTGCAGCAGCGGCAGGACCGCGACGGACAGCAACATCACCAACGCGACCGCGCCACCCAGCACGGTGGCCCCGTTCGCCAGCACCTCGATCATGACCACGACCCTGCCGCCGGACGGGTCCCGTCCGCATCGGACCACGGGACGGTCCTCCCGACCGGGTGGCTCGTACTTCCGGCCGAGGTCGATCACCGGTTCTCCGACCTAGGGTGGCCGCCATGACCGGCCCGACCGTCGTCCTTCCCCGCGCGCCGGGCACCCCGGCCCGGCCGCTGCTGTTCACCGTCGAGGTGTTCGGCTACCTGGCGTGGCTGACCTTCGACGTGCTGCTCGGAGCGTCGCTGTCCGGGGCGGGGAACTGGGAGTTCGCGAGCCCGCTGTCGGGCGCGGTGGTCGCGGCCGTCGTGCTGACCCGCTACCGCTACCCGCCCGTCCCGGTGGCGTTCGTCGCGTTCGTCGTGTCCGCGGTGCTCTCGGTGCTCTCGGCCTTCTCCGGGCTGTTCGCCACGCTCTCGGTCCCCTACCTCTCCGTCGCGGTGCCGGCACCGTCGCTGACCGAGCTGTTCGCGCTGGCCGTCGTCACGGTGGCGGCGATCCGGCACGGGTCCGGGACGGCCGCGGTGGCGGCCGGAGCGGTGTCCTTCGTGGTGATCGTCGCGGTACCGATCCTGCGGTTCGGGTTCAGGGGCATCCCACCGGAGTTCGTCGTGCTCGCCGGGGTCGGCTGGGCCGGCACCGTCGGCGTCGCCGCCGTGCTCCGGGAGATCCGGCTCCGGCGCGCCGCACGGCTGGAACGGGCCCGGTCCGACGAGCGGATGGAGCTGGCCCGCGAGCTGCACGACGTCGTCGCCCACCACGTCACCGGCATCGTCGTCGCCGCGCAGGCGGCCGTCACCGTGGCGCGGACCCGGCCCGAGGAGGCGGGACCGGCGCTCGAGTCGATCGAGCGGGCCGGCGCCGAGGCGCTGGCCGGGATGCGCCGGATGGTCGGCGTGCTGCGCGGCGGGGACGACGCGGACCACGCCGGCGAGCGCGCCGTCGGGCACGGACCATCCGATGTGGACGAGCTCGTCGCGCGGTTCGACCCGGCCGGGGACCGGACGGTGCTCGACCGCGACCCGGACCTCACCGACGCGGCACTGCCACCGGGTGTGGGCGAGACCGCCTACCGCGTCGTGCAGGAGTCGCTGACCAACGTGCACCGGCACGCCTCCGACGCGACGACCGTCCACGTCGGACTGCGCCTGCGGGACGGGGCGCTGGAGGTCGCCGTCCGGAACGAGGGCGGGTCCGGTGACCGGCGCCCGCTGGCCCGCGACCGCGGCGGCTTCGGCCTGGCCGGGATGGCCGAGCGGGTCGGCGCGCTCGGCGGGACGCTGCGGGTCGGCCCGGACGGCCCGGGCAGCTGGCTGGTGCTGGCCGAGCTGCCGGTCGCGGCGGTGGTCCGATGACCATCACCGTGCTGCTGGCCGACGACCAGGAGATGGTCCGCACCGGCTTCCGGCTGATCCTCTCCGCGGAGGAGGGCATCGAGGTCGTCGGCGAGGCCGGGACCGGCGACGACGCGGTACGCCTGGCGAGGGAGCTCCGCCCGGACGTCGTGCTGATGGACATCCGGATGCCCGGCATCGACGGGCTCGAGGCCACGAAGCGGCTCCGCGCCGATCCCGCGCCGCCCCGGATCGTCGTGGTGACCACGTTCGACCTCGACGAGTACGTCTACGGGGCGCTGCGCTCGGGCTCGTGCGGGTTCCTGCTCAAGGACGCCGGACCGCGACTGCTGGTCGAGGCGGTGCGGGCCGCCGCCGCGGGCGACTCGCTGGTGTCGCCGTCGGTGACGGTGCGGCTGCTGGAGCGGCTGACCGAACCGGCACCGGCACGCCCGGACGTGCGCGGGAGGCTCTCCCCGCGCGAGCTCGACGTCGCCCGGGCGGTCGCTCGTGGGCGGACCAACCACGAGATCGCCGGCGACCTGTTCCTGTCGCTGTCCACGGTCAAGACCCACCTGACCAACATCGGGTCCAAGCTGGACGCCCGGAACCGGGTCGAGATCGCCGCGTGGGCGTGGGAGAACCGGCTGGTCGAGTGAGCGGTGCCCGGCCGGTTCGGACGGCGGCGGGAGCACGCACGGCGGTCCGTGGCGGCGACCCCGGAGGCCGTGGCGATGCCGGCGGTCAGGCCCGCGCCGGGACGACGGCCCGGGGCCGCCGCTGGGCCGGGATCCGGTTCCGCAGATCCGTGACGTCGTCGGCCGGGGTGGCGACCGTGACCGGGGCGGGCCGGACGGGCGTGCACTCGGCGGCGCCGGCCGCGTCGCGGGCAGCGGCCTTCGCAGTGCGCTCGGACGCGACCGCGTCCCACAGCTCGAACAGCGGGTGCGCGGCCATCAGGCCGAGCAGCGCGACACCGGGGATCACCAGCAGCGAGGTCAGCAGCAGCTCCATGCCCACTACGGTGCAGGTCAGGGGCCTCCTCCGGCATCGGCCGGAGGTACCGTTCGCACCCGGCCGGCCTCCACCCACGGGCCTACGGGGAGATCGGCCGTGGGTCCTCGGGGTCGGCCTCGGGGTCGGCTCGGGGTCGATCAGTTTCGGGGTACGTCCTCGGCCTCGGTGGTGGCCGGGTCCCACGAGTCGTCCGGTCCGCCCCAGCCGTTGCGCTTGAGGGTCTTCTTCGCCGCCCGCTGGTTGCGGCCCATCAGCCGGTCCAGGTAGATCGTGCCGTCGAGATGGTCGACCTCGTGCTGCAGACAGCGCGCGAAGAAGCCCTTCCCCTCGATGTCGACGGGCTCGCCGTCGACATCGGTCCCGGTCACCCGGGCCCACTCGGCCCGGCCGGTCGCGAAGCTCTCGCCCGGCACGGACAGGCAGCCCTCCATGTCCTCGTCCGGGTCCGGCATGGACTCCGGCAGCGGACCGGTCTCCAGCACCGGGTTGAGCACGTGCCCGCGCCGCATCGTGCGGGTCTCCTCGTCGGGGCAGTCGAAGACGAACAGCCGCAGGTCGACGCCCACCTGGTTCGCGGCGAGGCCGACGCCCTCGGCCGCGGCCATCGTCGCGAACATGTCGTCGACCAGCGTCCGGATCTCGTCGTCGACCTGCTCGACCTCGCGGGTCGGCCGGTGCAGCACGGGATCGCCGACCATGCGGATGCGCAGAACCGTCACGGTCGCAGGGTACGGTCGGCCCACCCGCTCCCGGCGCACCCCCGTACCGGACGGGTGAACCCGGCCCGACCGGGCGGTTCGCCCCGCCGACGGGGCGCGTCGCGCCCCGGGACCGTTGGTCCCGTGTGGTTCACTGACCCCGCGAATGACAGGCGTGTCATTCGGTGCGGTTCCGGGCTGGAGGACAGGCCGGAACCGTCCGGTCGTCGGCCGCTCGAGGAGCGTGATGGAGTCCGCTGGGTCCCTGTCGGAACGCCGCGGAGCGCAGGGTCGCTCCGCCGCCCCCTCCCGCGAGCTCGACCGCCGGGAGCGCGAGATCCTCGCGTTCGAGGCCCAGTGGTGGAAGTACGCGGGGGCGAAGGAACAGGCGATCCGCGAACTGTTCGACATGTCCGCCACCCGCTACTACCAGGTGCTGAACGCGCTGGTCGACAAGCCCGAGGCGTTGGCGGCCGACCCGCTGCTGGTCAAGCGCCTGCGCCGGCTGCGCTCCAGCAGGCAGCGCACCCGTGCCGCCCGGCGGCTGGGCCTCGAGCCCTGATCCGGCCCCGGCCCTGAGCGCCACGCAGTCCTGACGATCACCTTGCTCGACCATCACGCCGTGAGCCGTATCCACCGGAGGTCACGATGACCGCACCCGCGTCCGGCGGGCAGTCGCCGCTCAAGATCGCCGGCATCGCCCTGATCGGGGTCGGTGTCGTCGCCGGGGTGGTGGGCCTGTTCGGACTCGGCGGCGACGGTGACGGGGGCAACCAGGCCGCGCCGGCCCCGACCGCGAGCGCCGGGCCCGAGCCGGGGCAGGGCGAGCAGCCCGCTCCCGGCGAGGACGGGGCCACGCCGGACGAGAACGGTGCCGGCGGCGCCGGTTCCGGCGACGGCACGTCCGGTGCGGACGGCACCGCGGGCGAGGACGGCACCTCCCCCTTCACCCCCGGCGCCCCGGGGACCCCGGGCTCGCCCGGGTTCGACGGTGCCGGCGACGGTGTCCAGCCGCCTGCGGCCGCACCCGGTCCCGCCGCCCCCGGCGCGGTGCGGGAGTCGGCGCCGGCCGTCCGCCCGGCCGTCCGGATCTACAACAACTCGACGATCCGTGGTCTCGCCGAGCAGGCAGCCTCCGAGTTCCGGTCGAACGGCTGGGATGTCGCACAGGTACAGAACTACTCGCAGGGCGTCATCCCGACGAGCACCGTCTACTACCGCGGCGCCGACGAGAAGGCCGCGGCCGACGAGATCGCGCAGCGGTTCGGCATGCGGGCCGAACCCCGGTTCGACGGCATCCAGGACGCCACACCCGGCCTGATCGTGATCGTCACCCGGGACTTCTCGGCGGCCTGACCACCGACCCCGCTCCCCAGCGCGCGAACGACCCCGGACGCACCGGAGCGTCCGGGGTCATCGCATGTCAGGCGCCCCGGCGCTGCGACATCAAGCGCCCCGGCGCTGCGACATCAAGCGCCCCGGCGCTGCGCGTAGGCCGCGAGGTCCGCGACCTGCACCGGGTCCAGCGACGGGCGCACGGTCTCCCGGGCCGCCGCCACGTGCGCGGCCGTCACCTCGCCGGCCTCGAGCGACTCCCGCATCGCGGTGAGCGCGGCCTCGCGGAGCAGGGCGGCGCAGTCGGCGGCCGAGTAGCCCTCCAGGTCGGCGGCCAGCTCGTCGAGGTCCACGTCGTCGGCCAGCGGGACGTTCCGGCCGGCGGCACGCAGGATGTCGGCACGGGCCTCGGCGTCCGGCGGCGGCACGAACACCAGCCGTTCCAGCCGGCCCGGACGCAGCAGCGCCGGGTCGATCAGCTCGGGCCGGTTCGTCGCCCCCACCACCACGACCTCGCGCAGCGGGCTCGCCCCGTCCATCTCGGTGAGCAGCGCGGCGACCACCCGGTCGGCGACACCGGCGTCGGTGGAGCCGCCCCGCCGCGGGGCGAGCGCGTCCACCTCGTCCAGGAAGATCAGCGCGGGGGCGGCCTCGGCGGCCTTCCGGAACAGCTCGCGGACGGCCCGCTCGGACTCGCCGACGTACTTGTCCAGCAGCTCGGCGCCCTTGACCGCGAACACGTTGAGGTCACCGGACCCGGCCAGCGCACGGAGCAGGAACGTCTTGCCGCCACCGGGCGGGCCGTAGATCAGGACCCCGCGCGGGGCGTCGACGCCGAGCCGGGCGAACGAGTCCGGGTGCCGCAGCGGCCACAGCACGGCCTCGGTCAGCGACCGCTTGACCTCGGCCATGTCACCGACGTCGTCGAGGGTCAGGCCGCCGGCGCTCAGCGTCCCGCCGCCGGACAGCGAGATGGGGCGGACCGAGCCGACGGCGTCGAGCAGGTCCTGCTGCCGGATCTCCACCGGAGCGCGGTCGGCCTCGTCCGGGTCGCCGGCACCGTCCCGCAGGGCTGCGGCGATCGCGGCCTCCCGGCGGACGGCCGCGAGGTCGGCGACGACGAAGCCGGGGGTGCGTCCGGCGATCACCCCGAGATCGACGTCGGCGGCCCGCGGGACCCCGGACAGCAGGCGTTCCAGCAGCGCCCGGCGCGTCGCGGCGTCCGGCAGGGCGACGGTGAGCTCACGGTCGACGAGGTCGGGCGCTCGCAGCCGGGGGTCGAGCGCCTCGGGCTCGGCACTGGTGGCGACGAGCGCGGGCCCGCCCGGCGCGGTGGCGGTGCGCAGCTCGTCGAGCACCAGGGTGGCCAGCGGGGGCGGGTTCGACGCCGGGAGCAGGGCGTGCGCGTCGTGCAGCAGCAGCACGGCGGGACCGCCGTCCGGCGTCGGCCTGGCATCGGCGATCGCGCTCCGGACCTGCTCGGCGGCCGCCGCGGGCTCGAGTGCGGCGACGGCCGGCCCGACCAGTTCGACGCAGCGGGCCCCGGCGGCCGCGGCGGCGCTGCGCACCAGCGTGGCCTTGCCCGCGCCCTCGGGTCCGGAGACGAGCACGCCGAGCCGGGCGTCGCCGCCGAGCCGGGTCAGCAGCTCCGGCCGCTCGAACATCAGCTCCAGCCAGTCCAGCAGGCGGCGGGCGACCGGCTCGTTCGCCGCGAGCTCGTCGAGCGCGAGCGGCGGGGGCTCGCTCCCCGGGGTGGCCGCGGCGCCCTCCGGGTCGTGGTCGGTGTGCCGGCCGGCGGCGTACCCCTCGGCCGCCGGGCCACCGGGCCCGGCGCCGGCACGACCGGCGGGCACGTGCCCCGCCACCGGATCACCGGTCCGGCCGGCGGCGCCCTGGCGTGGGGCCGCGTTCCCGGCGTTCGCCGGCGTGTACGGCCCGACCCCTCCGGCCGGGCCCGCGGCCGCGGCCGGCGACGCGCGCGGCGCAGAGGTGAGCACGGTGCCGGTGTCCGGCCCACCCTCCCAGCCGACGACCGTCGAGGGCGCCACGACGACCGGTCCGGGCCCGGGGTCGGCGACCGCGACGGTCAGCAGCTCCGAGGTCCAGGTCCCGCCGACCGCGGCGGCCAGCGCGCGGCGCACCGAGTGCACGTCCGCCCCCGGGGGTGGGGCGATGTCCTGCGGGAGCAGCGAGACCGCGTCGCCACGGACGAGGATCTTGCCCATCAGCGCCAGCCGGAGGGTCTCCGGGCCGACCGAGGTCGTCGCGAGTCGCGAACCGACCAGGCGCACCGACGCCGCCGGGACCACCTCGGCCGGGGCGACGACGACGGTCGCCCCGTCGGTCAGCCCCGCGTTGGACAGCGTCACGTCGTCCAGGCTCGCCTGGCCGTGCGGTCCGACCGGGTCCCCGGCGACGGCCAGGGCCGCCGTCACCCGCGCCCCGGTGAGCGTCACCGCGTCCCACGAGCGCAGGCCGAGCCCGGCCAGCACCTCGGGATGCAGCCGGATCACCCCACGCCGGGCGTCGGCTGCCGACGGGGCCAGGCGTGCGACCAGGGTCAGCGAGGGCTCTCCCACGCCCTCAACCTATCCGACAGGCGATCATCGGCGGCGCAGGCCGAGCCGGCGCCCGGACCCCCGGGGGGCCGGGGCGACGCCCGGGCCGTGCGCGGCGCGGCCGTTGCCGGACGCGGCGTCCTCCCGGCGGGCGGCGCCCTCCGGGTCGAGCCGGCGACGCACCCCGCGGGCCACCGCTCCCGCCCGGCCGGCGACCCGGCGGCGCAGCGGGGCGCGCAGGCCCAGCCGGCGGGCGGAGCGGGCGGCCCGGGCGACGGCGCGCCGCTGGCGCACCGGGACGTCCCAGGCTTCGGGGTGCTTCGAGAGCCAGTGGTGCCGGTAGACGGTCCAGGGCAGCAGGAGCAGGTAGCCGAGCGCGGCGATCGTGATGCCGAGGAACGGCACGGTGAACATCACCGCGAAGATCACGCAGGCGCCGACGAGCAGCCACGCGGCGGCGCGCGGGGGGACCTTGACCGCCTTCAGCGAGAGCGTGGGCAGCCGGCTCACCATCAGCCCGGCGGTGACCAGCGCCCACACCGCGACGACCGGTCCGGCCGACCACCAGCCGTCGCCGAAGTGCAGCCAGAGGTAGAGCGGGACGCCGGCGGTCATCGCGGCCGCGGGTGCCGGGACGCCGACGAAGAACTCGCGGGCGTAGGGCGGGGCGGACTCGTCGTCGATCAGGGTGTTGAACCGGGCGAGTCGCAGTGCCATGCAGACCGCGAAGATCAGCGAGACGATCCAGCCGGCCCGGGTGCCCTCGAAGGCCCAGATGTAGAGCACGAGCGCGGGGGCCACGCCGAACGAGACCAGGTCGGCCAGCGAGTCGAGCTCGGCGCCGATCCGGCTGGAGGCGTCCAGCAGCCGGGCCAGGCCGCCGTCCAGCGCGTCGCAGAGCGCGGCGGCGAGCACCGCGCCGATGGCCAGGTCGAAGCGGCCCTGCAGAGCGAAGTAGACGGCCGACAGGCCCGCGCAGAGGTTGAGGACGGTGACCGCGTTGGGCAGCAACCGCACGCCCGCGGGGTACCCGTTGGCCGGGCTGCCGACGCCCATGACCTCAGCCCTCCACCCCGTCGCGCACGCCCAGGACGGTCTCGGCGCCCACGGTGCGCTGGCCGGGCCGGACCAGCGGGGTCGTCCCGGGAGGCAGGTAGGTGTCGACCCGGGACCCGAAGCGGATCAGGCCGAACCGCTCGCCGCCCGCGACCTCGTCGCCGGTCGTGAGCGGGCAGACGATCCGGCGGGCCAGCAGCCCGGCGATCTGCACGACACCGACCCGCCAGGCGTCCGGGCCGCCGGACGCGTGCTCGAACGTGATCGCGTTCCGCTCGTTGTCCTCGCTGGCCTTGTCCAGGTCGGCGGACAGGAACGTCCCGGGCAGGTACCGGACGTCGATCACCCGGCCGTCGACCGGGACCCACTGCACGTGCACGTCCAGCACGGTCAGGAAGATCGAGACCCGCGGGTGCGGCACGCGCGGGAGGTCCAGCTCGTCGGGCGGCACGACCTCGGTGACGGTCGCGACCGTCCCGTCGGCGGGGGCGAGCACCGCGCCGGAGCGCCGGGTCGGCGTCCGTACCGGGTCGCGGAAGAACAGCGCGGTGGCGCCGGTGGCGAGCAGCCCCGCCCACGCGCCGCGGCCGGTCACCGCGCGCAGTCCGGCCGCGGCGAGCGCGACGGCGGCCACGATCGGCCGGCCGCCCGGGTGCATCGGCGGGATCGCGTCGCGGACCAGGCGGGCGATGTGGGTCGGCGAGGTCCCGGTTCCTTCGGGCATGGCGGGTCGTCGGCTCCTGTGCTCCGGTGGCGGAGCCGTCACGCTACGCGGATGCCGGGCGCCGACCAGCGGCGGGACGGCCCGGGACACGCCGGACGAGCTCCTGCGGTGGCGAGGCGGCACGGGATGGCACGATGATCGGCTCGACGACGGAGGGCGGAGGGATTCGCCCTCGGCGGAGACATTAAAGGGCCGGGGCCGTCATCCCCCGAGATGACGACCCCGGCCGTGGAACCGCTCGTCCGCTCCCCAGCGACGGGCGGTGGGTCCTGTGCTGTGAAGGGACTACCCCTTCACGAGCAGAAGTATTCCTCGCCGACGACCGGCCGTCCAGATCACGGTGGGTGTAGACCCTGATCTACCTCGTTCGGCCGAATGCACACCACCTGAGACGTCGCACGGCGTGAGATCGTTGCCCCGGATGCCTATGATCCGGCTCACACTTTCGGCCCAGCCGGACCGCCGAGCGAGTGGTGAATCTGTCGCACAGCGAAATCGGACTCCTTGCACAGGGACCGCCGACCGCACGAATCCGGCCGCTCAGGTGCCCAGCAACCACACCGCGACGGGCTCGCCGGCGGCCGCCGAGACGGTCTCGGCGGGAAGATCGACCAGGCAGTCGGCACGGGCCAGCGCGGCGATCAGGTGCGAGCCGGCGGACCCGACCTCGGCGACCGTCCCGTTCGTCGCGTCCAGCACCCCGCGCCGGAACTGCCGCTTCCCCGCCGGCGACGACAGGTCACCGGCCAGCCGGGCGGTGACGACCGGACGGTCCGGGTCCGGGTACCCGGCCGCCGCCCGCAGCGCGGGGCGGACGAAGACCTCGAACGACACCAGCGAGCTGACCGGGTTGCCGGGAAGGGTGACGGTCGCGACGGTCGTCCCGCCCAGCTCGAGGCGCCCGCAGCCCTGCGGACCGCCGGGCTGCATCGCGACCTTGCCGAACTCGACGCCGTGCCCGGTCATGGCGTCCTTGACGACCTCGTAGGCGCCGGCGCTGACCCCGCCGGAGGTCAGGACCAGATCGACCCCGTCCCGGACCCGCACGGCGAGGGCCGCGCGGAACATCTCGACGTCGTCCGGTACGAACGACAGCTGCTCCGCGGTCGCGCCGGCCTCCCGGACCGCGACCGCGAGCATCGTCCCGTTGGACTCGTAGATCTGGCCGGGGGCGAGCGGCTCGCCCGGCGCGACGAGCTCGGAGCCGGTGGACAGCACCAGGACGTGCGGACGCCGGCGCACCACCAGGTCCGGGCGCCCGACGGCGGCGGCCAGCCCGATCTGTGAGGCACCCAGCACCGTGCCCGCCTCGAGCAGGACCGCGCCCCCGGCGGCGTCCTCGCCGGCCCGCCGCACGAACGCGCCCTTCTCCGGCGCGACCGTGATCCGCACCCGCCCGGTGCCACCGCCTGCGCCGAAGCCCGCTCCGCCGTCGCTGCTCTCGGTCCGCTCGACGGGCACGATCGCGTCCGCCCCGTCCGGGACCGGGGCACCGGTCATGATCCGCGCGACGGTCCCGGGCTCCAGCGGCCCGACGTCGGTGCGCCCGGCCGGGATGTCGGCGGACACCGCCAGCTCGACCGGCGACCCCTCGGACGCACCGGTGAGCTCCACGGCGCGGACCGCGTAGCCGTCCATCGCGGAGTTGTCGAACGGCGGCAGCGCGATCGCCGCCGTCAGGTCGGCCGCCAGCACACGGCCGGCAGCGGCGGCCAGCGGCACCGTCTCGACACCGCTCGACGCGAGCAGCGCCGCCACCGCGGCGCGATGCTCGTCGACCGTGCGGGGACCCGACTCCGACCAGGTGGCTGCGGCACTCATGGCGCCATCCTGCCGTGGCGCGCACACTGGTCGCACACCCGTGAGCCTCGCTTGCACTCGATATCGACGAGTGCTAGAAACGGGCTCAGCATCCACTGGCACTCGTGTCCGTGGAGTGCCAGGTCGGGTCGGTGAGTCCGGCGCAGGGTTGCCGGGCGTCCGTCGCGGGCACCGCATCCGACACTCGACTCTGTCTATCGGAGGGCTACACCCCCATGGCGAAGCAGATCGCGTTCGACGAGGAGGCCCGCCGCGGCCTCGAGCGGGGCATGAACACCCTCGCCGACGCCGTCAAGGTGACGCTCGGCCCGCGCGGCCGCAACGTCGTCCTGGAGAAGAAGTGGGGCGCGCCCACCATCACCAACGATGGTGTGTCGATCGCCAAGGAGATCGAGCTCGAGGACTCCTGGGAGAAGATCGGCGCCGAGCTGGTGAAGGAGGTCGCCAAGAAGACCGACGACATCGCCGGTGACGGCACCACCACCGCCACCGTGCTGGCCCAGGCGCTGGTCCGCGAGGGCCTGCGCAACGTGGCCGCCGGCGCGAACCCGATGTCGCTCAAGCGCGGCATCGAGAAGGCCACCGAGGCCGTCTCCCAGGCGCTGCTGAAGAGCGCCAAGGAGGTCGAGACCAAGGAGCAGATCGCGGCCACCGCGTCGATCTCCGCCGCCGACAAGCAGATCGGTGAGCTCATCGCCGAGGCGATGGACAAGGTCGGCAAGGAAGGCGTCATCACGGTCGAGGAGTCGCAGACCTTCGGGCTCGAGCTCGAGCTCACCGAGGGCATGCGCTTCGACAAGGGCTACATCTCGCCCTACTTCGTGACCGACGCCGAGCGCATGGAGGTCGAGCTCGAGGACCCGTACGTCCTGCTCGTCTCCTCCAAGATCTCGACCGTCAAGGACCTTCTCCCGCTGCTGGAGAAGATCATGCAGTCGGGCAAGCCGCTGGCGATCATCTCGGAGGACGTCGAGGGCGAGGCCCTGGCCACCCTGGTCGTCAACAAGATCCGTGGCACCTTCAAGTCCGTCGCCATCAAGGCCCCGGGCTTCGGTGACCGCCGCGAGGCGATGCTGGCCGACATGGCCATCCTGACCGGTGGCGAGGTCATCTCGGAGAAGGTCGGCCTCAAGCTCGACACCGCCGACCTGTCCCTGCTGGGCACCGCCCGCAAGGTCGTCGTGACCAAGGACGAGACCACCATCGTCGACGGCGCCGGTGACGCCGACCAGATCGCCGGCCGGGTCAACCAGATCCGCGCCGAGATCGAGCGCACCGACTCCGACTACGACCGCGAGAAGCTCCAGGAGCGCCTCGCCAAGCTGGCCGGCGGCGTCGCCGTCATCAAGGCCGGCGCGGCCACCGAGGTCGAGCTCAAGGAGCGCAAGCACCGCATCGAGGACGCCGTCCGCAACGCGAAGGCGGCCGTCGAGGAGGGCATCGTCGCCGGCGGCGGCGTCGCCCTGATCCAGGCCGGTGCCGGCCTGTTCGAGGGCCTCGGCCTGGACGGTGACGAGGCCACCGGCGCGAACATCGTCAAGGTCGCGCTGGAGGCCCCGCTCAAGCAGATCGCGGTCAACGCCGGCCTCGAGGGCGGCGTCGTGGCGGAGAAGGTCCGCAACCTGCCGACCGGTGAGGGCCTCGACGCCTCCACCAACGAGTACAAGGACCTGATCGCCGCGGGCATCATCGACCCGGCGAAGGTGACCCGCTCGGCGCTGCAGAACGCGGCCTCGATCGCGGCCCTGTTCCTCACCACCGAGGCGGTCATCGCCGACAAGCCGGAGAAGGGTGGCGGCGCCCCCGCCGACCCGACCGGCGGCATGGGCGGCATGGACTTCTGAGTCCTTCCCACCCAGCACGTCTGGCGCAGGGGCGGTACCGGTTCGCCGGTGCCGCCCCTGCGGCGTTCCCGGGCCCCGATCCCCGTCGAGATACGCCTCAGCGGGAGTTGTCGATCTCTACGGCCCGCTGAGGCGTATCTCGGCGGGTGTGGCCGAGCGCGTTCCGGACCTCGTCCACGATCCGGATCGGCGAGTGCCGCATCTCCTCGGAGGTGTAGCGCAGGACCCGCCATCCCGCGGCGACGAGCCGGGTGTGCCGCTGCGCGTCGGCGCGGGCCGCCTCGGGAGTGGCGAAGTGGCCCCCACCGTCGTACTCGACGCCGAGGCGGTGGTCCGGGTAGGCCAGATCCAGCCAGACCGCGCGGCGACGCCCGTCGTCGAGGACCGGGCACTGCGGGACGGGCCGGGGCAGGCCGCCGCGGACCAGGATCAGGCGCAGCCGGGTCTCCGGCGGGGAGCCCGCGCGGGCGTCCGCCCACTCCAGGGCCTCGACGGCCTTGCGCACGCCGCGCAGACCGGGGTAGCGCACCGCGAAGTGCAGCAGCAGGTCCGGGTGGAACTCGCCGCGGGCCAGGGCGTCCACGGCGACGCCCCCTCGGTCGGTGACAGCCACCTGGCGAGATCGAAGGCGGTACGCAGCCGGCTGGTGACCCGGACCCCGTCGACCTCGGTGATCTCGCCGGGATGGACCCGGTCGCGGCGTACGACGACGACCCGGGGCCGGGAGCGCAGGCCGGTACCGGCGCCGGCCGGGATCACCTCGGCCGGGGCTCCGGGCGGGGCGCACGAGGCGCTGTGGACCTCGGCGGCGGAGTACCCGCAGAGCACCGCGCAGGGACCGGCCCAGTGGTAGGCGGCGAGTGACCGGCGCAGGAAGTCGGGGGGCTCGTCGTCGGCGGGGGCGTAGGTGTCGGGCAGCAGCCGGTCGTAGCCCGGGCCGCGCAGCTGATCCGGCGTGACAAGGCCCGCCGCCACCGCCGCGGTCCCGCGGAACACCTCGGGCCATCCCGGAACCGTCATCGGCCGATCCTGACCGCGCGCCCGGCTCACCGTGTGCACCTGCTGGACGACTCATCGCGATCGTGAAGGCGCTCCCCTCGCGCCGGCACCGCCGAGATACGTCTCAGCGGGAATTGTCGATCTCCACGGCCCGCTCACGCGTATCTCGGCGGTTGTCGTCCGGGCAGATGGCTCGCCGGGCGAATAGGCGAGCGGGGCGGGCGGACGGGTCACGCGGGTGGTTCGGGCGGACGGGTCAGGCGGGTGGTTCGGGCGGGCGCGTCAGGGGGTGCGCCGGGCGGGTGGGTCGGGCGGGCGCGTCAGGCGGGTGGGGCGGAAGGTTCGGGCGGGTGGGTCGGGCCGAGGTCGAGGGCGGCACGCGTCGACTCGGCCCGGGCGACCAGCGCGGCATGCAGCTCGGCCGGGCCGAGCACCTCGACCTCGGGCAGCAGCGGCCACAGCGCCGACTCCGCGTGGTGCAGATCCCCGAACGCCGCGGTCACCTCGATCGTGGCGCGCTCACCCGGCAGGTCGTCGCGATCCTCGCCGGAGCCGGAGCCGGAGCTCGCGGCACCGGAGCCGCTCCCGCCGGAGCCCTCGCCGGCCCGGCTTCCGACCTCGGGGCCCTCGCCTCCCGGGCTCTCGCCGCCCCGACCCTCGACGCGCAGACTCTCGCCCCCCGGCCCATCGCCCCCCGAGCCGTCGCCCTCCGAGCCCTTGCCGCCCGAGCCGTCACCCCCCGAGGCGTCGCCCCTCGAGCCCTTGCCGACCTGATACTCGCCACTCCGGCCCTCGTCTCCGGGCACCCGGCCCCCCGCCCGGTCCTCGAGGGTGATCGCGCTCAGCCGTCCGCGGAGCTCGGCGGGCAGGCGCAGCCGGACCCGGATCCCCGGTCGCCGGGCCCGGAAGTCGGCGCGCCGGCGCAGCCACAGCTCCTCCAGGTCGACGCCCTCGGGCCGCCGGGCGGGATCGGGCAGCGCCTCGGCGTCGTCGATCCGGGAGACCCGGTAGGTGCGGTCCTCGCCGTCGCGCAGCGCGAGCAGGTACCAGCGCCCGGAGGCCTGGACGAGCCCGATCGGATCGACGACGCGGTCGCTCGGCGTGGCGTCGTCCGTCCCGCCCGTTCGGTAGCGCATCCGCAGCCGCGTGCCGCCGAACACGGCCCGCTGGACCGCGTCCAGCACCGCCGTCGGTTCGGCGTCGTCCGGGTCGCGCCACCATCCCCCGCGTCGGACCAGGACCCGTTCGGCGGCCCCGGTGGCCTCGGCCCGGGCCCGGTCCGGGAGGGCCCCGACCACTTTCCGGATAGCCGACGAGAACTCGGCGCCGAGTCCGAGTGCGCCGGGCGTCGCCGCGGATCCCGAGGTCAGCAGGGCCACCGCCTCACCGGGAGTCAGCCCGGTGAGGTCGGTCGAGAAGCCCGGCAACAGGGCGAACCCGCCGTGCCGCCCGCGTTCGGCGTAGACGGGGATGCCGGCCGACGACAGTGCCTCGACGTCGCGCAGCACCGTCCGCTCGGAGACCTCCAGCTCGGCCGCGATCGCGCCGGCCGTCATCCGGCCGTGCCGGCGCAGCAGGAGCACCAGGGAGAGCAGCCGGTCCGCGCGCACGGGTCCAGACTGCCCGAGAAACCTGACAGGAGACGTCGTGATTCGGCCGCAGACTGGTTGCATGACGACATCGACGACTCCGACGACCGATCCCCGTCCCGACTGGTTCGCCGCGCTGGAGTGGGTGAACGGGCTCGCCGCCGCCGTCGGGCCGGACCGGATGGCCGACCCGACCCCGTGCGACGGCTTCGACGTCCGCACCCTGCTCGCCCACCTGGTGACGACCGTGCGGCGGCCGCTGGCCGTCGCACGGGGAACCGACGCGATGGCGTACCCGCTGGTGAGCGAGGACGTGCTGGGCGATCCGGTGACCGCCTACGCCGCGGAGTGCGCGGCGGCGCGGGAGGCATGGTCCGGCGCCGGCGGCGCCGCCGCCCTGGACCGCACGGCGCGCGTCCCGTGGGGGGAGGTCCCCGGGCGGGCGGCGCTCGGGGGCTTCCTCAACGAGACGCTGGTGCACGGCTGGGACCTCGCGGTCGCGACCGGACAGGACCCGGAGACCGACCCGGAGCTCGCGGACCGGGTGCTGACCGTCGCCCGGGCGACCATCCCGGCGACCCCCCGCGGCGGTGCGATGCCGTTCGGCCCCGTGGTGCCGTCCGCGCCGGACGCGGGCCCCACGGAGCGGCTCGCGAACTGGTCCGGGCACGGTCGCTGACGCCGCGCCGGCCTCCCCGAGCGGGCCGTCCCGCGGCGACCGCCGGCGAGAGGGCCCGCACGCGGGACGGGCCGCACGCGAGCTCAGGCGGCCGGGGCGACGAACCACACGGCGAGGTAGACCAGCGCGGCCGCGCCGCCGGTGACCAGGGTCAGGACGAGCGCGAGGATCCGCATCAGGGCCGGGTCGACCCCGAGGTCGGCGGCCAGCCCGCCGCAGACCCCGCCGAGCATCCGGTCGGTGCTGCTGCGGCGCAGCCGGTAGGCGGCGACACGCTCACCGAGCCCCGGCCCGGGAGGGGTCGTCCGCTCCCCGGTCGCGGGCGGCAGCTGCGGCGCGGGGACGTGCCCGGTCGGCGCCCCGGCGGGATCCGCCGTGCCGTGGACGGTTCCGGCGCCGCCGAGGCCGGCGGTCACGGCGGGCCCGGCCTGCGCCGGGTCACTCTGTGCGGCGGCCGGGGTCGGGCCGACCGTCACGGTGTCGGCCGACGCGGAGCCGGCCGGAGCAGCGCCGGTCGGAGCAGCGCCGGTCGGAGCAGTACCGACCGATGCGGTGTCGGCCGACGCGAGGCCGGTCGGAACGGGGCCGGCCGGAGTGGTGCCGGGCTGCGCGGTATCGGTGCGAGGCGTGGTGTCCATGCCTCCACCCTGTGCCCCGGGGACGACCGCGGACTCGGGATCGCCCCGGAGACCGACCCGGAACCGGCCGGAACTCCGGGTCAGGGTGGGGGACGCTCGCGCCCGGAGCGCTGCTCGGGCGGGACCGGGGGCCGGCGCTCCGGGCCGGCGGGCGGATCGGGCACCTGGCGGTCCCGTATCCGCACCACCCGGCCGATCACGAGGGCGACGACGATCCCCAGGATGATCCACACCGCCACCGCGACGAGGATCCACAGGGCCGTCGACATGCGGTCCTCCTGCCCCTCGCGCGGTGTCCTCCGGCACCAGTGTGCCCCGCAAGGGAAGACCACCGGACGGTCACGCCCGGATCGGGTGATCACCCGTGCGGCGGCACCCTCCGGAGTCAGCCGGCGTCGGGCAGGGCCGGCCCGAGCAGGTCGTCGGCGTCGACGATCCGGTAGGCGTAGCCCTGCTCGGCGAGGAAGCGCTGGCGGTGCGCGGCGTAGTCGGTGTCGACGGTGTCCCGGGAGACGACCGAGTAGAAGTGCGCCTGCCGCCCGTCCGCCTTCGGCCGCAGCAGCCGCCCGAGCCGCTGCGCCTCCTCCTGGCGGGACCCGAAGGTGCCGCTGACCTGCACCGCGATCGTCGCCTCCGGAAGGTCGACGGAGAAGTTCGCGACCTTCGAGACGACCAGCCGGTCGATCTCGCCTGTGCGGAACGCCTCGAACAGCCGCTCCCGCTCCTTGTTGCGGGTCGAGCCCTGCACGATCGGCACGTCGAGCTTCTCGCCGAGCGCCTCGAGCTGTTCCAGGTAGGCGCCGATGACCAGCGTCTGCTCGCCCTTGTGCCGGTCCAGGATGGCCTGCACGACGTTCAGCTTGGTGTTCGCCGTGGACGCCGTCCGGTAGCGCTCCTCGGAGTCGGCGGTGGCGTACGACATCCGCTCGGCCTCGGTCAGGGTGACCCGGACCTCGACGCACTCGGCCGGGGCGATCCAGCCCTGGGCCTCGATGTCACGCCACGGGGCGTCGTAGCGCTTCGGCCCGATCAGCGAGAACACGTCGCCCTCGCGGCCGTCCTCGCGCACGAGGGTGGCGGTCAGGCCGAGCCGGCGCCGGGACTGCAGGTCCGCGGTCATCCGGAACACCGGGGCGGGCAGCAGGTGCACCTCGTCGTAGACGACCAGGCCCCAGTCCCGGGAGTCGAACAGCTCCAGGTGCTTGTACTCGCCCTTGGTCCGGCGGGTGACGACCTGGTAGGTCGCGATCGTGACCGGGCGGATCTCCTTGCGCTCGCCGGAGTACTCGCCGATCTCCTCCTCGGTCAGCGAGGTCCGCGCGATCAGCTCCCGCTTCCACTGGTGCGCCGACACGGTGTTGGTGACCAGGATCAGCGTGGTGGCCCCGGCCTTCGCCATCGCGGCCGCACCGACCAGGGTCTTCCCGGCGCCGCACGGCAGCACGACGACGCCGGAGCCGCCCTCCCAGAACCCGTCGACGGCCTGCTGCTGGTAGTCGCGCAGCGTCCAGCCGTCCTGGCGCAGGTCGATCTGGTGCGCCTCGCCGTCGACGTAGCCGGCCAGGTCCTCGGCCGGCCAGCCGACCTTCAGCAGGGCCTGCTTGAGCCGGCCCCGTTCCGACGGATGGACGATCACGGTGTCGTCGTCGATCCGGGTGCCGAGCATCGGTGAGATCTTCTTCTGCCGGAGGATCTCCTCCAGCACCGCGCGGTCCAGCGCGGTGAGCACCAGGCCGTGCGCGGGGTGGTTCGACAGCTGCAGCCGCCCGTAGCGGCCCATCGTGTCGACGACGTCGACCAGCAGCGGCTGCGGGACCGGGTAGCGGGCCCAGCGGACCAGCGCGTCGACGACCTGTTCGGCGTCGTGCCCCGCGGCGCGCGCGTTCCAGAGCGCCAGCGGGGTCACCCGGTAGGTGTGGACGTGCTCGGGTGCGCGCTCGAGCTCGGCGAACGGCGCGATGGCCGCGCGGGCCTGTTCCGCGTCGCGGTGGCCGACCTCCAGCAGCAGGGTCTTGTCGGACTGCACGATCAGGGGACCGTCGGTCACGGAACGAATCCCTTCGACGTAGTGAGCCGGGTAGGCGCGGGTTCGCCGGGCGACCAGCCGAGACGAGCGGTCGCGGTGGGTGACGTCACGTGATCGGGTGATGACGGCCGTTACGCCACTCGGGATCCGGCCGTTCCGGGGGCTAGACTCCGGAGCCGTCCGTCACGCACAGACGAGACCCGGACCGATCATATCCGCTCGGCACCCCCGGGACGTGGCACCCGCCGCCCCGTGTCGCAGCGGACGGTGGTCGGGACGGTCGCGTCGTGACCCCGAAAGGCGCACCGGACCACCTGATGCTCCCCCTCGACCCGAGCACCGCCACTCGGCAGGCACGCCCGGGAGCCACCGTGCCGACCGCCGTGCTGACCGCGCCGACAGCGCCGACGACCCCGCACGCGCTGCCCGCCCCCGGACCGGAGACCGACAGGGAGACCTCGCCGTGACCACCGTGACCAGCACGGAACGCCCGAGAACCATGTCGGAGCGCCTCGACCCACGGAACTGGAGCCTGGTCGCCAAGCTGGCGGTCGTCGGCCTGGTCCCGACGGTGCTGGCACTGTCCATCGGTGCTCTCCGGGTCGTCGACCAGGCCAGCGTGGCGGAGGAGCTGGGGCGCGGTAACAGCCTCGTCGACGTGCACCGCCAGGTCGAGGCCCTCACCGGGGCGCTGCAGGCCGAGCGGAACGCCGCCGTGGTGTTCGTCGCGGACAACCGGCTCGGTGACCGCGCGCGCATCGACGAGACGCAGGCGGCCACGGACCAGGCGATCCAGGCCACCACCGCCCAGCTCGACGTCGCCGAGGAGCAGGCGCCCGCGCTGGCGACCGCCCGCCGCCAGGCCGAGACGACCCTGGGCCAGCTGCCGGTGATCCGCTCGCAGGTCGCCGGGGGACCCACCCCGGTCGTCGACATCACCGACCGCTACACCTCGGTGGTCCAGCGCACGCTCGCGCTCGACCGGGCCGTCGTCGGCCGGCTGCAGACCGCCGACACCGCCAGCACGACGACCGCGCTGGCGGCCGGGCTGAACGCCCGCGAGGCCCTGGAGCTGGAGCGCACCGTCATCAACGGGGCGATCGCGGCCGGCCAGCTCGACGGGGCCCAGCGCACCCAGGTGACCGGCGCCGAGGCCGCCTTCCAGACCGCGGCCGGCGACTTCCAGGCCTCCGCGGCCGCGGACCCGGTCGGGTTCGAGACGGTCATCGCCGGGCCGACGCTCGACCAGCGGAACACACTGCGCGACAACGTCGTCGGCTCGCCCGAGGGCGGACCGGTCCTGGTCGACCCGGCCGCCTGGAACGGGGCCGTCGACCGCTCGGTGGAGACCACCACGCAGGCGATCGGCGAGGCGGAGCAGTCGCTGGTCGCCAGCCGCTCCGCGGCGGCCGAGCAGGCGGGCAACACGGCGGGGCTCAACTCCGTACTGCTGATGCTGACCCTGCTGCTGACGGCCGCGATCATCTGGCTGCTCGGATCGCAGATGGTCCGTTCGCTGCGCCTGCTGCGCAGCTCGGCGCTCGACGTCGCCGAGCACCGGCTCCCGGAGGCGGTGCAGAGCATGCGCTCCGGTCAGACGCCGAACGCGCTCGTCGAGCCGGTCCCGCTGGACAGCCGCGACGAGATCGGCCAGGTGGCGCGGGCCTTCGACGCGGTGCACGGGCAGGCGGTCCGGCTCGCAGCCGACCAGGCCGCGCTGCAGCAGAACGTCAACGCCATGTTCGTCAACCTCTCCCGGCGGTCGCAGGCGCTCGTCGAGCGGCAGCTGCAGCTGATCGAGCAGCTGGAGAGCAACGAGCAGGACCCGGACCAGCTGTCCAGCCTGTTCCAGCTCGACCACCTCGCGACCCGTATGCGACGCAACAGCGAGAACCTGCTGGTCCTCGCGGGCACCGACCTCGCCAAGCGGAACGTGGCCCCGGTCCAGGTGGTCGACGTCCTGCGCGCCGCGGTCTCCGAGGTCGAGCAGTACCAGCGGGTGGTCGTCCAGACGCCACCGAACGCCACGGTCGCCGGCCGGGCCGCGAACGACCTCGTGCACCTGCTCGCCGAGCTGCTCGACAACGCGACGAACTTCTCCCCGCCGGACTCGCAGGTCGTCATGAGCACGACCCGCACGGCCGACGAGTCGCTGCTGATCGAGATCTCCGACCGCGGCGTCGGGATGATGGACTCCGAACTGGTGGACGCCAACCAGCGGCTGTCCGGCCCGTCCGAGGTCGATGTCTCGGCGTCGCGCCGGATGGGGCTGTTCGTGGTCGGCCGGCTGGCCTCGCGGCACCGGGTCGGGGTCCGCCTGGCCTCCGGCGCCGTCGGCGGCGGTTCCGGTGGGCTGAGTGCCTCGGTGACCGTCCCGCCGTCGCTGGTGCCCTCGGCGCAGCAGCACCAGGAGCCGCGTCCCGGCGGCCCGGGCCCCGACCAGTTCCCGGCCCCGGCCGCGCTGCCCGAGCCGCCCGCTCCGGTCCCGGCCCCGTCCGCCGCGGCCCCGGGCCCGGCGTCCGATGCCGGGGCCCCCGCCCGGACCGCGGTGAACGGCTCCGGCCGCTCGCTCCCGTCGCTGGTCGCCGGGTCCGACGGACCGGTGACCCCGACCTTCGAGACCGGCCGTGCCACCCACACCGGCAGCCGCAACGGTGCGTCCGCGGCCCTGCCGACCCGCACCCCGGGCTCGTCGCTGCGCCGGAACCCGGGATCGGGTGAGGGGCAGCAGAGCTCGCCGAACGGGTCCGCCCCGGGCTCGCTGCAGGCGTTCGCGCCGGCGCAGGGCCCCGACGGCGACACCCACGAGGAGCGCAGCCCGGCCGACGTGTTCACCCCGTCCGGCGAGCAGCCGGCCACCGGGGACGGCGACACCGCCCCGGCCGGCGACAGCCTCCCGCCCCGGAACGGGAACGGCATCCCGTCCGGGCGTGGCCCCGGTGACGACGGCGGGCCGGCGGGCTCCGACGAGGAGCCCCCGACCGGTTCCGCCGCCGACGACGACGCGTCCTCCGGTACCGAGACGTCCGGACGGGCGATCGGCGCCGCCGGTGCGGGCCTGCTCGGCGCCACCGGGATCGCCGGCGCCGCGGCCGCGGCGCGCCCGGCGGACCGGGACATGGACGACACCCTGGTCATGGACGCGGCGATCGGTGACGGTCCGCCGGCGGACGCCGGCACCGCACCGGCGGTGCAGACCCCCGAGGACTCCGCGACCGGCTCGGCCACGGCAGACGCCTTCGGGTCCGGCGCGGACCGGACGGAGGCCGAGGCCCTCTCCGGCTCCACGACGGCCGTCGGCACCGGCACCGCGCCGGAGGACTCCGCCGACGGGCCGGCCCCCGACGCGACGGACGCCGCCACCGCGGAGGCCGGGGACGCCGCCGCTCCGGTCGCCACGACCGGTGTGGAGGCCCCGACCGGCGCGGACCCGGGCGAGACGACGGGTTCCGGGACTCCGGAGAACGGCCCGTCCGCCGGCGCGGGGACCGACCCGGATCGGGCCGCCGCCCGGGCCACGGACGGCACGGACCGGCCCGGCGCCGCCGACGCTCCGGGCCACCCGGACAGCGCGACCGACACCGACACCGGTGAGGGCGAGGACGACGGTGCCGGGTACGACCCCGGTGCCGACCCGCGGACGGCGGCCCTGCCGCTCGTCCGGCCGTCCGGCCGCGAGCCGATGGGCGGCCCTCCCGGGGGCCGCAACGGCGCCCGGCCCAGCCCCTCGCCGCGCCCGGTGATGCCGGGCGGCCGAGCGTCCCTCGCGCCCGGCCGGCGTGGTCCCGGGCCCGCGCCCGGACCGCACGGTCCCGCGCGCCAGGGTCCCGGACCGCAGAGCCCGGCCCCGGCCGGCTCGCCGGCCGGGGAGACGAACGGGGCCCCGCCGCCGCTGCCGAAGCGCCGCACGCCGGTGCGCGACGCGGTAGGAGCCGGACCGGCGCCCGCCGGTCCCCAGGAGGAGCTGTTCGCGCCCAAGGTCCCCGTCGAGGGTGACCGCGGGCAGCTCCGCCGCCCCGGTGCGGTCGAGTCGGCCCGGGTGCAGAACAGCTTCGAGATGGGCCAGACCACGCCGATCTTCGACGACATCGCGTCGGCCTGGTTCCGCTCGAACCGTTCCGTCCCGGTCCGCTGGCAGGACGGCTCCCCCGAGGGCGGCGGCGCGGCGCCGGCACCCGAGGCGCCCCCGTCGGACGAGGCCCCGGCCTCCGACGACACCGGTGAGCCGGGCTTCACCTCCCCCGCCGACGAGGCGTGGCGGCAGGCCCGCGAGGTGACCGACGACGGCGTCGAGACCGTCCACCCGGACGAGACGACCTCGGCCGGACTGCCCAAGCGGCGCCCGCGCGCGCGGCTGCTCCCGGGCAGTGCGGCAGGATCCACCGTGCTGAGCTCCCCGCCACCCGAGGCGCGGAACGCCGAGAGCGTCCGCGGTCGTCTGGCCAGCTACCAGCAGGGCGTGCGGCAGGGCCGGGAGAGCGCCTCCGGCCTGGCGCACGGCAACCGCAGTGCGGACGGCACCCCCGAGCCGTCCGGTGACCGATCGAACCCGTCCGACCCCGAGGAGCACCAGTGAGGGCACCGCAGGCACAGCCCAGCCAGAGCCGTTTCGGCTGGCTGGTCACCAACTTCGCCGAGCGCGTCCCGGGCGTCGCGCACGCGATCGTGGTGTCGGCCGACGGGTTGCTGCTGACCGCATCGGACCGCCTCCCCCGGGACCGCGCCGACCAGCTGGCCGCCGTCGCGTCCGGCCTGGTCAGCCTGACCCAGGGCGCGGCCCGCTGCTTCGACGCCGGCGGCGTGGTCCAGACCGTGGTGGAGATGGACCGCGGGATCGTGCTGCTGATGTCGATCAGCGACGGTTCCTGCCTCGCCGTGCTCGCCTCGCCGAGCTGCGACATCGGGCTGGTCGGCTACGAGATGACGCTGCTGGTCGACCGGGTCGGTCAGCTGCTCACCCCCGAGCTCCGTGCCGAGCTGCAGGGCTCGTTCGGGCCCTGAGAGGTTCGTTACCGTCATGTCCCCCATCGCAGGATCGGCCAGGGTAGGTGAGATCCGATGAACCAGGAGCCGGGTGAACAGGGACCCGACCCCACGTTCGCCGACGTCATGAACGGGTTCAGCCTGGACTCCCAGCGCAAACCCCGGAAGCGGCGGTGGGGGTTCGGCCGGTCCTCGGACGACGACACGCGTGGCGCGGACGATCGCCGGACACCCCCGCCGACGCCGGCGGAGATGACCGGACCGATCACCGGATCGGCGGCCTACGGGCTGCCGCCCACCGCGTCCGAGATGGAGGCGACGGCGCGTCCCGACGTGCCGCAGCCGCCTCCCGCGGCAGCGGCGCCGCCCCCTCCGGCCACGGGCGGGGCGTCGTTCGTCCGCCCGTACGCGTGGACGCGCGGCCGGACCAAGTCGGGCTACGAGCTGGCGATCGAGACCCTGGTCTCGATCAGCAGCCGGGCCCGCAGCCAGCTGGAACGGCTGCCGATGGAGCACCGCGCCGTCGCCGACCTGCTGCACGACCAGACCCGGTCGGTGGCGGAGGTCGCGGCGCTGCTCTCGCTCCCCCTGGGCGTGGCCCGGGTGCTGCTCGGGGACATGGCCTCGGGTGGCACGGTGACCGTTCACCAGACCGCGAGCACACCCGGCGACCTGCCGGACCTCGCGCTGATGGAAAGGGTGTTGAGTGGACTCCGTCGGCTCTAGGCCACAGCCGCACCAGGCCCCGGCCGGCCAGGCGCGTGCCGCGACGATGTCGGCCAAGATCGTGGTGGCCGGCGGGTTCGGCGTCGGGAAGACCACGTTCGTCGGGTCGGTCTCGGAGATCATGCCGCTGACCACCGAGGCGGTGATGACCGAGGCGAGCGCGTCGCACGACGACCTGTCCGCGACGCCGAACAAGCGCTCGACGACCGTCGCGATGGACTTCGGCCGGGTCTCCCTGGACTCCGACCTGGTGCTGTACCTGTTCGGCACGCCCGGCCAGCAACGCTTCTGGTTCATGTGGGACGACCTGGTCCGCGGCGCCATCGGCGCCGTCGTGCTGGTCGACACCCGCCGGCTGGCCGACTCGTTCGCCGCGATCGACTTCTTCGAGGACCGCAACCTGCCCTACGTGGTCGGGGTCAACGCCTTCGACGGCGACCTCCAGCACGGCCTGGAGGACATCCGGGAGGCCATGTCGATCGACACGGGAGTGCCGATGGTCGTCTGCGACGCGCGGCAGCGGGTGTCCACCAAGGAGACGCTGATCGCGCTGGTGCAACACGCCATGCACCAGCGGATGGCGGCTGGCGCACCGCGATAGGTCCCGCTACTTCCCGGTGCCGTTCCCGGAGACGGGGGCGATCGAGGTGATCCGGTGCAGCTGGATCCGGCGCAGCTCACCGTCGAGCGCGTCCCGGCCCTCGACGACCCCGCCGCCGACCGAGGTGGGGGCGAGCACCCGGTCGCCGGCCACGCCGTGCGCGTCGACATAGCCGATCCACACCGTCCGCTGCTCGCGGACCGCCTCCTGCAGCGACGCGAGGTTGCCGGTGGACCCGACGGGCCGGCGCCGGTCGGCGACGCTGTTCCGGACCCCGGCCAGCGCGTCCCCGGCCCGCATCCGGTCCACGAGCTCGTCGGCCCGGCGCGCCGGTGAGAGGTCGCGCATCGGCGTCCCGCTCCGGGCGGGACGCCTGCGGGGCTCGGCCCGCCCGCCACGGGCACCCAGGTCCAGTACGGCGCCGCCGGCGTCCTCGGCCGCCGGGCTGAACCCGGCCGTCCGCAGCCCGTCGAGCACCTCGGCCAGCGGCTGCGCGCTCACCACGACGGT
This sequence comes from Pseudonocardia nematodicida, assembly GCF_040105385.1. Lineage (NCBI taxonomy): Bacteria > Bacillati > Actinomycetota > Actinomycetes > Pseudonocardiales > Pseudonocardiaceae > Pseudonocardia > Pseudonocardia nematodicida. The sequence continues at coordinate 37,087 of NZ_JBEDNQ010000006.1, forward strand.
CGGCGCGATCCGGCGCAGCCCCAGCTCCCCGGTCCCCGGGTGGGCCAGTACCTCGGAGAGCAGCACCTCGTCGTCGGAGCGCAGGAAGCAGGCCACCGCCCCGCCGCGCAGCCGGCCGTGCCGGCGGGCGACGTCGTCGACCAGGTACTCCAGGGTCTGCGGGACCGGGGTGCGGGAGCGGGCGGCGAGCGTGGCCCGGACGTCGTCGGCGGTGCGCCCGGTGTCCAGCGCGCGGCGCAGGCTGCGCTCGGTGAACCGGTAGACGGTCGCGCCGCCCGCGGACTCGACGTCGGCGAGGACGGCGAGCTCGTGCGCCAGGTCGGCGGACAGCCGGCCGGGCGCCACGGCGGTGAGGTCGGCCTGCAGCAGGATCTCCTCGACCGGGGCCGGCAGGGCCGCGTGCAGCGCCGCGGCGAGTTCGGTGGGATGGCGCGCCTCGCGCAGCGCCGGGTCCAGCAGGACCCGCCCGGCGGAGGTCATCGCGTCCAGTGCGACGACGCCGAGGACCGTCGCCTCGGACACCGTCCAGCCGACGACCTCGTCGCGCAGCCGTCCGCCCCGCCGGGGGGCCCGCCAGGCCAGGACCCGGGCCAGGTCGTCGGAGGACCCGACCGAGGTGCCGGGCGGCAGGTCGGCGAGCGCGTCCAGGACCCGCCGCCGGTCGCCGGCCGCGGGTGGGCGGCGCGGGCCGTCGGACAGCGCGGTGATCGGCTTGTCCGCGTCGTCGCGGCGGCCGACCAGCCCGGGCAGCCGCATCAGCTCCAGCCAGGCCTGCGCCAGCGCCGCCCAGCGCATCTCCTCGGGGCCGGCCGCCCAGGCGTCGGACGTGGTGGTCGGCAGCCAGACCGGGCTGACCGACTCGGTCTCGCCGATCAGGTCGGCGGCGTGGAGCAGTTCGAGGATCAGCGCGGCGGTGGCCTCGTCGGCGTCGGCCTCCTTCGCCACCCGGCGCAGGTCGCGGACGCCGAACCCGCCCGAGCGCAGCACCCCGGGCCCCTCGCGGCCGAGGAACTCCAGCACCAGGTCGGTGCGGCGCAGGAACTCCAGTGCCGCACCGGCGCCGGTCCCGTCCACGGTGGACTGGTCCCGCTCGCGGACCGGCACGTCGGGCCGGGCGACGTCGACGCGGCCCATCGGGCGGTCTCCGCGCAGCGCCAGCGCGACCTGACGGGGCAGCTCGACGGTGTCCGGGTCCCGGCGGTGGAGCAGCCCGCGGGACAGCAGCGCGCCGACCGGGCCGGAGCCGTCGCCGGCGCCGCGCGAGCGCCCGATCGGTGGGCCCTGGGCCAGCACCTCGAGCACCCCGCGCTCCTCGTCGGTGACGGCGGCGAGCAGGTCGGGGAGTTCGCCCGTCGCCGGTGTGGGGGTCTCCCGGCCGAGTCCGCCGGGCCAGGGGCCGAGCGCCTCGACGGCGCCCGGGACGGCGGACAGCGCGTCGTCCGGGCCCCAGACCAGCGCCCGGTCGCGCAGCGGGGCGAGCCCGGTCCGGAAGGTCGGCTCGTCGACGTCGGGCCCGAGCCAGTGCCGGGGACCGCCGGCCGCGCTGGTCGTGCCGTCCACCGGTTGCCTCGTCGCCCCGGCCAGGACGAGCGCCTCCAGCACCGTCAGGGCGACGGTGCCCAACGACTCGCAGGCGCGCTGCACCGATGCGTGGATGGAGGCCCGGGTGGCGAGCACGGTGAGGTCGGCGGGCGGGGGGACGGCCAGGTCCGGGCGCGCGCGCAGCAGCGCGGCGAGGAACTCGTCGTCCTGCCCGCGCAGCCACTCGACCAGGGACGTCTGCACCGCGACCAGGGTAGTCGGCGGTCCGACGCGGTCGCGCGTGGTCCACACCGCACCGGGGCGGACACGACGGCGGGGGGTCGGCGATACTGGGGGCGACACCGGCAGTGTGCGGTCCCCGGACACCGACCACCCCGCAGCCGGTCACCGACACAGGAGGACGCCGATGGCCGCCAAGCCCGCGAACGACGACCGGATCGACCCGACCTGGCCGCAGGGGGTCGACGGCGAGCACCCGGTCACCGAGCTCACCGGCAGCGTCCAGGGGAACATGTCGCCGTTCGGCGACGTCGAGTTCCCCCAGGCCAGCGTGCCCTACGAGCACCCCGTCACCGAGATCAACCGCTGACGTGGTCGCGGGCCTGCTGCTCGCCGGCGGTGCCGGCCGTCGGATGGGCACTCCCAAGGCGCTGGTCCGGCTGCACGGCGAGCCGCTCGCGGTACGGGCGGTCAAGGCGCTGCAGGCGGGCGGGTGCGGACCGGTGACGGTCGTGCTGGGCGCCCGTGCCGACGCCGTCACCGACGTGCTGCGCAGCGCGGGACTGGGCACCGAGGGCAGCGACGTCGGCGTCGTGGTCGCCGAGGACTGGGACGAGGGCATGGGCGCGTCGCTGCGTCGCGGGCTGGGGTCGCTGACCCACCTCGCCGGCACCGGCGCCGCGCTGGTGCACCTGGTGGACCTGCCCGGTGTCGGCCCGGAGGCGATCCGCCGGGTCACCGAGGGGGCGGGCCACGCCTCGCTGCGCCGGGCCGCCTACGACGGCGTACCGGGCCACCCGGTACTGCTCGGCCGCGACCACTGGTCGGGGGTCGCCGGGCTCGCGGCCGGCGACGCCGGTGCCCGTGACTACCTGGCCGGGCGGGCGGACCTGGAGCTCGTCGAGTGCGGCGACGTCGCGGTCCCGGACGACGTGGACACCCCCGCCCAACTGCGGCGGCTGGCCGCCACCTGAGACGCCGTGTGCCCCGGTCCCGCCGTGCGACCGGGGCACACCGGGCTACACGGTGACGACCTGTCCCGGGTAGATCATCTGACCGCCGCCGAGGTGCGGGTTCTTGGCGAGCAGGTCGTTCCAGTTACCGACGCCGTGTGCCGCGGCGATGCTGCCGAGGGTGTCCCCGGCCGCGACCGTGTAGGTCCCGGCCGAGGGTGCGGGGGCGCTTGCGGTGACCCGCTCGGGCGCCTGCGTCCCGGCGTCCACGGTGCGCGGGGTGGCCGTGCCCGACGCGCCGACCTGCTTCGAGCAGGACGGCCAGGCGTTCCAGCCCTGCCCGGCCAGCACGTTCTCGGCGACCGCGATCTGCTGCTCGCGGCTGGCCTGGTATGCCGTCGGCGCGTACTCGCCGCCGCCGAACGCGGTCCAGGTGGTCGGGCTGAACTGCAGCCCGCCGTGGTAGCCGTTGCCGGTGTTGATCGACCAGTCGCCGCCGCTCTCGCACTGGGCCAGCGCGTCCCAGGTGGCGTCGGTGGCGGCCTGGGCGGGGGCGACCGCCAGCAGCGGGGCGCCGAGGACGGCGCCGGCGGCGGCGGTCCGGGCGAGCTTCCGTCCGGCGGTCGAGGGCTTGCGGTGCTTGCCGCGGTATCGGGCCATGGCAGGGTCTCCCGCGTGGCGCCGTGCCGACTCCGGCGCCCGGGGAGTGAGCGCCTCGTCCGGTGGCCGGGGAGTTGGCCGTCGGACGGTGGTGCGGTCGACCCTGTCCCACGTCGTTCCTCGGGGGCCGGTGACCGCCGGACAGGGAGCGCTGCGGTCCCGGGGCCCGTCCGCGTAGGGGGAGTCGGTCGAGCCGTCGCCGAAGCTAGGACACGTCAGGTCGACACGAAAGTTGTGACGCCCCGGCGTGGCGCGGGAGCCGAACCCGGGTCACAGCCGTCGTATCACGATCGAGAACTGGATTCACCCAGGTCGGACACCCGATCACGAAGATGAAACGCATAGCGGAACTCGTGATTCGGTTGCGCAAACGTGATACAGATCACAGTCATTCTCTGTGATCGGGGAGTGACTTGCGGCGACCGGATCGGCCCGCGACCACCGGTCCGGCGCCACGGCCCCGGCGGACCGTAGGCTCGGCCGCGTGACCGAGCTCAGCCACGTCGACGAGGCCGGAGCGGCCCGCATGGTGGACGTGTCGGACAAGCGACCCGGCCGCCGCGCCGCCGTCGCGACCGGCGTCGTGCACACCACCGCCGAGGTGGTGCGGCTGCTGCAGTCCGACGGACTACCCAAGGGCGACGCGCTCGCCACCGCCCGGATCGCCGGGATCATGGGTGCCAAGCGCACCCCGGACCTGGTCCCGCTCTGCCACCCGATCGCGATCAGCGGGGTCACCGTCGACCTCGACCCGCAGGTCGACGGCGACACCGGACGGGTGGCGGTCCGCGCGGAGGTGCGCACCACCGACCGGACGGGCGTGGAGATGGAGGCCCTGACCGCGGTGGCCGTCGCCGGGCTCACCCTGCACGACATGATCAAGGCGGTCGACCCGGCCGCCGTGCTCGACGCGGTCCGGGTCGAACGCAAGGACGGCGGGAAGACCGGGCACTGGACGCGGCCGGAGGACCGGTCGTGACCGGGCCGGGGAGGACCCGGACCGCGCGGGTGGTCACCGCCTCGAACCGGGCGGCCGCCGGCGTCTACGCCGACCGCGGCGGACCGTTGATCGTCGGCTGGCTGCGTGAGCGGGGCTACGAGACCCCCGACCCGGTCGTCGTCGGGGACGGCGAGCCGGTCGGCGAGGCGCTGCGGGCCGCCGTCGCGGACGGGGCCGACGTCGTGATCACCACCGGCGGCACCGGCATCTCCCCCACCGACGCCACCCCCGAGGTGACCCGCGCGGTGCTGGACCACGAGGTGCCCGGTCTCGCCGACGCGATCCGCCGGGCCGGCGAGGAGAAGGTGCCGGCCGCCGTGCTCTCCCGCGGGCTGGCCGGGGTGGCCGGCCGGACCCTGGTGGTCAACCTGCCCGGATCCACCGGGGGCGTGTCCGACGGCCTCGGCGTGCTCGAGGGCGTGCTCGACCACGCCGTGGATCAACTGCACGGAGGCGACCACCGATGACCGGATCCGCCGCGACCGCCCACGTGGTCCGCGCCGCGGTCGGCGAGGACCCGCTCGACGTCGACGAGCACGCCCGGCTCGTCGAGCACGCCGCCGCCGGCGCCGTGGTGACCTTCGCCGGGGTGGTCCGCGACCACGACGGCGGACGCTCGGTGCACGGCCTGGAGTACAGCGCGCACCCGACCGCGGCCCGGATCGTCGGGGAGGTGGCCGCGGAGATCGCGGCGGCCTCGCCCGGGGTGCGCGCGCTGGCGGTCAGCCACCGGGTCGGCCCGCTCGACATCGGCGAGGTCGCGCTGGTCTGCGCCGTGGCCGCCGAACACCGCCGGGAGGCGTTCACCGCCTGCGCCGAGCTGGTCGACGAGGTGAAGCGCCGGCTCCCGGTGTGGAAGCACCAGCGGTTCACCGACGGCACCGACGAGTGGGTCAACTCGACCTGAGGCACCGGGACGCCCGGCAGGACCGGGCCGTCCGCGGTCCGGGGCCGGCACCCGGGCGATGATCGCTCACGGGCGCCGGCAGGCCGGCAGTCCGGCCCCGCACACACGGAACGGCCCGGTCCCCTGTGGAGGGACCGGGCCGTCGTCCGCCGGGGGCGGGTGCTGGGGACACCTCGCGCCCGTCCCACGCCCCGGATGGCGGTCCGGGAGCGAGTGGGGAGCCGGGTCAGCCCAGCTTCAGGGACTGACCCACGGAGATCACGTCGGGGTTCGCGATCCCGTTGAGGGACGCGAGCTGCCCGACCGAGGTGCCGTGCGCCGAGGCGATCTTCGACAGTGTGTCGCCCGACTTCACGGTGTAGCCACCGGCCGCCGGGGCGGCGGCGCGGGGGGCGGCAGCGGGGGCCGGGGCGGAGGCGGTGACCCGCTTGCCCGGCTCGGCCGCGTGGCCGGTCAGCCCCATCTTCTTGGAGCAGCTCGGCCAGGCGTTCCAGCCCTGGCCGGCGAGGACCCGCTCGGCGACGGCGATCTGCTCGGCGCGGCTGGCGTTGTGCGCCGAGCCGCTGCCGCCGAAGGCCTGCCAGGTGGACGGCGAGAACTGCAGGCCGCCGTGGTACCCGTTGCCGGTGTTGATCGACCAGTTGCCGCCGCTCTCGCACTGGGCGAGGCGGTCCCAGACCTCGTCGGGGGCGGCGTTGGCGGTGCCGACCATCGCGGCGGACGCGCCGACCGTGAGAAGGCCCGCCACGGCGACGCGCAGCAGACTTCGGCCCTTGGATCCCTGAGACATTGCTGTGCTCCCCACCGCGCCGGCCCGAGCGATCACGTCCGCGCAGGGGCCACCCGGGGCACACGTGTGCCCACCGTTCGTCGCGGATGCGTCGATCGGGACGGGGAGCGCGACGTCGGATCGACGCCCGCGGAAGTGATCTCTCGTCCCCGTCCCGTTCTCGTGTTTCGACGGACCGGACAGCCGCGGGACGGGGGTGGTTCGGCGCGGCGGGTCCGGATGGTGGCTCGTTCGGTTCGGTCGCTCCTCGGCGGCGCGACCGAGGGAGAACAGTGAATGCAGGAAACGAATCCGTCAAAGGGCACTTCGGTGAGCGGAATCACTGTAACATGCCCGTAATTATCAAAGTGACCTCAAACGCGCTGGTCAGCGACGTCACATCACGCCCGAATCACGCGGATATGAACCTTTCCTGTCCGGAAGCATCTCGAACCACAGGCCACTGTCGACCGTCTGTACAGGGATGGGCGGACGTCTGCTGTGGGCGCCCGTCCGCTCCGTCCGGCATCCTGGACGGGTGAACGACTCCGTACCGGCTCCCGGTGGTCCGGACGAGCTCGCCGCGGCACTGCGCGCGACCGGCTACCTCCCCGACGAGGGGCTGGCGACCGCGACCTACCTGGCCATGGCGATGCACCGTCCGCTGTTCTGCGAGGGCGAGCCCGGCACCGGCAAGACCGCGCTGGCGCAGGCGCTGGCCGAGGCGCTCGACGCCCCGCTCATCCGGCTGCAGTGCCACGACGGGATCGACGCCGGCCAGGCGCTCTACGACTGGGACTTCCCCCGCCAGCTGCTGCACCTGCGCGCACTCGAGGCCGCCGCCGGGGCCGGCGACGGCACGCTGGACGTCGACGCCGTCGAGGCCTCCCTCTACGACGAGCGCTTCCTGCTCGCCCGGCCGATCCTGCGCGCGCTGCGCACGTCGCCGTCGGTGCTGCTGATCGACGAGATCGACCGGGCGGACGACGAGTTCGAGGCCTTCCTGCTCGAGGTGCTCACCGAGCACGCGGTCACCATCCCCGAGGTCGGTGAGGTGCGGGCGCAGACGCCGCCGATCGTCGTCCTCACCTCCAACCGGACCCGAGAGGTGCACGACGCGCTCAAGCGCCGCTGCCTCTACCTCTGGCTGGAGCACCCGTCGATCGAGCGGGAGATCGAGATCCTGCACTCGAGGCTGCCGGAGGTCCCCGAGCGGCTCGCGGCCGCCGTCGCGCGGGCGGTGCAGAAGCTGCGGCACGCCGACCTGATCAAGCCACCGGGCGTCGCCGAGACCCTGGACTGGGCCCGCGCGCTGCAGCTGGTCGGCGCCCGTCACCTCGACGCCGAGGTCGCGGCCCGCACCCTCGGCGCGGTGCTGAAGTACCGGGAGGACGCCGACCGGGTGCACGCCCAGCTCGACACCCTGCTGGCGTCCTGACCCCGGCTCCGATGACCACGAGCGGAACGACGCCCGACGAGGCCCCGGACACCCTGCTGACCGGGCTCGTGGGGTTCAGCGAGGTGCTGCGCGCGGCCGGCCTGCCGGTGAGCCAGGAGCGCGTCACCGCGTTCCTGCGTGCCCTCGACACGCTCGACGTCACCGACCGGGACCAGGTGTACTGGGCCGGGCGTCTCACCCTCTGTGCCGACCCCGACGACGTCCTGCGTTACGACCTGGCCTTCCCGGCGTGGTTCGAGCCGGGCCGGACACGGCCCGCGACGAACCGCGACGAGCGCCCGCCGGCCCCGCCGCGGCTCGCCGCGCTGCTCCCGGGGCGCGAGGAGAGCGGCGCGTCCGACGAGTCCGACGGCCCGGAGATCAAGGCCGCGGCCACCGGCACCGAGGTGCTGCGCCACCGCGACCTGGCCGAGCTGAGCCCGGCCGAACGCGAGCACCTGCGCCGGGTGATGGCGCTGCTGACCCCGGAGCCGCCGACCCGGCCGTCCCGGCGCCGGCGTCCGGCGCGGCGCGGCGACGCCGACCCCGAACGCACCCTGCGCGGCGTCCTGCGCAACCAGGGCGAGCTGGTCCGGATCCGGCGCCGGGACACCGGGCGGCGGCCGCGCAAGGTGGTACTGCTGATCGACGTGTCCGGGTCGATGGAGCCCTACGCCGACGCCCTGCTGCGTTTCGCGCACGCGTTCGTGCGGCGGTCACCCCGCTCGGTGGAGGCGTTCACGCTCGGGACGCGGCTGACCCGGATCACCCGCGAACTGCGCCAGCGCGATCCGGAGCGCGCGCTGGGCGCCGCCGGGAAGGCGATCCCGGACTGGTCCGGCGGGACGCGGCTCGGTGAGGTCCTGAAGGCCTTCGTCGACCGGTGGGGCCGGCGCGGCGCGGCCCGCCGTGCGGTCGTCGTGGTGTTCTCCGACGGCTGGGAACGCGGTGGGACCGACCTGCTCGGCGAGCAGACCGCGCAGCTGTCCCGGCTCGCGCACCGGCTCATCTGGGTGAACCCGCACGCGGGGAAGGACGGGTACGCGCCCGTCCAGGGGGGAATAGTCGCGGCACTACCGCACTTGGACGAGTTGTTGGCCGGGCACAGCCTGGCCACGCTGGAGAGACTTCTCGAGGGGCTGAGGAATGCGTGACGTGATCGACCAGCTCGAGGGCTGGTGGAAGAACGGCGAGCCGGCGGCACTGGCGACGGTGGTCGGCACCTTCCGCTCCGCGCCCCGCCAGCCCGGGGCCTCGATGCTGGTGGGTCCGGGCGGCGAGGCCGTCGGGTCGGTGTCCGGCGGCTGCGTCGAGGGTGCGGTCTACGAGCTCGGGCAGGAGGTGCTGGCCGACGAGCGGCCGGTGCTGCAGCGCTACGGCGTGTCCGACGACGACGCGTTCGCGGTCGGGCTCACCTGCGGCGGCATCCTCGACGTCTTCGTCGAGAAGGTGACCCCGGAGACCTACGCCCAGCTCGGCCGGATCGCCGAGGCGGTCCGCGACGAGGACCCGGTCGCCGTCGCCACCGTCGTCGCCGGGCCGGTCGAGCGGCTGGGACAGCGGCTGGTCGTGTGGCCGGACCGGACCGAGGGCGGCACCGGGTCGGACCGGATCGACGACGCCGTCCGGGACGACGTCCGGGGCCTGCTCGACTCCGGCCGCAACGCCACCCTGACCTACGGGGTGAACGGCGAGCGCCGTGGCGAGGGCCTGCAGGTCTTCGTCGAGTCGTTCGCCCCGCCGCCCCGCATGATCGTGTTCGGGGCGATCGACTTCGCCGCCGCGGTGGCCCGGATCGGCGGCTTCCTCGGCTTCCGGGTGACGGTGTGCGACGCCCGCCCGGTCTTCGCCACCGCCAGCCGGTTCCCGGGCGCGAACGAGGTCGTCGTCGAGTGGCCGCACCGCTACCTGCAGGCCGAGGCCGACGCGGGTCGGATCGACCAGCGGACCGCGCTGTGCGTGCTCACCCACGACCCCAAGTTCGACGTCCCGCTGCTCGAGGTGGCGCTGCGCCTGCCGGAGGTCGGCTACATCGGCGCGATGGGGTCGCGGCGCACCCACGACGACCGCATCGCGCGGCTGCGCGAGCAGGGCGTCACCGATGCCGAGATCGCGAAGATGTCGTCGCCGATCGGCCTCGATCTGGGCGCCCGCACGCCGGAGGAGACGGCGGTGTCGATCGCCGCCGAGATGATCGCCCAGCACTGGGGCGGCCAGGGCACCCCGCTGGCCGAGCGCGAGGGCCCGATCCACAGCTCCTGACTTTTCGGACAGGCCGTCCGGCGCACCGACCAGCGGTTCCGCCCCGCGTCGCCGGTTCGAGGTGGCCGGGAAGCGGCCCGGTCCCTGTACCGTGGGCCACAGGCTCGTGACCGAGCCGCACGCCGATCCGTGCGGATTACCACCACCTCGGAGCGGGAGGAGGGCAGCGTGGTCCTCACCGGTTCACCCGGCGCGGCACCGCGGGACGGCACGGTCGTGCTCGACGCCGACCCGGGCGGCCCCGCCGCGGCGCAGCGGCCCGCGCACGACGGCAGGCCCCGCCTCTCCAAGTTCCACGCGCCCGAGATCGTGTTCGGTCCGGACTCGCTGCCCGAGACCGCGCACGCCGCGGTGCGCCTCGGCGCGCGTCGCCCGTTCGTCGTCACCGACCCCGGCGTGACCGAGGCCGGCTGGCCGGCCGAGCTCCTGCGGCACCTGCGGGCCGCCGGACTGCGCCCGCAGCTGTGGAACGAGATCACCCCGAACCCGAAGGACCACGAGATCCAGGCCGGGTTCGAGCGGTACGAGAGCTCCGGCTGCGACGTCGTGATCGGGATCGGCGGCGGCTCGGTGATCGACGCCGCGAAGGGTGTCGCGCTGCTGGCGTCGAACGGCGGGGTGATCGGGGACTACGAGGGGATCGACCGGATCGCCCACCCCATCCCGCCGCTGGTGATGGTGCCCTCGACGTCGGGCACCGGGGCCGACGTCTCGCAGTTCTGCATCGTCACCGACACCGCGCGCCTGACCAAGATCACGATCATGGGGCGGGCGCTGGTCCCGGACGTCTCGGTCGTCGACCCGCGGCTGCTGGTCAGCATGCCGGACTGGCTCAACGCCGCCACCGGGCTGGACGCGCTGACCCACGGCATCGAGGCGTACGTGTCGCTCGCGCACGGGCCGCTGACCGACACGCACGCGTTGCACGCCGTCGCGCTGGTGCGCGCGAACCTGCCGACGACGATGATCCGGCGCCACGACGACGGCCCGCGCACCGCGATGGCCCAGGCGGCGCTGGAGGCCGGCCTGGCCTTCACCAACGCGATCCTCGGCGCCACGCACGCGATGAGCCACCAGGTCGGCGGCATGCTGGACCTGCCGCACGGGCTGATCAACGGCATCCTGCTCCCGCACGTCATCCGGTTCAACGGCGCCGGCGACCCCACCCGCTTCGTGCCGATCGCGCAGGCCATGGGACTGCCCGCCCGGCCCGGGATGCCCGGCGACGAGGCCGTCGACATGGTCGCCACCGAGGTGCGCAAGCTCGCCGACGAGGTCGGCGTGCCGACCGGGCTGGGCGCGATCGGCGTCCGGGAGTCCGACGTGCCCCGGCTGTCCCGGCTCACCCTCGGCGACGCCTGCCTCACCACCAACCCGCGCACCGCGACCGTCGCCGAGATCGCGGACCTGTTCCGGGAGGCGCTGTGAGGCGCCTCCCGGGGAGGCCTGCACCATGACGGCTGCGGCCCGCTTCCCCCGCCGCCGTACGCCGAGCCCCGCGGCCGGGCCGCAGGCGGGGTTCCGCGCGCGGCCCGACCTCGACGCGCTCACCGGGCTGCGGTCGGGCAAACCGTCGTTCTACCCGGAGTACCGCGTCGGGCTCGAGCGGCTCACCCGCGTGATCCTCGCGCTGGACCGGATCTCCGCCGCGCTGGTGCGGACCATGGAGGGCTCCGAGGCGCTGGTCCGCGCGGTCGCCGACGCCGCGGCCGACCATCTCTCCGCCGACTGGCTGATCTTCGGCCTGGTCGAGGGCGAGCTGCCCGACGCCGCTCCACGGCACGTCGTCCTCGGCCCGGACGGGGTGGAGTGGTCCGACCTGCACCTGGTCCCGGACCGGGTGCGACGGCACGTGGAGCTGCTCCAGGCCGGGACCGGCGGCGACTCCTCCCACGACCCCGAGACCCACGATCCCGAGACGCAACGCCGGCACCTGCACGTGCCGATCCGGCTCAACGGGCGCACCGTCGGCGGGTTCGTCGCCTGGACCCCACCGGACCGCGAGATCGACGACACCGACCACTCGGTGCTGCGGATCCTGGCCGGGCAGACGGCGTCGGCACTGCAGAACTGCGCCCTGCTGGACCGGGCCGAGCGGTTGCACGCCCGCACCGCGGCCCAGGCCGAGGACCTGCGCAGCCGCAACGACGAGCTGACCCGCGCCCAGCAGGCCCTCGGCGCCGCCCGCCAGCGCGAGGTGCTCGACAACGAGCGGCACCGGATCGCCCGCGAGCTGCACGACAGCGTCACCCAGTACGCGCTGTCCGCGGGGATGCACATCGAGCTCTGCCGCAGCGAGGTGGCCGATCCCCGTCTGCTCGAGCACCTGGACACCGCGAAGGACCTGACCCGGCGCGCGGTGGAGCAGCTCCGGTCGGCGATCTACGCGCTGAACGACGACGACCACGGCGGCAAGGACCTGCCCTCGATGCTGCGCCAGCTCTCCACCGTGCACATGCCCGACGAGCTGCGGGTCGAGGTCACCATCGGCGGCACTCCGGTGCCGCTGGGGCACGAGCACGAGCAGTCGCTGTTCCGCATCGCCGGGGAGGCGCTGTTCAACACCGCGATGCACGCGTCGGCGTCCCGGGCGGTGGTCCGGCTCGCCTACACCGGCGGGCGGGTCCGGCTCTCGGTCTCCGACGACGGCGGCGCCTCCCCCGAGCAGATCCGCCGCACGATGCGCGCGGCCGCGGTCCGCGGCCCCTCCGGCGAGCACCGCGGGCTGGTCAACATGGACGCCCGGGCCCGCGAGATGGGCGGGACCCTGCGGTTCCGGCGGTCCCGGATCGGTGGTCTGCAGGTGCAGGTGGACGTCCCGCTCGGGACGCCCGGGGAGGAGCCTTCGTGATGACCACACGCACCGCTCCGGCCGGCGGCGGCACCACGCCCCGGCCCGAGTGGTCCGACGTCCGCCCGATCCGGATCGTCCTGGTCGACGACCACTCGATCATGCGGCAGGGCCTGCGCGCCGTCCTCGAGCGAGAGGACGACCTGCGGGTCGTCGGCGAGGCGGGCAGTGCGACCGAGGCGATCGCCGCCGTCGACGCCGGGCGCCCGCACGTCGTCCTGCTGGACCTCAAGCTGGCCTCCGGACCGCAGACCGACGGCCTCGAGGTCTGCCGCAAGCTGTGCGCCGACCACCCCGGCATCGGGGTGCTGGTGCTGACGACGTTCGCCGAGGACCGGCTCGTCGTCGAGTCGGTGCAGGCCGGGGCGCGCGGCTACGTCGTCAAGGACGTCGACACCACCGAGCTGGTCCGGGCGATCCGCGCGGTCTCCCGCGGGGAGAGCGCGTTCGACGCCCGCAGCGCCTCGGCCATGGTCCGCTCGCTGTCCGGCGGGATGCCGGACCGGGAACGGCTGACCGACCGCGAGCTCGACGTGCTACGGCTGCTGGCCCGCGGGCTGTCGAACCGGGCGATCGGGGCGGAGCTCTTCATCTCCGAGACGACGGTCAAGTTCCACGTCGGGAACCTGATGCGCAAGCTGATGGTCTCGAGACGGGCCGAAGCCGTCTACGCGGCCACCAAGCTGGGCCTCCTCTAGCCGCCGACGTCCCCGCGGAGGGCGACGCGGTCGGTTCAGGGGGCGACGGCCTGGAGGGTGAAGGTCAGCGGCAGGAGCGGGTGGCCGTCGGTCAGCCGCCATTCGCCGTCGTCGCCCTCGACCATCCGGCCCGGCAGCGCCTGCCACGGCACGGACGTGTGCTCGGTCAGGTCCGTGATCGCCAGGCCCTGGTCGAGCAGCGCCGTGGCGATCTCGCCGAGACCGTGGTTCCACTCGTGGGTCACGGTGGCGGTGAGCGGCCGGGCGATCGTGGCGTAGCTGGACTCGTCGTCGAACTCCAGCGGCTCGGGTGTCTCGAAGTACGGGTACCGCAGGACCAGCGCCCGCTCGTCGGTCTCGTCCAGGGCGTTGAGCAGGGGGTGCCCGTCCCGGACGAACAGGCGCCCGCCCGGGGCCAGCAGCGCGGCGACCACCTCGGCCCAGCGCCGGATGTCCGGCAGCCAGCACAGCGCGCCGATCCCCGTGTAGACCAGGTCGAACGCGTGCCGGGGCAGCACGTCGTGGGCGTGCTGCACGTCCGACTCGACGAAGTCGATCGGGGCCCCCGCCCGCCCCGCGAGCGCTCGCGCCTGGTCGAGCGACGCCGGGGAGAAGTCCAGCCCGGTGACCCGGGCACCCAGCCGGTGCAGCGACAGCGTGTCGGTGCCGATGTGGCACTGCAGGTGCACGGCGCGCAACCCGGTCACGTCGCCGAGCCGGTCCCGGTCGAATCGGACCACATCGGACAGCGCCGCCGGGTCCGCGAGCAGCTCGGCCACCCGGTAGTCGGGGCTCTCGGCGTGCAGCGGCGCCCGGTCGTCCCAGGAGGCCCGGTTGATCTGCAGGGATCGGTCCACGGGGGACACTCCAGCACGCGGGAGCTCCGGCGGGCGAGCGGATTGTCGCGCCGGTAGACAGGGCCGGTGCGCTGGTACGCAGAACTGCCCACCCGGCTGGCCCGCCAGGTCGTCGCCGACGTGATCGCACTGGTCTGGACCGTCCTCGCCGTACTGGCGGGGATCGCGGTGCGCGACGGTCTGCTGGCTCTGCAGGGGCCCGGTGAGTCACTGGTCGCGGCAGGCGGGCGGGTGTCGCAGACCTTCACCGGGGTGTCGGGCACGCTGTCCGGGATCCCGCTGTTCGGCGACGACCTGGCCCGGGCACTCGCCCCGGCGACCGGCGCGGGCGAGGATCTCGCGACGGCGGGCCGGGAGTTCGGTGACACCGTGGGCACGCTCGCGACCGGCGCGCTGATCGTCGTCCCGCTGCTGCTCCTGCTGCCGGTGCTGCTGGGCTGGCTCCCACTGCGGCTGCGCTACGCCCGCCGGGCCGGTGCGGCCGTCGCCGCCCGGCACGGTGCGCCGGAGCTGCTCGCGGTGCGCGCGCTGGCCCGGGTGCCGGTGCACCGGCTCACCCGGGTCGCGCCCGACCCGGCCGCGGCCTGGCGGTCGGGGGACCCCGTCGTCACCGGCCGCCTCGCCGCCCTCGAACTGTCCGACCTGGGTCTGCGACCGACCAGGTGATCGCCGCGCGGGTGCATGCGGCCGCGACAATCTACTCCTCCCGGTCGGGGGAGCTCGCGTGCGCCCAGTACCGGCGCGGGATGCGGCCGGCGTGCCGCGCGTCCCAGCCCGCCTCGACGCCCCGGCGCATCGCCCGGGCCATCCGCTCCGGGTCCGCGGCGCGGGTGACGGCGGTGGCGAGCAGCACGGCGTCGCACCCCAGCTCCATCGCCTGCGCGGCCTCGGACGCGGTGCCGATCCCGGCGTCGAGCACCACCGGCACGCCGGCCCCGTCGACGATCATCTCGATGTTGTGCGGGTTGCGGATGCCCAGCCCGGTGCCGATCGGTGACCCGAGCGGCATGACCGCGGCGCACCCGGCCTGCTCCAGGCGGCGGGCCAGGACCGGGTCGTCGTTGGTGTAGGGCAGGACGGTGAACCCGTCGTCGACGAGCTGCTCGGCGGCGTCGAGCAGCTCCACGGGATCCGGCAGCAGGGTGCGCTCGTCCGCGACGACCTCGAGCTTGACCAGGTCGGTCTCCAACGCCTCACGCGCCATCCGTGCGGTGAGCACCGCCTCGGCCGCCGTCCGGCAGCCCGCGGTGTTCGGCAGCACCCGGATCCCGAGGCGGCGCAGCAGGTCGAGCAGCCCCGTGCCACCCGCGACGTCGACCCGGCGCAGCGCGACGGTCGTCAGCTCGGTACCCGAGGCGGACAGCGCCCGCTCCAGGATCTCGAGGTTCGCCGCACCCCCGGTCCCCATGATCAGGCGGGAGTCGAACTTCTCCTCGCCGATGGTCAGCGGCGCGTCGGCCCGTTCGCTCATGGTCATCCTCCCTGGACGGCGGTCAGGACCTCGACCCGCGCCCCGTCGGCGAGCCGGTGCTGCGGCCAGGTCGCGCGCGGTACGACCTCCCCGTCGACGGCGACGGCGATCCCCCGCTCGGGCAGCCCGGCCTCGGTCAGCACCCGGGCGAGCAGGGGCTCACCGTCGATCTCCCGGCTCTCGCCGTTCAGCTCGATCCGCATCACCGCGCTCCTCTCGGTCACTGCGTTCCTCCCGGCCGCGCCGCGGCGCCGGCCACCGCACCGGCGGTCCCGTGCCGACCGCCGGCCGTCGCGTCCGGGGCCCTTCCGGCCTCGCCCCGAGGGCCGAACCGGGCGGGATCGGCCGCGCGGGCGGCGTCGGGCACGTCCTCCCCGGCCAGCAGCGCGCCCACCGCGGCCACCGTGACCGGCGCGAGCAGCATGCCGTTCCGGCCGTGGCCGGTGGCGACCAGCAGTCCCTCCGGCCCGGCTCGCCCGATCAGCGGCATGTTGTCCCGGCTCCCCGGACGCAACCCGGCCGCCGTCTCGGTCAGCTCGTACTCCGCGATCCCGGGCAGTACCCGCTCGGCATCCCGGAGCAGGTCCCGGACACCGCCGACGGTGACGGCGGTGTCGAACCCGTTCTCGGCCGTCGTCGCACCGATCACCAGGTCCCCGTGGCCGGGTACCACGCGAGGCACCGCGTACACCGGTCGTCCGTCGACCAGTGCGCGCACGGTGACCGACGGCGGCGGCAGCGCCCCGGCCCGCCGGGTCAGCCGCAGGATCTCGCCCTTCACCGGCCGGACCAGGCCGTCGAGCACCGGGTGCAGGGCAGCGGAGTGCGCGCCCGCCGCGACCAGGACGGCGTCGGCGTCGATCTCGGACCCGTCCGCCAGGCGCACGCCGGTGACCCGGTCGTCGGCGGACCGCACGGATCCGACCGCCCGCTCGTCGACGACCACCCCGGCGCGTTCCCCGGCGGTCCGCAGCGCGGTGAGCAGGCGCCGGTTGTCGACGGAGGGATCGCCGGGCACCGACAGGCCCCCGCGGACGTCCGGGCCGAGCGCCGGCTCGAGGCGGCGCATCCCGCGCCCGTTCAGGCGCTCGACGCGGCGGCCGAGCGACTCCAGGTAGCCGGCAAGCGCGTCGAGCTCGTCGCGGTCCCCGGTACCGGTCGCGACGACGACGGTGCCGGCGGCGTGCAGGCCGGCGTCGGTCCCCGCGTCCGCGGAGAGCGCGCGGGCGAACCCGGGCCACCGGGCGACCGAGTCCAGGCCGAGGGCGAGCAGGTCCTCCTCGCCGGGCCAGGCCTCGGTCACCGGGGCGAGCATCCCACCGGCGACCCAGGAGGCGCCGGTCGCGGGCGCCGGGTCGAACACGGTGACGCGCCACCCGGCGCGCGCCGCCTCCCGGGCCGCGGACAGGCCGATCACCCCGGCGCCGGCGACGGCGAGCCGTCCGGTCATGGTGGTTGCACCTCACTCCCTGCGCCGGCATGACCCGGATCAGGTTCGACGGTCGGGACCGCTGCTCAGGTCCCCTCTCAGCCCGCTCGCCGGGCTCCCGTGGTCGATCGTCGTACGTCCCCACGGTACGCCGTAGCCTCCGGGCCGTGTCCGACACCGATCTCCGCGCCCGGCGCCTCGACCGGCTCGCCCGCGCCCGCCTCTACCTGTGCACCGACGCCCGCACCGAACGGGGCGACCTCGCACAGTTCGTGGACGCCGCACTGGCGGGCGGGGTGGACATCGTCCAGCTGCGGGACAAGGGCGGCCCGGACGGCCCGCTGGAGGCGAAGGCCGAGCTCGCCGCGCTGGAGGTGCTGGCCGACGCCTGCGCCCGGCACGGCGCGCTACTGGCCGTGAACGACCGCGCCGACGTCGCGCTGGCCGCGGGTGCCGACGTGCTGCACCTCGGCCAGGACGACCTGCCGGTGTCCTGGGCCCGCCGCGTCGTGGGCGACGACGTGCTCCTCGGACGGTCGTCGCACAGTGCCGACGAGACGCTGACCGCCGCCGTCGAGGACGGCGTGGACTACTTCTGCGTGGGTCCCACCTGGCCGACACCGACCAAGCCGGGACGGCCCGCGCCCGGGCTCGACCTGGTGCGGACGGTCGCCGGGCGGGACCGCGACGCCGCCGGGGCCTCCGGGACGGTGCCGCGGCCGTGGTTCGCGATCGGCGGCATCGACGAGCAGCGCCTCGGCGAGGTGCTCGACGCCGGCGCGGACCGGATCGTCGTCGTCCGCGCGATCACCGAGGCCGGCGACCCGCGCGACGCCGCGGCCCGCCTCCGCTCCCGCCTCCCGGCCTGAGACACCCCGCCGCGCCGCGTGGCGCCCGGTCGGTGGGGCGCCGCGCACCGTCCCGGGGTGCCGCAGCGCCCGCGGGGTGACGGGCGTGTCCGGTCAGCCGCCGGAGCCCTGGCCGCCGCTCTGGCCGCCGGGCAGGACACCGCCCAGACCGCCGAGGCCGCCCGAGCCCTGATTGCCGGAACCCTGGTTGCCCGAGCCCTGGCCGCCCTGGTTGCCGCTGCCGCCCTGGCCACCGGTGCCCTGGTCGGTCTGTCCCGACCCGGGCTCGCGGGTCGGGGTCGCCTCGCCGGTCGAGTCCTGCTGCCCGTCACCGGAGCCGGTCCCGTCCTGCCGGCCGGACTCGCCGGTGGGATCGGTCGACGTCCCGGACTCGTCGGTGGTGGTCTCGGCGGAGGTCTGGTCGCCGGAGTCGGCGCCGGTGCCCTCGTCGCTCTGCTCCTCGGCCGGGGCGCCGCCCCAGACGTTGCCCACGGAGGTACCGCTGCCGGACGAGTTGCCGAACGGCGAGCCCTTGAGGGCCTCGGCCCCGGTGACCAGGAACATCGACACCACGAAGGTCATCACGCCGAGCACCGCGGACACGATCACCGTCCGGCGGGTCACCCGCACCCGCCGCAGCCCGCCCAGCCGCGACCTGGCGGACGGCGACGGCGCACCGGGCAGGTGCGAGGCGTCGAGCAGGACGGTCTCCTCACCGGTCGGACCGGCGATCGGCCGGCCGGTCCCGACCACGCGGGTCGTCCCGGCACCTCCGGCACCGGCCCGGCCGGGACATGCACCGGGACCGTGGTCCTTCAGCGCGACGGCCTTGTCCTTGAGCTCGACGGCCTTGTCCCTGCCGTGCTCGATCGAGCGGGTGAACAGCGTGGTCGCCAGGGTCGAGATGATCGACCCGAGCGCGGCGCCGACCACCGTCCCGACCGCGCCGAGGAACGATCCGAGGATCGCCGTGACGATCGCCGCCCCGGCACCGGCGGCCATCTTCGTCGGGCTCAGCTCGGCCTTCAGCGAGGTCGTCTCACCGCCACCGCGACCACTGTCGTCGCCGCCACCACTGCCACCACCACCGGGGCCGGTCGGGCCACCGCCGACCGGGCCGTTCGGGCCGCCCGGTCCCGGCGCACGAGCCAGGTCCGTCGGAGCTCCGGGCGGCATGGCCCGGGTTCGCGGCGGCACGCCACCCGGGGGCGTCGCGCCCGGTCCTCCCGGGCCGGGGACGACCCGGGTGTTGCGCGGCCCACCGGGCATCGCCGTGGTCGGCGGGGTCCCGGGCCGGGGCGGTGGCGCCGCGGCGCCCGGGGGCCGGTTCGGCACGTCCCGCCGCTGCCGCGGCACGTGCGGCGCATCCGGGGCCGCGACGGGCCGGCCGTGGGTGAGGGGTGGGGCGTGACGCGGGCGGTTCGGGGCGCCGGGAGTGGCGTCACCGGGACCGGGCTCCGGGGGGCGCTGGTGGGACATGGCTCCTTGCACAGAGATCGTGGGTGCGGCGGGTCCACAGATGTGAACGTCCCGGCGCCGCGGAACGCACCAGTCGATCACTCGATGTGGTGACCTTCACAAGCGGCAGGAATGATCACATTAAGATCACGATTCTACCGTCCCCGACGCCGCGATCCCGTCAGCGGGGGTGCCGGATTCCCGGGTGATCGTCGGGCAGGGCCGTACGCAGCAACGGCCACGACACGAGCACGCTCAGGGCCACCAGCGCCGGGCTCAGCACGGTGCGGGCGAGCCCCAGCAGCACCACCTGGTCGGCCGCCCACAACGGCAGGAAGACCGCGAGTCGCACGACGTACTGCGCGACCCACGCCCACGACGCCCGCTGGTACCCGCGCAGCAGGTCCGGGTCGCGCCGCCAGCGGGTCCGCTGCCCCAGCACCCCTCCGACGATCACCCCGAGCAGCGGCCACCGGACCACGATCGAGATCGCCCACACCAGCGCGCTGCCGGCGTTCGACACGATCTGCACCAGGAAGAAGTCCGACGCCCGCCCGGTGGCCAGCGCGACGCCCGCCGCCAGCACCACACCCGCGAGCCCGAACAGCACCGCGCGCGGCTTGCGGCCGGACGCCAGCCGCCAGACGGCGACCCCCGCCCCGGCCACGATCGCGGCCCCCGCGCCCCAGTTGATCGGGTACGCCGAGCCCGCCCAGCCCGCGACGAACCAGCCGGCGACGAAGGCCACCACCGGCACCGACGCGTCGACCGCCCCCGCCCGCCCGCCGAGGAGCTCGGACAGCCCGGGGTCCTCGCGGTGCGTGGCACGTGGAGCGGGATCAGGGGTCACCCGGTAAGGGTGCCCTATCCCGGCCACCCGAGTCGACGACGCCGGTGGCGCACCCCCGTGCGCAGGGAGATCATGGCTGTAACGCCGGCCACAGTTGCGGTGAAAGTGAAAGAGGGACAACGGATCGGGGAGCGCGCGAGCGTCGTCGGAGGGGGGCGGTGCGGATGCACCACAGGAGCTATGTCGCGATCGGCGACAGTTTCACCGAGGGTCTCGACGACTTCCATCCCGACGGCCTGCCGCGCGGCTGGGCCGACCGCGTCGCCGAGTCCCTCGCCGCCCGGTACCCGGGCTTCGCCTACGCCAACCTCGCGGTGCGCGGGAAGGTCCTCGACGAGATCGTCGACGAGCAGCTCCCGGTCGCCGAGTCCCTGCGGCCCGATCTGATCACCTTCTGCGCGGGCGGCAACGACATCATCGGCTGGTCCTGCGACGTCGACGAGCTCGCCGCACGCTTCGACGCCGCGCTCGGCCGGCTGGTCGCGACCGGCGCCGAGGTGCTGATCCTCACCGGCTTCGACCTGCGCCGGATGCACCCCCTCATCCGACGGCTGCGCGGCCGTATCGCCTGCTACAACGAGGACATGCGGGCCTCCGCCGAACGGCACGGCTGCCGGGTGGTCGACCTGTGGGCCATGGACGCGCTGGCCGACCCGCGGGCCTGGGGCCGGGACCGGCTCCACCTGGTCCCGCACGCGCACGAGCGGGTGGCCTGGCGGGTGCTGGAGGCGCTCGGGGAGCCGGCCGAGGCCGACTGGCGGGCGCCGTGGCCCGAGCCCGCGGACGTCCCCGCCCGGCTGCCGACGTGGCGGGACCGGCAGGTCGAGGACCTGCGCTGGGTGCGCGACCACGTGATGCCGTTCGTCCTCAGGCGGCTTCGCGCCCGTGAGTACTTTCCGGGGCTCCGACCCCGAAAAGTACTCACGGGCGCGTCAGCGCCTACCGCACCGGGCTGAAGTCGCGGGCGCCGATGTGCTCGGGCCGTGGGGCCGGGGCGGAGTACGGCGCCAGGCAGGCGTTCTCGACGCTGTTGAACACCAGGAAGATGTTCGACCGCGGGTACGGGGTGATGTTGTTCCCGGACCCGTGCATGCAGTTGGAGTCGAAGAACGTCGCCCCGCCGGCCGCGCCGGTCATCATCGCGATGCCGTGCCGGTCGGACAGCTTCGAGATCGACTCCGGGTCCGGCGTCCCGATCTCCTGCTCCGTGAGCGAGGACAGGTGGTTGTCCGCCGGGGTCTCGCCGACGCAGGACACGAACGTCCGGTGCGAGCCCGGCATGATCATCAGGCAGCCGTTGTACTCGTGGTTGTCGGTCAGCGAGATCGAGCAGCTCACGGCCCGCGGGCCGGGCATGCCGTCCTCGGCGTGCCAGGTCTCGAAGTCGGAGTGCCAGTAGAAGCCACCGCCGCCGAAGCCGGGCTTGTAGTTGATCCGGCTCTGGTGGACGTAGACGTCCGAGCCGAGGATCTGGCGCGCCCGGGACAGCACCCGTTCGTCGTGGACGAGGCGGCCGATGAGCTCGGAGATGAGGTGCACCTCGAAGATCGAGCGGACCTCGTCGGACGACTTCTCGACCACGCAGCGCTCGTCGGCGCGCACGGCCGGGTCGGTCGCCAGACGGTCCAGCTCGCGCCGGTAGCCGGCCACCTCGTCGGCGGTGAGCAGGTCCGGGACCTGCACGAAGCCGTCGCGGGCGTGGGCGTCGAGCTCCTGGGCCCCGAACATCCCGGCGCTCGCACGGTCCGCCCACACGGTGGGCTCGGCGCGATCGATGAACGCGGGCGTGCCCGACACGCGGGTCGGGTAGCGGTCGCCGGTGGGCCTGAGCTGGTCGAGATCGGTGCTCCCGGTCACAGCGGTCACGGGCGCTCCTCCTAGCGGTGTTGCGGTTCCTCTCCACGGGTTCGGCCTGTATCTAGACCACAAGGGGCGTTCCCGCTGTCATACAGCGGAAACGCCCCTCGTGGAGTGAGCTGGAACAACGGCCCTCGCCGGGCTCAGTCCTCCGTGATGAGCGGGTACACGCCGTTCTCGTCGTGCACCTCACGGCCGGTGACCGGCGGGTTGAAGACGCAGACGGTCTTCATCAGCGTCTTCGGCCGCAGCTGGTGGCGCTCGTTCCCGTTCAGCACGTAGATCGAGCCCGGCTTGAGCTGGTACGTGACGTCGTTGTCCTTGTCGTAGATCTCGCCCTCACCCTCGGTGATGAAGACGGCCTCGATGTGGTTCGCGTACCAGAAGTCGTTGATCGTTCCGGGCTGCAGCGTGGTCTCGTGCACCGAGAAGCCGACCTTGTCGTTGCCGAGCACGATGCGCTTGCTGCGCCACTGCTTGTTCTCGGCTTCGACGTCGCGCTCGGTTCCGGTGATCTCCTCGATGGTGCGGACGATCATGTGGTTCTCAGCCTCCGGTGACGGTTCGGACGGACTCGGCGATGATCGCAAGACCTTCGTCGATCTCGTCATCGGTGGTGGTGAGCGGGGCCAGCAGCTTCAGGACCTCGTCCTTCGGACCGGCGGTCTCCAGCAGCAGGCGGTGCTCGAAGGCCTTGGCGGCGGCCTTCTCCGCGAGGCCCTCCTCCGCGAACTGGATGCCCCGGGCCATGCCGCGTCCCTTGACGAACATCCCGGCGTCCGGGTGCTCGCCGACGATCCTCTCGAGCCCCTCGGCGATCTTCTCGCCCTTGCGCAGGGTGTCTTTCTCGAAGGCGTCGTCGCTCCACCAGTGCCGGATCGTCTCGGCGGCGGTCACGAAGGCCGGGTTGTTGCCGCGGAAGGTCCCATTGTGCTCGCCGGGGCCCCACTGGTCGTACTCGGGCTTGATCAGCACGAGCGCCATCGGCAGTCCGTAGCCGGAGATCGACTTGGAGATCGTGACCATGTCCGGCTCGATGCCGGCGATCTCGAAGGAGAAGAACGGACCGGTCCGGCCGCAGCCCATCTGGACGTCGTCGACGATCATCAGGATGCCCTTGCGGGTGCACAGCTCCCGCAGGCCGCGCAGCCACTCGATACGGGCCGGGTTGAGCCCGCCCTCGCCCTGCACGGTCTCGACGATGACCGCGGCCGGCTCGTTGAGGCTGGAGCCGGTGTCGTCCAGGACCTTCTCGAACCACAGGAAGTCGGGCATCGTGCCGTCGAAGTAGTTGTCGAACGGCATCGGCGTCGAGTGCACCAGCGGGATGCCCGCGCCGCCGCGCTTCATCGAGTTGCCGGTCACCGAGAGCGCGCCCAGCGTCATCCCGTGGAACGCGTTGGTGAAGTTGATCAGCGCTTCCTTGCCGCTGATCTTGCGCGCCAGCTTCAGCGCCGACTCGACCGCGTTCGCACCGGTCGGGCCGGGAAACTGGACCTTGTAGTTCAGGCCGCGCGGAGCGAGGATCTTGTCCTGGAACGTGTTGAGGAAGTCACCCTTGGCCGTGGTGTACATGTCCAGGCCGTGGGTGATGCCGTCGCGCGTCAGGTAGTCGATCAGCGGCTTCTTGAGCACGTCGGGGTTGTGCCCGTAGTTGAGCGCACCGGCGCCGCCGAAGAAGTCGAGGTAGGAGTTCCCGTCGACGTCGGTCAGGCGACTGCCCTTCGCCGTGTCGAAGACGACCGGCCAGTTGCGGCAGTAGCTACGGACCTGGGACTCGAGATCCTCGAAAACGGTCATGCGCTCTTCTCACCCTCAATATTCTGTGCTCCGTCCGACGGAGCGATCGGGCCGATGCGGTACAGGTGCTCCGGCTCGTGGTCGTCACCGAGCAGGTCGGGACCGAAGAGGTCCTCGCGCTCGATGGTCGTGTCGTGTCGCTTCGCGAAGGACGTGAACAGCCGGATCGACGACTCGTTGTCCGGCGTGATGGTGGTCTCCATGTCGGCCGCGCCCCAGGTCCGGGCGGCCCGGTCCCACACCGCGTCCAGCATCCGGCCGGCCAGTCCCGCGCCGCGGGCGACCGGGTCGACGCACACCTGCCAGATCAGCAGCGTGTTCCGCGAGTCCGGGCGCAGGTAGCCGGTGACGAAACCGACCGCACGGCCGTCGTCCCGGCGCGCGATCACCGACGTCGACGGGAAGTCACGGGCCCACAGGACGTAGGCGTAGCGGGAGTTCGCGTCGAGCGTTCCCGACTCGACGGCGAGCCGCCACATGTCCACGCCGTCCGCCGGGACGGGTACGGCGATCGCGTAGGTGTGGGCGCCGTCGGCGTCGGCACGCGCGTCGCCGAAGGAGGCTCCGGCCGACGGTGCGGACGCCCGAGGTCCGGCCTGCTCGGGTGCGATCATGTTTCACGAGATTAACGGGCCGCCCGCGCGATCGCAGCCGCGGACGGCTCGCGACAACCCCTCGGATCGGGTCCGGAGTGACGGCCCCCACTACGCCGAATGCGCTCGGCGGGTCCGGTGTCTCCCCAGCACGCGGGGCCATTTCCGGGCCCACGACGGGGTCGTGCGGGGGGTCGCCCGGATGGCGGCAGACCGACGTCACCGTGTCCTCCGCCACGCTGCGCGACATCCCGCGTGCACGGTTCGGCCGTTCGTGCGGATGCACTTGCATCTGCATTGATCTTTGGCGACCATGGACCTTCCGCCGAAACCCCCCGGAGGAGATGTCGTGCCGGTACCGCCCGTCAGTACTCGCCAGGCCCCCCTGTCGACGTCGCACGGGGGTGCTCCGGAGCCCAGCGTGACGGTGACCTGCGCGCGGGACGGGCGCAGCCACGCGGTCGCGCACGCCGTGCTGGCCGACTCGCTGGCCTCGGACACCGGTCAGTGCACCGCGGTCTGCGGACACATCGTGCTCCCTGCGTCGCTGGCGGCCCCGCCAGGCGACACCTGCGTGCTGTGCAGCGACTCCAGCCGGCCCCAGCGGCGGGCCACCCGACGGTGGCTGTGGCCGACCCAGACCCGGTACTCGGTCTGACCCACCCGCGCCCGCCGGCCCGACCCGGACGGCGTCACCGCGGCCGCGCCGGTCAGCGTCCACCGGCCACGTCCAGCACCGCACCGGTCACGTAGCTCGCCTCGTCGGACAGCAGCCAGGCGATGGCCGCCGCCACCTCGTCCGCCCGGCCCGGCCGCCGCATCGGGATCATCGGCGCGATCCGCTCCGCGCGGCCCGGCTCCCCCGCCCGCGCGTGGAACTCGGTGTCGAGCAGCCCGGGCCGGACCCCGGCGACCCGGATCCCGTCGTCGGCGACCTCCTTGGCGAGGCCGACGACCAGCGTGTCGACGCCGGCCTTCGCGGCGGCGTAGTCGTTCCACTCGCCGGGTGAGCCGAGCCGGGCGGCCACCGAGGAGACGTGCACCAGCACCCCGCCGGCGCCGCCGTGCCGGTGCGCGAGCCGGCGCACCGTCTCGCGCGAGCAGAGCAGCGCCGAACGCAGGTTGAGCGCGAGGACGTCGTCGATGCGCTCGTCGGTCATGTCCTCCAGCCGTTGCAGCGACGGCGCGCCACCGGCGTTGCACACCACGCCGGTCAGCGGGCCGGACAGCGACGCGGCCTCGTCGAACAGCCGGCGGACGTCGTCGCCGCGGGTCACGTCGGCGGCGACCGCGCGGGCGCGCACCCCCTCCTTCTCGCAGTCCGCGACCACGATCGCCGCGTCGTCGGCGGAATCGCGGTGGCCGACCACGACGTCGTGCCCGCGGGAGGCGAGCAGGCGGGCGGTGGCGGCGCCGACCCCGCGGCTGGCACCGGTGACGAGGACGCTCATGGGCCCCTTCTCTGGTCCGGATCGTCGCCGGAGCGGTCCGGCGGGTCCTGGTGGTCATTGTCGTGTGCGCGCAGCTCGCTGCGCAGGATCCGGGCGGACCGGCCGACCGAGCGGGCGACGTCCGGCAGCCGGCTCGCGCCGAACAGCAGGATCAGCACGATCAGGACGATGACCCAGTGGGAGAGCGCGAACTCGCCCATCGCCGCCTCCTCGGGACGGGTACCACGGCGGGATACACCGGGGCAACGGTTCTGCCCGGCCGGCCGTTCCCGGCTCACCTTCCGGTCACCAGACATGGACAGCCCGTCACGGCCCGGGGTTGTATCACCGGGATCGATCCGGCGGCGACGACGCCGCCCGGCGCGAAGGAGCCCACCGTGACGCTCGGCCCGTCCGGCACGCCCGTCCCGTCCGGCAGGTCCGCTCCGGCCGCCGCCGGGGACCCACTCGACCCCGTCGATCTCGACCGTTACCCGGTACACGAGCCCGGTTCGACGGCCTGGACCGCGGCCGTCCGCACCGCCCGGAGCGCGCTGGCCGCCGACGGCTGCGCGGTGCTGCCGGGCTTCGTGCGCCCGTCCCGGCGGGACCGGCTCCGTGCCGAGGGCGAGACCGTCGCCGCCGACGCGCACCGGGAGACCTGCACGGTGAACGTCTACAACACCGCCCCCGACCCCGGTCTGCCGGCCGACCACCCGGCCCGGGTCCCGCTGCAGCGGGGGAACGCCTTCGTCGCCCGGGACCGGATCCCGGCCGCGCACCTGGTCCACCGGCTCTATCCCGATCCGGGGTTCCGCGCGTTCCTGGCCGCGTGCACCGGCGCGGCCGAGCTGCACGAGCTGGCCGACCCGCTGGCGGGGCTGTGCCTGAACGTCGTCGACCCCGGCCGGGCCCATCCCTGGCACTTCGACACGAACGAGGTCGCGATCAGCCTGCTCACCCGGGCCCCCGAGGCCGGTGGGGAGTTCGAGTTCTGCCCGGACATCCGCTCCGCCGAGGCGGAGAACACCGCCGACGTCGCGGACGCCCTCGCCGGCCGCGCGCCGCACCGGGTCCGGCGCCTGCGGCTGCGCGCCGGGGACCTGCAGCTGTTCCGCGGCCGCTACTCGCTGCACCGGGTCACGACGGTGCGCGGCAACACGGCCCGGCACACCGCGATCTTCTCCTACAGCGCCCGGGCCGGGGTGATCGGCAGCGCCGAGCGGACCCGGCAGCTGTTCGGACGGGTGCTGCCCGCGCACGGCGGGTCGCGCGCGGTGCGGGTCGACGGGCTGATGGACTGACCCGGTGAGCCAGCACACCCCGGGCACCTTCGCTGCCGACGACGACCTCCCGAAGGTCCCCCTGCCCACGCTCGCCGCCTCGGTGGACCGCTTCCTGGAGTGGTGCAGGCCGCTGCTCACCCCGGAGGAGTACGCCCGGACGGAGCACGCCGCGCGGGACCTGCTGGTCTCCGGCGGCACGGCCGAGCGGCTGCAGGCCGACCTGGATCGGTTCGACGCCGACCCCGCCACCCACAGCTGGCTCGACGAGTTCTGGCCGTCGCGCTACCTCGGCCGCCGGGACCGGATCGCGCTCAACGCCAACTTCTTCTTCCTGTTCGGACCCGGCTCGCCGGACCCGGGCGTGCGCGCCGCCGAGCTGGCGGTCGCGGCACTCCGGCACAAGATCGACCTCGACGACGAGACGTTCCCGGCGCCGGCCCCGCGCGGCGAGCCGCAGTCGATGGACCAGAGCCGGCACGTCTTCTCCACCACCCGGATCCCCGGTGACCCGCAGGACACGGTCCGTTCCCCCTTCACCGACGCCTGGCCCGGACCGTCGCGCGAGCGCCACGTCGTCGTGCTGTGCCGCGGGCGGCTGTACCGGCTCGACGTGCTCGGCCCGGACGGCGTCCCGCACACCGCCGGCGAGATCGCGGACGCGCTGCGCACGATCCGCGACGCCCACCCGGCCCCGGCGCCGGTCGAGGAGGGTGTCGGCGCGCTGACCACGCTCGCCCGCGCCGAGTGGGCGGGCGTGCGGGACCGGCTGATCGGCCTGGACCCGGCGAACGCCGAGGCCGTCGACCTGGTCGAGCGGGCGCTGTTCGCGATCTGCCTCGACGACGCCCTCCCTGCCGACGAGACCGCCGCGGCCCGCACCCTGCTGGCCGGGGACCCCGGCCACCGCTGGTTCGACAAGGCTTTGTCGATCGTCGTGCTCGGCGACGGCACCGCGGGGGTCAACATCGAGCACTGCGAGCTGGACGGGACGACCGTCCTCACCCTGGTCGACGCGATGTTCGCCGACACGACCGAGGGGCACGCCGCCCGGATCGGCGCCCGCGCGACGTCGGCCCCCGAGCCCGTCGCACTCGGCTTCGTGCTGGACGACGAGCTGCGCGCCACCGTCCGGCGCGCGCACGAGGAGTTCACCGCGTTCGACGACGGCACCGCCACCGAGCTCGTCGCGTTCGAGGACTTCGGCTCGGCCGAGGCCAAGGCGCTGAAGTCCTCCCCGGACGCGTTCGTGCAGGCCGCCTACCAGGTCGCGCACCGGCGGGCGAAGGGCGTCACCGGCGCGACCTACGAGTCCATCGCCACCCGGCAGTTCCGCCGCGGCCGCACCGAGGCGATGCGGGTGATCACTCCCGAGATGGTCGCGTTCGTCGACCTCGTGCAGGACCCGCAGGCGTCCGGCGACGACCGGCGGGCCGGGTTCCGGGCCGCCGCCGACGCGCACGTCGCCCGGGCCCGGCAGTGCCGCGACGGCGATGCCCCCGAGCAGCACCTGTGGGAGCTGGAGTGGATCCAGCGCCGCCGCGGGGCGGAGCTCGGTGCGACCGATCCGATGCCGGTGTTCGACTCCCCCGGCTGGACGATCATGCGCGACGACTGGCTGTCCACCAGCTCGGCGCCGTCGGAGAACGTGCGCTGGTTCGGCTTCGGCTCGACGGCCTCGCGCTGCATCGGCGTCGCGTACGTCCTGCTGCCGCACCGGTTCCACGTACACCTGTCGACACCCGCGGACCAGGCCGAGGGCATGCACGCCTTCGCCCGGGAGCTGCGGGTGGCGGTCACCGAGCTGCGCGCACTGCTGGCCGCCGAAACCGGTTGATCGGATGCGGGCCGTGCGGGGAGGCTCCGGACGTGCAGAGATTCCTCGTCACCGGCAGTTCCGGGCACCTCGGCGAGGCGCTGGTGCGCACGCTGCGCGACACCGGTTCCCCGGTCACCGGGCTGGACGTCCGGCCGTCGGGGTGGACCGACGTCGTCGCCCCGCTGACCGACCGCGACGCGCTGGCCGGCGCGCTGGCCGGGGTCACGCACGTCCTGCACACCGCCACGCTGCACAAGCCGCACGTCGGGTCGCACACCCGGCAGGACTTCGTCGACACGAACGTCTCCGGCACCCTCGCCGTGCTGGAGTGCGCGGCCGCGGCCGGCGTGGCGGGGGTGGTGTTCACGTCCTCGACGAGCGCGTTCGGCCGGGCCCTGACGCCGGTCCCCGGCGGGCCGGCCACCTGGATCGACGAGACCGTGGTGCCGCGGGTGCGCAACGTCTACGGCGCGACCAAGACCGCGGCCGAGGACCTGTGCGAGCTGGCGTCGCAGGACCCGGGCCTGCCGGTCGTCGTGCTGCGCACCTCCCGGTTCTTCCCCGAGGCCGACGACCGCGACGCGGTCCGCGACTCCCACGACGACGCCGCGCTCAAGCTGGTCGAGTTCTGCCACCGCCGGGTGGACGTGGCCGACGTCGTCTCCGCGCACCTGGCGGCGGCCCGGCGGGCGCCCGAGCTCGGGTTCGCCCGGTACGTGATCAGCGCGCCGCCGCCGTTGCACCGCGACGACCTGGCGGAGCTCGGACGCGACGCCGCCGCGGTGCTCGCCCGCCGCGCGCCCGGGGTGCACGCGCTGCTGCGCGAGCGCGGCTGGGCGGTGCCGCCGGTGGACCGGGTCTACGACCCGTCGCGGGCGATCGCGGAGCTGGGGTGGACACCGGTGTGGGACGCCGCGGCCGTCGCCGACCGGGTGCGCGGCGGTGGATCCCCGCGCAGCCCGCTGGCCGACACCGTCGGCGCCAAGGGTTATCACGCCACGCCCACGGGCGTGTACACGACGTGATCTTGGCTCACTTGACCAGGTGACAGTAGGTCGCCAGGACTAACGCCGCGGGTACGAACGGCGGTAAGGGTGGCGGGTCACAGGCATCCGCCGCACCCGCCGCACCGAGCCCGGAGGTCCGTATGACCGGCCCGAACGAGTCCCGGCCCCACCCCGCCCCGCGCGACGGAGCAGCGGTCCCGCGGCCGTCCCCCGGTCCCCGGCACGGTTTCCCCGAGGACTCCTACCAGGGCGGCGGGTATCCGGACCTGCGGTCGTCGCGGCCGACGGAACGGGCCGCACCGGCGCCGAACGACGACCTGTACGGCGGGTACGGCGATCCCGGTCGCGCAGGGACGAGGGCCGCCGCGGAGCCGGCCGGGACGGACGGCTCGGGCGACGGTGCCGACGCCGGTGCCGGCCGCTCCTCGGCGGCCTCGGCCGGGGCCTACCGGTACGACGGGTCCGCGAGCGGGCCCTACGGGCAGGACGGGTCCTACGGGCACGACGGCTCCCCGGCCCGCGGCGGGCACTCCGGCGACGGCGCACCCGCCGGGTTCGGCGGGTACGACGGGGCGGGCGGCAGCGCGTCCACCGAGGACGCGTCGCCGATGCGGTACCAGGGTTACGGCGCGCCGGTGGAGTCCGCATCCCCGCACCGCCCCTGGGCCCAGGACCCGCTGGACGCGCGTGCCGCCTACGGCGAGTTCGGCGACCCCACCTCGCGGGGCGGTACGGCCATCGACGGTGGCCCGCCCTACACCGTCCCCCCGGCGCAGGGGTACGGCGCGACCGACGAGGACGACACCCCGCCGCGGAGCCGCACGGCGGTCGTCGACCCCGGACCGGCGGCCGTGCCCGCGCAGCGCGCCCCCGCCGACGACCGGCCCCGTCCGGCGACGGTCGCCGAGGCCGCCGCGGAGCGCTTCGGCCCCCGGGAGCAGCCCACCGGTCCCGGCCCCCGCGCCTCGGAGGGCCCCGCCCGGACCGCGGAACCCGCCGGGCGGGTCGTGCCGGCCGCCAAGGACCCGACCGCGCTCACGGTGCTCCGCGTGCTCACCTACGTCCTGGTGTCGCTGTCCTGCCTCGTCTTCCTGGCCGCGGCGGTCTACTGGTTCGTCGCCTGGCTCGACCTGCGCGCGGCGCTGGGCGGGTCCTCGCTGTTCGAGAGGCCGCCGATGTTCGGCGGCTGAGCGGGCGCTCGCCGTAGGCTCGGGGGCGACGTTCCCCGGAGACCAGAAGGATCCCGCCGACGGTGAAGACCCGTGTCGCCCCGCTGCTGGGCGTGCTGCTCGTGTTCGTACTGCTCGCCGGGGCCGGGATGTGGGTCGCCGAGAGCCGGGGGCTGACCACCGGCGACCTGTGGGAGCTCGTCGACCCGCCCCCGCCGGAGCCGTGCAGCGAGACCGACCCGACCACCGACGACGGCTGCCTCACCCCGACCGCGCTGCGGGTGCACGACGCCGCGGTCGCCCGGTTCGGCGAGCCAGGTCCCGGCGCGCCCGTGCGGTCGATGACCTGCTGGTCCGAGCACGCCTGGAACCCCTCCAGCGACCACCCGGCCGGCCGGGCCTGCGACTTCTTCCCCGCCGGCTACGGCGAGTTCCCGGCCGGCGACGACCTCGCCGCCGGCTGGGAGGTGGCGAACTGGCTGCGGGACAACGCGTCCAAGCTGCGGGTGCGGTACGTGATCTGGCAGGGCCGGATCTGGTACCGCGGATCGACCGACGCCTCGGACGGCTGGGGCCGGCCGTACAACGGCGGCGGGGTCTACGACCCGGACGACGCCACCGGCGGGCACTACGACCACGTGCACGTCAGCGTCCGGCGCTGAGAACCCCCCGGCGCCGCGCCCTACAGGACCGTCTCGCCGTACATCTCCCCCAGCGGGTCGGCGATCAGCTCGATCCGGGCGCCGTCCGGGTCCCGGAAGTACACCGAGACACCGGAGTGCACCTCGTGCTGCACGCCCGCTTCGCGCAGCCGGGCGACGAGGGAGTCCCACCGGCCCTGCTCGACGCTGATCGCGACGTGGTGCAGCCCGCCGAGCACCTCGGCGTACGGGCCGAGGTCCAGGCCGGGGAAGTCGAAGAACGCGAGCAGGTTCCCGTTGCCGATGTCGAAGAAGAAGTGCGACGACCCCGGGTAGTCCCGGTTCTCGATCAGCTCGGTGAGCGGGAACCCGAGGACGCCCTGGTAGAAGCGCACGGTCCGTTCGACGTCGGCGCTCACCAGCGCGGTGTGGTGCAGCCCGCGCGCGGTCGAGGCCGGCCGGTCGCCGGCCGGGACGAGGTGCTCGGTACGGATGCGGTCGCGCTCGGCGTCGAGTGCGGTGGTGTCGGTCATCGTGGACTCCCTCGGGTGTCGTACGGACTCAGGCTGCGACGGTCTCGCGGGCCGCGACCCGGGACGCGTGGGTCGGCGCGTCCGGCACGCCGGCCGGGCGCAGTGCGTCGAACTCGCGGCGCAGCACCGGCACGACCTGCTCGCCGAGGATGTCGAGCTGCTCCAGCACGGTCTTCAGCGGCAGGCCGGCGTGGTCGATCAGGAACAGCTGGCGCTGGTAGTCGCCGACGTAGCCGCGGAACCCCAGCGTCCGGTCGATCACCTGCTGCGGGCTGCCGACGGTCAGCGGCGTCTGCGCGCTGAAGTCCTCCAGCGACGGCCCGCCGCCGTAGACCGGGGCGTGGTCGAAGTACGGCCGGAACTCAGCGATCGCGTCCTGGCTGTTCGGCCGCACGAAGACCTGACCGCCGAGCCCGACGATCGCCTTCTCCGCCGGGCCGTGCCCGTGGTGCGCCCAGCGCCCCCGGTAGAACTCGACCATCCGCCTGGTGTGCTCGGCCGGCCAGAAGATGTGGTTGTGGAAGAAGCCGTCGCCGTAGTACGCGGCCTGCTCGGCGATCTCCGGGCTGCGGATCGACCCGTGCCAGACGAACGGCGCGACGCCGTCCAGCGGGCGCGGGGTCGAGGTGAAGCCCTGCAGCGGGGTGCGGAACCGGCCCTCCCAGTCGACGGCCGTGCCGTCCGGGGAGTCCCACAACCGGCGCAGCAGCGCGTAGTTCTCGATCGCCAGGTTCATCCCCTGCCGGATGTCCTGGCCGAACCACGGGTACACCGGCGCGGTGTTGCCCCGGCCGAGCGTGAGGTCGATCCGCCCACCGGAGAGGTGCTGCAGCATCGCGTAGTCCTCGGCGATCTTCACCGGGTCGTTGGTGGTGATCAGCGTGGTCGCGGTGGACAGCTGCAGGCGGGTGGTGAGTGCCGCGATGTAGCCCAGCGTGGTCGTCGGCGAGGACGAGAAGAACGGCGGGTTGTGGTGCTCGCCGAGCGCGAAGACGTCGAGCCCGACCTCCTCGGCGTGCCGGGCGATCGTGACGACGTCGGCGATGCGCTGCGCCTCGGTGGGCGCGACGCCGGTCGTCGGGTCCGGCGTGAGGTCGCTGACCGAGAAGACCCCGAACTGCACGGTTTCCTCCACGTGGTTGATGAGTCATCTACAGACTGCCGAAACATGGATGACACGTCAACTATTCCGGTAGGCTGGCGCCATGACACGGTGGCTGGACGACCGCGAGCAGCGCGCCTGGCGGGACTACCTCGCGATGCAGTCCCGGCTCGGCGCCGAGCTGCACCGCCGCCTGCAGGCCGACGCCGGGCTCTCGCTCGCCGACTTCGACGTCCTCGTCGCGCTCACCGACCGGCCCGATGAGCGGGCGCGCGTGCTCGAGCTCGCCGGGGCGCTGCAGTGGGAGAAGAGCCGGCTCTCGCACCATCTGGCCCGGATGCGGCGGCGCGGGCTGATCACCCGCGAGGAGTGCGACGACGACGGCCGCGGCGCCTTCGTCGCGCTCACCTCCGAGGGGCGGACGGCGATCGAGCGCGCGGCCCCGGACCACGTCGAGTCGGTGCGCGAGCTGCTCTTCGACGCGCTGTCCGACGAGGACGTAGACGCGCTCGCCCGGATCACCGGCGCCGTGCTGTCCCGGCTGGCGCCCGGGGCCGTCTCACGCTGAGAGCGACGGGCGGGAACCGGCCACCGGCGTTCCTGGCATCGCCTCCCAGACGCCCGCCAGGAGGAGCCCCATGTCCCCGACCACCCGCACCCTGATCAGCCCCGGTCGCCACGTCCGGGGGCGGGGGGCGACCCAGCGGCTCGGCGAGTACCTCGCCCCGCCCGGCTCGACGCCGCTGATCATCGCCGACGACAAGGGCCGGCCCAGCTGAGCTGGGACGTGCTGTGGGAGTACGCGCTGCCGGCGATCGACGCGGTCCGCGACCACCAGGTCACCCCGGCCGTGGAGAAGGTCATCGAGGCGAACACCCTGCTGTCCGGGCTGGGCTTCGAGTCCGGCGGGCTCGCCGCCGTGCACCCGATCCACAACGGGCTGACCGCGGTGCCGACCACGCACGGCCCGGCGCACGGCCCGGGTCCGCGCCGACGCCGGCCTGCCCGAGCCGGTCCCCTACACCGCCGCGCACTGACCGCCCGGGCCCACGAGGGACGACCCCTCGTGGGCCCGCCGGGCATCAGGGCACGAGGATCGCCCGGCCGCGCACCCGGCCGGCGTCGAGGTCGTCGATCGCGCTCTGGAAGTCGTCCAGGGCGTACCGCGTGGTGTGCAGCGTGACCAGACCGCGGGCGGCGAGCGCCATCAGGTCCTGCAGGTCGTTGTAGGACCCGACCAGGTTGCCGATCACGTTCACCTCGGACGAGACCAGGTCGATCGTCGGGACGTCGACGTTCTCGCCGTAGCCGACCACGTGGTAGTCCCCGGCCCGCCGGGTCATCCGCAGGCCCTCGGCCGTCGAGCCGCCCTCGCCGACGAAGTCCAGCACGACCTCGGCGCCGGCACCGCCGGTCAGCGACAGCACCTCGTCGACGTGCGACCCGTCGGCGACCACGCCGTCGTCAGCGCCGATCGACAGCGCCAGCTTCAGCGCGTCCGGGTTCCGGTCGAGCACCACCAGCCGGGCCGGGGTGAGCGCCTGGAGCACCTGGATGCCGATATGGCCGAGCCCGCCGGCCCCGATCACCACGCAGGTGTCGCGGGGCCCGAGACGCCGCGACGCCTTGGCCGCCGCGTGGTAGGCGGTCAGCCCGGCGTCGGCGAGCGCGGCGACGTCGGCCGGCTGCAGCGACGGGTCCAGCTTCACCACCGAGCGGGCCGACGTGCGCAGGTACTCGGCATACCCGCCGGCGGTGTCGATCCCCGGGAACGCCGAGGCCTCGCAGTGCACGTCGTCGCCCGAGCGGCAGGCCCGGCACAGCCCGCAGGTGATCAACGGGTGCACGATCACGGTGTCGCCCTCGGCCACGTTCGTCACCGCCGACCCGACGGCGGCGACCCAGCCCGCGTTCTCGTGGCCGATCGTGTACGGCAGCGCGACCTGCGACTTCTCCGCCCACTGGCCTTCCAGGATGTGCAGGTCGGTACGGCACACCCCGGCGCCGCCGATCTTCACCACGACGTCGTGCGGGCCGGCGACCTCCGGGGCCGGGACCTCGGTCAGCTCCAGCGGACGGTGGTAGCCGACGACCTGAACGGCCTTCATCGGGCGTCTCCCTTCACGGGGTCGGGGTACCGGGTGCGCAGCAGACCCCGGCAGAAGTGGGCGTTGCCCTCGATCGAGATGCGCTGCGAGCGGGCCATCCGCAGTCGCAGCGGGATCTCCTCGGGCGGGTACGGGACGCCGTCGTGCCCGACGAACACCGACTCGCCTTCGCCGGTGGGCAGTCCGATCGCGGCCCGACGGCGCAGCAGGGCCGCGGTGGCCGGGACGGCCGGCAGGTCGGCGATCCGCACCCCGTGCAGTGACTCCAGCTCCCGGTCCGGGTCGGCACGCAGCAGCAGCGTCAGCGCGCGCTCCATCGCGGCCGCGTGTGCCTTGCGCCGGAAGGTGAGCCGAAGTTCGTCCAGATCGGACTCGGCCTCGTGCCGGAACGTGCCGCGGTAGCCCGCGTCCGCGGCCAGCCCGGCGTTGATCAGGTCGGAGTCGTGGTGGTCGTCGAGCTCGACCACGACCTCACCGGTCCAGGGCAGCGCGGTGAGCACGTCCTTGGCGTCCGAGCACATCAGGTAGGCGAAGTTCGGCGCGCAGAACGCGGTGGGCAGGCGCAGGTGCACCGCGACCCGATCACCGTCGACCTCGAGCGAGCGGACGAACTCCAGGTCGGTGATCGGCTCGTCCAGCTCCGGGTCGACCACGGCGTCCAGCGCCCGCCAGGCCTCGTCCCGGTGGGTCCGCGCCCGGTCCAGG
The DNA here is from genome assembly GCF_040105385.1 of Pseudonocardia nematodicida. Lineage (NCBI taxonomy): Bacteria > Bacillati > Actinomycetota > Actinomycetes > Pseudonocardiales > Pseudonocardiaceae > Pseudonocardia > Pseudonocardia nematodicida. Next base: position 73,346 of record NZ_JBEDNQ010000006.1, read on the forward strand.
GTCGGCGCGCTCATCAGGCCACCGCCACGGCCTGCGGCTCCTCGCGCGGGAGCTGCAGCTCCGCGGGGACCTCGATGTCGTACATCGCGGCCGCGTTCAGCCCGAGGATCTTGCGCTTCTGGTCGGTGGTCAGCGGCGCGTACTCGGTCATGTCCTCGGGGATCTGGAAGTCGACGAACCGCTCGACCAGCCAGCGCGGCGTCCAGATCGCGTAGTCGCTGGAGAACTGGATGCGGTCCTCGTCGAGCCAGTACAGGAGCTCGCCGATGATCTGCGCGAAGTACTTCGGCCGGGTGTGGATGAACGGCATCGCGACGGCCAGCCCGGCGTGCACGTTCGGCTCCTGGGTGGCGATCCAGCAGAAGTCCTCGAGCCGGGGCAGTCCACAGTGCTCGATCACGAAGTTGAGCCCGGTGAAGTCGGTGGCGGCCTTGTCGACGTCGGCGACGTCGAAGGCGTCCCGGTCCAGCGGCCGGATCGTCGGTCCCTTGTGGATGTGGATGTTGCGGATGCCCAGCTCCTGGGCGGCCTCCAGGTACTTGTAGGACCAGTAGTCGTCGAGCTTCCAGCCGCGGGACTCGCCGTGCCACTCCGCGGTGTAGAGCTTCACGCCCTTGAGCCCGAAGCGCTTCGCGTCCTCGCGCAGCTGCACCAGGCCCTGCTCGCCGTTGCGCGGATCCCAGTTGTGGTTGTAGGTCAGCCTGTCCGGGTGGGCCTGCGCCAGCGCGAAGGCCTCCTCGGTCTGCCCGAACCCGTTGACGTAGAACTCGCCCAGGTGGGCGGGCTGGAAGATGGCGTGGTCGACGTAGCCGTCGGTGAACAGGTCGGTCATCAGCCGCTCGCCGCCCTGGTAGAGGTAGTCCTCGTAGGGCCAGACCTCGGACTCCGGGCTGAGGTTGCGGTGGTAGTCGTAGAAGCAGTCGATGAACTGCGTCCCGTGGATGTTGCGCCGGTTCTCCGGGCGCGCGTCCCACAGCGCCACGTGGGCGTCCACGATGAAGTAGGACTCACCGTTCTTCGAGTACATCGTCGTCCTCTCGGGTCGCGGCGAGGTGGTGGGCACCCCGCGACGGCACGGGCCGGTGTGCTTCTCCCGTGTGGCAGCCGAAGGTAGGAACGCCCGCGCACCGGTGGGCGTGATCGACGTCTCAAGCTGAGACGAGACGCCCCCGGCCGGTCGTTGCCGCTGTGACACGATCACCGGACGGGCGGGGCCCAGCCCCGTCCGCGGCGTCGTACAGGGAGGTACGCGATGGGCCAGGCCCTGGCTCCGGCCCGCATCTCGGCGTCCTGGGCGCGCAGCGAGACCTACGGGGCCCCGACCGAGGCGATCAGCCCGGCCTTCACCGGGCAGGTCGACGACAGCTCGCTGTTCGCCCGCTGCGGCAGCGAGGTCCTGGGCGGCCTGCACGAGAGCCTGCCCGGCGAGCCGATCAGCCTGATGTTCACCGACGCCGAGGGCGTCGTGGTCTCCCGGCTGTGCGACGAGCGCTCGCTGACCAGCTCGCTGGACCGCACCTACCTCGCGCCCGGCTTCGCGTTCGGGGAGCGGGAGGCCGGCACCACCGGACTCGGGCTGGCGCTGGCCGACCGGGTCCCGTCCCTGGTGCGCGGCGACGAGCACTACTGCACCGGGCTGTGGGGCTACACCTGCGCGGCCGCCCCGGTCGTCGACCCGGTCGACGGCTCGCTGCTGGGCAGCATCAACCTCACCACCTGGTCCGAGCGCTCGCAGGGGCTGCTGCTCGCCCTGGCCCGCACCGCCGCCGGGCAGACCTCGGCGCTGATGCTGGCCCGCGGACGCGGCAGCGTCGGCCGCCCGGCGCCGCGAGGCGAGGTGTTCCGGGTGACCCCGCAGGCCCCGGCCGGGATCGCCGGGCTGTCCGGCACGTGGCGCCGGGCCCTCGACGAGGTCACCGACGCCCTCGCCGGCGACGCCCGGGTCGGCGTGGTCGGCGAGCCCGGCGCCGGGAAGACGGCACTGCTGGCCACGGCGCTGGCGGGCGCCCGCCCGCGGCACCGGGTGCTGCGCACGCTGCCACCGGCCGCCGAGGACGCGGTCTCCTGGCTGTCGCTGTGGTCACCGGAGCTGGGCAAGCCGGACACCGCCGTGATCGCCGGACGGGTGCACGAGCTCCCCGGTCCGGTCGCGACCCGGCTGGCCTCGCTGGTCCGGTCGGCCGCGGGCCCGGCGCTGAGCGTCACGGCCGGGTCGGTGCACGCGATCCCCGAGCCGCTGGCCCGGCTGCTCGACGTCGTGGTCGAGGTCCCGCCGCTGCGGCACCGGGCCGCCGACGTGCTGCCGCTGGCCCGTCACTTCGCCCGGGACGGCGTCCGGTTCACCGACGCCGCCGCGCGGGCCCTCCGCTCGTTCCACTGGCCGGGCAACGCCGAGCAGCTCCGCCGCACGGTCCGCGACGCCGCCGCCCGCAGCACCCTGATCGACGTCCGGCACCTGCCCCCGGAGCTGCTGGCGACCCGGTCGCCGACGCTCACCCGGATCGAGGCGCTGGAGCGCGACGAGCTGGTGCGCTGCCTGAACGAGCACGGGATGAGCGTGACCCACGCCGCGGAGACGCTCGGGATCAGCCGGGCGACCGCGTACCGCCGCGTCGCCCGCTACGGGATCGCCCTCCCCGGCTGACCTGCGGTACCGGTCGGGTGCCGTGCCCCGGATCGGAGTGCGGGTCGCCACATCCGGTGTCACGCTGCAACGAACGGGTACCCCTGGGCGTCGTGTCTGTCGGGGGACACGTACACGGCGCCGGACCCGACCGGGCGGACGCTCCTCGGGCACCCGAGGGGCGGGTCACACCGGCGCACAAGGCACCATACGGGTGACTTTCGGCGACTCGGGGGAGGCAGTAGTGGTGGTCGTACTGTCGGAGACGCTGGCGGGACTGATCGCCGCGGCGCCGTCGGCCCCCTTCCGCTCACTCGTGGTCGTGGCGGTCGGCGCATTCCTCGAGGGCCCGATCGTCACCGTGGCCGCGGCCGCGCTGGCCGGCGCCGGCCAGCTGCCCTGGTGGGGTGTCTGGATCGCCGCGCTGGTGGCCGACGTCGTCGGCGACACCGTGCTCTACGTGCTGGGCCGGCACGGGGACCGTCCGCGCGTCGCCCGCCTGCTGACCCGCCTCGGCCTGACCGACGCCCGGCGCACCTCCCTGACCCGCGAGGTCCGCTCGCACCTGCCGAGGATCGTGATCGGCGCGAAGCTGGTCGACATCGGCGCGGTCCCGGCCTATCTGGCCGCCGGGCTGGCGAACGTGGGCTACCGGCGGTTCCTGGCCTGGATCGTGCCGACCACCGCGGTCCGGGTCACCGTGCTGGTCGGCCTGGGCTACGCCGTCGGCGACCGGCTCGCCCGGGACCTCGTCGAACGGCCGTGGCTGCTGCTGGTGGGCGGGCTCCTCGTCGGCGCCGTCCTGCTGGCCGGACGCCTCGTCGTCGGCCGGGCGACGGCGGCACGGCGCCGGCCGCGGGTGCGCTGACCGCCCTGCGGACCCGCCCCGGAGCTCAGTGGGCGGGGGCGGTGGTGGAGGCCCGCGGGATCAGGGTCGGCGCCGAGACGAGCAGGCGGGGGCAGTCCTCCCGGTCCGCCTCGAGGACCAGCCGCAGCGCGTCGGCGGCGATCTGGCCGAACGGGACCCGCACGGTGGTCAGCGGCACCGGGAGCCGGCTGACGACCGGGATGTCGTTGTAGCCGACGATCGACACGTCCTCGGGGACCCGCAGGCCGAGGGCGAGCGCCGCGGCCATCACGCCGATCGCGTTGTTGTCGTTGATCGCGAACACCGCCGTCGGCCGGTCCGCCCCGCCCAGCAGGCGCCGCCCGGCCACCTCGCCGGCCTCGATGGAGAAGGAGTCCCCGGTGACCAGGGTGGGGTCCGGCGCGATCCCGGCCTCGGCGAGGGCGTCCTCGTAGCCGGCCCGGCGGGCCACGGTGCTCGACGCGAACCCGGGCCCGTTGACCAGCCCGATGCGCCGGTGGCCCAGGTCCACCAGATGCCGGGTGGCGAGCCGGGCACCCAACCGGTCGTCGCCGAGCGCGGCCGGAGCGATCCCGTCGGTCCGCAGGGCCAGTACCCGCGTCACCTCGGCCGGCGGCACCACCGGCGGCGGCTGCAGGCGGGCGGTCGTGAGCACCAGGGCGTCCACCCGGCGCCGCACCAGGGACTGCACCGCCCGGACCTCGGGCTCGAGCTCGTCCTCGGTGGTCGCGACGACGGCGAACAGCCCGCGCGCCGCCGCGGCGGCCGCGATCTCCTCGTAGAACATCGCCATCACCGGCTCGGTGAGCCGCGGGACGATCACACCGATCGTGTTGGTGCCCGACCGGCGCAGACCGGACGCCAGCGGGTCCCGCACGTAGCCGAGCTCGGTGGCGATCCGGCGCACCCGCTCGGCGGTCGCGCTCGTCGACCGCGGGAGGCGCTCGTCGAGCACCCGGGAGACGGTCGACTTGCTGACCCCGGCGACGCGGGCGACATCGAGGATGGTGACCACAGCCGGACGCTACCGCGGTTGCAATCGTTCCCGGGAACGGTATTGACGGCCCACCGTTCCATGATGCATCGTTGGGAACGTTCCCGCAACCGTTCTGATCTTCGACCCGGACCTCGGCCCGGCCCATGAGTTGTCCGCTCCCTTCTGGTCGCATCCCCGCCGGCGCGGGGAGGTCGCCCAGGCCTTGGCCGTTCGCCGGGCTCGTCCGAGCCCGACGGGTCAGGGCGAAGACCCGCACCTCCGGCGGCCCCGCCGACCCCCCGGGCGGACCTCCGCCGCCGTACTGCTCAGGTGTTCCCGCGGCGCTCCTGCTCGCGCTCGATCGCCTCGAACAGCGCCTTGAAGTTGCCCTTGCCGAAGCCGAGCGAGCCGTGCCGCTCGATGAGCTCGAAGAACACCGTCGGCCGGTCGCCGAGGGGCTTGGTGAAGATCTGCAGCAGGTAGCCGTCCTCGTCCCGGTCGACCAGGATCCCGCGGGACCGCAGCTCCTCGATCGGCCCCCGGACCTCGCCGATGCGGGCGCGCAGCTCCGGGTCGGAGTAGTAGGCGTCCGGGGTGTGCAGGAACTCCACACCGCGCTCGCGCAGCACGTCGACGGTGCCGAGGATGTCGTTCGTGGCCAGCGCCAGGTGCTGGGCCCCCGGACCGCCATAGAACTGCAGGTACTCGTCGATCTGGGACTTCCGCTTCCCGGGCGAGGGCTCGTTGAGCGGGAACTTCACCCGGTGGTTGCCCGAGGCGACGACCTTGCTCATCAGGGCCGAGTACTCGGTGGCGATGTCGTCGCCGACGAACTCGGCCATGTTCGTGAAGCCCATGACCCGGCGGTAGAACTCCACCCACTCGTCCATGCGGCCGAGCTCGACGTTGCCGACGACGTGGTCGAGGGCCTGGAACAGCCGGGGCCCGGTCCGCGGCGAGCGCCGCGCGACGTAGCCGGGCAGGTAGGGACCGTGGTAGCGGCTCCGGTCGACGAGGGTGTGCCGGGTCTCGCCGTAGGTGGCGATCGCGGCCGTCCGCACGGTGCCGTGCTCGTCGCCCACGTCGTGCGGCTCGACGAGCACCACCGCCCCCTCGGCCCGGGCGTGCGCGACGCAGCGGTCGACGTCGGGCACCTCCAGGGCGATGTCGACGACGCCGTCACCGTGCGCGCGGTGGTGGTCGGCGACCGGGCTGGCCGGGTCGACGGCGCCGCGCAGCTCGAAGCGGGCGGCGCCGGAGCGCAGCACGTAGGCGTGGTGGTCGCGGTTGCCGGTCTCCGGCCCGGAGTAGGCGACGAGCTCCATGCCGTAGACGGTCCGGAACAGCAGTGCGGCCTGGGTGGCGTTGCCGACCGCCCACACCACCGTGTCCCATCCGGTCACCGGGAACGGGTCACCGCTCGGGTCGTGCTCGACCAGCCCGACCAGCCGGTGCAGCTGGTCGGCGTCCAGCTCGGCGAGCCGCTCGGAGTCGGTGAGGGTCTTCTCGATGCTCATCGCTGGTCTCCTTCGACGCTCCCGGCCCGGCATGGCCGTACACCGAGGACACCGCGTGGGGGCCGATCCGGGCAACCGTCACGGCATCTGCTGGTCGATCCGCCCACCTCCTCCCCGATCGGGGTGGCGCGAGCAGGCCGGATCGACCAGGGGACCGGGGGTGCCGGACATCCGGACGTAGGCTCGACCCGGCATCCCGGCCACTGGTGGCCCCGCGGCACGCCGGGACGGATAGTGGAGGGCGGACCGCACGCGGTCCGCAGGCACGGACATCGGAGGGAGCACGCGTGGACGCCGCCGTTCGCACGCCCGCGAGCGCCGTCGGCGTGCCCGTCTCCGCCGCGGTGCACACCTTCCCCAAGACCTGCGGCCCCGCGACGACCGTCCGGTCGGCCCGGGAGTTCTTCGCGAACGACCACGTGCACGCCCTGCTCGTCGTGAACGGCACGGTGCTCGTCGCCGTCGTCGAGCGGGACGACCTCGACGGCGCCGCCGACGACGCCCCGGTCGCCCCGCTCGGACGCCTCGGCGACCGGGTGGCCCACCCGGACGACGACCTGCGCGCCACCTGGGACGCGATGGCCGGGGCCGGCCGGCGGCGGGTGGCCGTCGTCGACGCCGGCGGCCTGCTCACCGGCCTGCTGTGCCTCAAGCGCTCCGGGCGCGGCTTCTGCTCCGACGACGGCGTCCGGGCCCGGGCCGAGGAACGCGCCCTGGGCGACGGAACGGCCGAGCCCGGCTGCGCCACGACACCCTGACGCCCCACCGGCGGGCCCACCTGCACTGGACCGCCCGGCCGCCTCCCGGCAGTATTGTTTCCAGTTGAAACGATCGTGAGGGTGGTCGGTGCAGAACGCCCACGTTCTCCAGGTTCTCGTGACCGTGCTGGTCGCGGTGCTCGGGCTGACCCGGCTGGCCCGCGTCCTGCGGCTACCCGCCCCCGTCGTACTGCTGGTCGGCGGGGTCCCGCTGGCGTTCCTGCCGTGGACCGCGGACGTCACGTTGCCGCCCGAGGTCGTGCTGCTGCTCTTCCTGCCCGCGCTGCTGTACTGGGAGTCGTTGACGACCTCGCTGCGCGAGATCCGGTCCAACCTGCGCGTGGTGTTCCTGACCTCGGTCGTGCTGGTCCTGGTGACGGCCGGGACGGTCGCCGTCGTCGGGCACGCGTTGGGCCTGTCCTGGCCGGTGGCATGGGTGCTCGGCGCGGTCGTCGCGCCGACCGACGCCACCGCCGTCTCCGCCGTCGCACGCGGGATGCCCCGCCGGCAGCTGACCACGCTGCGCGCCGAGTCGCTGGTCAACGACGGCACGGCGCTGGTCGTCTTCGCGATCGCGGTCTCGGCCGCCACCGGGGCCGAGCAGTTCACCTGGGTGGGGGCCAGCACCCGGTTCGTGCTGTCCTACCTCGGCGGGGCGCTGGCCGGCCTGGTCGTGGCGTGGCTGGCGGTCCACGCACGCCGGATCGTGCGCGAACCGGTCCTGGAGAACACCGTCAGCGTGCTCACCCCGTTCGCCGCGTTCCTGCTGGCGGAGGAGATCGGCGGGTCCGGGGTGCTCGCCGTCGTGGTCACCGGGATCGCGCTGTCCCAGGTCGGCCCGCGGTCGGTGTCGGCGCGGACCCGGCTGCAGGCCCGCGCGTTCTGGCAGGTCACCACGTTCCTGCTGAACGGCGCGCTGTTCCTGCTCGTCGGCATGCAGCTGCGGCCCGCGCTGGCCGGGCTGCAGAGCCACACGTTCGGCGACGCCGTGCGCGACGCGCTGCTGGTGGCACTGACGGTGGTCGGCACCCGGCTCGTCTGGTCGTACACCACGCCGTACCTGATCCGGGCCGTCGACCGGCGCCCGCAGCAACGGCTGCGCCGGGTCGGCGCCCGGCAGCGGCTGGTGACGGCGTGGTCCGGGTTCCGCGGGGGCGTCTCGCTGGCCGCGGCACTCGCCGTCCCCACCGTGGTCGTCGGCGGCTCGCCGTTCCCCGGCCGGGATCTGATCATCGTCGTGACGTTCGGGGTCATCCTGGTCACGATGCTGTTCCAGGCCACGACGCTACCCGCGGTGCTGCGCTTCGCCCGGCTGCCCGAGGACACCGCCCAGGCCGGCGAGGAGGCGCTCGCGCACCGGGTGGCCGCGGAGGCGGGGCTCGCGGCGTTGCCGGCGACCGCCTCCCGGCTCGGCGTCGCGCCGGAGGCCGCCGCGCACGTCCGGGCCGACTACGAGGAGCGGCTGCACGCGCTCGCCGACCCCGGCTCCCCGGAGGCCCCCGAGGAACCCGAGCGGGTCGCGCAGGCCGACTACAAGCGGCTGCGGCACGCGTTGCTGGCCGAGAAGCGGTCGGCGGTCGTCACGTTGCGCGACGAGGGCCGGATCGACGACATCGTCCTGCGCCGCGTCCAGGCCGGCCTCGACGCGGAAGAGGTCCGGCTCGCCGGCCCGGTGGACGACGACTGAGCGTGCGGCCGCGTCAGCCGGTCTTCCAGGCCCCGGGGCGGTCGTAGATCTCCCGCAGGTCGAGCAGGTGGCCGCGCATCGCCTCCTCGGCCTCGGCCGCCTCGCCCCGGGCGATGTGCTCAGTGATCGTTCCGTGGCACGCGTCGACCTCCGCCCACCGCTCGGCCTCCACCACGGCCCGGTCCAGCCGGGTGCGCAGCACGTCGCCGACCGGCTGGCCCATCATCGTCAGCATCAGGTTCCCGGTGGCCATGAGCACCGTCGTGTGGAAGTCCATGTGCTCGACGAACCCGCTCGGGTCCCGCGGGTCGCGGGCCGGGGCCGCCGCGCGGCGCAGGGCCTCGACGGTCTCCGGCTCCGCCCGTTGCGCGGCGAGCCGCGCGGCGGCGGGCTCGAGCAGCAGCCGTGCCTCGAGCAGGTCGGCCATCGCCAGGCTGGGCGTGGCGACCAGCACCCCCAGCGCCCCGCCGACGTCCTCGACGAGCCGGGCGGGATCGGGCGCGGCGACGAACGACCCACCCTGCACGCCCCGACGCGTCTCGATCAGGTGCTGGCTCGCCAGCACCCGCAGGGCCTCGCGGACCGTCGAGCGGCTGACGCCGAACATCCCGGTCAGCTCGCTCTCGGACGGCAGCCGCGCCCCCGCCGCCAGGGCTCCGCGCATGATCTGCGAGCGCAGCTCGTCCGCGACCTGCCGGTAGGCCGGCCGCACCCGCTGGACCTTCAGGCGCGCGGTCGGCGCCCGCCGTGGCACCGGCGACGCGAGCTCGGTACCGGTCGGCGGCCTGTCGGCGCTCGGGCTCATGGTCACACTCCGCTGCTCTGACTGGGCCCGCCCGCCAGACGACCTCGGGCGCACCGTCGGGGTGACGATACCGGCCGCGACGCCACCGGAGGCGCCGCGAGCCGTAAACATCAGACTCATCCGGGGCCGCGACCGACCGTGCCGACCTCTTGCCTTCCTAAGTGTCAGACATTTACCGTCGAGGAGTCGGTTCACACGGCGGACGAAGGAGTCGGGCACGTGACGATCAAGCCGGGATGGCAGGGACGGTTCTTCGAGGACTTCGAGGTCGGTGACGTCTACCAGCACCCGCTGGGACGCACGATCACCGAGACGGACAACACCTGGTTCACCCTGCTGACGATGAACACCAACCAGGCGCACTTCAACGCGCAGGTGGGTGCGGACTCGGAGTTCGGCCGGATGCTGGTCGTCTCCCCGCTGACGATCTCGATCGCGATGGGCCAGTCGGTCACCGACACCACGCAGAACGCGTTCGCGAACCTCGGGCTGGACGACCTGAAGCTCACCGCCCCGGTGTTCGCCGGGGACACGATCTGGTCGGAGTCGATCGTGCTGTCCACGCGGGAGTCGAAGTCCCGCCCGACGGCCGGGATCGTCACCATCCGGACCCGCACGCTGAACCAGGACGCGGTCGAGGTGCTGAGCTTCCGGCGGACCTTCTACGTGCACAAGCGCGAGGTGGGCGGGGCGTCGTCGCTGTTCCCGCAGGCCGCGGAGCCGCTGACGCTGGAGGACGCGTGACCCGGCGTCCGCTGAAGGACGTCCGGATCGTCTCCCTGGAGCAGTACGGCGCGGGCCCGTTCGGGTCCATGCACCTCGCCGAGCTGGGCGCGGAGATCATCAAGATCGAGGATCCCTCGGTCGGCGGGGACGTGGGCCGGATGATCCCGCCCTACACCGCGCCGGGGGACTCGCTGTTCTTCCAGTCCTTCAACCGGGACAAGGTCTCGATCACCCTGGACGTCCGTTCGGAGAGCGGCCGGGAGGTGTTCCACGACCTGGTCCGGACCGCCGACGCGGTGTTCTCGAACCTGCGCGCCGACGTCCCGGCGAAGCTCGGCATCCGCTACGACGACCTCAAGGAGGTCAACCCGCAGATCGTCTGCTGCTCGCTGACCGGGTTCGGGATGACCGGGCCGCGCTCGGCCGAGCCGGGCTACGACTACGTGCTGCAGGCGCTGGGCGGGTGGATGTCGCTGACCGGTGAGCCGGGCGGCGCGCCGCAGAAGACCGGGCCGAGCCTGGTCGACTACTGCGGCGGCTACGTCGCCGCGATCTCGCTGCTGGGCGCGATCCACGGGGCACGGCGCGACGGGGTGGGCACCGACTGCGACCTCTCGCTCTACGACACCGCGATCAGCCTGCTCGCCTACCCGGGGACCTGGCACATGACGGCCGGGTACACCCCGGCCCGCACCCGGCAGTCCGCGCACCCGTCGCTGGTGCCGTTCCAGGCCTTCGAGGCGTCCGACGGCTGGCTGGTCGTGGGGTGTGCGAAGGAGAAGTTCTGGCAGCGGCTCACCGTCGTGCTGGACCGCCCGGACCTGGCCGAGGACCCGCGGTTCGCGACCTTCGCCGACCGGGACGTCCACCGCGACGAGCTGCTGCCGGAGCTGGAGGCGCTGTTCCGGACCCGCACGGTCGCCGAGTGGCTCGCCCCGCTGTACGCGGCGTCGGTGCCGTGCGCGCCGGTCCGGGACGTCGCGGGGGCGCTGACCGACCCGCACACCGTCGAGCGCGATCTCGTCGCCGAGACCCCGCACGACGACTTCGGCCCGGTCCGCACGCTGCGCAGCGCCGTGCGGGTCGGCCCGCCGGGTGCCGACCGCGCCCCGACCCGGCCGGCCCCGGCGATGGGCGCCGACACCGTCCGAGTCCTGCGCGAGCTGGGCTACGACGACGCCAGGATCACCGCGCTCCGCGACGCCGGAGCGCTCGGAAAGGACTGACATGGACTTCCGGTTCACCGACGAGCAGCGCCTCTTCCGCGAGACGCTGCGGGCCTTCGTCGACAAGGAGATCGTCCCGGTCGCCCGGGACTGGGAGCAGTCCGGCCGCTACCCCACCGAGATCGTCGAGGGGATGAGGCAGCTCGGGCTGTTCGGCCTCGCCGTCCCCGAGGAGTACGGCGGCCTGGCCGCCGACACCGTCTCGTTCGCGCTCACCTTCGAGGAGATCTCGCGGGGCTGGATGGGCATCGCGGGCATCCTGGGCAGCCACTCGGTGTCCTGCTTCCTGCTCGCCCAGCACGGCACCGAGGAGCAGAAGCAGCGCTACCTGCCCGAGCTGGCGACCGGCGCCCGCCGGACCGGGATCGCGCTGACCGAACCCGGCGCGGGCACCGACCTGCAGGGCATCCGCACCACCGCACGCCGCGACGGCGACGACTACGTCATCGACGGCACCAAGATGTGGATCACCAACGCCCGGCACGCGGACCCGCTGCCGGTGCTGGTCAAGACCGACCCCTCGGCGTCGCCCGCACACAAGGGCATGAGCATCCTGCTCGTCGAGGCGGGCACGCCCGGCTTCGAGGTCACCGCCGACATCGGCAAGCTCGGCTACAAGGGCACCGAGTCCTGCGAGGTCGTGCTCGACGGCGTGCGCGTCCCGGCGTCGGCGCTGCTCGGCGGGGTCGAGGGCCGGGGCCTGCAGCAGGCGCTGTCGTCGCTGGAGACCGGGCGGATCAACATCGCCGCCCGCAGCGTCGGGATCGCCCAGCGCGCCTACGACGAGGCGCTGTCCTACGCCCGCAGCCGGGAGGCGTTCGGGCAGCCGATCGGCGAGTTCCAGGCGGTGCAGCAGCGGCTCGCGCAGACCGCGGTGCGACTGCAGGCCGCCCGGCTGATGACCTACTGGGCGGCGTCGCGGATGGACGACGGCGTCCGGATGGACACCGAGTCCGGGATGGCGAAGATCTTCGCCTCGGAACAGGCGATGGAGTGCGCGGCCGACGCGATGCGCATCCACGGCGGCTACGGCTACTCCACCGAGTTCGAGGTCGAGCGGCTCTACCGCGACGCCCCGCTGATGTCGATCGGCGAGGGCACCAACGACGTGCTGCGCGGCGTCGTCGCCAAGGCACTGCTGTCCGGCAAGTCCACCGTCTCCTGACGCCGACCACACCGACCCGGAGGTCACCGATGACCACCATCCCGGCCCCACCGACCACCTCGCTCGCCGCGACGGTCGGCGAGTTCGCCGCCCGCGCCACCCTCGACGACGTCCCGCCCGAGGTCCTCGAGCGGGCCCGCCACCTCGTGCTGGATGCCGTCGGCCTGGCGTTCGCCTCCACCGCCTACGAGTTCCCGGGCGTCGCGCTGAAAGCGCTGTCGGCCTTCGGCGGTGCCGGCGAGCAGCCGGTGCTCGGACTGCCCAACCGGCTGCCCGCCCGGGACGCGGCCGTGCTCAACGGCGTGCTGATCCACGGCATGGACTTCGACGACACGCACATCCCGGCCGTCACGCACGTCACGGCCGCCGCGCTGCCCGCGGCGCTCGCCGCGGCGGTCTCCTCCGGCGCGGACACCCGGACCCTCCTGCTGGCCTACGTCCTCGGCGTCGAGGTGTCGGCCCGGGTCGGCATCGGCGGCGCCGGCGGGTTCCACGACGTCGGCTTCCACCCCACCGCCGTCGCCGGGGCGTTCGGCGCCGCGGTCGCCGCCGGGAAGGTGTCCGGTCTGGACGCGGCCGGGCTGACCACCGCGCAGGGCGTCGTCGGGTCGATGAGCGCCGGGCTGCTGGAGTTCCTCGCCGACGGGGCGTGGACCAAGCGGCTGCACCCGGGCTGGGCCGCGAACTGCGGGCTGACCGCCGCCGGGTTCGCCGCGGCCGGCTGGAGCGGGCCGGGCGCGGTCTACGAGGGACGGTTCGGCCTCTACAACTCCCACCTCGCCGGGCGCGACACCCGGCCGGACGCCGTCGCCGACGGGCTGGGCGAGACCTGGGAGCTGATGCGGACCGCGGTCAAGCCCTACCCGATCTGCCACTTCATCCACGCCTTCGCCGACGCCGCGCTGCTGCTCCGCCCGGAGATCGGCGACTCGGAGATCACCGGGGTCCGCTGCGCGATCCACCCGGTGCCGGGGAAGGTCGTGTGCGAGCCGCCGGAGGCGAAGTGGGCGCCCCGCGACGAGTACGACGCGAAGTTCAGCCTGCCCTACGTCGTCGCCACCACGCTGCTGCGCGGCCGGTTCGGCCTGGCCGAGCTGGCCGACGACGCGCTCGCCGACCGGGCGGCGCTGGACCTCGCCCAGAAGGTGCACGTCACCGAGGACGCCGACAGCGCGTTCCCGGCGGCCTACTCGGGCGCGATCGAGATCGAGCTCGCCGACGGCCGGGTGCTGCGGCACCGCGAGCAGGTCAACCGCGGCCACGACGAACGTCCACTGTCGAACGACGAGATCGCCGCCAAGTTCGCCGGGACGATCGGCACGGTGGCGTCCCCCGCCGTCGCCGACCGGGTGCGGGCCGCGGTGCTCGGGCTCGGCGACGACACCCCCGCCGCCGCGTTCGCCGAGGCGTGCCGTGGCTGACCGGCCGGTGCGCGTCGGGATCTTCCTCGCCCACCAGCAGCCGGCCGGCCGGGATCCGCTGGTCGCGCTGGACGAGCAGCTGCAACTCGTCCGGGCGGCCCGCGACGGCGGGCTGGACTCGGTGTTCGCCGGCCAGCACCACCTGCCCGAGTCGTTCTCGCACATCCAGCCGCTGCCCTGGCTGGCCCGGCTCGCCGCGGACGCCGGGGACATGCGGATCGGCACCGGAATCCACCTCCTCGCCCTGCACAACCCGGTGGACACCGCGGAGAACTACGCCGGCCTCGACGTCGTCGCCGGTGGTCGGTCGGTGTTCGGGGTCGGGCTCGGCTACCGCGAGGTCGAGTACGCCGCGTTCGGGATCCCGCCCGGGGAGAAGGTGCGCCGGTTCACCGAGAACCTACGGATCGTGCGCGAGCTGTGGTCCGGCGAGCCGGTGCACGCCGACCTGCCCTGGTGCCGGCTGGACGGGGCGGTCGCGACCACCCTGCCGGCATCGACGCCGCCGGTGTGGATGGCCGCGAACTCCGACGCGGCGGTCCGCCGGGCGGCCCGGTCGGCCGACACCTGGATGATCAATCCACATGCGACGACGGCGACCGTGCGCCGCCAGCTCGACCTGTTCCACGCCGAGCGCACCGCCGCCGGGCGCGGTCCAATCGGCGAGCTCCCGCTGATGCGCGAGGTCTACTGCGCGCCCACCCGGGAGCGGGCCCTGGAGCTGGCCCGTCCGTACCTGGCCGGCAAGTACGAGGTCTACGCGGACTGGGGCCAGGACAAGGTCCTCCCGGGAGCGGAGTCGTTCCGCACCGGCTACGACGAGCTGGCCCGCGACCGGTTCGTGGTCGGCACTCCCGAGGACTGCCTCGCGGCGCTGCTGCCGTGGCGCGACGAGGTCGGCGTCGACCACTTCGTGCTCCGCACCGAGTGGGCGGGGATGCCGGTCGGCGACGCGCTGGCCTCGCTGGACCTGCTGGCCCGGGAGGTCGCCCCGGTGCTGCGCGCCACCCCGGCCGTCGCCGTCCCGCACGGCTCGGCACCGGCCGGGAGCGCCCCGCGGTGAGGGCCGGCCCGGGTGGACCGCGCCCCGGAGCCGGATCCGGCCCGGCGGCCCGGGGCGTCGCCGGCAGCGCCGGGCCGGTGATCACCGGCCGGCCGCGGACTCCCCCGCGCGGGCGAGCAGCGCGGCTGCCCGGTCGACCACCGGCTTGTCGACGAGCGCGCCGTCGAGCACACCGACGGCTCCGTTCGCGGCGGTCTCCAGCACCGACCGGGCCCAGGCCAGCTGCTCGCCGGTCGGCCGGAACGCGGCCGCGACGACCTCGACCTGGGCCGGGTGGATGCACAGCTTCGCGGTCATTCCCAGCGCGAGCGCGGCGGCGCTGTCCGCCCGGAGCCGCTCGGTGTCGCGCACCGCGGTCGTGACGCCGTCGATCGGGGCGCCGGCTCCGGCGGCCCGGGCGGCGAGGACGAGCTCGGAGCGGGCCAGCCGCAGCGCGTCGTCGTCGGTGTGGTCCACCCCGATGTCGACGGCGAAGTCGACACTGCCGAACGCGGGGCGGACCACCCCGGGCACCGCGCAAAGCTCCTCGGTGCGCCGCAGCCCCCGTGCGGTCTCCAGCAGCGGGACGACGCCGGCGCCGCCGGGCAACGCGCCGACGAGGCCGGCGACCTGGTCCGGACTCTCGGCCTTCGGCAGCATCACCGGGCAGCCGGCCCCGGCGGCCAGCGCGGTGTCGGCGTCGTGCCAGGGGGTGCCGGTGCCGTTGACCCGCACCATCGCGCGGCCGCCGGCGGCCAGCCAGGACCGAACGTGCTCGCGCGCCACCGCCTTGCCCTCGGGGGCCACCGCGTCCTCCAGGTCGAGGACCACCACGTCCGCCCCGCTCGCGACGGCCTTGTCGAACCGGTCCGGCCGGGAGCCGGGGACGAACAGGAACGTGGTCGACGAGTCGATCGGCTGCATCACGTCATCGTTGATGTCTGACATTTAGCGTGTCAAGCGTTTACAGCGCCACCAACTGAGTAGAAAAAACATCAGATGATTACTTGAGTGGCGTCACTCGGTCATGCGACGCTCGATGTGACGAAAGGAACTCGATGAGGAAGCTGGGCAACGGTGCCGGGCTCGTGACCTGCCTCGTCGCCACGGTCGCGCTCGCGGCCGCATGTGGCGCACCTCCGGACGGCACCGCCGGACCGCAGAGCAGGACGCTGGTCGTGGCCGACTCCTACCCGGTGACGCACCCCGCCTCCACCGACGGGATCGTGCACTTCACCGACCGCGTCACCGAGCTGACCGGCGGTGAGGTCGACTTCGACTACTACCCGTCCGAGCAGCTGGGCAAGGCGGGCGACTACGTCACGCTGGTCGGCAACGGGGCGATCGACATCGGCGTCGTCTCCCCGCCGTACCTGTCGGACAAGCTCCCGCTGTCCAACGTCGGCGATCTCCCCGGGCTGAGCTCCGACTCCTGCACCACGGCACACGCCGTCGAGGCGCTCACCGCCGAGGACGGCGTGCTCTACGAGGAGGAGTTCGCGCCCCGCGGGCTGCGTCCGCTGTTCGTCGGTGTCGTGCCGCAGTACGAGTTCATGAGCAACGTCGAGATCACCGAACCGACCCAGATCGCGGGCATGCTGACCCGGTCCCCCGGCGGGGTCGTCGACCAGACGCTGCGGACGCTCGGGGCGGTCCCGGTGTCGATCGCCGGGCCCGAGGTCTACGAGGCCATGTCCCGCGGCACGGTCGACGCGATGACGCTCCCGCCGATGAGCGCGGTGCCGTTCCGGCTCGACGAGGTCGCCTCCTACGCCACCGAGGGCGCCCCGCTCGGCGGCTTCACCCTGACCTTCGCGATCTCCGAGGCGCTCTGGCAGGACCTTCCCGACGCGCACCGTGCGGCGATGACACAGGCCGGTGCCGAGACCGTGCAGAACCTCTGCGAGGAGATGACCACCCAGACCGCGGACGCCCGGGCGACCCTGGAGGCGGGCGGGATGACGTTCACGACGCTGTCCGACGCGCAGCGCGCCGAGTGGGACCGCGCGGTCACCGAGATCCGCGCGGACTGGGTCGCCGACATGGAGGCCGACGGCCGCCCCGGCGCGGCCGTGCTCGACGCGATGGAGTCCGAGCTCGAGCGGGTCCGCAGCGCCGGGGACGCCCGGTGAGCGCGGTGCGGCCCGCCGAGGCCCCCGCGACGACCGGTCCCGGCGACCGGGCGCTTCGCGGCGTCGAGAACGCGTTCGCCGCCGTCGGCCTGGCCGGCCTGGCCGCGACCGTCGTGCTGATCGTCGTCGACGTCGCCCTGCGCTACCTGATCGGTGCCCCGCTGTCCTGGTCGGTCGGCTTCGTCGGCGACTACGTCCTGATCGGACTGTTCTTCCTCGGGCTCGCCTACACCGTGCGCGAGGGGGCGCACGTCCGGATCGACCTCGTGCACCGCCGGCTCGGCCCGGGTGGGCGCCGGGTGCTGGCGATCGGAGGCTCGGTCCTGACCGCGACGTTCCTCGCGCTCGTCGCCTACGGCGGGCTGCAGCTGGCGC
This sequence comes from Pseudonocardia nematodicida, assembly GCF_040105385.1. Taxonomy (NCBI): domain Bacteria; kingdom Bacillati; phylum Actinomycetota; class Actinomycetes; order Pseudonocardiales; family Pseudonocardiaceae; genus Pseudonocardia; species Pseudonocardia nematodicida. The sequence goes on from NZ_JBEDNQ010000006.1 coordinate 90,667, forward strand.
TCAAGGCGGCACGCATGGGCGACGTGCCGCTGGCCGCCGCGTCCGACCTGTCCTGGCCGGTGTGGACCTCGATCGCGATGGTGCCGCTCGGCGCCGGCCTGGCCGTCCTCCGGGTGCTGCACACCCTCATGGTCCAGCTGCGCATCCCGGAACCGCGCGACGACGCCACCACGACCGAGGAGGTCTAGGAGATGGTCCTCACCGGAGTCCTGATCCTCATGCTCGTGCTGCTGCTGGCACGGGTCCCGGTCGGTGTCGCGATCGGGCTGAGCGCGGTCGTCGGCCTGCTCGCCGTCGGCGGGCCCGCCGCGGCGCTCGGCTTCCTGGAGACCACGCCGTACTCCGCCGTCTCGGCCTACACCCTCGCCGCGATCCCGCTGTTCATCCTGATGGCGCAGCTGGTGCTCAAGAGCGGTGTCACCACCGAGCTCTTCGCCGCGGCCCGGGTGTGGGTCGGGCGGGTCCCGGCCGGCCTCGGGGTCGCGACGACGACCACCGGCGCCACCTTCGCGGCGGTGTCCGGATCCAGCACGGCGGCCGCGGCCGCGCTCGCCTCGACGACGATCCCGGAGATGGAGCGGGAGCGCTACGACGGCCGGCTGGCGAACGGCCTGGTCGCCGTCGTCGGCACGCTGGCCGCGATGGTGCCGCCCAGCATCATCCTGGTGTTCTACGCGATCCTCGCCGAGGTCAGCGTCGGCCAGATGCTGATCGCCGGGCTCGTCCCGGGGCTGCTCGTCACGCTGACGATCATCATCACGACGCTGGTCCTGGTCCGCCGCAAGCCCGAGCTGGCGCCGGCGGGCCGCCGGTACCCGATGGCCGAGAAGCTGCGCACGATCCCGGTGCTCGGACCGGTCGCGCTCCTCTTCGTCGTCGTCGTCGGCTCGATCTACTTCGGACTCACGACACCGACCGAGTCGGCCGGGCTCGGGGTCGCGGGCGCGCTGGTGATCGGGCTCGTCCGGCGCCGGCTCGACCTGCGCCGGATCGTCGACGCGCTGCGCGAGACGCTCACCGCCACCGCGATGATCCTGCTGATCATCTCCTCGGCGTACCTGTTCGGCTATTTCATGACGCTGACCGGGATCACCGGGACGATGGTCGACGCGATCTCCGGGATCGCCGCGCCACCGTTGCTGATCTTCGCCCTGATCGCGCTGGTGTACCTGGTCCTGGGCGCCTTCCTCGACCAGCTCGCGATCCTCGCGCTGACGGTGCCGGTGGTGCTGCCGCTGATCGAGACGCTCGGCTACGACCCGATCTGGTTCGGCGTCATGGTCATCCTGCTCGCGGAGATCGGCCTGGTGACCCCGCCGATGGGGATGAACGTGTTCGTCGTGTCCAGCTCGACCGGGCGGCCCGCGGAGGAGATCTTCGTCGGGGTGCTGCCGTACGTGGTGGCGCTGCTCGTGCTCGTCGCGGTGCTGGCCGCGGTGCCCGGGGTGGTGATGTGGCTCCCCGAGACGATGGGCGGATGATCTCCCCGCATAGGGTGCCTCCGATCAGGTGACGATCGAGGGGGACGCCATGAGCGAGAGCGCCACCGGCACCGCGGTCCCGCGGACCCGGTCCCGGGCGTGGGTGATCGCGCTGTGCTGGGCGGTGATCGTCGTCGACGGGTACGACCTCATCGTCTACGGCACGGTGCTGCCGACCCTGATCTCCGGCGAGTGGGCGCTCGACCCGGGGCAGGCGGGATTCATCGGCTCGCTCGCCCTGATCGGCATGCTGATCGGCGCCCTGGTCGCCGGCGTGGTGACCGACCGGATCGGGCGACGCCGGCTGATGATGATCTGCGTCGCCTGGTTCTCGATCGCGATGGCGTTCTGTGCCTTGGCGCCCAGCCCCGAGGTGTTCGGGGCCCTGCGGCTGGTCGCCGGGATCGGGCTCGGCGGCGTCGTGCCGACCGCGATCGCGCTGACCGTCGAGTACGCCCCGGCCGGGCGCCGCAACGCCACCAACGCGCTGATGTTCTCCGGCTACTCGGTCGGCGGGGTGCTCTCCGCCCTCGCCGGGATCGCGCTGCTGGAGACCCTCGGCTGGCGCTCGCTGTTCTGGATCGGCGCGGGCGTCGGCGCGGTGCTGCTGGTGGTCGTCGTCGTGGCGCTGCCCGAGTCGGTCGCCTATCTCGCCGCGAAGGGCCGCCGCGACGAGGCCTCCGCGCTGGCCGCCCGGTACGGGATGCCGGTACCCGAGGTCGCGGCGCCCGGCGCCCGGCCCGGCGGGGTGCGGGACCTGCTGGCGGCTCCGTACCTGCGCGGGACGCTGCTGTTCTGGCTGGGCACCGCGTTCGGGCTGCTGCTGGTCTACGGCCTGAACACCTGGCTGGCGCAGATCATGCGGGCGGCCGGGTACCCGCTCGGCCCGGCGCTGGCGTTCCTGCTGGCGCTCAACCTCGGCGCGATCGTCGGGGCCCCGCTGCTCGGATCGCTGGCCGACCGGGTCGGGGCACGGCCGGTGATCACCGGGATGTTCCTGACCGCGGCCGTCTCGATCCTGCTGCTCATGGTGCGGTTCCCGACCCCGGTGCTGCTCGCCCTGATCGCCGTCGCCGGGGCGTGCACGATCGGGACGACGATCATCGTCAACTCCTACACCGCGACCTTCTACCCCGAGCACCTGCGCGCCACCGGTCTCGGCTGGGCGCTGGGGATCGGCCGGATCGGCGCGATCGCCGGACCGATCTACGGCGGCCTGGTGATGGCCACCGGCGCCGGGTTCGCCGCGAACTTCCTCGCGTTCGCGATCCCGGCGGTGCTCGGCGCGATCGTGATCGTGCTGGTCCCGCAGCGGGCCCGCCCCTCAGGCCAGTAGGCCTTCGGTCGTCATCCGGACCCGCTCGATCCGCCCGCCGGACAGGTGGACGAGCCGGTCGACGCACACGGAACGCCGGCGCGGGTCACCGCCCGGCGCGGTCCCGGAGTGGTAGAAGAAGAACCACTCCCCGCCGACCTCGACGATCGCCGGCCGGTTGGTGGCGCAGTTCCCCGGAACCTCGGCGAGCAGCCCGGCGAACTCCCAGGGGCCGTCGAGGCTGCGGCTGCGCGCGTGGGCGACGCGTTGCGGGGCGTCGTAGCCGTAAGCGAGGTGGAACCAGCCGTCGTGCGCGTGCACGTGCGCGCCCTCCTGAAAGCCCGGCAGCTCGATCTCGGTGATCGGGCCGGCGAGCGCGGTCATCGAGTCGTCGAGGCGGGCGGTGAAGCAGCGCCCCTTGCCCCAGAACAGCCGGGCCCGTCCCTCGTGGACGATCACCGCGGGATCGATCGTGTGGTCGTCGCCGGTGTCGTACGGGACATCGTTGGTGATCATCGCCCGGCCGAGCGCGTCGGTGAAGGGTCCGCCCGGCGCGTCCGCGACCGCCACACCGATCGCCCCACCCGGCACCTCCGCGTGGTTCACCGCCACGTACCAGTGGACGCGCCCGTCCCGCTCGACGACCGCGCCGGCCTTCGCGCCGTCGCGCGCCCAGCCGAAGTGGGAGAGCGTGAGCGGGGCCCCGTGCGCGGTCCACCGGACGAGGTCGGTGGAGGAGAAGTGCAGCCAGTCCCGCATCACGAAGCGGTCGGAACCGGGCGGCGCCTCGTCGTGTCCGGTGTAGAGGTGCACGACGCCGTCGTGCACCAGCACCGCCGGATCCGATGTGTACACGTCGGTGATGATCGGGTTGCCGCGCACCACGCCGTCGTCGGAGGTCATGGTTCCGCAGTTACCCGATCGGTTCGACGGCAGAACGTCACCCACCCGGCTTGTCCCGTTCGTCCCGCTCCGAGCATGCTGACGCCGTGGGTGCCGCAGCGACGACCGACGACTCGAACCGCTCCCCCGTGACCGCCCGGGGCGGTGCCGGGCGCCAGGTCGCCGCGACGCTGGTCATGGTGTCCGCGATCGCGCTGTTCGTCGTGCAGGAGCCGTGGTCGGGCTACGGTCTGATCGTCGCCGGACTGGTGCTGGCCGCGGTCGTCGACCGTGCCCTGCTGAAACACCTGGCGCTGATCGCGGCCAGCCTGGTGATCATCAGCACGATGTCGCTGGAGGCCGACCTCAGCGACGCCGGCATGGCCCGGTTCACCGTGGTGCTCTCCGCGGCCGTGCTGCTGCCGTTCGCGATCTCCCGGCTGTGGTGGCGGGAGGACATCATCCGGTTCCCGATGCTCACCGGGAAGCGCTGGAGCGGGTTCGAGTACGGCTACCTGGCACTCGTCGTCGTCGCCGGCTACCTGCTGCTGCCCTGGTACTTCATCGGGACCGGTGCCTACCAGAACTGGCCGGAGATCTCCGGGACGAATGAGATCATCCGGCTGTTCGTCGGGGTGAACGCCGTCGGGCTGTGGGACGAGCTGTTCTTCATCTGCACGGTGTTCGCGCTGCTGCGCCGGCACTTCCCGTTCTGGCAGGCCAACGTGCTGCAGACGATCGTGTTCGTGTCGTTCCTGTGGGAGCTGGGCTACCGCGGGATCGGGCCGCTGCTGACGATCCCGTTCGCGCTGCTGCAGGGCTACATCTTCCAGCGCACGCGGTCGTTCACCTACGTGCTGGTCGTGCACCTGACCTTCGACCTGATCATCTTCGGGATCCTGGTGCACGCCTACAACCCGCACCTGGCCGACGTGTTCCTGACCAGCCCGCGCTGAGGTGTGCCACGCTGCCCGGCGTGGAGATCGGCATCGTGTTCCGCCCGGGGCTACCGCCCGAGCAGCTACCGGCCGTCGCCCGCGACGCGGAAGCCGCCGGCGTCGATCAGCTCTGGTTGTGGGAGGACTGCTTCCTGCACGGCGGTACGGCGACCGCCGCGGTGGCGCTGGCCCGCACCGAGCGGATCCGGGTCGGGGTGGGCCTCTATCCCGTGCCGCTACGCAACCCGGCCGTCATCGCGATGGAGATCGCCACGCTGGCCCGGTTGTTCCCGGAACGCTTCCTGCCGACCCTCGGGCACGGCGTCCTGGAGTGGATGGGCCAGGTCGGGAACCGGGCGGCGTCACCGATGACGATGCTGGCCGAGCACACCACCGCGGTGCGCGACCTTCTCGCCGGCCGTGAGGTCTCCACCTCCGGTCGCTACGTGCATCTGGACCGGGTCGCGCTGGACCACCCGCCCGCGCAGGTGCCCCCGGTCCTGATCGGAGCGCGCGGCCCGAAGACGCTCCGGCTCGCCGGTGAACTCGCCGACGGCGTGCTCCTGGACTCCGGCCGGACACCCGCCGAGGTCCGGTCCTCGCTCGCCGAGACCGAACGGGGCGGTCCTGGCCCAGGCTTCCGGCGGATCGCCTACCTCGACACCCACGACACACCGGAGCGGACCCTCGACGCCGTCCGGGAGCACGCGGCGGCCGGGCTCGACACCGTCGTCCTCGTCCCGCCGGCCGACGATCCGGACCCGCGCCCGTGGCTGCCGGTCGCCGGAGGCTGACTCCCCGCCTCGGCGGCGCCGTCACTCCGACCGCTCGGCCGCGAACCGCGCGTACCACCGCACCGTGTCCGGGTCGTCGACGGAGGCGAGGTTCGCGGCCTTCTCCAGCGGCCGGCCGCTGAGCAGCTTCTTGACCGGGACCTCGAGCCGCTTGCCGTTCAGGGTGTGCGGCACGGCCGGTGCCTCGACGATCTCGTCCGGGACGTGCCGGGGCGAGAGCCGGGACCGCAGGGTGCTCACGATCTTCTGCCGCAGGGCGTCGTCCAGCGGGTGCCCGTCGGCCGGGACGACGAACAGGCCCAGCCAGTACCCGTCGTCGGGCAGGTCGACGCCGACCACCAGGGTCTCGGTGATCTCCTCCATCGGTTCGAGCACGTCGTAGAAGTCGCCGGTACCCAGCCGCACACCGTGCCGGTTGAGCGTCGAGTCCGAGCGGCCGTGGACCGACACGCTGCCGTCGGCGTGCATCGTCACCCAGTCGCCGTGCCGCCAGACGCCCGGCCAGGTGTCGAAGTAGGACTCCGTGTAGCGCGTCGCATCCGGGTCGTTCCACAGGTGGACCGGCATCGACGGCATCGCACTCGTGATCACGAGGTCGCCGACCTCGTCGACGACCGGCTCTCCGTCGTCGTCCCAGGCCGCGCAGTCGACGCCCGCCAGCCGGCCACCGATCCGGCCGGGCCGGACCGGTGTGTACTCGTTCGCGCCGACGAACGAGCCGGAGATGTCGGTGCCGCCGCTGGTCGAGTCGATCCGCATGTCCGGGCTGACGTGCTCGTGGAGCCAGCGGTAGCCGTCCGGGGGAAGCGCCGAGCCGCTCACCATGACGTGCCGTAGCCGGCTGAAGTCCTGCTCGGCGACGGGCGAGACGCCGCTGTTCGCCGTCGCGGTGACGACGGCGGCGCCCATCAGCACGACGTCGGCCCCGGTCCGCGCGGCGACCTCCCAGACCGCGCCCGGCGGGTGGCCGGGACTGCCCTCGTACAGCACGATGCTCGCGCCCTGGGTGAGCGCGCCGAGCTGCATGTTCCACAGCGCCCAGCCGGTCGAGGTGTAGGTGAACATCCGCTCGCCGGCGCGCAGCCCGCAGTACAGCCCGGACCACTTGAGACCTTCCAGGGTGATCCCGCCGTGCGAGTGCACCAGCCCCTTGGGCAGGCCCGTGGTGCCCGAGGTGAACAGCACCCACAGCGGGTGCGAGAACTCGACCTGCGCGAACTCCGGTTCGGCGGGCGTGGCCAGGAGCTCGTCCCACGGCGTCGTGCCCTCGGGGGCCGGCCGGTCGAACGCGTACCCGACGTGCACGACGTGGCGGAGGGTCGGGAGCTCCTCCCGGAGCTGGTCGACGACGTCGGCGCGGTCGAGCGTCCTGCCGTTCCAGTGGTAGCCGTCGGCGGCGATCAGCACGGTCGGTTCGAGCTGCGCGAGCCGCCCGGCCGTCCCGTCGGCGCCGAAGTCCGGTGAGCAGCAGGACCAGACCGCGCCGACCGCCGCGGCGGCGAGCAGCCCGATCACCGCGTGCTCGGTGTCGGGCAGGTAGGCGCAGACCCGGTCGCCGGGGCGCACCCCGGCCCGGCGCAGCCACCCGGCGGCCGCCGCGACGGAACGGCGCAGCTCGCCCCGGGTGATCTCGCGGGCGGGCCCGCCGCCCTCCTGGACGCAGACCAGCGCGACGTCGTCCCCCGAGCCGCGGCGCAGCGCGTGCTCGGCCCAGTTCAGCCGGGCACCGGTGAACCAGCGGGTGTGCGGCATCGGGTCGGCGGTGCGGACCTGCTCCCAGGGCGTGGAGAACGCGACCTCGTAGTAGTCGACGATCGAGCGCCAGAAGCGGTCGATGTCCTCCACCGACCACGCCCAGAAGGTCCCGTGGTCGTCGAACGCCCGGCCCTCGCGCCGCTGCAGCCAGTCGAGGTACTCCCGCAGCGCGGAGCCGGCGATCCGCTCCCTCATCATGCACCTCCGGTGCCTGTGAGTACTTTTCGTGGCTGGAGCCACGAAAAGTACTCACAGGCGGCGCAGCCGCCTACACCAGTGACGCGGACAACCCGCCGTCGAGCACGTACGCGCTTCCGGTGACCCACGACGCCCGGTCGGACGCCAGGAACGCCGCCACCTCGGCGATGTCGGTCGGCGTACCGAGCCGGCCCTGCTTCTGCGCGACGAGGTCGCCGAACGGGACCTGGGTCGCCGCCTCGAAGTCCGGCACCAGCCGCTCGACCATCGCGGTGTCCGCGAAACCCGGGCACACGGCGTTGAACCGCACACCGGTCGGGCGCATCTCCACCGCGGCGACCCGGGTCATCTGGATCAGCGCCGCCTTGCTCGCGCAGTACGACCCGAGCAGCGGGCTGCCGCCCAGCCCCGCGATCGAGGCGATGTTGACGACGTTGCCCCTCGACTCCATCAGGTGCGGAATCGCCGCCTTCATCGCCACGAACGGCCCGCGCACGTTGACCGCATGGATCCGCTCGAAGCTCTCGGTCGACTGCTGCAGCAGCGGCGAGGAGATCTCGATCCCGGCGTTGTTGACCAGCACGTCGAGCCCGCCGAGGATCTCCACCGCCCGGGCCACCGCGGCCTGCACCTGCGCCTCGTCGGTGACGTCGCAGTTCGCGACGCCCGCCGCCCCGATCTCGGCGGCCGCCTTCTCGGCGGTCTCGGCGTCGATGTCGCTCACCACGACCCGGGCGCCGCGCTCGGTGAACAGCGTGGCGATCGCCTTGCCGATCCCGGCACCGGACCCGGTGACGAGGACCCGCTTGCCCTCCAGCTCGGCCATCTCAGGACGCCTCGACCTTCGGCATGATGTCGTTCTTGATCCGCTTGAGATCGTCGAGCGTCTTCGAGACCGGGACGTCGGCGAACGGCGGCCAGATCAGCGGCATCGTCATACCGGCGTCCTTGTAGGCCTTCAACCGGTCGGTGACCTGCTTCTCCGAGCCCACCAGCAGGTTGGACGCGACCCCGTTGACCGTCTGGTCGGTGTCGGAGTCGGTGATGACCGTCCAGATCATCGAGCAGATCTCGAGGTCCTTGGCCCGCTTCGAGCTGCCGATCTCGTCGAACTGCTCGTCGATAGCGGTGATCCATCTCGCCAGACCCTCGGGCGAGTCCTGGATGCCGATCCAGCCGTCCAGGTCGTACTTGGTGATGCGCCGGGCCGAGCGCAGCGGGTCCTTGAGCCCGCTCATGAAGATCGGCGGGCGCGGCTGCTGCAGCGGCTTCGCGCCGAACCCGCAGAGGTCGAAGTCGGCGAACTCGCCGTGGTACTCGAAGTGCTCGTTCGCCCAGACGCCCTGCATGATCTCGATCGACTCGCGCACGTGCTTGTGCCGCTTCGGGAAGATGTGTGCGGCGCTCGCGGCGGCGAACTCCTCGGGCATCCAGCCGGATCCGAGACCGACGTTGAGCCGGCCGTTCGAGAGGTGGTCGATGGTGGCCAGCTCGGTGGCGAGCACGCCGGGCGAGCGGAACGGGGTGTCGATGATGCTCATGCCGATCCGGACCTTCGAGGTCTTCGCGGCGAGCCAGGGGATCAGCGGGTAGCCCTGGAACCACTGGCCGCGCGAGGACACCGGCAGCGCGTTGGGCAGCCCGTCCATCATGCCGAAGGAGTACTGCAGCCCCTCGTGGTCCGACGCCTCCGGGACGACGATCCGGTCGAGCGTCCACACCGAGTCGAAGTCGAGCTCCTCGGCGAGCGCGGTGAGGTCCTCCAGCTCCTTGATGGTCACCTTGTCTCGGAAGTTCGGCAGGTAGAGAGCGAGTTTCATGTGATGCGGCCTCCTTGCGGCATGACAGAGCCTCGGTCGTTGAGTGTGACGCGGATCTCTTTCTTCAGGACTTTACCCACTGTCGAGCGGGGAAGGTCGGGCCAGATCTCGATCTGCTTCGGCGCCTTGACGGATCCGATCCGCTCCTTGACGAAGGCGGCGAGCTCGTCGACGTCGATCTCCGCCCCGGGTTGTGGCTGGACGACCGCGGTGACCCGTTCGCCCCACTTCTCGTCGGGCAGGCCGACCACCGCGCAGTCCCGGACGGCGTCGTGCACCATGAGCGCCTGCTCGACCTCGGCGGAGTAGACGTTGAACCCGCCGGTGATCACCATGTCCTTGGCCCGGTCGACGATGAACAGGTAGCCGTCGTCGTCGAGGTAGCCGATGTCGCCGGTGTGGTGCCAGCCGTGGACCGACACCTCCGCGGTGGCCTCCGGGTTGCGGTAGTAGCCGGCCATCACCAGCGACCCCCGGACGCAGATCTCCCCCCGGTCGCCACGTGGCACGGGGAGACCCTGCTGGTCGAGGATCGCCACCGTGACCAGCGGCGAGGGCCGTCCGGCCGACGACAGCCGCGCGGTGTCGACGGTCCCGTCCGGCCGGAGGTGCTCGGCCGGCGACATCGTCGAGATCATCATCGGCGCCTCGGACTGCCCGAACAGCTGCGCCATCGGCCCGATCCGGGTCAGCGCCTCGGTCAGCCGCGCCACCGACATCGGCGCCGCGCCGTACCAGAAGCACTGCAGCGACGACAGGTCCGTGGCGTCGAGCGCCTCGTGGCCCAGCACCATGTAGATCAGCGTCGGCGGCAGGAACGTGTGCGTGACCCGGTGCCGCGCCACCAGCTCCAGGAACCGGCCGACGTCCGGCTTCGCCATGATCACGACCTCGCCGCCGCGGGCCATGATCGGGAAGCAGAGCACGCCGGCCGCGTGGGTCAGCGGGGCCAGCGCCAGGTACACCGGCCGCCCGTCGAACGGGTAGCTCATCAGCGTGATCGCCGACATCGTCTCGAGGTTGCGGTCGGTGAGCACGACCCCCTTGGGACGCCCGGTGGTGCCGCCGGTGCCGACCAGCGCGACCACGTCGTCGGGCGGCGCGGCCTCGGCGGAGGGGTCGTCGCGGGCGGCCTCGAGCCAGGGCCCGAACGCGTGCGACGACGGCGGTCCGCCGCCCTCCCCGAGCCGGACCAGCGTCGTCAGCTGCGGGAGTCCGGGAGCGATCTCGGCGACCAGCTCGTCGAACGCCGGCTGGAAGATCAGTGCGGCGCAGTCGAAGAGGTCGAGCAGCTCCGCCGTCTCCGCCGCCGCGTTCCGCGGGTTGATGGGGCACCAGACCGCGCCCGCCCGGGCGATCCCGAACACGCAGGAGAACGCGGTGGGCTCGTTGGCCGAGAGGACGCCGACCTTGTCGCCGGGCCGCACACCGGACCGGCGCAACGCCCGGGCGACCGCGTGCGAGAGCCCGACGACCTCGCCGTAGGTCAGCGACGTCCCGTCGAGGGTCAGGCACGGCGCCCCGGGATCCAGCGAGGCGCCTTTGTCCAGGTAGAAGGTCAGCGACATCGTCGTCCCCCGGATCGGGCGTCGGCACCATTGCGGACACCGACGACCGTGGCCGGGTCCTGGACACTTGTCAAGATTTTCCTGGACGAGCGGTCAGAGCAGGTACCGTCTCCCCGTGTCCCCATCCACGTCCACGCGGGCGCGGTCCGGCGTCGACAAGGTCGAGGACCGCCGGAGAGAGCTCGCCGACGCCGCCCTGGTGACCCTGGCGGACCTCGGCTACGCCCGCACCAGCCTGCGCACGATCGCGGAGAACACCGCGTTCTCGCACGGGCTGCTGCACTACTACTTCGCCGACAAGACCGAGCTGATCACCTACTGCGTCCGGCGCTTCAAGACCACCTGCGCGGCGCAGTACGAGGGCCTGGTCGCCGGGGAGTCCACACCGGATGGTCTCGCGACGGCCTGCGGGGACGGTCTGGCCGCCACGCTCGCCGACGCGCCGCTGCTGCACCGGCTCTGGTACGACCTGCGCGCGCAGTCGATGTTCGAGCAGGCCTACCGCGAGGACGTCGCCGAGATCGACGGGAGCCTGCAGGACATGATGTGGCGGGTCGTCCGTGGCTACGCCGAGCTCGCGGGGACCGAGCCGACCTGCACGCCGTCGGCGGCCTACGCGATGTTCGACGGACTGTTCCAGCAGGCGCTGCACCGCCACCTCGCCGGCTCGGCGACAGCCCTCGACGATCTGCGCACCGGCTGTCGGGAGCTACTGCCCCGGCTGGTGTCCTGACCCCCGGCCCGACCGGCGCCGCGTCAGGCAGGCCAGACCGGTCACGCAGAGCGCCAGCCAGGCACCCCCGAGCGTCCAGCTGGTGAGCACGTCGGTGGCCCAGTGCACGCCGAGGTAGAGCCGGCTCAGGCTGATCACCCCGACCGCGGCGACGGCGGCGGCCAGCACCGCGACCCGCCCGGCCGTCGACCGCAGCGACCGCACGACCACCGCCGCCACGATCCCGATGATCACGGTCGCGCCGAGGGCGTGCCCGGACGGCAGCGACAGGTCGGGCTCGACGGCCAGCCGGGTCTCCACCGGCGGCCGGACCCGGCCGTACAGGTCCTTGAACGCGTTGACCAGCACCGGGACGCCGGCGGTCGCGACCACGACGGCGACGGCGTCGGACCAGCGGCGCAGGACGAGCAGCACGGCGGTGGCGGCGGCCGCCAGCGCGAGCGTCGGCACGGTCCCGCCCCAGTTGCTCACCGCGTGCATCACCGCCGTGGCCTCCGGCGTGCGGTGGGCGACCATCCACGCCAGGACCGGCCGGTCGGCGGCAGTGATCCGGCCCGGGGCGTCGGCGATCGCGTCGACGACGCCGGCCTGCGTGGTGAACAGCAGCACGGCGGCCCCGAGACCCCACAACGCCGGCCGGGGGACGTGTTCGACCTCGCCGGTGCGCTGCGGGCCGACCGCCACCAGGCCGATCCGCGGGGCGTACACCGCCGCGAGGGCGAGCATCCACGCGAGCGTCAGGAGCGTTCCGGCGGCCTGCTGGGCGTCCGCGGAGTTCACGACGTCCTCCCGTGCTTCCGAGGTGCAACGTGGAGGGAGTGTCGCGCGGGCCCGCTGTGCTCACGCTGAGAGAATGCGAGGGGTGATCACCCGCACGGGTGGGCGTCAGACCTGCAGGTCGACCAGGTCGAACACCCGCAGCCGTGCGGGCGCGGTCGTCGCGCAGGTCAGGGCCCGGTCGGTCTGCTCGATCCGCTCACGCACCCGGACCCGGCAGGACGGGTCGGCGAACTCGATCCGGTGACCGCCCTCGCCGTCGGTGCCGGTATCGATGTCGGCGGCGACCACCCGCAGGGCGTCGACGCCGGTGGCGCCGGTCGCCGTGCGGGCGTGCTGCTGGGCGGCCTGCACCGGCGGGGGCAGCGAGGACCGGCCGCGCAACCGGCCCGGTTCCAGGACGCCCCGGGCGTAGTCGCGGACGATCCCGGCCGCCTCGTCGGGCCGGACCCCGCCGAAGGTGAACCCGTGCGGCAGCAGCACCATCGCCGGGGCGAACCGGCAGCCGCCGACGTGGCTGCACTCCCAGGTCGCGTCGGGCAGCGCGGCGGCGAGCGCCCCGGCCAGCGGGCGGCCGCGGATCGCGCAGCAGGTGTCGTGCCTGCCGTGCGCGCAGACCAGGGCGATCGGGCCGTCCGCCGGCTCGCCCGGGGACCCGACGGCGGCGATCAGTTCGCCGTCGTCCCGGAACGACCCGGTGCGGACCGCCTCGTGCCCTGGCCGGGAGTCGACCCGGAACCAGCGGCGGGCACGGGGAACCCGGGACGACCGTCCGGGCCTGCGGATGAGCGCGATGCGCCCGCCCACCGCACCGGCCCAGGCCGACAGCGCGGCGACGGCACCGGGCTCGATCCCGGATCCGGTGAGCGCCCGCGCCGCCCAGGGCCCGGGGTGCTCGACGAGGAACCACTGCTGCGCGGGCGGGGCGGTGCCCTCGAGCGGATCCCCCGCCGCTTCGGCGGCGACCGAGCACCGGATCGGCGCGGGTACCGCCGTCACGTCGCTCCCGTCATGCCGCGGCCGCTCGTGTCGCGGCCGTTCATGTCGCGGCCGTTCATGTCGCGACCGGGACGAGCACGCCCTCCCGCAGCAGCCGGCGCAGGAGCACGAGCTGGTCCGGCGCGTCCATGCCGGGAAGGTCGCCGGCCCGCCACGCGTCGGCGTCCAGCACCGCGCGCAGCGCCGTCGCGGTCTCGGCGGGCAGCGACAGCTGCCGGTCGGGGAGTTCGAGCACGACGCGATCATGCGTCGCGACGATCCGGTGGGGCAATCCGATGCGGCGGCGCACCGCGTCACCGATCGCGAGATCGCGCTCGAACGCAGCCCCGGCGACGGGCCGGACCGGCTCCGGACGTCCGCCGGACCAGACGCGACGCCGCACCCGCCGGGCGACGGCGTCGGCCCCGACGTCCCGCACGGCCCCGAGCAGCGCGTCCCGCACGGCGTCGAGGTGCGGGGCGAGCTGCTCGGGGTCGGCGACGTCGATCCCCAGCGGCAGCGACGCCCGCAGCCGCTCGTCGGAGGCGACGAGCGCGGTCAGGGCCTCCACCAGCGCGAACCGGGTGACGACGTGGACGCCGACGGTCAGGTGCGCGGACACGTCGCCGAGCGCGGTCGCGGAGTGCAGCCAGCCGCGGGGCAGGTAGAGGGCATTGCCCGGTTCCAGCACGGTGTCGATGTCGGGGGCGTCGTCGCGGGCCCGGGCGGCGACGGCGGCGGCGTGGTCGTTCCACGGCTGGTCGCGCAGCGGGTCGGTGTGCACGGGCGCGTGGATCCGCCACTGCTTGCGGCCGGCGAGCTGCAGCACGAAGACGTCGTGCACGTCGTAGTGCGCGGAGAACCCCTGCGACGACGGCGGCGTGACGTAGGCGTTCGCCTGGACCGGGTGGCCCAGCTCCTCGGCCAGCGCGGTCGCGAAGTCGATGACGCCGGGCCAATTACGGTGCAGTGCCTGCAGGACGACGGTGCTGCCGTCGGCGAACAGTGCGGCCACCCGGTCGTCGCGGACCTGGTCGCCGATCTCGGCGCCGACCCCGCCCGGCCCGGTGAACGACGACGAGTCGACCACGGCGCCGTTGCGGGCCAGCCGCAGGAACGGGGTGCGCAGTCCGCGCCGGGACAGCAGTTCGTCGACCCCGTCGAGGTCGAGCAGGTCACCGAACGCCATCGGGTCGGCCCCACGGGTCAGCAGCGGTGTGCGGCCCCAGTGCCGGTCGCCGAACGCCGCGACGTCCGGGCCGACGACCCGCTCGAGCGCGCCGCGCCGGACCGGTGCCGGGTCTCCCGCACTGGGGTCGCCGGCACCGGTGACCAGCTCGGTGGAGTCAGCGCGCACCGCTGTCGGCACCGCCGTCCGCACCGCCGTCGTGCTGCCCCGGGGTGCCCTGGCCCGCGCCGGAGTCCGCCGGCCCCTCGGCACCGGAGTCCGCGCCGCCGTCGGCACCGCCGTCGTGCTGGCCGGGGGTGCCCTGGCCCGCGCCCGAGTCGGCCGGGCCCTCGGCACCCGAGTCGGCACCGCCGTCCGCGCCACCGTCGTGCTGCCCCGGCGTGCCCTGGCCCGCGCCGGAGTCCGCAGGGCCCTCGGGACCGCTGGTGGAGGAGGTGGTGATGTCGTCGTCGTTCAGAGCCATGGTGGGTCCTTCCGCAGTCCGGAGTCACCGACGAGGTGACGATGCGCGGCTACCCCGTTCGGCCACAGGACATGCGCCCGCTCCGCCGATCGGCCGCGCGCGGACCGGTCGAACCGGCCAGGCTGACGACCACCTGACGTTTTCCGCCCACTCTGCACCTCTCGCGTGCGTCGGACGCCCTATCAGGTGAACCGCGACCTTCGGTGGCGGACGACAGCACCTGGAGACCCCGTGTCCAAGCTCCTCGCGAAGATGTCCGCGTCGACCGCCCGGCAGCTGGAACGCCGCGCCGAGGTCGAGACAGACCCCGCGAAACGGGAGAAGCTGTTGCGGAAGGCGGCGAAGCAGTGGCGGGAGGTGCACACCTACGGCGGAGAGGTACCGCCCGGGCGCATCGCCGTACAGTCGCCCCAGCAGATCGACGGTCCGACCGTCCGGCTCCGCCCCGGAACACCTGGTCTTCCCGCGCGCTCACCACGGGCCGCCACGGCCGGCGAATCTGCCGGGCAGCCGTCGACGCTGAAGGTCGGTCTCGCCGGGCTGGCCGTGGTGGTGCTGCTGGCCTTCGTCGTCTCCCTGTTCGGGAGCGGGGACGACGACGTCCCCGCCGCTCCGGCGGCGGACGAGGCCGTCGCCGCGGCGGCCACATCGGACGACCGCAACGGCGTGCCGAACCGCTACAGCCCGGACGATCACGCGGCCTGCGAACAGGCGCGGGAGGCACTGAACGAGTTCGGCGAGTACCAGGCCGACCTGCAGAGTGTCGCCGACCTCGGCGACGCCCAGGCCACCCTGCTCGTCGCCGCGGAACGCTTCCAGGGCGCGATGGTCACCGCCGACGATCCCGGAGTCGAGTCGGCGATGCGGGAGGGCATGGACCTGCTGCGCGAGATGTCGTCGGCGATGGGCCGGCTCGACGTCGCCGGGGTGGAGGCCGGGGCGGAGCGCACCGAGGCCGTCTTCGGCCGGATGGTGACAGCGTGCGCGCCGGTCTATCTGGAGCACTGATCGACTGCGCGGCGCGGTCCGCTCGATTGCACCTCCCTGTCGTCGCACGTCCGTGTTCCACTGAGGTGAGCCCTCGTACGGTCCGCATCCGCCCGTCCGACAGGAGTCGTCGTGACCACTGTGTCCGATCCGAGCACCCGCGTCGTGCATCCCCTCTCGCCGACCACGGAGGCCGAGGTCGCCGCCGTCCGGGAGGTCCTCGCCGGGGCGGGCATGCTCGGCGAGCACGTCCGCTACGCCTTCTTCGCCCCCGAGGAGCCGGTGAAGTCCGAGGTCCTGGCGTTCGACGGCGGCGACGTCGAACGCCGGTTCCGGGTGCTCCTGCTCGACCTGGCGACCGGGCAGTCCTGGGACACCGTCGTGTCCGCCACCGCCCGCGAGCTCGTCTCGGCGCGCGAGCTGGACCCGGCCCGCGACGGCCAGCCGCCGATCATCGACGCCGAGTTCGAGTTCATCGAGGACGTCCTCAACGCCGAGCCCGCGTGGCTCGCCGCCCTCTCGGCCCGCGGCATCGAGCCGGCAGGAGTCCGCGCCGTCCCGCTGTCGGCGGGCGTCTACGACTACCCCGAGGAGACCGGACGGCGGATGGCGCGCGCCTTCGGGTTCCGCCAGGACCACGAGGCCGACCACCCCTGGGCCCACCCCGTCGACGGCCTGGTCGCCTACATCGACCTCACGAACCGCACGGTGGACCGGGTGATCGACACCGGCGTCGTGCCGGTCCCGGGGTCGAGCGGCAACTTCGACGACCCGCAGGTCCAGGGCGCGCCGCTGGAGGGACTGAAGCCGATCGAGATCAGCCAGCCCGAGGGCCGGTCGTTCACCGTCGACGACGGCCGCGTCCGCTGGGGGAAGTGGGACCTGCGGGTCGGGTTCAACGAGCGCGAGGGCCTGACCCTGCACCAGATCGCCTTCGACGGCCGGCCGGTCTGCTACCGCGCGTCGGTCGCGGAGATGGTGGTGCCCTACGCCGACCCGGCTCCGGTGCGGTTCTGGCAGAACTACTTCGACTGCGGCGAGTACATGTTCGCCCGCTACGCCGACTCCCTCGAGCTCGGCTGCGACTGTCTCGGCGACATCCACTACCTCGACGCCACGCTCGCCGACGACCTCGGCAACCCGAAGACCGTCCGCAACGCGATCTGCCTGCACGAGGAGGACCAGGGTGTGCTCTGGAAGCACACCGACATCTTCACCGGGGCCCGCGAGGTCCGCCGCCAGCGCCGGCTGGTGGTCTCGTTCTTCTCCCCGATCGGGAACTACGACTACGGCTTCTACTGGTACCTCTACCTCGACGGCACGATCGAGCTGGAGTGCAAGGCGACCGGTGTCGTGTTCACCAACGCCACGCCCGGTGAGTACGCGACCGAGGTCGCCCCGGGCCTCGGCGCGCCGTTCCACCAGCACCTGTTCTCGGCCCGGCTCGACATGACCGTCGACGGCCTCACGAACGCCGTCGAGGAGGTGGAGGCCGCGCGGGTCCCGATGGGCGGGGCCAACCCGTACGGCAACGCGTTCGCCCGCAGCGCCGTCCGGCTCCGGTCCGAGTCCGACGGGCAGCGCGACGCCTCCCCCGGCACCGGCCGGGTCTGGCACGTGGTCAACACCGAGCGGACCAACGCGCTCGGGCAGCCTGTCGGGTACGTGCTGCACCCGCAGGGACAGCCCACGCTGCTGGCGGACCCGGCGTCGTCGATCGCCGCCCGGGCCGGGTTCGCGACCCGGGCGCTCTGGGTGACCCGCTACGACCCGGCGCAGCGCTACTCGGCCGGGGACTTCGTCAACCAGCACCCCGGCGGGGCAGGGCTACCGTCCTATGTGACGGCCGATCGGGACGTCGACGGCCAGGACATCGTCCTCTGGCACACCTTCGGGCTGACGCACTTCCCGCGGCCCGAGGACTGGCCGGTCATGCCGGTCGACCGGACCGGCTTCACGTTGAAGCCGGCCGGGTTCTTCGACCGGAACCCGGCGCTCGACGTGCCGGCGCCCGACTCACGCTGTCACTGATCAGGGTTCAGCCCGCGTGATGCGCATCCACTCACCCTGGCCGTCGGGACCGCACGAATGGTAGTCCGACTCCCGTGAACGAGCCGGCCCGCCTCGTGCTGGACACCCGGACGTCGACCTCGCCGTGGGTCGACTCGGTGTGGACGTGCTCCAGCGACGCGGTCACCGAGATGACGTCTGTGGCCTGCGAGACGTGGGGCCTGGTGTTCTGGGAGCAGGACGGCGTGACCCGGGCCGCGGTATCGGGCCCGGAGACCCGCGCCGGCACCGCCCCGGTGCCGGAGGGCGCCCGGTTCACCGGCATCCAGTTCGCGGTCGGCACGACGCTCCGCGAAATCCCGACGACGAGCCTGCTCGACACCGGGATCGCGCTGCCCTCGTGCGCCGGGCGGCGGTTCGCACTACCCGGTGGCCGGTGGGAGATCCCGGGGCCCGACGACGCCGAGCTGCTCGTGGCCCGGCTCGTCGCCGACGGCGTCGTGGAGCGCGACCCGGTGGTCGCCGACGTCGTGCGGGGCGCCCACCCGGACCTCACCGAGCGCACGGTCGAGCGCCGCTTCCGCCGGGCCACCGGGCTGACCCGCAACGGCGTGCGCCAGATCGGGCGCGCACGCACGGCGGCGGAGGCACTGGCGTCGGGGCGCGGCGCCGACGACGTCGTCGCGGAGTTCGGGTTCTACGACGAACCGCACCTCGCCCGGGTGTTGCGCCGCTACGTCGGCCGGACCGCCGGTGAGCTGCGGCGCGGCGCCGGCGGCGCGATCGCGCTGGACGAGTTCGGGGATACTCAGCGGACGACGTCGTAGACCAGCTTGAGCACGCCGTTCGGGTACGACGCGGAGTCGCGCAGCCGCAGCCCCAGCTTGTCCCGGTCGGTGCTGCTGAACAACGACTTGCCCGCGCCGAGCAGTACGGGGAAGACCAGCAGGTGGTAGCGGTCGACCAGGTCGGCGTCGGACAGGTTGCGGGCGAGCTCGGCGCTGCCGTGCACGAAGATCGCGCCGCCGTCGCCCTGCTTGAGCTCGGCGACCTCGTCGAGCGAGCGCAGGACGCTGATCGGCCCCCAGTCCGGCACGACGGCGTCGGGGTCCAGTGTGGAGGACACGACGTACTTGGGGAGCTCCTTGTACGCGGCGTGGTCCGCCGAGCCGGGCCAGATCCGGGCGAAGGCGTCGTAGCTGCGCCGGCCGAACATCAGCGCCGAGGTCTCGGCCAGCTCCTCGCCCTTGATCGCGAAAGCCTCCGGGAGGAACTCGGTGTCGAGGACCCATCCGCCGCTGCGGTGGCCTTCTTCCGTACCGCCCGGGGAGTCGGCGACGCCGTCGAGCGAGATGAATCCCGTGTAGACCAGTTCGCGGGGCACGCTTCCTCCGAGGGATCGTGGCGGGAGCGTCCGCTCGTCGCCGTCGACGCGAAACCTAGTCCGCACCGAGCCCGGCGGTCTTGGACGGAACCGACACCGACGACTCCGAACCGGCCGCCCTGTTCGTCGCCGGCCTCACCGGCGCGATCCGCACGACATGACTACCGCGACGACCGGTGACGCCCGGCCCCCCGCGTCACGGCACGGCGGGTCCCGTCGAGGTGCTGGGTGAGACCGGCGACGGCGGCCTGCGCGTCCCGCGCCCTCAGGTTCGCCACCAGCGCCCGGTGCTCGGTCAGGATCAGCTCCGGACGCCCGGCCATCCCCACGATCGCGCCGAAGTTCATCCGCATCTGCCGGTCGCGCAGTCCTTCGTAGACATCGATCAGGATCGACCCGCAGCTCGACCGGACGAGCAGGGTGTGGAACCGGCGGTCGGCGTCGGCGAACGCCGGGTGGTCGTGGGCGGCGTGGGCCCGCACCTGTTCGTCGATGCAGGACTCCATCAGCGCCGTGACGTGCTCGAGCTCGACGTCCGGACCACCGGCGGCATGGTCACCGCGTAGGCGGTTCGCCACGCTCCGGGGCATCGACGCCCTGCACCCGATGATCGACGACGTCCTCGTGCCCCTCGTCGAGGAGATCCGGAGCCGGTTCTCCGTGCCGGGGATCGTGCTGTGGGGCAACGTCGCCTCCTCGATCGCGGGGGCGAAGCGCGTGCTCGACATCCAGCGCCCGGACCTCGCCGAGCGGGTCGCGGCCGTCGCCTCGGACCTGCTCGCGCACCCGAAACTGGTCACGGCCGGGGAGTCCGGCGACGCCGTCCCGCCCGACCGGGTCTGGACCTACCGGCGCCGGTCCTGCTGCCTGTACTACCGACTGCCCGGGGGCAGCGTCTGCGCCGACTGCGTCCTCCAGCGGGACTGACCGGGCGCCGTCCGGCTGTCGGGCGCAGGGCCGGTCGACTCCCGCACCGTCAGGTGGGCCGGCAGCACCGTGCTCGCCGGGACCGGCTGCCCCGCCACCGACGCCAGGACCAGATCGACCGCCGTCCGGCCGAGCTCGTGGCTCGGCGCGGCCACAGTGGTCAGGGCCGGCACACAGAAGTCCGCACCGAAGATGTCGTCGAAGCCGACCACGCTCATCTCGCCAGGCACATGGACGCCGCGATCGGCCAGCCGGCGGAGGACACCGATCGCGAGCAGATCGTTGTGGGCGAGCACCGCGGTCACCCCGGCTCCGATCGCCGCATCGGCCGCCGACTGCCCACCGGCGACGATCGGGTTGAACGGGCCGAGGAGCTGGACCGTGACGCCCAACCGGCCGCCGGCCGCGACCACGGCTCTCCTGCGGAGCCGCCCGGCCCAGGAGGTCTCGGGACCGCCCAGCAGCCCGATCCGCCGGTGGCCGAGCGAGTGCAGGTGGCCCACCACCTGCTCGATTCCGTTGACCTGGTCGGTGGTCACGCTCGGGATCCGGCCGGCCTGCCGGTTGCACAGCGCCAGATTCGTCCGGTCCGCGAACCGGGCGATCCGGTCGTCGTCCAGCCTGCTCGACGCGAGCATGACGCCGTCGACCATGGGCTCGAGCCGCTCGATTGCGGCTGCCTCGGACAGGTCGGACTGGCCGGTGTTCGCGAGCACGAGGGTGAAACCCGCCTCGACGGCCCGCTGCTCGGCGCCGGTGATGATGTCGAAGAAGTGCGGGTTGGTGATCGCCGGGACGACGAGGGCCAAGGTCGACGTCCGCCCCGACGGGAGCGCACGCGCGAGCGGGTTGGCCCGGTAGCCCAGCCGCGCGGCGACGTCCAGGACCCGTCGGCGTGTGTCGGGCCGGACCTTCGCGGGAGCACCGAACGTGCGTGAAACCGTCGCGGACGACACCCCCGCCTCGGCGGCGATGTCGTAGATCGTCGCCCGGGCGGACGTCGGTACCGCGCGGCGATCCCCCCGGCCGCTCCTGTCGGGCATGGCCACAGAATGCAACAGGATGTAAGCGGTTGCAAGAGTGTGATCACCGCGTCGACAGTCCTGATACCTGCAGTGACGCCGCAGATCCCGCCCACCGTCGCGCCGAGGGAGTGCACATGGTCGACGACCGCCCGAACGTGGTGATCGTGTTCGCCGATGACATGGGTTGGGGGGACCTGGGCTGCAACGGAGCCACGGCGATCCCCACCCCGCACATGGACCGGCTCGCGGCGGAGGGGGTCCGCCTCACCGACGCCCACGCGTCGTCGGCGATGTGCACCCCGAGCCGGTACAGCCTGCTCACCGGCCGCTACTCCTGGCGCGGCCCGCTGAAACACCGTGTCCTCATGGGACACAGCCCGTCGATCGTCGAGCCCTCCCGGTCGACGACGGCGTCGATGCTGCGCGACGGCGGCTACGCCACCGCGGCGATCGGCAAGTGGCACCTCGGGCTGAACTGGCGCTGGGACGACGGCACGGTCCTCGACGGGTTCGCCCCGGACGCCCCGCTGTTCCTCGACGCCGACACCGACTCCGGGGAACGGATCGACTACGCCGCCGGATTCACCGGCGGCCCCGTCGACCTGGGCTTCGACTCCTTCTTCGGCATCGCGGGTTCGCTGGACATGGCCCCCTACACGTTCCTGCGTCAGGACGGGGTCGACGACCTCCCGGTGAAGCCGAAGGTGGAGTACGCCACCGCCCAGCGGCCGGGCCTGCAGTCCGAGGACTGGCAGGACGACCAGGTCGACGTGCGGTTCGCCGAGGAGGCGGTGAGCTGGATCCGGGAGGACCGGCCCAAGGACCGCCCGTTCTTCCTCTACTTCGCCACCGCCGCGCCGCACCGCCCGTGCGTGCCTCCCGACTTCGTCGCGGGCCGGTCGCAGGCCGGCCTGCGCGGGGACTCGGTGTGCCTCGTCGACTGGTGCGTCGGGGAGATCATGTCGGCACTCGAGGCGGAGGGCATCGCCGACAACACGCTGATCATCGTGAGCAGCGACAACGGCGCACCGCTGATCTTCCCCGAGGACGGCGACGTCGTCGGGCACCTGCCGAACGGCCCGTACCGGGGCCAGAAGGGCGACATCTGGGACGGCGGACACCGCGAGCCGTTCGTCGCCCGCTGGCCGCGGCGCCTGCCCGCCGGCCGGACCGTGACCGACCTGCTCTGCCTCACCGACGTCTACCCCACCCTGGCCTCGGCGGCCGGCCTACCGGTCCCGGTCGGCGCCGCCGAGGACGGCGTCGACGCCCTCGGGCTGCTCACCGGGGAGGTGCCCGCGGACGAGGGGCGGACTGTGGTCCACCACAGCCGGGAGGGCCGTTTCGCCATCCGCCGTGGCCGGTGGAAGGCGGTGTACTGCACCGACTCCGGTGGTGGGTTGTCCGCCCCGGTCGAGGAGTTCTCACCCGGGATCCTGTCCCGGCGCGCCGAACCCTTCGACCGGGACCACCCCGAGGGGCAGCTCTACGACGTCGAGAACGACCCCTCCGAGCAGGACAACCTGTGGGACTCGGAGCCCGCCCTCGTCCGGGAGCTCTACCGGGACCTGTGCGACATCGTGCGCGAGGAGTCGAACGGGCTGCCGTTCGACGCGCTCCCGCGCGAGCAGGTCGGCTCCGGAGCCTGACGCTCCACCCCCGCACGTCGCGCGGGCCCGGCCGGGGCCCGCGCGCCACCCCCCGCTTCCCTTCATCGGCCCGGCGGCATCGACGCCGTCACACCACGGGCCGTAGGAGTTCTCATGCTGACCATCGTCGGTCTTCTCACCATCGCGACCGTGGTGTTGCTCCTGGTCACGGGCCGGGTCACACCGATCGCCGCATTCAGCCTGCCGGCTCTGGGTGCCGCGCTGTTCCTGGGCCACGGGGCCTCGGACCTCGCCGGCTTCTTCGAGAGCGGCATCGGTCAGGTCGTGAACATCGCCGTGATGTTCGTCTTCGCGATCCTGATGTTCGGGACGCTGGCCGACCTCGGGCTCTTCGACCCGCTCGTGCGGGTGATCCTCCGGGTGACCGGCGGGAACATCGTCGCGATCTGCGTCGGAACCGTGATCCTCGCGGTGATCTGCCAGCTCGACGGGGCGGGCCCCACGACGCTGCTGGTCACCATCGCGGCGCTGCTCCCGACCTACCGCAGGCTCGGGATGAGCCCGCTGCTGCTCCTGTCGCTCACCACGCTCTCGATCGGGCTGATGAACCTCACGCCGTGGGGCGGACCGCTGGCGCGGGCGTCCGCGGTGACCGGGATCGACGTCGCCGAGCTCTGGCGGCCGCTGATCCCGCTCCAGCTGATCGGTGTGGTCCTGCTGATCGGGATCGCGGTCGTCCTGGGGATGCGGGAGCGCCGGCGGATCGGCACCCGGGTGCCGGAGCCGGCCCTCGTCGGCGGTGGCCCGCCGTCCGGGACGGACGACAGCGCCGGGGACGGCGCGGACGGCGAGCGACCCGACGGCACCGGCGCAGACACGGAGGCCCGAGACGACGACACGCCGGCGGTGGACCCGACGGCCGGGCGGCCCGATCCGTCGATGCTGCGCGGGACCCACACGTTCCGCATGTGGTTCAACCTGGCCGTCGCGCTCGGGACGATGGGTCTGCTGGTCACCGGCACGCTGCCGCCCGGCTACGCGTTCCTGCTCGGCGCCAGCGTCGTGCTGGTGGTCAACTTCCGGAGCCGCGACGACCAGATGGCCCAGATGCGCAGGCACGCCCCGAACGGGCTGACGCTCGCGGCGATCATCCTGGCCGCCGGCACCTTCCTCGGGGTCATGTCGGAGACCGGCATGCTCGAGTCCGTCGCGCTGGACCTCATCGCCGTCCTGCCGCAGTGGCTGGTCGAGAACCTGCACATCCTGTTCGGGTTCCTCTCGGTCCCGCTGGACTTCGTGCTCAGCGTCGACGCCTACTGGTTCGCGCTGTTCCCCGTCGTCCTCGAGGTCACCGGGACCACCGACATCAGCACGACGACGATCCTCTACTCGATGCTGATCGGGAACACGATCTCGTCGATCCTCGGCCCGCTGAACCCGGTGATCTGGCTGGCCCTGAGCCTGGTCAGGGCCGAGTTCGCGGCCTACGTGCGCTATGTGTTCCCGTGGATGTGGGGCTTCAGCCTCGCGCTGTTCGGGGCCGCCATACTGCTCGGACTGGTGCAGATCTGACGGGACCCACGGTGCGGGAGGAGACACGATGGCCGGATGCTGTCCGCCCGGACGCCACCCGGGGCCGGGGGGTCCCGCCGGAACGATGACCGCCGGAGCGCTGCCCTCCGCCGCGACCGGCGGGGAGGAGCACGACGACACGCTCGTCGAGCTGCCCGGCGGCACGTTCCGGATGGGTACCGACGACCCGGACGGGTTCCCCGCCGACCACGAGGGTCCGGTCCGGGAGGTCACCGTGGCGCCGTTCGCGATCGACGTCCATGCGGTGTCGAACGCGCGGTTCGCACGGTTCGTCGAGCACACCGGCTACCGGACCGAGGCCGAGCGCTTCGGATGGAGCTACGTCTTCGCGCCCTTCCTCCCGGCCGAGCTGCGACGGGGAGCGCCCCGGCCGCAGCAGGCACCGTGGTGGTGTGGCGTCCGTGGCGTCACCTGGGCGCGGCCCGAGGGACCCGGCAGCGCGATCGACGACCGGGCCGATCACCCCGTCGTGCACGTGTCGTGGAACGACGCCGCCGCGTACTGCCGGTGGGCGGGGCGTCGGCTGCCGACCGAAGCCGAGTGGGAGTACGCCGCCCGCGGCGGGCTCGACCAGGCCCGCTATCCGTGGGGCGACGAGCTCACCCCGGGCGGGGAGCACCTCTGCAACATCTGGCAGGGCCGGTTCCCGTCCCGCAACACCGCCGAGGACGGCCACAGGGGAACCGCACCGGTCGGCAGCTACCGCCCCAACGGGTTCGGCCTCTACGACGTCGCCGGCAACGTGTGGGAGTGGTGCGCCGACCGGTTCGGCCCGGGGCAGGCGAACCGCAGCATGCGTGGCGGCTCCTACCTCTGCCACGACTCCTACTGCAACCGCTACCGGGTCGCCGCCCGGACCGCGAACACACCGGACAGCTCGAGCGGCAACACCGGGTTCCGCACGGTCGCCGATCTCCGGGCGGGTGCCTGACCGACGAGACCTGGAGCCGGAGGGACGACCGATTCACCGGCCGATCCGGCGGGGACCACGACGCCCGACACTCGGTGCGTGAGCCGACCGCCCCCCGGAACACCGGGTGGCGTGCGCCTCCGGCCCAGCCGGAGGACCATCGGCCGTCGACGGCGGAGGGGAACGATGGACGACACGGACCGTGGCCCCACTCTCCGGATGGGGACGGCGTCGGGCCGGTGGGTGCTGCTGGTGACGGTGCTGGGCTCCGGCATGGCGATGCTGGACGCCACCGTCGTCAACATCGCGCTGGAACGCATCGGCACCGACCTCGACGCGAGCTTCGCCGGCCTGCAGTGGACCGTCAACGGCTACACCCTGACCCTGGCCGGGCTGATCCTGCTCGGCGGCTCGCTCGGTGACCGCTTCGGCCGCCGGCGCATCTTCCTCATCGGGGTGGTGTGGTTCGCGCTCGCGTCGCTGCTGTGCGGTCTCGCACCGAACATCGGCACGCTCGTCGCGGCCCGCATGTTGCAGGGCGTCGGCGGGGCGCTGCTGACGCCGGGCAGCCTGGCCATCATCTCGGCGTCGTTCCGCGGCCCGGACCGGGCCGCGGCCATCGGCGCCTGGTCGGGCCTGGGCGGTGTGGCGGGAGCGATCGGCCCGTTCGTCGGGGGCTGGCTGGTCGAGTGGAGCTGGCGGGCGGTGTTCCTGATCAACGTGCCGTTCGCGGTGGCGCTCGTCGTCCTGGCGCTGCGGCACGTACCGGAGAGCAGCGACCCCCGTGCCGCGTCCTCGCTCGACGTCCCCGGGACGGTGCTGGTCGTACTGGCGCTCGGCTCGCTGACCTGGTCGCTGACCGCCGCGGGCGAGGGCGGTGCCGGTGCGCTCTCGATCGGCGTCGGAGCGGTCGGCGTCGTCCTGCTGGCGCTGTTCTTCCTGGCCGAGCGGCGTTCCACGCACCCCCTGGTACCCGGTGAGCTGTTCGCGAACGCCCGCTTCACGGCCACCAACGTGGTCACCCTGCTCGTCTACGGGGCGATGGGGGTGCTGTTCTTCCTGCTGGTGCTCCAGCTCCAGGTGGTGGCCGGGTTCAGCCCGCTCGCGTCGGGCACGGCCCTGCTCCCGGTGACCGTCCTCATGCTGCTGCTCTCCGCGCGTTCCGGCCGGCTGGCGACCCGGATCGGGCCGCGTATCCCGATGGCCGTCGGGCTGACGGTCGCCGCCGTCGGGCTGCTGTTGCTCCTGCGCGTCGGCCCCGACGCCTCCTACTGGACCGACGTGCTCCCGGCGGTGGCCGTGTTCGGGCTCGGGCTCGCCGGCGTGGTCGCCCCGCTCACGGCCACCGTGCTCGACTCCGCCGCGGACCGGCACGCCGGCGTCGCCTCCGGGGTGAACAACGCGATCGCCCGGGCGGCCGGGCTGCTCACCGTCGCACTCGTGCCCGCGGTCACCGGTCTGAGCGGCGACGCCTACACCGATCCGGGCGCGATGAACGCCGGCTTCCGGACCGCGATCATGGCCGCCGCCGGGTTGCTCCTGGCGGGTGCGCTGCTCAGCGTGATTGCGGTACGCGGGCCGCTGGGGGCCGCACCCGAGACGCCGGCCCCGGAGGGCGCGCCGCCTCCGGCGGCCGACGACGTCGACACCGCGGTCCTGTCGCACTGCGCGGTGTCCGGGCCGCAGCTGCACGCCGCCGATCCGGCTGCTCGATCGGGCCGGTGAAGGACTCGCCGGTCCTGATGAAGGCCAGTTCGGGCGGGTGGTCCGTCACGAGCTGACGCCGACGCGACGGGGCCCCGCCCAGAACCTGCGGCCGGGCCTCGCGTTACGCGCCGACTCGGCGTGCGTGACTACCCCGGTTGTCGGCGCACAGACCGGGGAGGAAGGAGTCAGTTGGTCCAGGTGATCGGGTCGGAGAAGCTGAACGACGGCGCGTACTTCACCGCGTTCATGTCCGTGGTCTGCTGGTCGCCGCACACCATCCCGGAGGTCGTGCCTCCCGGGGTCAAGTCCCCTGCCCTCCTGGCGCCACGACCAGCGACGGCGATCCGTCACCCCGAGCGGTACAGCGATTCACCATCAACGCCCCCGGCTTACGAGCCGACTGACCCGTCCGTGACCTGGGAAAAGATCCTGAGACGGACGCGCTTCGCTCGCAGGGAACGCTGAGATCGACGATGGAGCCGGACGGTGGAGCCGGAGATCGGGATCGAACCGACGACCCACTGTTTACAAGCCCGTTGACGGCGGTCACATTGTGCTCTGACGTGCAGTTGCGTTCACACCTCGAGTCGCACCGTCCTCGCTGCAGACCACGGAGCGCGGTGCAGGTGGATCACATGGGTGGTCACACGCCGCGAGAGCCACCCTCGCTTGCCTTGGTCGCGCCTCGTCGACGAGGCGCAACCCTGGATCGTGCGCCTGGGCGGCATCTACGCCATAGCCGGTGCGGTCGACGTACTCGTCGACCGCCTCTTCCAGAACGTCAAGGTCAACTCCAACGAAGTGGTACACGCCCACCATGGCGACCCGGCCAACGGTCCGGGCTACAAGTTCCTGGCCACCGCCTGGTCGGTCGAGGCCACGGGCGGCCCGGCCTGCTACCCGGGTCTGGACATGGACACCGCTCACAGGGACATGGCGATCACCGATTCGCAGTTCGACGCGGTCTACTTCGAGATCGAGTCCACGCTTCATTTCCTCGGCGTTCCGGACGTCGAGACCGAGGAGTTCATGGGCATCATCGAGCGCTACCGCGGCCAGGTCGTCAAAGCCTGACCTGGAGCTGGCGATGTCATCACAGCCCCAATGCGCTGGTTGAAGCTGGAGGCGGGCCGACCGGCGCACTCACCCCAGGAACGGACCAGCCCATGCTGTGACGAGACGCAGCGGACCGTGCGGGACGAACGAATCTCTTCGGGCGAGCTCGGCGGTTGGCATCGTGTATCGAGCGGAGCCAGCCTTCCGCAGCACAGGAGTAGGCGTCGATCCGTCAGGGCCGGAAAAGGGGCGTTATCGGGTGGGTCTCACCGCGGCGCAGTGCGCGCAGCAGACGCCGTGCGAGGGTCAGGCGACGCCGTACCTGCCGGACCGGCTCGAGCTGGGTGACCTCGTGCAGCGGGCGGTGCACGCCAGTGCCGCGGGCTGCTGGCTCCTCTGCGCCGTGCTGTGCCTGACTGACCTGGATCATCGTCTTCTCCGCGGCCCGGCCTAGAGTGTGGAGTTGGCGGGTCGTACCGCGGTGTTCCCCGGATTCGAGCGGCCGGCGCAATCGAGTGCTGTCGCGGCAGGCGGGGGTGGGCAGGGGTGGACGCTGGCTCGGTCGGCCTCGCGGCCCATGTGCAGCTGGTGGAGCAGATGCCGGAGCGCCTCGCTGCCGCCGTCGCAGCAGGGGCGTTGGACCCGGCCGAAGCGGCCGAATTCGTTCATCGAGCACGACTTCTGCTCGAGGCACGCCTCGCAGAAGGCCGAGAACAACGGCAGGCTTCGACAGCCCCGCGGCCACCGCGACGCTGAGAGAGTTCGGCCTACGACCGGGCGTAACCCGATGAGGTGGTGTGTCGTTGTCGAGGTAAGGCGTCGGCTGGACGTCTGCTCCCCGCCCGACCGATACACGACGACCCCAGACCCTGGTCGCTCTTCCCGTCGGGCCGACACGAGGAGAGCTCGTGTTCCACGGTTTCACCAAGAAGTTCCTGCAGGACTCGATCGAGCGCAGCGCCGAGAACGGGATGGACCGTCGCAGGTTCCTCCGCGCGGCCGGCCTCACCGGCGCTGGCGTCGCCGGGCTCGGCGTTCTGGGCAGCGGTGTCGCATCGGCCAGTGAGGGCGGCCTGCTCGACGGCATCCTCGGCAGCGGGAGCAGCGGGAGTGAGTCGGCGGTCTCGGACGCCGCGGTGCTGAACTTCGCGCTCAACCTGGAGTACCTGGAGGCGGAGTTCTACCTGCGCGCCGTGACCGGCAATGGTCTGGCGGACTCGCAGATCGACGGTCGGGGAGACCTGGGCCGGGTCACCGGCGGTTACAAGGTCAAGTTCGAGACCAAGCTCGGCCGCCAGTACGCCGAGGAGATCGCCCAGGACGAGCGGGCCCACGTCGATTTCCTGCGTGGAGCCCTCGGCGACGCCAAGGTCGCACGCCCTGCGATCGACCTGCAGGACGCCTTCACCGCTGCTGCCATGGCGGCCGGCGTGATCGGGCCGGGCGAGACCTTCGACCCGTTCAAGGACGAGACGAGCTTCCTTCTCGGCGCCTTCATCTTCGAAGACGTCGGCGTCACCGCTTACAAGGGCGCGGCGCCGCTGGTGGAGAACAAAACGTTCCTGGAGGCCGCCGCCGGGATCCTCGCCGTCGAGGCCTACCACGCCGGCCTGGTCCGGACCCTGCTGCTGCAGGGCGGCGCCGCGGACGTCGTCGGACAGATCTCCGACGCACGTGACTCGCTCGATGGCCCGTCGGACCTCGACCAGGGCATTGTCGACCGCAACGGCAACGCGAACATCGTTCCGGCCGACGAGAACTCGATCGCCTTCTCGCGCACGCCGGGCCAGGTCCTCAACATCGCCTACCTCAACCCCGACTCGGTCACCTCCGGCGGCTTCTTCCCCGCCGGGGTGAACGGCGAGGTGAACACCAGCGACGCCAACGGCTGACCGTTCCGAGTCGCGGAGCCGATTCCGGCCTCACGATGTGGGGTCCGCAAGAGGACAGGAGATGTCGATGGGCGCGATGAGCCCGACTCACTGGTTGATCGTCATCGCGGTCTTCGTGCTGTTGTTCGGCGCGAAGAAGCTGCCGGAACTCGCAAGGTCGCTCGGTCAGTCCACACGCGTACTGAAGAGCGAGATGCGAGTGCTCCGGGAAGACGAGACAGATCGCTCCGGCGAGCACCTGGAACTGCGAGCTGTGACCGGTTCCGGAATGTCTCTGCCCGGGTCAAACGAGACTCGGACGTCTCCCAGAAGCTGACCGACCGCAACCGCAGAAGGCGCCGCTGTCCCGAAGGGTTCGGGCCGGCGGCGCTTTCCCGTGTCTGCCACTCGCCGTCCCTCACGGTGTGGCACGTTGACGTCCCAACTGTGCGGATCGACGAAGACGCGAAACCCGACGGGCCGGTCCGCCGAGGCGGACCGGCCCTTCGATTTGCGGATGGTGCGAGATCAGCCGGTGAAGCCGGAGACCTGGTCGAGGATCGACCGCTGGGACTGCTCGGTGGAGGCGCGGTTGCCCTGGTCGTTCGTCGACTCGATCGAGTTGTCCTGCAAGATCGACTGGCTGTCGCCGCCCCGCGAGTCCTCGTTGGCGAAGTCGCTGAGGCCCAGAACATCGGAGATGTTGAAGGCCGGGTTGGCCTGGGTGACCGGCGCGAAGCTGGTGTTGCCCTGCTCGGTGCCGGCGGTCTGCTCGCCGCTCACGGCACCCTCGGTGACCTGGCGCTGGTCCTGGTCGAAGTCGAAATCGTCGGCGAACGCCATGCCGGCGACGCTGAGGGACATCGGAACGGCCATCGCGGACGCGACCAGAGTACGCACAGACTTGCGCATGAAATCCTCCTGAGTTGGATGCACCACCGAGCAATTGACCGGAGGTGCTGGAACGGACGCTAACGCGTTTGCTCGCGTCAAGATCGGCCGGGACCCCCTCACTTTTCACTCGATCGTGGTGAACCGACGATCAACCCAAACCGAAGTGCGTAGATCGGCACCCCTCTGACCTGCATTTTTACCGGCCCACCATTGCGCTATGTCTGTCGTTCTACATAGTTGCGAAACGGCGCAACCGTGACACACGATCGGATGAAAACTGAGTCGATTAGTGCTACGAACGTGGCCATTGTAATGTTACGGAAAGTAGCATGCTGCTCGCCAGCTGCGATCGGCCGCTCAGTTGATCTTGTGGTTTACGGGCTCTTCCGGATTCGGGGTGCAGGTGAGGCCGTGAGAGGCCGTGGCGGCCGGGCCGTGTCGCTGCGGTGAGGCGGGCCCCGGGAAGTTGATGATGCGGGTTTTTACACCTTGCTCATCAGTGCCCCGGGAGCCGTCGAGGGCGGCGTCGGTGATCGTGACCACGGTGGTGTTCTGCGACCTGCTCGAGCGTGTCACGCGAGCGCCCTGGCGCGGGTCGACCCGCGAGAACCTGCTGGTCAGATGCGGAGCCGGAGGTCGGGATCGAACCGACGACCTACTGTTTACAAGACAGTTGCTCTACCACTGAGCTACACCGGCGGAGCCCCCAGCCTATCGCCTCCGCCCCGTCGCACCCCTCTGGCCTGCCCGTACCCACCCCGGCGTGATCTCCGGCCGTGCCCCCGTTACCGCTCCGCAACACGGCCCTAGCCTGGTGGCGTACGACGGCACGACAAGACGGGGGTGACGGGGCTCGTGGCCGAGGAGACGCCGACGGCCGACCGGTTCGCACGGCGGCTGCGCGGTGCGCTGCGCCGGGACGCCAAGAAGCTGCTCACCCCCGGTCCGTCGACGGTGCCGATGCTCATGCTCGGCCCGCAGGTCCCCGACGACGCCCGGGTCCAGGAGGTCCTGGACCTCTGCATGCGGATCGGCGAGATCGAGCTGTCGTCGGGCGAGTCGGTCGACGAGGTGACGGCGACGATGCTGCGCCTGGCCAACGCGGCCGGGCTGCCCGCCGTCGACGTCGACATCACCTTCACCTCGATCACGATGTGCTGCCACCGCGGCAACGCGGCCCAGCCCGTGACGACCATGCGGCTGGTCCGCTACCGCACCCTCGACCTGTCCCGGCTCGCCGAGACCGAGAAGATCGTCCGCGACCTGGAGGCGGGCAAGCTCGACGTGCGCGCGGCGGCCACGCGGGTCTCCGAGACCATGCGCACCCCGCACCCGTTCCCCCGGTGGGTCGCCACGGTCGGCTGGGCCGGGCTGGCCGCGTCCATCGCGCTGCTGCTGGGCGGTGGCCCGGTCACCCTGGCCGCCGCCTTCGTCACCACCGCGGTGATCGACCGGGTCGGCCGGCTGCTGTCCCGGCTCGGCGTCGCGTCGTTCTTCCAGCAGGCACTCGGCGGGTTCCTGGCCACCGGCTCGGCGATCCTGCTGATCTCGATCGGGCTGTTCCCGGCAGGCACCCGGCCGTCGTTCATCGTCGCCGCCGGCATCACCGTGCTGCTGTCCGGGCTGAGCGTGGTCAGCACCGTGCAGGACGCGCTGACCGGCTACTACCTGACGGCCTCGGCCCGCATCGTGGAGATCTCGCTGCTGTCGGCGGGCCTGCTGACCGGCGTCGTGCTCGGACTGCAGCTCGGCTTCCAGTTCGACGTGCCGATCGAGGTGTCCGGCGACCTGCCCAGCAGCGTCGGCCAGTTCGGCCTCTCGGTCTTCGCCGGTGGCCTGGCCGCGGCGTTCTACGCGCTCGCCGGCTACGCACCGATGCGCTCGCTCCCGGTCGCGGCCGTGGTCGGCGGCGCCAGCTGGGCGGTCTACGGGGTGCTCACCCAGGTGTTCGGGATCGGCCAGATCCCCGCCACCGGGGCCGCGGCGGTGGTCGTCGGCCTCGCGGCCGGCCTGCTGCGGCGCGGCACGACCACCCCGCCGATGGTCATCACGCTCGCCGGCGTCACCCCGCTGCTGCCCGGCCTGGCCGCCTACCGCGGCTTCTACCAGCTGGCCGTCGAAGGCGGTTCCGAGGGACTGGTGACGGTCACGTTCGCGCTGGGCGTCGGTCTGGCGCTGGCCGCCGGTGTGGCGCTCGGCCAGTTCGCGACCCGGCCGCGCAGGACGTCCGAGGAGAAGCCGACCTCCACCGACACCCCGGCGGTAGCGACCGGCGGTTTCATGCAGGAATCCGACAGCGAGGCCGGCGAGGGCCCGGCCGCGCCCTCGGATTCGAAGTAGGGTCGGGCGCGGGCCCGGGGTCGAGCCCGGGCCGTCTGCGTCGAGGAGGGCATGTGACCAGCGGCGATCCGGTGACCGCGGCGGATCTGATTGTGGTGGCCAACCGGCTGCCGGTGGACTACGAGACGCTTCCCGACGGCAGCACCGGCTGGAAGCGCAGCCCCGGTGGCCTGGTCACCGCCCTGGAGCCGACGCTGCGCGCCCGGGAGGGCGCCTGGGTCGGCTGGCCGGGCGTCCCGGACGTCGACGTCGAGCCGTTCGCCGAGGACGGCCTGACCCTGCACCCGGTGAAGCTCACCGCGACCGAGGTGCAGGACTACTACGAGGGCTTCTCGAACGGCACGCTCTGGCCGCTCTACCACGACGTCGTCGCGCAGCCGCAGTTCCACCGGCACTGGTGGCGCGCGTACACCACGGTCAACCAGCGCTTCGCCGAGGCCGTCGCCGACGTCGCCGCGCACGGCGCGACGGTCTGGGTGCAGGACTACCAGCTCCAGCTCGTGCCCGGCCTGCTGCGGGAGCTGCGCCCGGACCTGCGGATCGGGTTCTTCCTGCACATCCCGTTCCCGCCGGTCGAGCTGTTCCGCCAGCTGCCCTGGCGGACCCGGATCATGGAGGGCCTGCTCGGCGCGGACCTGGTCGGGTTCCACACCGACGGCGGCGTCCGCAACTTCCACTGGCTCGCCCAGGAGCTGGCCGGCGCCACGCCGGACCGCGACCCCGAGGTCGTCCGGTACGGCGACCGGCGCGTCCGGCTCGGCGCCTTCCCGATCTCGATCGACTCGAGGAACCTCGACGAGCTCTCCCGCACCGACGAGGTCCGCGCACGGGCCGCGCAGATCCGCTCCGAGCTCGGCAACCCGGCGAAGATCGCTCTCGGGGTCGACCGGCTCGACTACACCAAGGGCATCGACGTCCGGCTGCGCGCCTTCCACGAGCTGCTCCAGGAGGGGCGGATCACCGGGGGTGACACCTCCGGCGAGCACGCCGACGACGCCATCGACACCGCGATGATCCAGCTGGCGACGCCGTCCCGGGAGCGGGTCGAGCACTACCAGCAGATGCGCGACGACATCGAGATGTCGGTCGGCCGGATCAACGGCGAGTACGCCCGGGTCGGCCACCCCGCCGTCCACTACATCCACCGGTCGCTGCCGCGCGAGGAGCTCGTCGCGTTCTTCCTCGCCGCCGACGTCATGCTGGTGACCCCGCTGCGCGACGGCATGAACCTGGTCGCGAAGGAGTACGTCGCCTCCCGGCACGACGACGGCGGCGTGCTCGTCCTGTCCGAGTTCGCCGGGGCGGCGATCGAGCTGACCAGCGCGTTGCTGGTGAACCCGCACGACACCGACGGGGTCAAGGAGGCGCTCTACGCGGCGCTGACCATGAACCCCGACGAGGGGCAGAAGCGGATGCGCACGCTGCGCCGGCAGGTGCTCGACCACGACGTCGACCGCTGGGCGGCGTCCTTCCTGGAGACCCTCGGTGTGAAGGTGGCGCAGCCGGAGTGAGTGACCTGTTCTCCGCCCTGGACGAGCTCGCGGCGACCGACCGGCTGCTGGTCGCCCTGGACTTCGACGGCGTCCTCGCGCCGCTGGTGGACGACCCATCGGCGTCGCGCCCGCTGCCGGAGGCCGCCGACGCCGTGCGCAGGCTCGCCGCGCACCCGGCCACCACCGTGGTCATGGTCTCCGGCCGCGGCCGCGACGACCTCGCGGCCGTCTCCGGGTTCGGGCCGCCGGTGCACCTGGTGGGCAGCCACGGCGCCGAGTTCGACGACGACCTCGCCGCCCGGCTCGGCCGGTCCGGGCTGCTCACCGACGCCCAGACCGCCCGCCGCGAGGCGCTGCTGACCGGGCTGGCCGAGCTCGTGGACGCCACCCCCGGGGCCCGGCTGGAGACCAAACCGGCCGGTGGCGCGGTGCACGTGCGGGGCATGGACCCGGCCGCCGGGGCGGCGCTGCTGGAGCGGGTCGAGGGCGAGTGGGTCCGCGACGGCGTCGAGGCCACCGCCGGCAAGGACGTGCTCGACCTGGCGGTGCTGCGCACCACGAAGGGCTCCGCGGTCTCGGCGCTGCGCGACCACCTCGGCGCGACGGCGGTGCTGTTCGCCGGCGACGACGTGACCGACGAGACGGCTTTCGTAGTGCTGGGCGACGGCGACGTCGGCATCAAGGTCGGCGACGGCGACACCGGCGCGGCCTACCGGGTCGCCGACCCGCACGAACTGGCGACGGCGCTGACCAGGCTGGCGCTGTCGCGCTAGCGCGGTGGGCCGTCCGCCGGGTCCGCATCCTCCAGGATCTCGACCGGGTCGCCGACGCGGAGCTCGACGCCGGGGTCGTCCGGGATCAGGTTCATCCCGAACCAGGCCCCCTTGTCGAACCGGCGGTGCCGGGCGAGGGTGACCATCGGTTCGCGGCCCTTCACGCCGGTGTCCGGGTGCACGGTGGTGAGCACGCAGCGGGCGCAGCCCTTGACCGCCCGGAACCGGGCGTCGCCGATCCGGATCCGGCGCCAGCCGTCCTCGGCCCAGGCCGGCGCGCCGGAGACGACCAGGTTCGGCCGGAACCGGGTCATCGGCATCGGCCCCTCCGCGGCGTGCTTCCCGTCCGCGACGAGCTCGTTGAGCGCGTCCAGCGACTCCCGCGCGGTGAGCAGCAGCGGGTAGCCGTCGGCGAAGGACACCCGGTCCTCGTCGGCGCCGAACGTCGGATCCACCCGGCGGCGGGCCGGGTCGTCGAGGTGTAGCAACCGCACCTTCTCCCCGAGCAGCTCGGAGAACCAGGCGTCGGCGTCCGGCCCGGCGAGCACGCCCGCGGTGTCCGACCGGTGCACCCGCACCGGCACGGTCCCGGCCGCCGGATCCGGCACTCCGACGCGGAGGGTCGGCAGGTCCGGGCCGTCGATCACCAGCCCGTCGCCGTCCGGCCGGGGTGCGGCGAGCACCAGCCGGGGATGGGTGCGGCCGGTGATCATCCCGCCGTCGTCGTCGGTGAGCATCCAGCGGCGGTCCCCGGCGAGCCCGGACCGCTCGACGACGAGGTGGTCCTCCGAGATCCCCCGGCAGGACTTCACCGGGTACCGGACCAGCTCGGTCAGCCTCACCATCCCGAGAAGAACTCCCCGGACTGCCGCAACGCCCTGGTGGTGTTCCCGACGATCAGCTCGGTCGGCAGCGTCACGTGCTCGGGCACGTTCCGGTCGCCGCGCTCGAGCAGCAGCCGACCGGCCTCCTGGCCCTTCTCCCGGAACGGCTGCCGGACCGTGGTGAGCCCGGCCCGCTCCGCCTCGGGCACACCGTCGAACCCGGCGATCGACAGGTCGTCGGGCACGCGCAGGCCCCGCGAACGGGCCTCGCCCAGCGCGCCGAGGGCCAGGATGTCGGAGGTGCAGACCACCGCGGTGATCCCGGGGTGGGCGTCGAGCAGCGCGCCGATGCCGTCCGCGCCGGCCTCGAGGGTGTGCTCGTAGCGCTCGATCACCGGCACCCCGGACCAGTCGACCCCGGCCTCGGTCAGCGCCGCCCGCAGCCCGGCCAGCCGCTCACGCTGCACGCTGTAGGAGCTCGCCTCCTGCCGGGTGGTGTCGGCGGGGCCGTCGTGCCGGCGGGCTCCGAGGCGCATGCACAACACGCCGATCCGGCGGTGCCCGAGCTCCATCAGGTGCCGGCCGAGCGACAGCATCCCGGCACGGTCGTCGACCCCGACCCGGTCGACGCCCTCGACGTCCGCGGGCTGGTCGCACACCACCGTCGGGAGCGGGCGCGCCAGCACGGCCTTGAAGTGCGGGTCGTCCTCGCTGACCGAGTAGACGACGAAACCGTCCACACCGGCCCTGTGGGCCGCGTCCACATCGGAGTGCTCGGGGCTCACCGGGACGAGCAGCAGCCCGGTCCCGGCCTTCTCGCAGGCCAGCGCCAGCCCTTCCAGGAACCCGGTGGCGCCGGGGTCGCGGAAGGCGTAGCTCAGGGCCTCGGTGAGCAGCAGCCCGACCGCGCCGGCCTTCCGGGTGCGCAGCGACCGCGCGACCGGGTCCGGCCCCGGGTAACCGAGCCGCCGGGCCGCCTCCAGGACGCGCTCGCGCAGCGGCGCCGACAGCTGGTCGGGCCGGTTGTAGGCGTTCGAGACGGTGGTGCGGGAGACGCCGAGTTCCGCGGCCAGCGACGCGAGCGTCGCCGGGCGTCGCGCGTGCGGAGGCCCGGTCATTCTCCGACCGTAGCGGCGCGGTCACCCGGGTGGAAGCCGACCCCGTGCCGGTCCGCCGGGATCACATCGGAGAACCCTCCGGTTCCCGCCGACTCCCGGTAGAGTGAATCGAGAACGGTTATCGATAATAGTATGCCGATACGTTGATAGGAGCTCCACCCCGTGTCCCGATCCATCCTCCATCCGGCCCGCGTCGTGGCCGGCGTGGCCGCACTGGCGCTGGGGCTGTCCGCCTGTGGTTCCGGTGCCACCGACACCCCCAGCACGGCCGACACCCCGCAGGTCGACGTCGTCGCCTCCACCGACGTCTGGGGGGCGGTCGCGAAGGCGGTCGGCGGCAACTTCGTCCAGGTGGAGTCGATCATCGACTCGCCGACCCAGGACCCGCACGGCTACGAGGCCACCCCGCAGGACGCCGCCACCGTCGGCGGGGCCCAACTGATCGTGATGAACGGCGGCGGGTACGACGCTTTCATGACCGGCCTGGTCGACGCCTCCGCGACGACCGCACCGGTCGTCGACGCCGTCGAGGCCTCGGGGCTGGAGGGCGCGGCCGAGGCCGCCGCCGGCGATCCCGCCCACGGCGCGGAGAACGCGACCGGCGACGACCACGGGCACGCCGAGGGCGACGGGCACGGTCACGACGACGGGCACGGTCACGACGACGGCCACGACCACGGCGCGTTCAACGAGCACGTCTGGTACAGCCTGCCGACCGTGCAGCGGGTCGCCGAGGACGTCGGCCGGCACCTGGCCGAGATCGACCCGGCGCACGCCGACTACTACGCCACCAACGCGCGGACGGTCGGCAGCGGCGTCTCCCAGCTGACCTCGAAGGCCACCGACCTCGGCCGGGCCCACACCGGCGCCCGGGTCGCCGTCACCGAGCCCGTGCCGGACTACCTGCTCGAGACCGCGGGGATCGAGAACGTGACACCGCCGCAGTTCTCCGCGGCCGTCGAGGAGGGCACCGACCCGCCCGCCGCCGTCGTCGCGCAGACCCTGGACCTGTTCCGCACCGACCCGCCGGTGGACGCCCTGGTCCTCAACAGCCAGACCGAGTCGGCGAGCACCGACCAGGTCCGCGCGGCCGCCGAGGAGGCGGGCGTCCCGGTCGTCGAGATGTCCGAGACCCTGCCCGACGGCGTCGACGACTACATGCGCTGGATGAACGTCCAGCTCGACGAGCTCGGCGCCGCCCTGCAACGGTGACCGGGGCACCAGTGGAGACTGCCCTCATGAACGATCCGACCGCCGGCCCCGCGCTCTCGCTGCGCGGGGCGGGCCTGCGGTTCGGCGACCGGACCCTGTGGTCCGGGCTGGACCTGGACGTCGCGCCCGGCGAGTTCGTCGCCGTGCTCGGCCCCAACGGCTCGGGCAAGACGACGCTGATCCGCGTCCTGCTCGGCCTGCTGCGGCTCTCCGAGGGCGAGGTGCGGGTCGCCGGACGGGCGCCGCGCCGGGGCAGCCCGGAGATCGGCTACGTCCCCCAGCAGCAGCCGCTGGACCCCGACCTGCCGCTGCGCGGCCGCGACCTCGTCGGACTGGGGCTGGACGGGCACCGCTTCGGGCCCGGGCTGCGCGGCCGCCTGCACCGTCGGGAGCGCGTCGACCGGGCGCTGGCCGAGGTCGGCGGCAGCGAGTACGCCGGCGCACCCGTCGGCCGCCTCTCCGGCGGTGAGCAGCAACGCCTGCGGGTCGCCCAGGCCCTGGTCGGGAACCCGGCGGTGCTGCTCTGCGACGAGCCGCTGCTGTCGCTGGACCTGTCCCACCAGCGCACCGTGACCCGGCTGATCGACGAGCGCCGGCGGACGGCCGGCACCGCGGTGCTGTTCGTCACCCACGAGATCAACCCGGTCCTGCCGCTGGTCGACCGGGTGCTCTACCTGGTGGACGGCCGGTTCTCGGTCGGCCCGACCGACGAGGTCATGACCTCGGAGACGCTGTCGAGGCTCTACCGGACCGAGGTGGACGTGCTGCGCGTGCGGGACCGGCTCGTCGTCGTCGGCGCCGAGGACGCCGACCTGCACGCCCATCACGGGGCCACCGTCTGATGGACCGGCTGATCTCCTTCGACGGCACGGCCGAGCTCCTCGCCGAGCCCTTCGTGCAGAACGCGCTGATCGCCTGTGCGGTGCTCGGCCTGGTGGCGGGCCTGCTCACCCCGCTCGTCGTCAGCCGGGGCATGGCCTTCGCCGTGCACGGCACCGCGGAGCTCGCGTTCACCGGCGGCGCGGCGGCGCTGCTGATCGGTCTCGAGGTGGGGCTCGGGTCGGTGGTCGGCGCGGTCGTCGCCGCGACGATCTTCGGCGTGCTCGGGCTGCGGCAGCGCGAGCGGGACTCGGTGATCGGCGTGGTGATGGCGTTCGGCCTCGGCCTGGGCGTGCTGTTCCTGTCGCTCTACGAGGGCCGGTCCGCGAACCGCTTCGGGCTGCTCACCGGGTCCATCGTGTCCGTCGACGGCACCAACCTGCGGGTGCTCGCCGTCGTGGCGGTGCTCGTGCTGGCGATCCTGCTGGTGGTCTACCGGCCGTTGCTGTTCGCCAGCACCGACCCCGACGTCGCACTCGCCCGGGGCGTCCCGGTCCGCGCGCTGTCGCTGGTGTTCGCGGTGCTCATCGGGCTGGTCACCGCGCTCGCGGTCCCGATCGTCGGGGCGATCCTGGTGCTCGCGGTGATGATCGTCCCGGGCGCGGCGGCCAACCGGGTCACCGCGAACCCGGTGCTGGCGACGGTGATCGCGATCGTGATCGCCGAGGTGGCGCTGGTCGGCGGCACGATCCTGTCGCTCGCGCCGGGCCTGCCGGTGTCGGCGTACGTGGCGACGATCGGGTTCGTGGCCTACCTGCTCTGCCGCCTCGTCGCCCGGCTGCGCGGCCGGACCCCGGTCCGCGCCTGACCTCGCCCGACCCCCGACCGGGGACGGGGCCGGGGGAGCTCAGCGGCCCCGGCGCTCCAGGCGCCGCCGGCGCGCGACCTCGGCCAGCACGACGCCGGTCGCGACGGACGCGTTCAGCGACTCGACGTCGCCCGCCAGCGGGATCGACACCGTCACGTCGCAGGTCTCCCGGACCAGCCGGGACATCCCCTTGCCCTCGGAGCCGGTGACCAGCACCAGCGGCCCGGTGGCCAGGTCGAACTCGTCGAGCGAGACGTCCCCGTCGGCGGCCAGCCCGGCGACCATCAGCCCGGCCGAGGCGTACTCGCGCAGCGTCCGGGTCAGGTTCGTCGCCCGGGCCACCGGCAGCCGGGCCGCGGTGCCGGCGGAGGTCCGCCAGGCCACCGCGGTCATCCCGGCCGCCCGCCGCTGCGGGACGACGACGCCGTGCCCGCCGAACGCGCTCACCGACCGGACGACCGCGCCCAGGTTCCGTGGATCGGTCACCCCGTCCAGCGCGACGGTCAGTGCCGGGCGCCCGGACCCGGCGGCGGCCTCGAGCAGCTCGTTCGGGTGGGCGTAGTCGTACGGGAGCACCTGCAGGGCCAGGCCCTGGTGCAACGCGCCGCCGGTGATCCGGTCGAGGTCGTTGCGGGGCACCTCGAGGATCGAGATGCCCTGCTCGGCGGCCAGCGCGACCGCCTCGGCGACCCGGTCGTCGGCGCTCATCCCGGTCGCGACGTGCAGCGCCGTCGCCGGCACCCGCGCGCGGAGACACTCCACGACCGGGTTGCGGCCCAGCACCGTCTCCGGCCCCTCGCCGTCGCCCCGGCCGCGGCCGGCGACCGGGCGGCGCCGGTTCTGCTGGTCGGCGGCGTTCGCGCGGCGCGCCGCCGCCTTCTGCTTCGGGTGCCCGGGCCTCATCTCGCCCGGCGGCGTCGGGCCCTTCCCGCGCACCGCGCGCCGGGACTGGCCGCCGGAGCCGACGACCATCCCCTTCTTCGTGCCCTCCTTGCGGACCGCACCGCGCCGCTTGGAATTACCAGCCATGTGATGTCTACCTACGCGTCTTTCAGTGTCCAGGTGGAACCACCGGCGCCGTCCTCGACGGCGATCCCGGCGGCCAGCAGTTCGTCGCGGAGCCGGTCCGCGGTGGCGAAGTCGCGCTCGGCCCGCGCGATCCGGCGTCGTTCCAGCATCGTCTCGACCAGTCCCGAGAGCGCCTGACGGGCGGCGTCGCCCGAGGTGTCCGCCGGCCCGCCGGCGACCAGCGGGTCCAGGCCCAGCACCCCGGTGGTGGCCCGCACGCACGCCGCGGTCCGGGACGCGCCGACGGAATCGCCGGCGTCGAGGGCGGTGTTGCCCTCCCGCACCAGCTTGTGGATCACCGAGAGGGCGCCCGGGGTGCCCAGGTCGTCGTCCATGGTGGCGGCGAACTCCGCGGGCACGTCCGCCGACGGCTCGGGGAGCCCGTACCGCTCGCGGACCCGGTTGACGAACGACTCGATCCGCCGGTACGCCACGACCGCCTCGTCCAGCGCGGCGTCGGAGAACTCGATGTTCGACCGGTAGTGCGGGCCGACGAGGTAGTAGCGCAGCTCGGCGGGACGGGCCCGCCCGAGCAGGTTGTCGACCGCGAGGGTGTTGCCGAGCGACTTCGACATCTTCTCGCCGCCCATGGTCACCCAGGCGTTGTGCAGCCAGTACCGCGCGAACGGGTCCCCGGCGGCGTGCGACTGGGCCTGCTCGTTCTCGTGGTGCGGGAACACCAGGTCGAGACCGCCGCCGTGGATGTCGAACTCGGGCCCGAGGTAGGTCGTGGCCATCGCCGAGCACTCCAGGTGCCATCCGGGGCGCCCGTGACCCCACGGCGTCGGCCAGCTCGGCTCGCCCGGCTTGGCGGCCTTCCACAGCGTGAAGTCCAGCGGGTCTCGCTTGCCCCGCGGTTCCCCCTCACCCTGGTGGACGTCGTCGACCTTCTGGCCGGACAGCGACCCGTACTCGGGCAGCGTGCGCACGGCGAAGTACACGTCGCCGCCGGCCTCGTAGGCGTGCCCGCGCTCGATCAGCCGTTCCATCAGCTCGACCATCTGCGTGATGTGCCCGGTCGCCCGCGGCTCCAGCGACGCCGGCAGGCAGCCCAGCGCGTCGTAGGCGGCGGTGAAGGCCCGTTCGTGCGTTGCCGCCCACTCCCACCACGGACGACCCGCCTCCTGCGCCTTGCGGAGGATCTTGTCGTCGATGTCGGTCACGTTGCGGACCAGGGTGACGTCGTAGCCCGAGTGCATGAGCCAGCGGCGCAGGACGTCGTAGTTGAGGCTCGACCGGACGTGCCCGATGTGCGGGAGCCCCTGCGGGGTGGCGCCACAGACGTAGATCGACACGGCTCCGGCTCGCAGCGGCGTGAAGGCGCGCTGCTCCCTGGTCGCGGTGTCGAGAAGGCTGAGGCTCACGTCACCAGGGTACGGAGGCCCCCCGGCGGTAACGTGCTGGGGCGTTCCGATTCGTCCACGACGACATCGTCCGGTCTGCGGGACGCTCGTCGCATGACCGTCTCGCAGCTCTACCCACGTCTCGTCGTCGGCCGCGCCGACGACGCCATCGCCTTCTACCGCGACGCCTTCGGCGCCGAGCTGGTCGAGCGCTACACCGACGGCGCAGGCCAGGTCGTGCACGCGCTGCTGCGCGCCGGGACCGCGATCTGGGCGATCAAGGACGGCGACGACGTCGACGCGCCGCCCGCCGGACCGAGCGGGGTGATCCTGGCGCTGTACGTCGACGACCCGGACGCCGTCGCAGCCGCGATGGTGGCGGGCGGCGGCAGCGTGATCTTCGAGGTGGCCGACCACGCGTACGGCGACCGGGGCGGCCGGATCGCCGACCCGTTCGGCCACTCCTGGATGGTCGCCACCCGCACCGAGGACCTCACCGCGGAGCAGGTCCAGCAGCGGACCGAGACCGCCTATCCCTGAGCGGCGAGCAGTAGCGCGGTGGCGACGGCGGCGCGGCCCTCGCCGCGGCCCGTGAGACCGAGCCCGTCGGTGGTCGTACCGGACACCGAGACCGGTCCGCCGACGATCCCGGTGAGCACCTTCTCCGCCTCGTCCCGCCGGGTGCCGATCTTCGGGTCGTTCCCGATCACCTGGACGGCGGCGTTCCCGACCGTCCAGCCGTCGCGCTCCAGCAGCCGGCGGACCTCGGCCAGCAGGGTGGCGCCGCTCGCGCCCGACCACTCCGGGCGGCCGGTACCGAACACCGCGCCGAGGTCTCCGAGGCCGGCGGCGGAGAGCAGCGCGTCACAGAGCGCGTGCGCGCCGACGTCGCCGTCGGAGTGCCCGGCGCAGCCGTCGACACCGTCCCAGCGCAGTCCCGCGACCCAGCAGTCGCGGCCCGGTTCGACGGGGTGCACG
Source organism: Pseudonocardia nematodicida (assembly GCF_040105385.1). Classification (NCBI taxonomy): domain Bacteria; kingdom Bacillati; phylum Actinomycetota; class Actinomycetes; order Pseudonocardiales; family Pseudonocardiaceae; genus Pseudonocardia; species Pseudonocardia nematodicida. The sequence continues at coordinate 134,368 of NZ_JBEDNQ010000006.1, forward strand.
TCGGTGCCGATCCCGACCCTCACACGGTCCTCCCGGACATCTCCTCGAGCACGGCACCGGCGAGCAGCAGCTCGGCGATCCGCAGGTCCCACGCGGTGGTCACCTTGAACGCCAGCGGGTCGCCCGGCACGGTCGCCACCGGATCGCCGATCGCCTCGACCAGTCCCGCGTCGTCGGTCGCCGGATCCGGGATCCCCGCGTAGGCGCGGCGCAGGTCCGCGGCCCGGAAGGCCTGCGGGGTCTGCACCGCACGCAGCGCGGAACGGTCCACCGTGTCCGTCACGACCCCGTTCGGGTCGACGCGTTTGACGGTGTCGGCCACCGGCAGCACCGGGATCACCGCGGGCGCTCCGGCCCGCACGGCGGCCACCACCCGGCGGACCACGTCCACGGGTGTGAGCGGCCGCGCGGCGTCGTGCACCAGCACCACCTCGGCGTCCGGTCCGGTCGCGGCCAGCCCGGCCGCCACCGACGCGGTGCGGTCACCGCCACCGGCGATCACCGAAACCGGGCGTCCGGACAGCAGTCCGAGCGCCCGGTCCACCAGCTCCGACGGCACCGCGACGACGACGTGATCGACCACGTCGGACGCCAGCAGCCCGTCGACCGCACGCACCAGCAACGGCACCCCGGCGAGCGGGACGAACGCCTTCGGCTCCGCGGCACCGAGCCGCGTCCCCGATCCGGCCGCGGGCAGTACCGCGACGACATCCGCCCCGCGGGACGGCCCGTCCACGGTCGCGGTCAGGCCGTCGCGGTCGCGAGCACCTCGTCGAGCAGGACCTCGGCCCGCTCCTCGTCGGTGCCCTCGGCGAGCGCGAGCTCACTGACCAGTATCTGCCGCGCCTTGGCGAGCATGCGCTTCTCGCCCGCGGACAGGCCGCGGTCCTTCTCGCGACGCCACAGATCCCGCACGACCTCGGCGACCTTGTTCACGTCGCCGGAGGTGAGTTTCTCCCAGTTCGCCTTGTAGCGCCGGGACCAGTTCGTGGGCTCTTCGGTGTGCGGCGCGCGCAACACCTCGAACACCCGGTCCAGCCCTTCCTGGCCCACCACGTCACGAACGCCGACGACCTCGACGTTGTCGGCGGGAATGCGGACCGTCAGATCCCCCTGCTGGACCTTCAGGACGAGGTACTGCACTTCCTCGCCCTTGATCGTCCGGGTCTCGATCGCCTCGATGAGAGCGGCACCGTGGTGCGGGTAGACGACGGTCTCTCCGACCTTGAAAACCATGTGTCCTCTGGCCCCTTTCGCTGGCTCCAGATTAACACGTCGCTCCCGCGACCCGGTGACCGGCTTTCACCGTCGTCGCAGGTCAGGGGGTTGACAACACCGACAAAACGTGTTTCCCGCGCACACGTCGGGCGTCGTCACCCTCGGCGTCGACCGCGCGTCACCTGTCCGACACGCCGTCCCCGCCCGGACGTCGGCCGACCGACCGCGCACCCGCCGACGGCACGCGACTACGCTCTCGGGCGAAGACCGCGCGGTCACCGCGCGCGGTGCTGCCTCCTGAGACGGCCCGGCCGGACCGGGAGGCGCCCCGTGCGATCGAGCGGCGCCCCATCGTCGTACGACGCGCCGGGATCCGCTCCCGGCCGGCAAGGAAGGACACGCCGACCGTGAGCCGCAACCGCCACCGTCCCACCCGGACCCTGGCAGGGGTCGCCGGTGCCGTCGCCCTGACCGGTCTGCTGCTGAGCGGCTGCGGGGCCGGACAGATCTCGCAGACCGCACAGCAGGTGGCCGCCACCAACGGCCTCAACGCCTCGGTCGGCCAGGTCGACCTGCTCGACGTGCAGATCGCCTACCCGGAGAACCCGGCCGGGCCGAACGCCCTCTACAACCCCGGCGAGTCCGCTCCGGTGCGCGCCACCCTGGTGAACAACGGCGCGGTCGCGGACCGGCTGGTGAGCGTGTCCAGCGCGGACGCGGCGTCGGTCGCGATCGGTGGCGAGACCGCGCTGCCGGAGGGCGTCGCGCTGGTCGCCGTGGGCAACAGCCAGCTCCAGCCGACGGCGAGCCGCCCGCTCGAGCTGACCCTGGAGGGCCTCTCGCGCCCGGTCGCTCCCGGGACCGACGTCGAGATGACCTTCGTCTTCGAGCGCGCCGGATCGGTCACCGTGACCGTCCCGACCGCGATCCCGGAGCAGAACGCCGCCGCCGGGCCCCCGGAGCGCGACGACTTCCACGCCGAGGCCGAGACCGGTGGCGCGGAGCAGCCGCCGCCGCCCGGCCCGCCCGCCGACGGCGAGGGCGCCGAGGTCGCACCCGGCAACGAGGAGTCCGGCTCGGGCGGCGCCGCGGGCAACTGACCCCGCGGTCCCGGTCCGCCCGCTCGGGCGGCTACCGCTGCACAGAGTGCGACCAGCGCACCGCGCAGTGGGTCGGACGCTGCCCGGGATGCCAGGCCTGGGGCTCCCTCGAACAGGTCGAGGCGCCCCGGTCGATCCCCGGCCGGACCGTCGTCGCGGGGGCGCCGAGCACTCCCGCCCGGCGGATCGCCGACGTCGAGCTGGACGCCTCGCGTGCCCGCGCGACCGGCGTCGACGAGCTCGACCGCGTCCTCGGCGGCGGGCTCGTGCCGGGCGCGGTGGTGCTGCTCGCCGGTGAGCCGGGCGTCGGCAAGTCCACCCTGCTGCTCGAGGTCGCCGCGAAGGCCGCGGCCCGCTCCCGGGTGCTCTACGTCTCCGGTGAGGAGTCCGCCGGCCAGGTCCGGCTGCGGGCCGAGCGCACCGGCGGGCTGCACGACGAGCTCTACCTCGCCGCCGAGTCCGACCTCGAGTCGGTGCTCGGCCACGTCGAGACGCTGCAGCCGTCGCTGCTGGTGATCGACTCGATCCAGACCATGTCCACCGCGGGCGTCGACGGCAGCCCGGGCGGGGTCACCCAGACCCGGGCGGTGACCGTCGGGCTGACCGCGCTGGCCAAGGAGCGCGGGCTGGCCGTGCTGCTGGTCGGTCACGTCACCAAGGACGGCGGCATCGCCGGTCCGCGGGTGCTGGAGCACCTGGTCGACGTGGTGCTGCACTTCGAGGGCGACAAGCACTCGGCGCTGCGCATGGTGCGCGGGGTGAAGAACCGGTTCGGCCCGGCCGACGAGGTCGGCTGCTTCGAGCTGCGCGACTCCGGCATCGTCGGGCTGCCCGACCCCTCGGGGCTGTTCCTCGGCCGCTTCGGTCAGGGCGGCGAGGCCGTGCAGCCGGGGACCGCGGTCACCGTCGTGATGGACGGGCGACGGCCGCTGCTCGCCGAGGTGCAGGCGCTGGTGGCGGGGGCCAACATCCCGAGCCCGCGACGGGCGGTGACCGGGCTCGACGCGTCCCGGGTACCGATGCTGCTGGCGGTGCTGGAACGCCGCGGCAACCTCAAGCTGCACGACCAGGAGGTCTACACCGCGACCGTCGGCGGGATGCGGGTCACCGAGCCGGCCGCGGACCTGGCGATCGCGCTGGCCGTGGTCTCCGCGAAGCGGGACGTGTCGCTGCCCGCGGACCTCATCGTGCTGGGCGAGCTCGGCCTGGCCGGGGAGCTGCGCCGGGTGCACGGCGTCGGACGACGACTGGCCGAGGCCGCCCGGCTCGGCTTCACCAGGGCGATCGTGCCGCCGGACTCGGACACCGGCTCCACCGGCATGAAGATCACCGAGGCCTCGTCGCTGCGGGAGCTGATGAACCGGGTGCGCTGACGCGCCTGTGAGTACTTTTCGGGGTCAGGGCCCCGGAAAGTACTCACAGGGGCGTCAGCCCATCAGCAGCGGCGCGGGCTCGCTGGTGAGCGGGCCCAGCCGGGCCACGACGCGGTAGCCGCCGGCCGGCACCCGCTCCCGCGCCGCCGCGCAGCCGGGCACCGACCCGAGGCCGCTCCAGGTCACCGCGAAGGCCACCGGCTCGCCGGGCACGAGGGTGCGCAGGTCGTCGGTGGCCGGGTTGGCGCAGTCGTTCGACGACCACAGCCGGGTGCCGCCGTCGCCGCTCCACACCAGGATCTCCTGGTCGGCGCCGTCCAGGTCGCGCACGCACGGCTGCCCGGAGACGTTCGTGACGACCAGGCGCAGCTCCGGACGGGCGCCCGCCGGGTACGTGGGCTGGCCGGTCTCGGCCCGCAGCTCGATCATCTCGTCGGTGCACGGCACCGGCCCGGTCGGCGGCGACGGCGCCGAGGCCGGCACCTCCACCGATGCCCGCGGGGTGTCGTCGGGGCGCACCGTCTCGTCCACCGGACCCGCGCTCGGGGACGCGGGTCCGGTGGACGTTGCCTCCGCCTGCCCGGGGGGAGCACCGGGTTCGTCGGAGGCGGGGAGCGGCGTCTGGGAGGGGTCGCCCGGGGCCGGGGAGGCCGGGCCCGCCGCTCGGGGGTTCGCGGGGTCGGAGTCCGGGGAGTCGGGTTCGGCCGCCGCCGCGTGGACCGGGTCGCCGGTCACGTCGGACGGGATCAGGAACCGGGTGGAGAGCCAGAGCAGCGCGAACAGCGCGAGCAGCGCCAGGCCGATCGCGACGGCACGCCGACGCCAGTACACCGACGCCGGCAGGGGTCCCACCGGGTCCATCACGTCACCGACGGTAGAACTCCGGTTACTCGATGTCGTCGACGCCGCGCCGTGACCTCGCAGGTCGGCGCAGGTCCACCCGGGCGAGGGAGGCACGGAACCCCGTCGGAGTGGCCGCCCTCCGCACGGTCGATCAACCGCCGACCGCGCGTGGCGGTCCACACCGGACGGACCGCGACGCGGCGCCGCCCGTCCGGGTGGCGGATCGACCCACGGTGATCCCCACCGCCGGATGCCCCGGCGCCCCGCGGACCGGATCGCCCGAACGCGACCCGGTCGTGACGGGCGCCGCGGCGCCGATCGCGATAGTGGCGGGCTCGGTCCCCGCCCGATGGCCTGCGGGCACGGCCGCCCCCGCGCCTGCGGACGCGCCCCGGCCCGCGCGTCCCGCGCCTCGCTCCCGCACCCTGGGCGCGGAGGTCGCACCGGGTGCAGTCGGTGCGGGGACGCCGCGGGGGTGCGAGAACCGAGCCGGGGCCGGGTGCGGGCGCCCGGGCGGGCGCCGCGACACTGGTCGGGTGCTGGCCGAGCTGATCTCTCCGTGGTTCCGTGCGCAGGCGCGGGACCTGCCCTGGCGGCGGCCCGAGACCACCCCGTGGGGCGTGCTGGTCAGCGAGTTCATGCTCCAGCAGACCCCGGTAGCCCGGGTCGAGCCGGTCTGGCGGGACTGGATGGACCGCTGGCCCGCCCCGTCCGCGCTGGCCGCGGCGCCGCGGGCGGACGTCCTGCGGGCCTGGGGGAAGCTCGGCTACCCGCGCCGCGCGATCCGGCTGCACGACGCGGCGGCGGCGATCGCCGAGCGGCACGACGACACGGTGCCCTCCGATGTGGACTCCCTCGAGGCACTGCCCGGGATCGGCTCGTACACCGCCCGCGCGGTCGCCGCGTTCGGCTACGGACTGCGGGCGCCGGTCGTCGACACCAACGTCCGGCGGGTCGTCGCGCGCGCGGTGCACGGTCAGGGCGACGCCGGCCCGGCCCGCACCCGGGCCGACCTGGCCGACGTCGACGCGCTGCTGCCCGCCCGCGACACCGAGGCCGCCGTCGTCTCGGCCGGGCTGATGGAGCTCGGGGCCCTCGTGTGCACCGCCCGCTCCCCGCGCTGCGCGGACTGCCCGGTCGCGCACGCCTGTGCCTGGGTCGCCGCGGGCAGGCCCGCCTACGACGGGCCCCGCCGCCCGGTGCAGGGTTTCGCCGGGACCGACCGGCAGGTGCGCGGCAAGCTGATGGACGTGCTGCGCGGTGCCCCCGGCCCGGTCGAACGCTCGGCACTCGACGCCGTCTGGTCCGACGCCGGACAGCGCGACCGCTGCCTGCACTCGCTGCTCGTCGACGGGCTGGCCGAGCAGACCGACGACGGCCGCTTCGCGCTGCCCGCCTGACCGGCCCGCCCGATGCCCAGCACCGTCCGCTTCCGCCTCGACGACGACGGCGTGTCCGCGCTGCGGGACCTCCGGGCCCGGCTCGCCGGCGCCGGCATCCCGGTGTCGTCCGGGACCCCGCAGGTGACCGTCGCGGCCGGGGGCACCATCCCGCGGGGCGCCCGCGACGCGCTGGCCGCCGAGCTGCGGCTGGTCGCGCTGCCCGCGCTCTGGCTGGCCGGCCTGGGCTCGGTCACCGGCGACGACGACGCGCTGGTGCTCACCGCCGTCACCGACCCGGAGGTGCTCGCCGTGCACACCGCGGTGCACGACGCGCTCGCCGGCCGGGTCCGCGGTGCGCACGCCGCGCACCTGCCGGGGTCCTGGCTGCCGCACGTCGTGCTGGCCACCGGCCGGCCGGCGGCGGCGTTCGCGCTGCTGCACCCGGTGAAGCCGGTGCGGGCCCGGATCCTCGCCGTCGAGCTGCACGACTCGCGCACCGGCGAGACCGAGACCCTGACCGCGCCCGGGAGGTCCGATGGCTGACGAGGACGACGTCCGGCGGATCGCCCTCGCCCTCGACGGCGCCGAGGAGAGCCCGAGCGACGGCTTCGACTTCAAGGTCGACGGCAAGGGGTTCGTCTGGTCCTACCCCGAGCGCGTGCCCGGCCGGCGACGGGTGATCCGTACCGACGTCGCCGTGCTCTACGTCGGCGACGAGGCCGAGAAGCAGGCGCTGCTGCTGGGCGAGCCGGAGCTGTTCTTCACCGTCCCCGGCTACGACGGTCTCCCGCTGGTGATGCTGCGGCTGGAGCGGGTCGACGTCGGCCGGCTGACCGAACTCGTCGGCGACGCCTGGCGCATGCGCATCGACGCGGCCGGGAGGCGCTAGCGTGGGGGCCATGGCTGTCGTGAAGATCAACGCCATCGAGGTGCCCGAGGGAAAGGGCGCCGAGCTGGAGAAGCGGTTCGCGCACCGGATGGGCGCGGTCGACCACGCCGCCGGGTTCCTCGGCTTCGAGCTGCTGCGCCCCGTCGCCGGGGAGACCCGCTACTTCGTGGTCACCCACTGGGAGACCGACGACGACTTCCGGAACTGGATGGCCGGCGACGGTGCGGCGGCGCACGCCGGCGAGCGGTCCCGGCCGGTCGGGACCGGCTCGGCGGTGCTGGAGTTCGAGGTCGTCGACCTCGAGAAGATCGCCGCGGACTCCTGATCGACCCGGACATCCGCCGGGCGGCGGACCTGGTCCGCGGCGCGGAGGCGCTGCTGGTGACCGCCGGCGCCGGGATGGGCGTGGACTCCGGCCTGCCCGACTTCCGCGGCACCGAGGGCTTCTGGCGGGCCTACCCGCCCTACGCCCGGCTCGGGCTGCGGTTCGAGGAGCTGGCCGACCCGGAGCACTTCGCCGACGACCCCGCACTGGCCTGGGGCTTCTACGGGCACCGGCTGAACCTCTACCGGCGCACGGTGCCACACGCCGGGTTCGCGGTGCTCCGGCGCTGGGCCGAACGCCTCCCGACGACCGTGTTCACGTCCAACGTGGACGGCCAGTTCCAGCGGGCCGGGTTCGCCCCGGGCGACGTCGCCGAGGTGCACGGCTCGATCCACCACATGCAGTGCGTACGGCTCTGCGGGCACGGGGTGTGGCCGGCCGACGGCGTCGGGGTGACCGTCGACGAGGAGTCGATGCGGGCCGTCGGCGATCTCCCGGCCTGCCCGGGCTGCGGCGCGCTCGCCCGTCCGGCGATCCTGATGTTCGGCGACGCCGGCTGGGACGACACGCACGCCGCCCCCGCCCTGGCGCGGCACTCCGACTGGCTGCGGGAGCGCCGGGACGGGCTCGCGGTCGTCGAGCTGGGGGCGGGTACGGCGTTGCCGACCGTGCGCCGGCGCTCCGAGCTGGCCTCGGCCGCCACCGGAGCCCTGGTCCGGATCAACGTCCGGGAGCCGGAGGTCCGGCACGGCCGCGGCGTCGGGATCGCCGGCCGCGCCGCGGCGACCCTGGCCGCGATCGACGAGGCCCTGACTCGTCCCTGAGAGGCTGCCACAACAGCCTCACGCTGCTCACACACCCCATCCCCCGCCCGACTCATGACGCTTTAGTCCGGTGATACCGAACTAAAGCGTCATGAGTCGGGATTGGAGTGAGAGGCGCGGGCAGGAGCGAGGGCGCGCGCAGAGGTCAGTCCGGGACGGACTTGTGGTCCGGGACGACGATGGCGGGCAGGTCGGACAGGCCCGCCAGTGCGGCGGCGTGCACCTCGGCGGCCGGTACCGCTGTGCCGTCGATGCCCGGAAGGGCGCGGGTCGCCGTGGCGGCCGCGACGACGGTCGGCACGTAGCCGCCCGAGAAACCGCTGCGCGCCGTCGAGTTGACGCACATGTGCGTCATGAACCCGGCGAGCACCAGGTCCTGGGTACCTTCCAGCAGGTCCGCCAGTCCGGTGTGGACGAACGCGCTGGGGAAGTTCTTGGTGACGACGGGCTCGCCGTCCCGCGGCGCGACCGAGGCGTGGATCGCGCCGATCGGGGCGTTCACGTCGTACGGGCTGCCCTCGCCGGCGTCGTGCCGGATGTGGATCACTCTCGCACCGGCCGAACGGGCCCGGTCGAGCAGCGTCGCCGCCTCCTCCAGGGCGGGCTCGACGTTCTCCAGGCGCATGACGCCCTCGGTGTAGGTGTTCTGCAGGTCGATCATGATCAGCGCGGAGCGTGCGAGCGGGGCCGGCTCGGCCGGCAGGCCCATCAGCCCGCGCAGGGTGTGCGGAGCGGACATCGATGTCCTCCTGTGCGACGGAACGCAGCACGGGCCCGGGACGTGTGCCCCGGGCCCGCGGGCGGGTCAGTTCTGCATCGCCCGCCACTCGTCGTCGGTGAACAGCCGGGAGCGGATCAGGAACCGGACGCCCTCCGGCGCCTCGACCGAGAACCCGCTGCCCCGTCCCTTCACCACGTCGACGGTGAGGTGGGTGTGCTTCCAGTACTCGAACTGCGACGCCGACATCCAGAAGCCGATCGGCTTCTCCAGCCCCTCGACCTGCAGGTCGCCCAGGTGGACGTCCGAGTTGCCGGTCTTGAACTCACCGTCCGGATAGCACATCGGGGCGCTGCCGTCGCAGCACCCGCCGGACTGGTGGAACATCAGCGGGCCGTGCAGGTCGGTGAGCCTGACCAGCAGATCGGCGGCTGCCGGCGTCAGCGCCACCCGCTCCGTCCCCGATCCCGGAACCTCCGGGACCGGCTCCGCAGGGGCGGCGCTGTCGCCCGCGGACATCAGAAGAAGCCCAGCGCGTTCGGCGAGTAGCTCTGCAGGACGTTCTTCGTCTGCTGGTAGTGGTCGAGCATCATCTTGTGGTTCTCGCGCCCGATGCCGGACTGCTTGTAGCCGCCGAAGGCCGCGTGCGCCGGGTAGGCGTGGTAGTTGTTCACCCACACCCGGCCGGCCTGGATCTCCCGGCCCGCGCGGTAGGCGGTGTTCGCGTCGCGGCTCCACACGCCGGCACCGAGGCCGTAGAGCGTGTCGTTGGCGATCTTCATGGCGTCGTCGTAGTCACTGAACCGCGCGACCGACACGACCGGGCCGAAGATCTCCTCCTGGAAGATCCGCATGGCGTTGTTGCCCTCGAAGATCGTCGGCTTGATGTAGTAGCCGCCGGAGAGCTCGCCGCCCAGGTCCGCCTTCTCGCCACCGGTGAGGACCTTGGCGCCCTCCTGCCGGCCGATGTCGATGTAGGACAGGATCTTCTCGAACTGGTCGTTCGAGGCCTGCGCACCGATCATCGTGTCGGTGTCGAGCGGGTGGCCCTGCTTGATCTGCTCGGTCCGCTTGACCGCCTGCTCCAGGAAGTCGTTGTAGATGCCGCCCTGGATGAGCGCGCGGGACGGGCAGGTGCAGACCTCGCCCTGGTTGAGGGCGAACATCGCGAAGCCCTCGAGCGCCTTGTCGTAGAACGCGTCCTGCTGCGCGGCGACGTCGTCGAAGAAGATGTTCGGGCTCTTGCCGCCCAGCTCCAGGGTGACCGGGATCAGGTTCTCCGAGGCGTACTGCATGATCAGCCGGCCGGTGGTGGTCTCACCGGTGAAGGCGATCTTCGAGATCCGCTTGTTGGACGCCAGCGGCTTGCCGGCCTCCACGCCGAACCCGTTGACGACGTTCACCACGCCCGGCGGGAGCAGGTCGGCGACCAGCTCGAGCAGCACGTGGATCGAGGCCGGGGTCTGCTCGGCCGGCTTGAGGACCACCGCGTTGCCGGCGGCGATCGCCGGGGCCAGCTTCCAGATCGCCATCAGGATCGGGAAGTTCCACGGGATGATCTGCCCGACGACGCCCAGCGGCTCCTGGAAGTGGTAGGCGACGGTGTCGTCGTCGATCTGGGAGAGGTTGCCCTCCTGCGCCCGGATCGCTCCCGCGAAGTAGCGCAGGTGGTCGACGGCCAGCGGGATGTCGGCCGCGAGGGTCTCGCGGCAGGCCTTGCCGTTCTCCCAGGACTCGGCGATGGCGATCGACTCGAGGTTGGCCTCGATGCGGTCGGCCATCTTGTTGAGGATGTTCGCCCGCTCGTTGACCGACGTCTTGCCCCACTTCGGGGCCGCGGCGTGCGCCGCGTCGAGGGCCTTCTCCACGTCGTCCGCGGTGCCGCGGGCCACCTCGGTGAAGGTCTCGCCCGTGATCGGCGTCGGGTTCTCGAAGTACTGCCCCTTGGCCGGCGCGACGTACTCGCCCCCGATGAAGTGGTCGTAGCGGGGCTTGAAGGAGACGACGCTGTCCGGCTGACCCGGTGCCGCGTACTTGGCCATCGTTGGTCCTTTCGGCGTTGAACTATGTCGTGCTGGCACACGCACGTCCTGCGCGTTGCGCGTGACGCCCGACACTAGGAAGCTGGGGGTTGCACCGGAGTTGCACGCAGATGCGGAACCTGACCCCTAGGTCAGGACCGAGCACGCGGATCCGATTCAGGCAAGGCTGAGCTCACCTCAAGGTCAGGTCGGGAGGGTGTCGTGACGGAGCGGCGCGGCGCGCTGGACCGGGCCCGGGAGTCGGTGCTGACCGGCGGCCCGGATGCCGGTGTGCGCCCCGAGGTCCGGGACTCGTGGGCGCGGTCGCTGGCCGCCGCCGTCGACCCGGAGCGCGCGCGTCCCGGGCACACCTACGACCACGCCGAGGTCACCGCGCTGCGCTCCGGGCACCCGCTCGCCGGTGCGCTGCCGGTGCTGCGCGACACGCTGGTGACCGCGGCCGAGCAGTCCCGGCACATGATGATCGTGACCGACGAGCGCGGGCACATCCTCTGGCGCGAGGGCGCCCGGGACGTGCTGCGCCGCGCCGAGCGCGTCGAGCTGGTCGAGGGCACCCGCTGGAGCGAGGACTCGGTCGGGACCAACGCGATGGGCACGGCACTGTCCGACGACCGCCCGGTGCGCATCCACTCCGCCGAGCACCTGGTGAGCGCCTACCACCCGTGGACCTGCGCCGCCGCGCCCGTGCACGACCCGGAGACCGGGCGGCAGATCGGCACCGTCGACGTCACCGGGCCCGAGGACTCCTTCCACCCGATGACGCTGTCGCTGGTCACCGCGGCGGCCCGGCTCGCGGAGAGCCGGCTGGCCGAACACACCGCCGCGCGGGACGAGCGGCTGCGCGCGACGAACCTGCCGCATCTCACCGGGCTCGGCCGGACACCCGGTGCGTTGCTCTCCCCGCGCGGCCGGGTGCTCGCCGCGAACCCGGCCGAGCGGTTCCCCGCCCGCGTGGAGCTGCCCGAACGGGGCGACCGCGTGCTGCTCGACGGCGGCGTCGAGGGCCAGATCGAACCGCTCGGCGAGGGCTGGCTGCTGCGGCTGCCGGAGCCGGAGGGACCCCCGATCCCCGAGCTGACCCTGCCGTTCCTCGGCGTCCGGACGCCGACGGCCCGCCGCGACGGACGCGCCCTCCGGCTCGGTCAGCGCCACGCCGAGGTGCTGGCCCTGCTCGCGCTGCACCCGGAGGGGATGACGGCCGAGCAACTGGCGGTCGCACTCTACGGCGACCACGGGCGCCCGATCACCGTCCGCGCCGAGATGCACCGGCTGCGCCGGCAGGTCGGCGAGGACACCGTGCGCACCCAGCCGTACCGGATCGCGGCGCGGGTGGATGCCGACTTCCTCCGGCTGCGCGAGGCCCTGCGCGACGGGCGGGTGCGCGACGCCGCCGCCGAGGCCGCCCGGGGACCGCTGCTGCCGGTGTCGGAGTCCCCGGCGGTCCGGGCGGAACGCGAGCACCTCGTCGTCGCCGCCCGGTCGGCCGTGCTGCGCTCCGGCGACCCGGACGCGCTCTGGTCGCTGGTCCGGTCCGGCGAGGCCGACGACGAGCTGCGCGCCCGGCTGCGGGCGCTGCTCCCGCCGTCGGACGGGCGCCGGCACGACCTCGGGTGACCTCGATCGGCGGGGCACTAGGCTCGCGGACGTGAGCCGCACCGCCGCCCAGGTCGCCGGCGACGCGCTGCCCCGGTCCACCTCGGCGGTCAGCGGCCGGGGCGGGCGGTTCGACCGGTTCGTCGTGATCGCGAGCTGCACGCTCCTGCCGGTCGGGCTGGCCTGGATGGTCGTCACCGTCGTACCGACGGGGGTGTGGTTCCTGCTCGGCGGCCTGCCGGTCTACCTGCTGGCGCGCTACGCGTTCTTCCGGGTCCGCGGCAGCGAGACCGGGACCTTCGCCGTCGACCGGGCGGGGACCGTCCGCATCCTCGGCGGGCATACCGGGATCCTGCGACTGCGCCGGATGTTCGACGGCCGGGTGCGTGAGCAGCTGCTACCCGGCATCGCGGTGGGACTGCTGATCGGGATCGGTCTGCCGGTCGGGATCACGGCACTGTGCGTGCTGCTCGACGACCCGCGACCGGCCCTGCTGGTGCCGACCTCGGCGGCCTACTTCCTGCTGGACCTGCTGCGCTGGTACGTCGCCGTCACCCGGGTCCGCCGCCGGGACGACCTGGAGCTCCTCGACCCGACCATGCTGCTCCCGCTGATGGCGCTGTACGCCCGGCACCACGGGGCCCGAGCCCTGCTGCACGGCGTCGCCGCGGACGCGCTCGCCGCGACCGTGCGGGCACACCCGCAGGACGCCGAGACCGCGTTGCGGTTCGGTGTCGCGACGGCGGTGCTGGGGCAACTGGCCCGCTGACCCTCACCGGCACCGGACAACCGGCCCGACACGCGGAGTCGCCCGGCGGCGGGTGACGGGTCGCGGCAGAACCCGTTCCCGGACACGACGAAGGGCCCGCTCCGGATCACTCCGGGGCGGGCCCTTCGGTCTGCCTGCGGCTATCTCACTCGTCGCCGGCCATCGCGGTCGGCGGGGTGTCCGGCACCGGCTCCGACGGCTTGAGCTCACCCCGGAAGGTGAAGTGCGCCTTGTCGTCGTAGGCCTTGGAGCCCTCTTCCGCCTCGGTGTCGAGCCCGTCGACGTCGACCAGCACGATCTGACCGGCCTCGATCTCGCCGAAGAGGATCTTCTCCGAGAGCTGGTCCTCGATCTCGCGCTGGATCGTCCGGCGCAGCGGCCGGGCGCCGAGGACCGGGTCGAACCCGCGACGCGCCAGGAGCTTCTTGGCCCGGTCGGTGAGCTCGATGGCCATGTCCTTGTTGGCCAGCTGCTGCTCCACCCGCCCGATCATCAGATCGACCATCTCGATGATCTGCTGCTCGTTGAGCTGGTGGAAGACGATGATGTCGTCGATACGGTTCAGGAACTCCGGGCGGAAGTGCTTCTTCAGCTCGTCGTTGACCTTGGTCTTCATCCGCTCGTAGTTCGACGCCTCGTCGTTACCCGAGGAGAAGCCCAGACCCACGGCCTTCGAGATGTCCTGGGTACCCAGGTTCGAGGTGAAGATCAGGACCGTGTTCTTGAAGTCGACCACGCGGCCCTGACCGTCGGTGAGACGGCCGTCCTCGAGCACCTGCAGGAGCGTGTTGTAGATCTCCTGGTGCGCCTTCTCGATCTCGTCGAACAGCACCACCGAGAACGGCTTGCGCCGCACCTTCTCGGTGAGCTGGCCGCCCTCCTCGTAGCCGACGTACCCGGGAGGGGCACCGAACAGCCGCGAGGCGGTGTAGCGGTCGTGGAACTCGCCCATGTCGATCTGGATGAGCGCGTCGTCCTCGCCGAACAGGAAGTTCGCCAGCGCCTTGGACAGCTCGGTCTTACCGACACCGGACGGGCCGGCGAAGATGAACGACCCGGACGGGCGCTTCGGGTCCTTCAGGCCGGCGCGGGTACGGCGGATCGCCTGGGAGACCGACTTGACCGCGTCCTCCTGGCCGATGATCCGCTTGTGGACCTCGTCCTCCATCTTGAGCAGCCGGGTCGTCTCCTCCTCGGTCAGCTTGAAGACCGGGATGCCGGTCCAGTTGCCCAGGACCTCGGCGATCTGCTCCGCGTCGACCTCGGCGACCACGTCGAGGTCGCCCGACTTCCACTGCTTCTCGCGCTCACCCTTCTCGCCGAGCAGGGTCTTCTCCTGGTCGCGCAGGTGCGCGGCCCGCTCGAAGTCCTGCGCGTCGATCGCCGACTCCTTGTCCCGGCGGACGTTCGCGATCTTCTCGTCGAACTCCCGCAGGTCCGGCGGAGCGGTCATCCGGCGGATGCGCATCCGGGCGCCGGCCTCGTCGATCAGGTCGATCGCCTTGTCCGGCAGGAACCGGTCGTTGATGTAGCGGTCGGCCAGCGTCGCGGCCGAGGACAGCGCGTCGTCGGTGATCGTGACGCGGTGGTGCGCCTCGTACCGGTCGCGCAGGCCCTTGAGGATCTCGACGGTGTGCGCGACCGACGGCTCGGACACCTGGATCGGCTGGAAGCGGCGCTCCAGGGCCGGGTCCTTCTCGACGTACTTGCGGTACTCGTCGAGCGTGGTGGCACCGATGGTCTGCAGCTCGCCGCGGGCCAGCATCGGCTTGAGGATCGACGCGGCGTCGATCGCGCCCTCGGCGGCACCCGCCCCCACCAGGGTGTGGATCTCGTCGATGAACAGGATGATGTCGCCGCGGGTGCGGATCTCCTTGAGCACCTTCTTGAGGCGCTCCTCGAAGTCACCGCGGTACCGGGAACCGGCGACCAGCGAACCCAGGTCGAGGGTGTAGAGCTGCTTGTCCTTCAGCGTCTCCGGGACCTCGCCCTTGACGATCGCCTGCCCCAGGCCCTCGACGGCGGCGGTCTTGCCGACGCCGGCCTCGCCGATCAGCACCGGGTTGTTCTTGGTCCTCCGGGAGAGGACCTGCATGATCCGCTCGATCTCCTTCTCCCGGCCGATGACCGGGTCCAGCTTGCCCTCACGGGCCTGCTGGGTGAGGTTGCGACCGAACTGGTCCAGCACCAGCGACGACGACGGGGTGCCCTCGCCACGGCCACCGGTACCGCTCTCCTGCGGCTCCTTGCCCTGGTAGCCGGACAGCAGCTGCAGGACCTGCTGGCGGACGCGGTTCAGGTCGGCGCCGAGCTTGACCAGAACCTGGGCCGCGACGCCCTCGCCCTCACGGATGAGCCCGAGCAGGATGTGCTCGGTGCCGATGTAGTTGTGCCCGAGCTGCAGCGCCTCGCGCAGCGACAGCTCCAGCACCTTCTTCGCCCGGGGGGTGAAGGGGATGTGCCCGGACGGGGCCTGCTGGCCCTGACCGATGATCTCCTCGACCTGCTGCCGGACGCCCTCCAGAGCGATACCGAGCGACTCGAGGGCCTTGGCGGCAACGCCCTCGCCCTCGTGGATCAGGCCAAGGAGGATGTGCTCGGTCCCGATGTAGTTGTGGTTGAGCATCCGGGCCTCTTCCTGGGCCAGGACGACAACACGCCGTGCTCGGTCGGTGAACCTCTCGAACAATTCGCACTCCTTGCCTGCTGCGCCTCACGTACGGCGCGACCAGCACCTGTAGTCCGGCCCCGGCGCACCGGGTCCGGCACTGCGCCCTTCGTAAAGCACCGTGCCCTCGCGTGATACCGCGCCAGGCCACCCCCACGGGGGAGACCTCATACCACTGTATCGGTCCGACGGGGCCCGGCGCCTCCACCTGACGGGCACCGTGGGATGTTCCGGGCGTAACGCGGGCTACATTCGATGTGTTCCCGGTCGCATCGCCGCCGCCTGGTCATGCGGCGATGGCCTGCCCGGCCCCTTCGCGGGCGCGCTCCGCGGCCTCGAACTCGCGACAACCCTCCTCGGGCCGCCCGCGGCGCCGGAAAGCCGACACCGGACGTCGTCCCGGGCGACAGCGCACTCGCGCAGCAGGTGCCGGCGCAGCTCGCGCACCGCGACAGCGGGGCGACCGGCGGGCAGGCGTTCGGGTGCCGCGCAGTTCGCGGGGACGGCCGCCTCGGCGCCGACGAGCGGGTGCCGGTCGGCACCGGCGCCGGGCTCGTCGGTCCCGCCGGGACCGAGCAGCCGGAGGGCGGTCACCGGACCGGGCCGCGGCCGCCCACGGCCGGGGGACCGGCGTCGCCGTGGTGGACGACGTCGACGATCGTCTCGCCCGCCTCGTGATCGAGCGAGTGATCGAGCGAGCGGACGGTGCAGGCGCGGGTCGCGGGGCCAGATCCACGGCTCGGGGTACTCGACGCCCGGCAGCGGGAGGAGGATGAGCTCGACGTAGCGGTCGGTGTACGGGGTCTGCCGGAATCCGGCCGGACCCGCTGCCTCCGGACACGGGGAAGGGGCGGACCGCCGGTACCCCTCCCCCGGACACATCCGGTGAGGCAGACCCTATTCAGTGCTGTTGCTTCGGCCCTCGACCGCCGGGCCTCGGCGCCGCTGCTTCGGCCCTCGACCGCCGGGCCTCAGTTCTCCTGGTGGTAGGCCTCGAGGACCTCGGCCGGGATCCGGCCGCGGTCGGAGACCTTCATCCCCCGCTTGCGGGCCCATTCCCGGATGGCCTGGTTCTGCTCGCGGTCCACCGACGGGCGACGGGCGGCCGAGTTCGACGACGCGCCGCGACGCCGGGCCGGACCGGCGGCACGCCGGGCGGCGGCCACGTAGTCGGTGAGAACGTCACGCAACTTCTTCGCGTTGTCGTTCGTCAGATCGATCTCGTAGTTCCGTCCGTCGAGACCGAACTCGATCGTTTCGTCCGCCGCGTCGCCGGTCAGGTCGTCGACGAGCCGGACCTCCTTGATCTGCGCCATCGTCGCAGCCTCCCTGAATGACCGTGCAGGTATACGGGTGAACCGGCCCGACTGGTACAGGCTCGCAAATCAGCAATACCTGGACGCAATGGTGAGGCCACGCGAGGCAGCGGTACCGGCTCGAATGGAAGGCTATACGAGAAATGACCGTCCCGTCGACCGGGCCCCTCAATCAATGGGCAATCGAGTCGAAAGCCACTCGTTCGGGCCGTGGTCTTCGGTGAGGATGCTGCGTTCGCCGGGTACGACCGGTTCAGGATTCCCCACGGACGAGCGGGAACAGGATCGTCTCGCGGATGCCGAGTCCGGTCAGGGTCATCAACAGCCGGTCGACGCCCATCCCCATCCCGCCGGTCGGCGGCATCCCGTACTCCATGGCCCGCAGGAAGTCCTCGTCGAGCTGCATGGCCTCGGGATCACCCGCGGCGGCCCGCAGCGACTGCGCGTGCAGGCGTTCCCGCTGTTCCACGGGGTCGACCAGCTCCGAGTACGCGGTCGCCAGCTCCACACCGAACACGATCAGGTCCCAGGACTCCGACAGTCGCGGGTCGTCCCGGTGCGCCCGGGTCAACGGCCGCACCTCGACCGGGAAGTCGCGCACGAAGGTCGGTTCGGACAACGTGTGCTCGACGAGCTTCTCGAACAGCTCCAACACGATCTGCGCGGCGGTCGGGTATTCGGTGACGTCGACGTCGTGTGCGGCCGCGATCTCCTGCAGATCCTTCAGTTCGGTGTCCGGGGTCACATCGCGACCGACCGCGTCGGAGACCGCGTCGTAGAGCGTGATCGAACGCCACTCCCCACCGAGATCGTGCTCGGTACCGTCGTGGTGACGCACCACAGTGGAACCGAACAGTGCCCGCGCCGAGGACTGGATCAGCTCGCGGGTCAGCACGGCCATGTCGTCGTAGGTCGCGTACGCCTGGTAGGCCTCCAGCATCGCGAACTCGGGCGAATGCGTGGAGTCGATGCCCTCGTTGCGGAAGACCCGGTTCAGCTCGAAGACCTTCTCGATACCACCGACCACGCACCGCTTCAGGAACAGCTCGGGAGCGATACGCAGGTACAGATCGGAGTCGAGTGCGTTCGCGTGCGTGACGAACGGGCGGGCGGTCGCCCCACCGTGCAGCAACTGCAGCATCGGCGTCTCGACCTCGATGAAATCGGCGTCCGTCAGTACTTCGCGGACGGTGCGCAGCACCGTGGAGCGGGAACGCACGGTCTCCCGCGCCTGCGGGCGCAGGATCAGGTCGACATAGCGCTGCCGGACCCGGTTCTCCTCGGAGAGTTCCTTGTGCGCGGTGGGCAGCGGGCGGACCGCCTTCGACGCCATCGACCACTCGGTGGCCTGCACCGAGAGTTCGCCGCGCCGGGAGGTGATGACCTCACCGCGGACGAGCACGTGGTCCCCCAGGTCGACGACGGCCTTCCAGCGGGCCAGCTCGTCGGCACCGACGCGGTCCAGCGACAGCATGGCCTGCAGCTCGGTGCCGTCGCCCTCGCGCAGGGTGGCGAAGCAGAGCTTGCCGGTGTTCCGCAGGAAGATCACCCGCCCGACGACGGCGACCTCGTCGCCGGTGGCGGTGTCCGCGGGCAGGTCCGGGTGGGAGTCACGGACCTGGCGCAAGGTGTGCGTGCGCGGCACCTCGACCGGATAGGCCTCGCCGCCGGCGGCCAGCAGTTCCTCCCGCTTGGCCCGGCGGACGCGCATCTGCTCGGGGAGGTCTGCCTCGGAGTCGGTGGGAGTGCCGCCGGGAGTGTTCACGGCCGGTCAGGCTATCCGCGAGGCGGTGGCCTCGCGGCTGTCACCCCCCGACTACGACGGAACGGGCCCCGACGGCGTCGTACGTGCCGCGGGCCCGCGCGTCCCGAGTCGCGAGGACGACGTCGTGCGCAGCCGCGCACAGCCCGACGAGTGCGTCGTACACGGCTCCGCCGGCGATTCCCGCACGAGCGAGAATCGTGGGAAGATCCGCGGCGACCGCGTCCGGAAGAATCAGAGGTGAGCCGAACCGCTCGGCGATCAGCCGGGCTGCGTCGCCCGGGTCGAGCCGGCTATCACCGGGCAGGCGGGTGAGTACCGAGTAGGTCTCCGCGAGGGCGTGACCGGCCAGCACGACAGGCCGACCGTCCCACCAGCGGACCACGGCGCCGTGCGCTGCGTGTGCCCGGACCAGCAGCGGCACCGCGACGCTCGTGTCGAGGGCCGGCACCGTCACCGGCGACCGGCGTCGATCAGACCGAACACGACGTCGTCGTCGATCGGGGTGTCGCCGTCGGCGACCAGGACTCCGTCCTCCTCGACCAGCCGTGCGGTCCTCCCGACAGGGACGAGCTGCAGGCCGGCCCCGTACGCCGACACGTCCACCGTCGAACCGGGAACCAGCCCGAGCGCATCCCTGAGCTGTTTCGGCACGACGATGCGCCCTACGCTGTCCACCGTCGCTTCCACAGGGAAAACGCTACCAGCGTTTTCCCAGTGACGACCGGACTACCGTGAGCCGCATGGTCGATCCTGTCCGGGCGCGCAGCTTCGGCCCCGTCGCCGCCGCGTACGACGCGCACCGGCCCGGCTACCCGGACGAGGCCGTCGACCTCGCTTTGGACGGCACGGGCCCGCGGGTGCTCGACCTCGGCGCCGGGACCGGGAAGCTGACCCGGTCACTGCTCGACCGGGGGCGCGACGTCGTCGCCGTCGAGCCGGACGCGGGGATGCTCGCGGTGCTGACCGACCGGCTCCCGGGCGTCGACACCCGCCGCGGTTCAGCGGAGCAGATCCCGCTGCCGGACGGCGCGGTCGACGCGGTGCTGGTCGGGCAGGCCCTGCACTGGTTCGACATCGACCGGGCGACCCCGGAGATCGCGCGGGTGCTCCGGCCGGGCGGCCTGCTCGCGGGGCTGTGGAACGGCGTGGACGGCGACGTCGACTGGATCGCCGCCATGGAGGAGCTGCGCACCGGCGCGCCCCGTCCGGCGGACAACCCGGCGGGTGGCGGCGAGGGCCCCGAGATGCCCGGCCCGCCGTGGTTCTCCGACGCGCAGGAGCGCCGGGTGGCGTGGTCGTGGGAGACGACCGTCGAGGGTTACGTGCACAACCTGCGGACGCACTCGTGGGCACTGACCAGCGACCCGGCGCACCGGGAGGCCGTCCTGGACGGGATGCGCGACCTCCTGGCCGCCCACGCGGACACCACCGGCACGCTCGTGCTCCCGATGCGCACCATCGTCTGGCGGACGCATCGGGTGTGACCGTCCAGCGCCGACGATCTCTCCGCGCGCTCCGCTCAGTGCCGATGTTCGCTCCGCACGCTCCGCTCAGTACCGATGTTCGCTCCGCACGCTCCGCTCAGTACCGATGTTCGCTCCGCACGCTTCGCTCAGTGCCGATGTTCGCTCCGCACGCTCCGCTCAGCGGGCTCGGTGGTGGCGCAGGTGGGTCAGCCGCAGCCCGTGCAGGGTGAGGTCGGGCACGTGGTCGGTGACGGTCTCGGCCCGGTCCTTCACCAGCCCGGCCAGCCCCCCGGTGACGACGACGGTCACCGGCCCCGCGTCCGGCCCGAGCTCGGCCACGATCCGCCGGACCAGCCCGTCGACCTGTCCGGCGGCGCCGTAGAGCACGCCGGCCTGCACCGCCTCCACCGTCGTCCGCCCGATCACCGAGCGCGGCTCGAGCAGGTCGACCGGCCGCAGCGACGACGCCCGCTCGGCGAGGGCCTGCATCGCGATGTCGATCCCCGGGGCGAAGGCCCCGCCGAGGAACTCCCCCCTCGCCGACACCACGTCGATGTTCGTGCAGGTGCCGAGGTCGACGGACACGCAGGTGGTGCCGAACAGGTGGTGCGCCGCGATCGCGTTGACGATCCGGTCGGCGCCGACCTCGCGCGGGTGGTCCACCAGCAGCGGGACACCGGTGCGGACCCCCGGCCCGACGACGAGCGTGCGCATCCGGTCCGACCAGCGCGCCAGCAGGGTGCGCAGCTCGCGGGACGGGCCCGGGACGGTGGACAGCGCGGCGACCGCGGTGAGGTCGGCGACGTGCGCACCGAGCATCCCGGTGATCGTCAGGTCGAGCTCGTCGGCGGTGGCGCCGGTGTCGGTCCGCAGCCGCCAGCGCCGCAGCGGGACGGGATCCAGCGACGCCGGATCGGCTCCCGGTTCCGGCTCGGGGTAGAGGCCCAGCGAGACCGACGCGTTCCCGACGTCGATGCAGAGCAGCACTCTTCTCCTCGGAGATCTACCGGGCGGCGCTGCTGAGCAGCCCCGAGCCCTCCGGGGCGTGTCCCGGGTCGGCGCCGAGCTCGGCGATCCGGTTGTCGGCGTCGACGAACACCACCCGCGGGCTGTAGTCGCGCAGCTCGGCCGCGTCGTAGGAACCGTAGGAGATCAGGATGACCAGGTCGCCGGGGTGCACGAGGTGCGCGGCGGCACCGTTGATCCCGATGACCCCCGAGCCGGGATCGCCGGTGATCGCGTAGGTCTCCAGCCGGGCGCCGTTGGTGATGTCGACGATCGTCACCTGCTCGCCCTCGAGCAGGTCGGCGGCTGCCATGAGGTCGGCGTCGATCGTCACCGAGCCGACGTAGTGCAGGTCGGCCTGCGTCACGGTCGCCCGGTGGATCTTGGACTTCATCATCGTGCGGAACACGGTGCGCTCCTAGAGGGTGATCGGGGTGTTGTCGATCAGGCGGGTGGCGCCGAACCGGGCGGCGATCAGCAGCCGCGCGGCACCGGAGTCCGGCGGCGGACCGAGGTCGACGCCGCGCACCGCCAGGTAGTCGACGTCGACCTCGGGCTCCCCGGCGAGCTCGGCGCGAGCCGCCGCGAGCACGGCGTCGGGACCCCGGACCGACATCGAGGCCCCGGCGGCCAGCGCCCGGTGCAGGACGGCCGCACGGCGGCGCTGCCCGGCGTCGAGGAAGGCGTTGCGCGAGGACAGCGCGAGGCCGTCGTCCTCACGGACGGTCGGGACGCCGACGACGTCGAGCGGGAAGTACAGGTCGCGCACCATCCGCCGGACCAGCGTGAGCTGCTGGTAGTCCTTCTCCCCGAACATCGCGACGTCCGGTCCGACGATGTGGAACAGCTTCGACACCACGGTCAGCACGCCGTCGAAGTGGCCCTTGCGGGACGCGCCCTCCAGCTCGTCGCCGAGCGGCCCGGCCACCACCCGGGTGTCGGATCCCGGCGGGTACATGTCCTCGGCCCGCGGGACGAGGACCAGCTCGACGCCCTCCTCCCGGCAGGCGTCCACATCGGCCTTCAGCGGGCGCGGGTAGCGCTCCAGGTCCTCGCCGGCGCCGAACTGCAGCGGGTTGACGAAGATCGACACGACCGGGACGACGGCGCCCGGGATGCGGCGCGCGTGCCGGATCAGCTCGCGGTGCCCGTCGTGCAGGGCGCCCATCGTCGGGATCAGGACGATCTTCCGGCCGGTTCCGCGCAGCGCGCGGGTGACTCCTCCCAACTTCGCCGGGTCGTTGTGCACGGTCAGCCGGCCGGGCACGTAACCGTTGCGGGTCGATGCGGTCACCGGTCGTCCTCCAGGGTCTTCTCGACGTCGAGCAGCGCGGCGTGGTCCAGCAGCCCGGCCGCGGCGGCCCGCCGGGCGGTGCGCGCGGCGAGCGCCCGGTAGGCGGTGGCCAGGTCCGGGTCGGCCTCGGTGATGCGCTCCAGGTGGGTGCGGACGGTGCCGGCGTCGCCGCGGACGACCGGCCCCGTCAGCGCCCGGTCACCGTGCCGCAGCGCGTTGTCCAGCGCCGCGGACAGCAGGGGTGCGACGAGCCGGTCCGCGGACCGGACGCCGGCCGACTCCAGGAGCTGGACGCAGTCCCCGACCAGGGTCATGAGGTGGTTGGCGCCGTGCGCGAGCGCCGCGTGGTAGAGCGGGCGGACGGCCTCCGGGATCCGTACGGGCTCGCCGCCGGTCTCGAGCACGAGTGCCTCGGCCACACTCCAGCCGACCGCGTCGCGCGGGTCGGCGCCGGGGTCGTCGTCGGCCGGCGAGCCGGGGGCGGTGACGCCGATGCTGCACGCGGCGAGCCGCTGCAGGTCCTCGGACCGGCCGGTGAAGGTCATCACCGGGTGCAGCGCCAGGGGCAGGACGCCCTGGCCGGCGGCCGGGTCGAGCACACCGACGCCGTGCGAGCCCGCGGTGTGCACCGCGATCTGGCCGGGCCGGAAGCAGCCGGCGGCGGCGAGGCCACGGACCAGGCCGGGCAGGACGTCGTCGGGGACGGCGAGCAGCACCAGGTCGGAGCGGCTGCAGACCTCGTCCGGAGGGAGCAGGGGTACGTCGGGGAGCAACGTCGCGGCCCGCTTCACCGAGGCCGGGGAGACCCCGGAGGCGGCGACGACGTGGTGGCCCGCGCGCCCCAGCGCGGCTCCGAGCACCGAACCCACTCGTCCGGCGGAGATCACGCCGACGGCGAGCCGCGCGGGGCGACCGGCATCGATCACGTCAGTAGTCCGTTTCCTCCCGCTCCGGTCCGTGTCGGTACCGGTCGGGCAATCCGCGGTGCGCCCGGCCTGCGGTGGCCGGGCGTGCGACCGCGAGGGTAGACGCGCCGCCGCCCGCCACGGGCCCCCATATGACCGGCTTCACCCGACGGCCCGGACCGCCACCCCGGCCACGTCCCTCCCGGACCCCGGCTGCCAGGGGCCGACGGGGCGGGAGAGCGGCGGGTCAGGACGTCGTGGGGGGCGGGTCCTCGTCACGGCGGGCCTCCTGCCGGTTCCCCGGCTCCGCGTCGGCGGCGGTCGTGCCGGGTTCGCGGAGCATCGGCCGGGTCGGGCCCGGGTCGGCCGGGTCGTCCTGGTGCCGGCCGCGCTGCGCCGGGTCCGGTGCGTCGGCGCCGTCCGGACGACGGACCGGCCGGGTCAGGCCGTCGACCGGCTCCGGGGCCTGGCCGGGACCGGAGCCGGAGCCGGGTCCCGCGGGCCGGGCGGGGCCGTGACCGCTGTCGAGCGCCTGCTCGGAACCGGCGCCCGGGTGTGCGGGACGGCCGGGAGGGGGCGGTGGCGGCCCCGCGACGGGGCGGGGGCCCCCGCCCGCGTCCGGTTCGCCGGCCTGCTGCCACCACGGCCGTCCACCCGGCGCCGGAGCGCCCGGGCCGGGGATCCCGCCCGCGCCCCTCGGCCCCGGGACACCGGGGCCACCCGGCGCCGCGGGACCACCGGGAGCACCCGGGCCGCCGGCCGCCCCCGGCGCGCCGGGACCACCCGCCCTGCCCGGAGCTCCCGAGCCACCCGGTCCACCGGAGGAGCCCGGGGCGCCGGGAGCACCCCACCCCGGTCCGCCGCTCGCGCCGGGTCCGGGGTGACCGGGGTGACCGGCCCGACCGCCCGGACCGCCGTTGCCCGGCCGCCCACCGGGACCCCACCAGGCGGCGGGGGCGTCGTCGGGGATCGGCGGCCCGTCGGGGAACGCCGGGATCCGGTACGCCCCGGAGTAGCTGCCGTCCGGTGCCGCCGGCGGCGGTGGCTCCCAGCCGTGCGGCCGGTCCTGCCGCCAGGCCGCGACGAGCGCCTCGGGCACCCCGACCGCGATCGCGCGGGTCCGCAGGACCGCCGCGAGCTTCTCGTCGTGCAGGGCACGCGCGCTCTCCCGGACGGCGCCGCGAGAGATCCGGTTGCGCATGAAGGCCAGCTCGGTGACGGCGGCCTGGTAGTCCGCGACCGCCTTCGCCGCCGCCTTGCCGGACCGCCGCCGCACCAGCGCGCGCCAGCCCTTGCGCCGCGACAGCCGGGCGAGCAGCGGGACCTCGCTGGGCGCGATCCAGCCGGCCGCCGCGAACCCGGGGAGCTGCGCCGCGACGATCGACGCCTCGCGCCGCCGGGCGAACACCACCAGCACGATCAGTCCGGCGAAGATCGGCACCATCACGAAGAGGTAGATCTGGAAGAAGGCCCCCGGCGACGCGGCCAGCACCGAGGCGCCGTTCCACAGTGCGTGCAGCACCACCGCGGCGGCGTAGCCCACGCTCAGCGCCAGCACCCGCATCCCGATGCTGCGGCTGGCGACCGCCACCCCCGCCGCGATGCCGATCATGCAGGTGAACAGGGGGTGCGCGAACGGCGAGGCGATGCCGCGCACCAGCAGCGTCGCCACCACCCCCGCGGTCTCCGGGTCGGACACCGCGCGGCCCAGGTAGAGGATGTTCTCGGTGAAGGCGAAACCGGCGGCGGTGATCCCGGCGTAGACGATGCCGTCGACCATCCCGTCGAACTCCCGGCGCCGGAACACCAGCAGCCCGACGATGAACAGCCCCTTGGCGAACTCCTCGACGATCGGCGCGACGACGACCGGGCCGACCAGGTCCCCCGTTCCGCGCCCGGCCGCGGCGTCCAGCACCGCGGACGCGCTGGTGTTGATCAGCAGCGAGACCAGCGCGGCGAACCCGGCGCCCCAGAGGAACGCACCCATCAGCATCCGCGGCGGCTCGGGCTCCCAGCGGTCCACCCACAGGAAGGCGGCGACGACGGGCACGACCGGGAGCAGCGCGGCGAGCGTTCCGACCACGACGCCTGCGGTGCCGATGGCGCGCTGCAGGATGCCCACGGTGATCACCGTCAGCAGCGCGAGGACCACGAGCCCGATGACGGGCAGCAGCACGCCGCGGCGCTTCGCCGACGGGGCCGGCAGCAGAACGGTCGGGCCGCCGGGCGGGGCGGCGGGAGGAGCCATGGGCGCAGAGCGTAGAGAACTACCGGCGGTTCCACCCGGTATTCGGCGGCGCGACCCGGGCCACACCGCCGTCGGCGCCGATCATCCGCCGGAGCGGACGCCCCCGTCGGTGTCGTCCGGGTCGTCCGGGGCCCGGCAGCAGTGTTCGAGCCAGAGCCCGGCACCGACCAGCAGGAACGCGCACCCCAGCCCGATCCCGGCCACGATGCTGTCCCGGAACGCCGCGACCACGACGGACGCCATGGGCAGGGTGTGCACCAGCACGCCGGCCCACAGGCCCGCGATCACCGCCCCGCCGACCGAGGACGCCTTGGCCACCAGCACCGCCCGCGCGGCGACGAGCGGTGGGACCGGCAGGGCGCCGTCGCGGCGCTCGATCCGGCGGCGCAGCACGAACCCGCCGACGATCTCGGCGACCGCCAGCACCCCGACGGTCACGCCCGAGGCCACCGGCAACGACGGCAGCGACGAGTACGTCAGCTGGACGAGGATGTTCCCGAGCAGGGTCGCGACGATCACGATCGCGGCGAGGTCCCGGTAGCGGGTCGGCCGCACGGTCGGCTGCGGCTCCTCCTCCGGGCCGGGACGACGGCCGGACCCGCCCGGACCGGCCGCGGTCACGGCGACGCCCCCGGGTCGAGCGAGAGGTCGTCGCGCCGGACGATGCCGTCCCGCCCGGCGGGCCCGAGCCGTTCCAGCAGGTCCGCGACCGGGCCGTGCCCGTGCAGTACCGCCTCCGGGTCGGCGGCCAGCCACGGCAGCAGGACGGTGCCCCGCTCCGGGGTCCCCGGGTGCGGCAGCAGCAGTTCCGGGTCGTCGGAGAACACCGGCCCGTCGGGCCCCTCGACCTGGACGACGTCGACGTCGAGGGTGCGCGGGCCCCAGCGCTGTTCCCGGACCCGTCCGGACGCGTCCTCGAGTCCCTGCCCGCGGCGCAGCCAGCCGTGCGCGTCGAGCTCCGGGGCGTCGGCGACGACCACCGCGTTCAGGAAGTCCGGCTGGTCGGTGACGCCCCACGGCGCGGTCTCGTAGACCGGTGAGACGGCGACGAGCCCCGGCCCGAGATCGGCGACGACGGCGCGCAGGTGCGCGATCCGGTCTCCGAGGTTGGACCCGAGCGAGAGCACCGCGCGGCTCACGACCGCCCCCGGCGGATGACGACGGCGACGTCGGCGAACGTCAGCGGGATCGGTGCGGACGGCTTGTGCAGGGTCACCTCGACCTCGCGGACCCGCTCGTCGGCGGCCAGCACGTCGTCGGCGACCGCCCCGGCGACCGACTCGATCAGGTCGTGCGACGGGCCGCCGAGGATCGCCGCCGCCCGCTGCGCGAGCACGCCGTAGTCGAGGGTGTCGGCGAGGTCGTCGGAGGCCGCGGCCGCGGACAGGTCGGCGTGCACCACGAGGTCGACGACGAACTCCTGACCGTCGCGCTTCTCGTGCGCGAACACCCCGTGGTGGCCGCGTACCCGCAGCCCGCTGAGCTCGATCCGGTCGGTGTGCGCTGCCGGCCCGCTCACCGGTCACCGTCCCGCCCGGTCCGGGCCCGTGACGCGCCGAGCCGGCACGCCGCGCTGACCGCGACGGCGTCCATCGTGGACTCGACGTCGTGCACGCGGACGCCCCACGCGCCGGCGTTCGCGGCGATCGCGCTGATCGCGGCGGTGGCGATGTCGCGGCCCGGCGGGGGGCGGAGCTCGCCCTCGGCCGAGGCCAGCAGCTCACCGAGGAACCGTTTGCGCGAGGCGCCGACCAGCACCGGGAAGCCGAGCCCGACGAGCACGTCGATCCGGCGCAGCAGCGCCCAGTTGTGCGCGGCGGTCTTGGCGAACCCGAGACCGGGGTCGAGCACGATCCGGTCCGGGTCCACCCCGGCCATCACGGCGTGGTCGACCCGGGCCACCAGCTCCCCGCGCACCTCGCCGATCACGTCCTCGTACCCGGCGAGCTGCTGCATCGTGGAGCTGTGCCCGCGCCAGTGCATCAGCACCCAGGGCACCCGGGTCTCGGCCGCGACCGCGGCCATCCGCGGGTCAGCCAGCCCGCCGGAGACGTCGTTGACCATGACCGCGCCGGCCTCCACGGCCGCAGCGGCCACTTCGGACCGGGTCGTGTCCACACTGACCCGCACGCCCTCGGCGGCGAGCTCGCGCACCACCGGGAGTACCCGCTCGCGCTCGGTGGCCGCGTCCACCCGCTGCGCGCCGGGCCGGGTCGACTCCCCGCCGACGTCGATCAGGTCGGCCCCCGCGTCCCGCATCGCGACGCCGTGCGCGACGGCGTGTGAACGGTCGAGGTAGCGCCCGCCGTCGGAGAACGAGTCGGGGGTGACGTTCAGGATCCCCATCACCGCACACCGGCCCAGCTCCGGCAGGCCACCGTCCGGAGCGACCACGGCTACGACCCCCTGATCAGCGACAGCGCCTCCGCGCGCGAGGACGCGGAGCTCTTGAACAGCCCCCGGACCGCCGAGGTGGTGGTACGCGAGCCGGGCTTGCGGATGCCGCGCATGGCCATGCACAGGTGCTCGGCCTCCATCACGACGATCACCGCGCGCGGGTTGAGCTTGCGCACCAGCGCGTCGGCGACCTGCTTGGTGAGCCGCTCCTGCACCTGCGGGCGCTTGGCGTACAGGTCGACCACTCGGGCGATCTTGGACAGGCCGGTGACCTGCCCGTCGACCGCGGGGATGTAGCCGACGTGCGCGACCCCGTGGAACGGCACCAGGTGGTGCTCGCAGGTCGAGAACAGCGGGATGTCCTTGACCAGGACGAGCTCGCCGTGGCCCTCGTCGAACGTCTTCTCCAGCACCGTGTCCGGATCCACGAACAGCCCGGCGAAGATCTCGCCGTAGGCGCGCGCGACCCGGGTCGGCGTCTCGCGGAGCCCCTCGCGGTCCGGGTCCTCGCCGACCGCGAGCAGCAGCTCGCGGACGGCGTTCTCGGCGCGGGCGAGGTCGACGCCCTCGGGCACCGCCTGGGTGACCCCTGCCGCGACCGCCGCGGACCGGACGGGCGCGGGGACGCCGTCCGTCGTCGTCGTGCTCAGTGTCCTGCCTCCGGGTTCGTGCCCCGCCGGTCGTCCGGGCCGGAACCGTCCCCGGTCCCGCCGGAGGCGGAGCCCTCGCCGGACGGGCCGGTCCACGGTCCGTTCTGAGCGGGGCCCTGGCGACCCGTACCCGGCTGTGGCGTCCCGTCCGGCGCTGCCGGATCGGCCGGCCCGCCGGGACCGTCCGTGCCCGGGTCGGGCTGCACCGCGGGACCGGCCTGCGGCGCCGGGGACTGCGGGGCTGCGCCGTACCCGGCCGGGGCCTGGCCGTACTGACCCTGGCCCTGCTGACCCTGGCCCTGCTGACCCTGGCCGTACTGCCCCTGCCCGTGCCCCTGCCCCTGCTGGCCCTGCCCGTGCTGTCCGGCGCCCTGTTGCGTGGCGCCGCCCCAGTTGGCGGGCGGCCAGGTCTGCCCGTGCGGGGTCGTGGCCGGACGCCAGTCGGGCGGCGCACCGTAGTTGGGCGCGACCGCGGGCGGCGGTGGCTGGCCGGCTCCCTGGTAGCCACCCTGCTGACCGCCGTGCTGCGGGCCACCGTGCTCCGGCCCGCCGTACTGCTGTCCGCCGTACTGCTGTCCGCCGTTCGGCGCGGACGGGCCGTTGCCCCAGCCGTTACCGCCGGGCGTGGCGCCGTACCCGTTTGCGGGCGCTCCGCCGTGCGATCCGTTGCCGTTGGAGACCCCGCCGCCGTAGCCGCCGTCGTGGGGTGCGTCCGCCCGCGCCGGAGTACCCCCGCCGCTGGGGAACGGGGACGCACCGGGGGTGCCGGGGGCGTCGCCGTACCCGTTCGAGACACCGCCGGCGCTCGAGCCGACCCCGGCCGGCTCGGGCTCGGGCCACGGCTCGCCGCGCTCGTAGGCGATCTCGCGCCGGGTCTTGATCGGCGGCTTGTCCGACGGCGTGCGCTCACCGAAGTCGTTGAACGCGGTGATCCGCGGCCGCTTCTCCACCGATCCGAAGATCCGCTCCAGGTCCTTGCGGTTGAGCGTCTCCTTGTCCAGGAGCTCCACCACCAGGTCGTCGAGCACGTCGCGGTAGGTGTTGAGGATCTCCCACGCCTCGGTGTGCGCGGCCTCGATGAGCTTGCGCACCTCCTCGTCGATCTCGTGGGCGATCTCCAGCGAGTAGTCCGCCTGGTTGCCCATCGAGCGACCGAGGAACGGGTCGCCCTGCTCGCGCCCGTAGCGGACGGCGCCGAGCTTGGCGCTCATGCCGTACTCGGTGACCATCGCGCGGGCGATCTTGGTCGCCTGGTCGATGTCCGAGGACGCGCCGGTCGTCGGCTCGTGGAACACCAGCTCCTCGGCCGAGCGCCCGCCCATGGCGAACACCAGGCGGGCGATCATCTCGGCGCGGGTCATGAGGCCCTTGTCGTCCTCCGGGACGACGAGCGCGTGCCCGCCGGTGCGCCCGCGCGGCAGGATCGTGAGCTTGTAGACCGGCTCCAGGTCCGGCATCGCCCACGCGGCCAGCGCGTGCCCGCCCTCGTGGTAGGCGGTGATCTTCTTCTCCCGGTCGGAGACGATCTTCGACTTGCGCTTCGGACCGCCGACGACGCGGTCGACGGACTCCTCCAGCGCCGCCCCGTTGATCAGGTTGCCACCCTCGCGAGCGGTCAGCAGGGCCGCCTCGTTGATCACGTTGGCCAGGTCGGCACCGGACATGCCGACGGTGCGCTTGGCCAGCGACTCGAAGTCGACGTCGTCGGAGAAGGGCTTGCCCTTCGAGTGCACCCCGAGGATCGCCTTGCGACCGGCCAGGTCGGGCGCGCCCACCGGGATCTGGCGGTCGAACCGGCCCGGGCGCAGCAGCGCCGGGTCCAGGATGTCCGGCCGGTTGGTCGCCGCGATGAGGATGATGCCGCCGCGGGCGTCGAACCCGTCCATCTCGACCAGCAGCTGGTTCAGCGTCTGCTCGCGCTCGTCGTGACCGCCGCCCAGGCCGGCGCCGCGCTGGCGGCCGACGGCGTCGATCTCGTCGACGAAGATGATGCAGGGCGCGTTCTGCTTGGCCTGCTCGAACAGGTCCCGCACCCGGGAGGCGCCGACACCGACGAACATCTCGACGAAGTCCGAACCGGAGATCGTGTAGAACGGCACCGCCGCCTCGCCGGCCACCGCGCGGGCCAGCAGCGTCTTGCCGGTACCGGGCGGGCCGTAGAGCAGGACGCCCTTCGGGATCTTCGCGCCCAGCGCCTGGTAACGGGCCGGGTTCTGCAGGAAGTCCTTGATCTCGTAGAGCTCCTCGACCGCCTCGTCGGAGCCCGCCACGTCGGCGAACGTGTTCTTCGGCATGTCCTTGTTCAGCTGCTTGGCCTTGGACTTGCCGAAGCTCATCACCCGGTTCCCGCCGCCCTGGGCGTTGTTCAGGAACCAGAACAGGATGAGCAGGATCAGCGCCAGCGGGATCATCATCAGCAGCAGCGAGGACAGGAACGAGTCCTGCCGGACGACCGTGTCGTACTCGGCGATCCCGGGGACCTGGCGGACCTGGTCGAAGATCTGCCCGGAGAGCTGCGCCGGGTACTGCGTGATGATCTGGTCGGCCTGGGTGCCGTCGACGTCGATCGGACGGTCCAGGGTCAGCCGCAGCTGCTGTTCCCGGTCCTCGACCAGCGCGTCACGGACGTTGCCGTCCTGGATCTGGGTCAGCGCGACCGACGTCGGCACCTCGGAGTAGCCGCGGGTGTCGTCGAACAGCTGGCTGAACCCCAGATAGATCAGGATCGCGACGAGGATCCAGATCAACGGGTTGCGGAGCAGGCGCTTGCGGTCCATTCAACGTCGGCCGGGTGGCCTTCACCTTCCCGAGAGTGGTTCACAGCAGCGGCGGCGGAGACGAGGACACGCCTCACCGTATGGCCCTGACCCGCCAGGATAGCCGCCCGCCGGGGCGTCTGCGCCGGGCGGACCGGACCGGACGGACCGTACAGGCCGCCCGGCGGAGGAACGTCCGGCCGACCTGCCCGGTTCCCGTTCGGGGGTGTCCCGCCGCACACCGGGCCGCGGCGGTGTGGGAGAACTGTTGCGACACGCTCGGTGACGCCGGGGGACCGGTCCGCACACGACCGTCGGACCTCCCCGCCCGTGCCGTGGGCGTGAGGTCGGACGGGGTCGGGAGGGGCGGGCGGATGGCACCGGGCGCGGCGGACGGACCGGCGGGACCTCCGGGTCCGGACGAGCCGGACCGGCCCGCGGGCGCCGGCCGCGACCTGCCCGCCGCCGCCCTGCGCCGCCCCCGCCGGACCGCGTCCCTCCTGGCCGCCGGGCTCGCCGCCTCCGCCGTGCTCGCCCTGCTCGCGTCGCCGGCCGACCCCGCCGGTCGCCCGCCGGCGCCGCAGCCGGCGCCGGCCTCCTCGGCCGCGGTCGGCCCGACGACGTCGGCGCGGGCCGTGCCCGGCCCCCTCCCGGTGGTACCGGCGGGCCCGGCGGCGATCGGTCCGGGCACCGTCACCGAGACCGCCGGCGCGGGCCTGTGCACCGCGGGGTTCGTGCTCACCGCCGGGCCGCGGACGTTCCTCGCCCAGGCCGCGCACTGCGCCGGGACCGGCGACGAGACCGCGACCGACGGCTGCGTCTCACCGACCGTGCCGCTGGGCACGCCGGTGACCGTCCGCGGAGCCGGCCGGACCGTGACCGGCACGCTCGCGTGGAGCTCCTGGGTGACGATGCAGGCGCGCGGGGAGACCGATCCCGACACCTGTGCCTTCAACGACTTCGCACTGGTCGAGCTGCCGCCCGAGGCCGCGGACGCGGTCGGCGCGGCGGTGCCGTTCTTCGGTGGCCCCGGGACCGTCCGGACCGCCCCGCCACCGCCCGGCACCCCGGTGTTCGGTCTGGCCAACCCGGCCGACGAGCGCGGGGTGCGCACCGTGACGGCGCGGGCCGGGGCGATCGGCGGCCGGCTCGGCGGCGGCTGGGCGCACACCGTGCACACCATGGACCCGGGCGTCGCCGGGGAGTCCGGCAGCCCGCTGCTCGACGACCGGGGCCGGGCGGTGGGGATCCTGTCCAGCCTCACCGTCGGCGACCACCCGTCGATCGAGTACACCGACCTCGGCCGGGCCCTGGGCTACGCCGCCCGCACCGACGGACCGCCCGGCCTGATCCCGGCCCCCGGTCCGGCCTTCACCCCGGCACCGTCCGGAGTGGACCCACGCTCGCTCGCCGTCCCCGCCGGTCCCGGCCTCGGGCCCTGATCCGCCCCGCCGCGCGCTCGTTCCGCTCCGTTCCGGGCCCCGGGCAGGGGAGGCCGGCGCGGGTCAGGCGTAGACCTTGGGGTCCAGGGTGCCGATGTAGGGCAGGTCGCGGTAGCGCTCGGCGTAGTCCAGCCCGTACCCGACGACAAACTCGTTCGGGATGTCGAAGCCGACGTAGCGCACCGGGACGTCGACCTTCACCGCGTCCGGCTTGCGGAGCAGCGTGACCACCTCCAGCGAGGCGGGTGAGCGGGTCTGCAGGTTGTTCAGCAGCCAGTTCAGCGTGAGACCGGAGTCGATGATGTCCTCGACGATCACGACGTGCCGGCCGGCGATGTCGCGGTCGAGGTCCTTGAGGATCCGCACCACGCCCGACGACGAGGTGGCCGACCCGTAGGAGCTGACGGCCATGAACTCGAGCTGCGCCGGGATCGGCAGCGCGCGGGCGAAGTCGGTCATGAACATGACCGCGCCCTTGAGCACGCCGATCAGCACCAGGTCGGTGTCCCGGCCGTCCTGCACGAGGTCGGAGTAGTCCGCGGCGACCTGCCTGGCCAGCTCGGCGGTCTTCTCCTGCACCTGTTCCTCGGTGACCAGTACCGACGAGATGTCACCGTCGTACACGCGCTCCCGACCCCCTCGTTCCCCGGGGTCCGGGCCCCGGTCGATGCTGCGACCGGCGCGCAGCCGTCACGCGCCGTCACGCCCCCAGCGGCGGTGGCGCAGCACGAGCCTGCCACGCGCGCGGGCCAGGTCCAACCCGCCGCCCAGCGCCGGACCGCCCTGGCCCCGCCACCGTCCGAGGAGATCGTCGGCGGCGCGCAGCTGCTCATCGGTCAGCGCGCGGGCCCCGTGATCGGCGAGCCATTCCCGCAGGACCCGGCGCCGCAGGGCGGCCGGGGCCGCCGCCAGGACGGTCGCGTCGAGCTCCGCGACGGCGTCGGCGTCCGGACCCCCGGGCGGGGCCGGGGACGGCTCCGGCGGGCCGGCGGGGGCCGGGTCGCTGTCGCGGGAATCACCCGGAGGTGCGACGGGCGGTCCGGCAACGCTGTCACGGATCGTGTCCGGCGTCGTACCGTCCGGTCCGGCGGCGCCGGCCGGCTCGGCCGCGGCGCGCAGCCGGGCGGCCTCGGCGGTGAGCGCGTCGTCGTCGTCGCGCAGCTGGGCGGCGGTGCGGCCGAGCGCCGCGGTCACACCACCGCCGAGGACGTCCTCCAGCAGCGGCAGGATCTCGTAGCGGAGCCGGGAGCGGGCGAACCGCGGGTCGGTGTTGTGCGGGTCGTCCCAGACCGGGAAGCCCGCCTCCGCGCAGGCGACGACCGTGGCCGCCCGGCGCAGTCCCAGTAGCGGGCGCAGCCACGGCTGCGACCAGGCCCGCATGCCCGCCAGCGAGCGGGCGCCGGATCCCCGGCCGAGGCCGAGCAGCACCGTCTCGGCCTGGTCGTCGAGAGTGTGGCCGAGCAGCACCGGCGACTCCGGGTCCGGCCGGGCGGCGAGCAGCGCGGCGCGGCGCACCCGCCGGGCCGCGGCCTCGATCCCGCCGGGACCCGTCACCTCCACCCGGCGCACGGTCGCCTCCACCCCGTCCGCGCGGAGCCGCTCGGCGAGCGCGGCGGACCGCTCCGCCGAGCCGTCCTGCAGCCCGTGGTCGACGACGACGGCGTGCACCGGCCCGGGCACGACGGACCGGACCGCGAGCAGCAGCGCCGTCGAGTCGGCACCGCCGGAGCAGCCGACCACGGGTGGTGCGGCGCGGACCCGCTCGGGCAACGCCCCCCACGCCGTGCGCACCGCGTCGCGGACGCGCTGCACCGCCTGCTCGGCCGTCATCGGCGTCCACGGGGAGCCGGCCGTGCCGCGGACGCGGCGACGGGCAGGAGGGCGGGCACCGGCACCGGCCGGGTCAGCCGACGCGCCGCAACCACGCCTGCGCGTCGGTCAGCTCCGCCCGGGTCGGCAGCGTCTCCGGCGACTCCCAGGCCCGGTTGAGCCCGGACATCCCGGCGGCCGCCTCGACCTCCCGGCAGAACGCGGCGCCGACGGCGTACTGCCGCATCTTCGCCTCGACCCCGAGCAGGGCGCGCAGCAGCCGGTCCACGACACCGCCGCCGCGCCGGCGCTCGGTGAACCGCCGCCGGATGACCGCGACGTCCGGCACCACGTCCGGGCCGACGGCGTCCATCACGTGGTCGGCGTGCCCCTCCAGCAGCGTCGACAGCGCCAGCAGCTTGTCCAGCACGGCGCGCTGCTCGGGCCCCTGCAGCAGCTCGACGAGCGCGAGCACGTCCGGGCGCTCACCCTCGACCGAGCGCAGCGAACGGATCGCCTCCGGCAGCCGGGTGAGCTTCGTGGAGTCGGGCTCCTGCAGCGTCAGCAGGTCGGTGACGAGCCCGGCGAAGTGGTCCCGCAGCCACGGCACGGCGGTGAACTGCAGCCGGTGGGTGGCCTCGTGCAGGCACACCCAGAGCCCGAACTGCTCGCCGTCGACGTCCAGCGCGGTGGTGACGGCGTGCACGTTCGGCGCGACGACGATCAGCCGCCCGGCCCGGTCCGGCCCGCCGAACGGGTCGTACTGGCCGAGCACCCGCGCCCCCATGTAGGCCAGCAGCGTGCCCAGCTGGACGCCCGCGCCGGCCGAGGTGACCGTGCGCAGCGGCCGCGCGGTGGCCGGCAGCTCCGCTCCGGAGGTCAGCACGTCCATCCCCTCGACCGCGGCACGAGCCCACGCGGGCCGGTCCAGCACGTCGGCGGGCAGCAGCGGGAGGTCGTGACCCAGGCCGGTGACGTCCCGGACGTGGCCCTCGGCGCGCGCGGAGTCGGTGCGCAGCCGGTCGACGAGCTCCGCGGCGGCGGCCGGGGTGGTGCGCGGGCCCGGTGGCATGAGCCGGGCGGCGGTCGCGGCGGCCAGCGTCCAGTTGACGGGCAACCCGCGCTCGACGGGCCGGGCGGGGGCCGACTCGCTCACCGTGGCCGGGCCGGACGTGTCGGCGTGCATGCTCTCCACGCTACCCGCGACCGCACACCCGGCCGGGTGGATCAGTACCGAGGTTCGCGCTCAGCCACGGCAGCCGCACCGGGACAGGGTCGCGGCGACGCCGTCCAGGGCCGGCCGGGCCTCGCCCGGTGAGGTGCCGTTGGAGAGCAGGGCGAACACGAGCAGCCGGCCGTCGACGTCGCTCACCACCCCGGCCAGGCTCGACGCCCCGCTCAGGGTGCCGGTCTTGGCCCGGACCACGCCCCGGCCGGCGACCGACGGGCCCTCGCCGAAGCGCTCGGCCAGCGTGCCGCCGCCGCCGGCGACCGGCAGCCCGGACAGGATCGGCCGGAGGTACTGGACGTCGCTCGGGCTGTCCGACTGGGCCGCGGCCGAGGCGAGCACCTGCCCGAGCAGCCGGGCCGGGATCAGGTTGTCCCGGGACAGGCCGCTGCCGTCGGCGAGCTGCATGCCGGCCACGTCGTAACCGGCCTGGACCAGCGACTCGCTGACCGCCCGGGACGCGCCGTCGAACGAGGCCTCGGTCTCGCGCATGACGGCGACCCGACGGACCAGTGCCTCGGCGGTGACGTTGTCCGACGAGGTGAGCATGTACTCGACCAGGCTCGCGATCGGCGGCGACGAGACGCTGGCGATGATCTGCGAGTTCGGGTCCGCGGCACCCTCGCGGACCTCGTCGGCCCCCAGCGCCCGGGCGAGCGCCTGCCCGGCCGCCCGGGCCGGGTCGCTCGACCGGGCACCGTTCTGCTCGAGCGGGTCGATGCGGCCGCCGTCGAGCATCAGCGGGGACATCGGCGCGATGAACCCGTCGGCGACGTCGGTGGGCCCCCATCCCGGGGAGACCTCCGGCCCGCTCCACTGCCGCGTGTCGGTGTAGACGGTCGTGATCGGCCCCTCGACGGCCGTCCGGATCTGCTCGGCGAGCTCGTCGATCCGGGCCGGCTCGGGGTACAGGCCGTCCTCGCCCTCGGGCAGCGCGGTCAGCGACGGGTCGCCGCCGCCGACCAGGACGACCGAGTCCGGGGTCGGGCCGGGCACCACCCGGGTGGGGATCCGCTCCGTCGGGTTCAGCGTGAGCAGGGCCGACGCCGCGGTCAGCAGCTTGGTCGTGGAGCCGGGCACCATCGCCCGCTCGCCGTCGCGCTGCCAGATCGGGTCGGCGCCACGCGGGGCGGAGGAGTCCAGGACGACGCCCGTCACGTCGCCGAGCGCGGGCGAGTCCAGCTGGTCGGCGAGCGCCTGGGTGATCCCGGCGGCGGTCGGCGCCGGACCGGACGGGGTCAGCGGGCGCAGCGCGGGGATCGGGACCGGCGGGTACTGCGCGATCTCCTCGCCCAGCCCGAGCCGGTTCCGGGTGTCCGGCTCGGCGAGGGCGACCGCGCCGAACAGCGAGGCCATCGCCATCACCGCGACCGCGATCACCGCGATCCGGCGGACGCCGCGCTCGGGCCGGCGATGCCTGCGTCCCACTCCGCCTCCTGCTCGATCCGACCCGACCTGTCCGGCCGGTGGTGCGACGCTGCGCACACTCGGGTCCGGAGAGGGTCACCGGCCTGCACCCGCGCTCCCCTGGTCCATCACACTAGGGGGCAGGACAGACGACGCCGGAGCGGGCGGGCCATCTCCAGGCCGTCCGGGACCGGTGCGACCGTGACCCTCCAGAAGGAGCAACGAACCGTGGACTTCGACGTCACCATCGAAATCCCCAAGGGCGGCCGCAACAAGTACGAGGTCGATCACGAGACCGGCCGGATCCGGCTGGACCGGACCCTGTTCACCGCCACCCAGTACCCCGCCGACTACGGGTTCATCGACGACACCCTCGGCGAGGACGGCGACCCGCTCGACGCGTTGGTCCTGGTCCAGGAGCCGACCTTCCCCGGCTGCGTCATCCGCGCCCGTGCCATCGGCATGTTCCGGATGAAGGACGAGGCCGGCGGCGACGACAAGGTGCTCTGCGTCCCGGCGAGCGACCCGCGCCAGGAGCACCTGCGCGACATCCACCACCTGGCCGAGTTCGACCGGGCGGAGATCCAGCACTTCTTCGAGATCTACAAGACCCTCGAGCCGGGCAAGAGCGTCGAGGGCGCGTCCTGGGTCGGCCGCGCCGACGCCGAGCGCGAGATCAAGGCCTCCTACGAGCGGGCGAAGCACGAGGGCCACTGAGGCCCCGACCGACCGCACCCCACGGCCCACGGCCCACGGCCCACGACCCCACGACCCACGGCCCCACTCATGGAGCTTTAGTTCGGTATCCCCGAACCAAAGCTCCATGAGTGGGTGGTGGGGAGGGGTGTCAGGCCTTCTCGAAGACCGCCGCGAGGCCCTGGCCGCCGCCGATGCACATCGTCTCCAGGCCGTAGCGGGCGTCCCGGCGCTGCATCTCCCGGGCCAGGGTGGCCAGGATCCGGCCGCCCGTCGCGCCGACCGGGTGGCCCAGCGAGATCCCGGACCCGTTGACGTTGGTCCGGTCGAAGTCGGCGTCGGTGAACTTCCACTCCCGCGTGCAGGCCAGGACCTGCGCGGCGAAGGCCTCGTTCAGCTCGATCAGGTCGATGTCGGCCAAGGTCAGGTCCGCCGCGGCGAGCGCCTTCGCCGTCGCCGGGACCGGGCCGATGCCCATCGTCGCCGGCGGCACCCCGCCGATCCCCCACGAGACGAGCCGCACCAGCGGGCGGAGCCCCAGCTCCTCGGCCTTCTCCGGGCTGGTCACCACGCAGATCGACGCGCCGTCGTTCTGCCCGGAGGCGTTCCCGGCGGTCACGGTGGCCGCGTCGTCGTCACGGCCCAGGATCGGGCGGAGCTTCCCCAGGATCTCCGGCGTCGAGTCGGGCCGGATGTGCTCGTCGGCGTCGACGACCGTGTCGGCCTTCCGGCCCTTCACCGTGACCGGGACGATCTCGTCGGCGAACCGGCCGGCCGCCTGCGCCGCCGCGGCCCGCTGGTGCGAGCGGGCGGCGAACTCGTCCTGCTCCTCGCGCGGGATCGAGTACTCCCGGCGCAGGTTCTCGGCGGTCTCCAGCATCCCGCCCGGTACCGGGTGGTTCTTCCCGCCCGCGGTGACCCGGCCGCGGGCCAGCGCGTCGTTCAGCAGCACACCGGGGCCGCCCTTGACGCCCCACCGCATCCCGGTCGAGTAGAACGGCGCGCCGGACATCGACTCGGCGCCACCGGCCAGCACGACCTCGGCACCCCCGGTCTGCACCTGGGCCGCCGCGTAGAGCACCGCCTGCAGGCCGGATCCGCAGCGCCGGTCGATCTGGATCCCGCCGGCGGTGACCGGGAGGCCGGCGTCCAGCGCCGCGACGCGGCCGATCGCCGGGGCGTCCATCGTCGGGTAGCAGTGGCCGAGCACGACGTCGTCGACGGCGGACGGGTCCAGCCCGGTCCGCTCCATCAGCGCCGCGATCACGGTCGAGGCCAGGGTGTGGGCCGGGACGTCGCGCAGCGACCCGCCGAAACCGCCGACGGGCGTCCGGAGGGGTTCGCAGATGACGGCATCACGCATGGACTTCAGCTCTCCTCGGGGGTGTGGGACGGCGGGTCAGACGTACTGGCGGGTCAGCCACTCGGCGACCACGGCGGGCTTCTCCGAGCCCTCGATCTCGACGGTGATCTTCGTGCTGACGTGCACGCCGCCGGTCACGTCCGCGACGTCGACGATCTCGACCCGGCCGCGCACCCGGCTCCCGACGGGCACCGGGGACGGGAACCGGACCTTGTCGAGGCCGTAGTTGACGCCCATCCGGGTGCCCTCGATCCGGTAGACACCCTTCAGCAGCACCGGCAACAGCGACAGCGTCAGGAAGCCGTGCGCGATCGTCGTCCCGAACGGGCCGCCACGGGCCCGCTCCGGGTCGACATGGATCCACTGGTGGTCGTCGGTCGCATCGGCGAAGCCGTCGATCCGGTCCTGCTCGACCGTGATCCAGTCGGAGGTGCCGATCTCGGTACCCTTCGCCGCCCGCAGCTCGTCGACTCCGTCGAAGACGCGCATCCGGTCCCACTCCCGTCGTCGGTTCGTCGCTCCCCGGCGACCGGTCGTCGCCGGAGGCGGTACCGCTCACCTTTCCACACGGCACCCGCGCCGGTCGTCGTCGAACGACGTCGCGCGCCCCACACGCCCCGGCCCGCGGATCAGCGCGGTCTTGGCTATCGTCGGTCGACGAGGAGCCGCGTCGCACCCGACGGCGGAGGTTCCGACGTGAAAGGCCGACTCGCGAGATGAACCCACCGACCCCGACCGCCGCAGATCATCGGCGATGAGCGCACCGACCGTGACGCCCGGATCCGACCGGCTCGTGCACCGGGCGGTCCCGTGCCGGGGCCCGGAACACCAGGCCGAGGTGTTGGCCGGCCCGGTCACCGGAGCGCTGGAGCGCGGGTGGCGCGCGCTCGTCGTCGTCGAGGCGGACTGTCGTCGTGAGCTGGAGCGCTCGCTGGGCCCGGACGCGGACGTCGACTGGTGCCCGCCGGAACGGATGCACTCGGCGCCGCCCTTCACCGTCGCCGGCCGGTGGGGCCGCTCGGTGCGCGACGCCCTGTCCGACGGCGCCGCCGGCGTGTGCACCGTGGGCCAGCTGATGGACCTGCCCGACACCGATCCGGCGTACTGGACGCGACTGGACCTGGCGCTGACGCACGCCCTCGACGGGATGCCGGTCATGATGCTGTGCTGCTTCCCCGACGACGACCACACCCGCGCCCAGGCGTCCGAGCTGCACGACGAGCTGCTCATGGACGGCGCCCCGGTGCCGAGCACCACCCGGCGCGACGAGCACGAGCTGCTCCGGGAGCACCCGCAGCCGCCACCGGCCGACCTCGGCGTCCCGGCCGTGTCGCTGCCGGTGGACCTGGCCGGGCTGGGCGCGATGCGGCGCGTCGTCGAGCGGGAGGCGACGCTCGGCGGGCTGGGTCCCGGCCGGGCCGAGGACCTGGTGCTGGCGGTGAACGAGCTCGTCAGCAACGGGATCGAGCACGGCTCGGGCTCCCCGCTGCTGCGGATGTGGCACACCGGTGACGCCGTGGTCGCGGAGACGACCGACCCGGTGGCGGGCCGGCTGGCGTTCCCGGGGCTCGCCGCCCCGCCGCTGGGCGGGCGGCGCGGCCGGGGACTGTGGCTGGCCTCCGAGCTGACCGACGTGCTGCAGGTCTGGACCGCCGAGGACGACCCGGGGCGGGTGCGCGGCACCGTCGTCCGGGTCACGATGACCCCGCCGTGAGCCGACCCGATCCCGCCCCCGATCCCGTCGCCCGCTTCCTGCGCCTGGTGACGGGGCCGGAACCCGCACTCGACGAAGGCGCCCTGGCCATCGCCGCCGGCGCCGGTGCCGGCCCGGCGGCCGCCGACCGGGCGCGGGCCGAGCTCGACGAGCTCGCCGACGGCGTCGACGGGCTCGACGCGCTGCTGCACCGGCTGTTCACCGACGCCGGGTTCACCGGCAACACCGCCGCCTACGCCGACCCGCGCAACTCCGACCTCACCGAGGTGCTGGCGCGCCGCACCGGCATCCCGATCACGCTGTCGGTGGTGACGATCGAGGTCGGCCGGCGGGCCGGGATCGTCCTGGAGGGGGTCGGGATGCCGGGCCACTTCCTCGTCCGCGAACCCGGGTCGCACCGGCACATCGACGTCTTCGACCGCGGGCGCCGGCTCGACACGGCCGGCTGCGAGGCGCGCTTCCGGTCCTCCACCGGCGCCGGCCCGGAGGTCCCCTTCGGACCGGAGCTGCTGCCCCGCACGTCCACCCGGCAGATCCTGGCCCGGATGCTGGAGAACCTGCGCGCGATCCACTCCCGGTCGTCGGACCACGTGAACCTGGAGTGGGTGCTGCGGATGCGGCTCGGCCTGCGCCACCGGGGTCCGGAGCTGATCCGCGAGCTCGGCGACGTGCTGGCCGCGCAGGCCCGGTGGGACGAGGCGGCGAGACTGATGGAGTCCTGGGTGGACGGTCCGGGCCGCGGGGCGCGGATCGAGCCCGAGGTGCTCGACGAGGTGCGGGTCGAGGCCCGGAAGCACCGGGCGCACCTCAACTGATCAGGTGTGCGGCGCCCGGGTCGGCGCGCCGGAGTCCTCACCGAACCGCCACGGCTGCCCGGTCGACTCGAGCACCGCCATCCACAGGTCCCCGTGCGGGTCGACCTGGTTGCGCCGGCTGACCGCGAGGGTCATCGGGATGTGCACGAACCGGCGCCGCACCCGTCCCACCACCATGCCGGTGCGCCCGGACATCGCGGCGTGCACCGCGGCCTGGGACAGCCGGACGGTGTAGACGCTGTCGTACGGGTTCGCCGGGACGCTGCGGATCAGGTAGCTGGGGTCGACGTAGCGGACCGTGGTCTCCATGCCCGCGCCGGAGAAGGCCTCGCCGATCCGGTCCTTCATCCACGGCCCGATGTCGGAGAGCTTGGCGTTACCGGAGGCGTCGGTGCGCCCGACCGGCGGCAACAGCTCCTGCCCGGCCCCCTCCGCGACGACGACGACCGCGTGCCCCCGCTGCTCCACCCGGCGTCGCAGGTGGTGCAGCAGCCCGGTCTCGCCGTCGAGCTCGAACGGGACCTCCGGGATCAGCACCGCGTCGGCGTCCGAGCGCACCAGCGAGGCGTAGCAGGCGATGAACCCGGAGTGCCGGCCCATCAGCTTCACCAGCCCGACCCCGCCCGGAGTGGACTTGGCCTCCACCGTGACCGACCGGATCGCCTCGCTGGCCT
This sequence comes from Pseudonocardia nematodicida, assembly GCF_040105385.1. Classification (NCBI taxonomy): domain Bacteria; kingdom Bacillati; phylum Actinomycetota; class Actinomycetes; order Pseudonocardiales; family Pseudonocardiaceae; genus Pseudonocardia; species Pseudonocardia nematodicida. The sequence goes on from NZ_JBEDNQ010000006.1 coordinate 177,062, forward strand.
GGGAGAACGCCGTCTGGAAGCCGAAGCTCTGGTCGATGAACGGGATGTCGTTGTCGATCGTCTTCGGGATGCCGACGACGGCGATCCGCAGACCCCGCTCGGCCACCACCCGGACGATCTCCATCGCGCCGCGCATCGTGCCGTCGCCGCCGATCACGAACAGCACGTTGAGGTGCATCTGCTCGAGGCAGTCGACGATCTCCTCGGGGTCCTGCGGGCCGCGCGAGGTGCCGAGGAAGGTGCCGCCGTCGACCGGGATGTCGCGCACCGACTCCGGGCTCAGCTCGACGACGTCGTGCCCGTAGCCGGAGACGAAGCCGCGGTAGCCGTTGCGGAACCCGACCACCCGCCGGACGCCGTAGTGGTAGGTCAGCGTGCGGACCAGTCCGGAGATGACGTCGTTGAGACCCGGGCACAGCCCGCCGCAGGTCACGATGCCGGCGCGGGTCTTCGACGGGTCGAAGTAGATCTTCCGCCGCGGGCCGCAGGGCTCCAGGCCGGGCAGGTCCTCCAGCTTCACCCCGCGCGCGGAGATCCCGGCCGCGGTGTCGTCGAGCAGCACGCGGTCACCCGAGTCGACGTAGTGCTCGGTGGTGCGCCGGGCGTCGAGCAGCGGCGCCAGCGGCGAGGTGATCCGACCCGGTCCGAGGGTCTCGATCTCCAGGTCCTCCGGCGTGATGCTGCTGTACTCCCAGGTCGTCACGCGCTCCCCTTCTCGATCGATCACGTAGGGGTCCATGGTTCCGCACCACGGTCGAGCACGTCGAACGGGGCCCGCCGGGTGTGGCCCCCGTCGCTATCGGCACTCCGCCGGGAACAGGCGGGCGAGGGCCGAGCGGGCCGTGGGCGAGGTCCTCCAGGGCGACGGCACCTTAGGCTGGTCCCGTGCCACTCGCCCTGATCACCAACGACGACGGCATCGCGTCGCCCGGCCTGCACGCGCTCGCGAGAGGTGCCCGCGACGCCGGCTACGACGTCGTGGTCGCCGCTCCGGCCACCGACGCGAGCGGCGCCGGCGGGTCCGTCCGGTCGGTCACCGACGACGGCCACACGCCGGTGGAGGAGCCGAGCATCGCCGAACTCGACGGGATCCCGGCGTTCGCGGTCGCGGGGGATCCGGCCTTCATCGTGCGTGCCGCCGGGCAGGGCTGGTTCCGCCGGGAGCCCGACGTCGTCCTGTCCGGGATCAACGTCGGCGCGAACACCGGCGGCCAGGTGCTGCACTCGGGCACCGTGGGCGCGGTGCTGGCCGGGTCGCTGAACGGCTGGTCGGGGATCGCGCTGTCGCTGGCCTGCGGGCTGGGGCTACCGGAACGCCCGCACTGGGAGACGGTCACCGGGCTGCTGCCCGACCTGCTGGGGCGGCTCGCCGCCCGGCCCGCCGGGACCGCGTGGACGGTGAACGTCCCCGACGTCGGAGCGGGTGAGCTTCCGCCGCTGCGCGAGGCGGAGCTGTGCGCGACCGGCGCGGTGCGGGTCCGGATCTCCGAGCGCGCCCCGGAGCGCGGACCGGACGGCGTGCGGCCGGCCGGCCTGCGGGCGCTGGTGTCCGAGGAGCACGGCGAGGCGCTGCCCGGCACCGACGTCGCGCTGCTCGCCGCCGGCCACCCGACCGTCACCGAGCTGACCCCGATCGGCTCCCGGACCGGGGTGACCGGCTACCCGGACGCGGCGGCCGCGCCGAGCGGGGACAGCGTGCGGTAGCGAGGCGCGGTCAGGACGGCGACGCCCGCCGGGTGCCCGCGGAACGCCGTCCGCAGGGCCCCGGCGACGTCCGGTGTGGAGCCGGAGCTCACGCCCGCGCCCGCGCGAACCGCTCGGAGGCGTCGGCCCAGTTGACGACGTTCCACCAGGCCTTGACGTAGTCCGGCTTCACGTTCTTGTACTGCAGGTAGAAGGCGTGCTCCCACATGTCGAGCAGCACGATCGGAGTCTGCCCGGCGGGGAGCTGGGACTGCTGGTCGTAGAGCTGGTGGACCAGGAGCTTTCCGCCGAGCTGGTCCCAGCCGAGGATCGCCCAGCCGGAGCCCTGGATGGTGGTGGCGGCGGCGGTGAAGTGGGCCCGGAAGGCGTCGAAGGAGCCGAAGTCGGCGTCGATGGCGGCGGCGAGCTCGCCGGTGGGCTCGTCGCCGCCCTCGGGGGAGAGGTTGGTCCAGAACGCGGAGTGGTTGACGTGGCCGCCGAGGTTGAACGCGAGGGTCTTCTCCAGCCCGACGATGGCGCCGAAGTCGTTCTTGTCGCGGGCCTCGGCGAGCTTGTCGAGGGTGGCGTTGAGGCCCTGGACGTAGGTGTTGTGGTGCGTGGAGTGGTGCAGCTCCATGATCTCGGGCGCGATGTGCGGGGCCAGTGCGCCGTAGTCGTAGGGCAGGTCGGGAAGGGTGTAGTCGGCCATGCGACCGAGCTTCGGACCTGAACTCGACTTCAGGTCAAGTGTGAGCTAGTTCTCGTCGCGTCCGGTCAGCGCGTGCTCCAGCTCGTCGGCCCGGTGCACGACCTGGCGGAACGGGAACTCGAACCCGTCCAGCGCGGCGGAGTGCAGCGGGATCGAGTGCCGGAAGACCAGGACACCCTCCTCGGCGGCCAGGCCGCCGATCACCGACGGGCCCGCCAGCTCGAGGGCCTTCACCGGGTCGATCTCACCGAGCCGGGCCACCGGGGACTCGATCAGCACCCACTCCTGGTCCGGGTCCGCGACGGCCGCGGCCGCGTCGGTCACCTCGACACCCGGCTGCGCGGAGCCCTCCTGCAGCCGTCGCACGACGACGAGCTGGGTCCGTTCCCCGGTCGTCGGGAGCCGGAAACGGAGCTCGTCGGCGCCCTGCCGGACGACCTCGTACCGCACCCACACGTAGGACTTCAGGTCCTCCCAGGTCGCCACCGCGCGCCTCCCCCTCGTGTCGCCGTCCATCCCGCCGCCGGCCGTGCCGGACGACGGTCCGGGCGCGACCCTAGCGTGGCGGCCGACCGGGGCCGGACCCGTCGTCAGGCTCCGGTGGTGATCAGCTGCTCGACCGGGGCCCGGTCGTCGGTCAGGACCGGGGCGTCGCCGGTGAACGCGGCGGTGCGGGCCGGGTCGAGCACCGCCCGGGACTCGCCGTAGCCGGCCACCGCGGCCTCCAGCGCGGCCGGGTCGATCGGCCGGTCGGTACCGACGACCACGACGTTGCCGCCGCCACCCGGCTGGAACTCGTCGGGCCGGGCGATCAGCATGGTGTCGCCGAACCGCGAGTCGACCGTCGCGGTCGCGGCCCGGACCAGGGCGAGCGGGTCGCGGTCGATCACGTTCAGCACGTAGAGGCCGCCCGGTCGGAGCACCCGCGCGACCTCGTCGTGGAACTCCGCGGTGGTCAGGTGCCAGGGCACCGAACGCGCGCCGAACGCGTCGCCGACGACGACGTCGGCCGAGTCGTCGGGCAGTCCCGCGAGGTTCACCCGGGCGTCGCCGGTGCGCACGGTGGTGCCTCCGATCGCGCCGCCCTCGAGCTCGCGGACCGCGAGATCGATGACGCCGGCGTCCAGCTCGAGCACCTCCGACGTGCTCCCGGGGCGGGTTGCGGCGAGCCAGCGCGGCATGGTCAGCGCGCCGCCTCCGATGTGGACGGTGTCGAGCGGCTCGCCGGCCGGGAACGCGGTGTCGATGGTCGCGGCGAACCGCTGGGTGTAGGCGAACTCCAGGTGCGCCGGGTCACCGAGGCGGACGTAGGAGTGCCGCAGGTCGTCGAGCACCAGGTAGCGGCCGGCCGGGTCCGCGGGGTCCGGGGTGACCGCGGCGCAGTAGTACGTGGTGTCGGCGTCGCAGCGGCCCGGGACGGCGACCAGCGCGACGGCCAGCACGACCGCGGCCGTGCCGCCCTGCACGATGTCGCTCCGGCGCCGCCACGGCGCGACGACGAGCCCGAGCACCAGGCACATGCCTGCGGTGACCAGCAGGATCGCGCTCACCGGCAGCAACGCGACCAGCACGAACCCGGTGAGGAACACCCCGGCCAGCGACCCGAGCGTGCCGGCCGCGGACAGCCCGCCGACGACCTCGCCGGAGCGGTCCAGCCCGGTCAGCCGGGCCTTGGTGACGGCCGGGGTGACCGCGGCCAGCGCCGTCACCGAGACCAGTGTGGACGCGGCGACCAGCAGCACCGCCGCGGACGCCCCGGCGCCCAGCACCGGCCCGAGCACGCGGACCAGGGGCCGGACGGCGAGCGTCCCCAGCCCGCCCACGACCAGCATCAGCGCGGCGACGGCGACCGGGTCGTGCCGGTCGGCCCACCGCCCGCCGAGCGCGGCGCCGGCGGCGATCCCGGCCAGCGCGACCCCGATCACCGCGGTCGTCGACTCCAGGGTGAGGCCGACGTAGGGCGCGACCAGCCGGGTCGCGAGGGTCTCGACGACCAGGATCGCCGCCCCGGAGACGACGACAGCGGTCCGGGCGAGGGCACGACGCACCCGGCCATGGTGCAGGACCCCGGCCGGGCCCCCGTCGACGGTGCCGCTCGGCGCAGACGCCCGCCGCGGCCCGGTCCGACGGCAGTGCGTACCGGGTCAGAGGCCGAGGTGACGGGCGATCAGCATCTTCTGCACCTCGGAGGTACCCTCGCCGATCTCCAGGATCTTCGCGTCCCGGTAGAAGCGCCCGACCGGGTACTCGTTCATGAAGCCGTAGCCGCCGAAGATCTGGGTGGCGTCGCGGGCGTTGTCCATCGCCGCGTTCGACGAGACGAGCTTCGCGATCGCCGCCTCCTTCTTGAACGGCTTCCCGTCCACGAGCAGCCGGGCGGCGTGCTGCCACGCCAGCCGCGCGGTGTGCGCGCGGGTCTCCATCTCGGCGATCTTGAACTGGATGGCCTGGTAGCTGCCGATCGTGTTCCCGAAGGCCTCACGCTCGCCGGCGTAGCGCACCGACTCGTCGACGCAGCCCTGCGCGAGCCCGACCGACAGCGCGGCGATCGCGACCCGGCCCTCGTCCAGGATGGACAGGAACTGGGCGTACCCGCGGCCGCGCTCGCCGAGCAGGTTGGCCGCCGGGACGCGGACGTCGTCGAAGAACAGCTCGCGGGTGTCCGAGCAGTTCCAGCCGACCTTCGAGTACTTCTCGCTCACCGTGAACCCGGGTGTCCCGGACGGGACCAGGATCGCCGAGATCTCCTTGCGCCCGTCGGGCTTCTCGCCGGTCACGGCGGTGACGGTGACGACCGAGGTGATGTCGGTGCCGGAGTTGGTGATGAAGCACTTCGACCCGTTGATCACCCACTGGTCGCCGTCGAGGCGGGCGGTGGTGCGGGTGGCGCCGGCGTCGGACCCGCCGCCGGGCTCGGTCAGCCCGAACGCCCCGAGCGTGCGGCCGGCGGCGAGGTCGGGCAGCCAGCGGGCCTTCTGCTCATCGGTGCCGAAGCGCAGGAGCGGCATCGCGCCGAGTCCGACGCCGGCCTCGACGGTGATCGAGACCGAGGAGTCGACCCGGGCGAGCTCCTCCAGGGCCAGGCACAGCGCGTAGTAGTCGCCGCCCATGCCGCCGTGCTCCTCGGGCACCGGCAGGCCGAACAGGCCCATCGCGCCCATCTTCGCGACGACGTCGTAGGGGAACTCCTCGCGGATGTACAGGTCCCCGATCACCGGGGCGACCTCCTTGCGCGCGAACTCCTCGACCGAGACGCGCAGCGCCTCGTACTCCTCCACAGAGGTCATGACGTTCCCTCCCCGGTATCGGGCTCGACGACCGCCAGCACCGCGTCCTTCGCGACGGTGGCTCCGGCCCGGGCCCGCAGCTCGCGCACTGTCCCGTCGACCGGGGCGGTGAGCACGTGTTCCATCTTCATGGCCTCCACGACCAGCAGCTTCTGCCCGGTCACGACGGTCTCGCCCTCACCGACCTCGACGACGGTCACCGTGCCGGGCATCGGCGACACGACCGGTCCGCCGGCCGCCTCCGCAGCGGTGCGCGCGGCGTCGAGCGGTTCCTGCTCGCGCACGCTCCAGGTCCGGCCGTCCCGCGAGATCCACAGCAGACCGCCGGGGTCGTGGGCGGTCCGGTAGCGGCGGGTGCGTCCGTCGTGGGTGTGCTCGAGGACCCCGGGTGCGACGGCGGCGGTGCGGCACCGCACGAGCGGCACGTCCGCGGTGACCGACGCGGGTCGCGCTCCGTCGTCCGTGGTTCCGGTGTGCGGATCGGCCCGGCCGGGGAGGGCGAGCTCGAACCCCGCGGCCCGCCCGCGCACCCGGGTCTCGACCGTCCCGTCCCCGCCGACGACCAGGCGTCGCACGGTCCAGGCCGGCTCGCCGACCCGCCAGCCGCCGGGGACGTCGAACGGGTCGACGACTCCCGTACCCGGCTCCAGGCGCAGCAGCGCCTGACCGGCGACGGCACCGAGCACGTCGTCGGGGACCTCGGTGTCCACCAGCGCGGCGCCGCGGCGGGCGATCAGGCCGGTGTCCAGGCGTCCGGCGCGGACGTCGTCGTCGGCAAGCAGGTTCCGCAGGAACCCGATGTTGGAGTCGAGCCCGAGCAGCACGGTGTCCCGCAACGCGCCGTCCAGCCGGCGCAGCGCCTCGTCCCGGGTCGCGCCGCGCGCGATCACCTTGGCGAGCATCGGGTCGTAGTCGGAGCCGACGACCGTGCCGGTCGCGATCCCGGAGTCGACCCGCACCCCGGCCGGAGGGGTCCAGTCCAGCACCGGGCCGCCGCTCGGGAGGAACATCAGCGTCCCGTCCGCGACGGCGGCGGTCTCGGCGTAGACCCGGGCCTCGACGGCGTGCCCGGACAGCACGACGTCGTCCTGCCCGATCGGCAGCGGTTCCCCGGCCGCGACACGGAGCTGCAGCTCGACCAGGTCGAGGCCGGTGACCTCCTCGGTGACCGGGTGCTCCACCTGCAGCCGGGTGTTCATCTCCAGGAAGAAGAACTGGTCCGGCCGGTCGCTCGACACGATGAACTCGACCGTCCCGGCGCCGGTGTAGCCGACCGACCGGGCCGCGTCGCAGGCCGCGGCGCCCATCGAGGCCCGCTGCGCGTCGGTGAGCAGCGCCGACGGCGCCTCCTCGACGATCTTCTGGTGCCGGCGCTGCAGCGAGCACTCCCGCTCGCCGAGGTGCACGACGTTCCCGTGCGCATCGGCCAGCACCTGGATCTCGATGTGCCGCGGCGTGGTGACCAGCCGCTCGACGAGCAGGGTGTCGTCGCCGAACGAGCCACGCGCCTCGCGGCGCGCCCCGGCGATCGCGTCGGCGAGCTGCTCCTCGGCGTGCACCTCCCGCATCCCCTTGCCGCCCCCACCGGCCGAGGGTTTGAGCAGCACCGGGAAGCCGATGTCCGCGACGATCTCGCGAAGGTCCGCATCGGACAGACCGGCGCCGTCCGACCCGGGCACCACCGGCACCCCGGCCGCGGCGACGGTCGCCTTCGCGCGGATCTTGTCGCCCATCGCCTCGATCGCCGACGCCGGCGGCCCGACGAACCTGATCCCCGCCTCGGCACAGGCGGCCGCGAAGGCGGTGTTCTCGGACAGGAACCCGTAGCCCGGGTGGATCGCCTGCGCGCCCGTCGCCCGCGCCGCGTCGAGCACGGCGTCGATCGACAGGTACGACTCGGCGGCGGCCGCCGGTCCGATGCGAACCGCCTCGTCGGCGGCGCGGACGTGCGGGGCGCCGGCGTCGGGGTCGGAGTACACGGCGACGCTGCGCACGCCGAGCGCGCGCAGCGTCCGGATCACCCGCACGGCGATCTCGCCGCGGTTGGCGACGAGCACGGTGTCGAACATGCGCGGTGTGGTCATCGCGGCCCTCACATCCGGAAGACGCCGAAGGCCGGCTCGGCCAGCGGCGCGTGGGCGGCGACGGACAGGGACAGCCCCAGGACGGTGCGGGTGTCGGCGGGGTCGATCACGCCGTCGTCCCACAGCCGGGCGGTGGAGTAGTACGGGTGGCCCTGGGTCTCGTACTGGGCCCGGATGGCGTCCGGATCCGCGCCGGAGCCCACGGTGCCCAGCACGGTCGCGGCCTGTTCCCCGCCCATCACCGAGATCCGGGCGTTCGGCCACATGAACAGGAACCGCGGCGAGTACGCCCGACCGCACATCGAGTAGTTCCCGGCGCCGAACGACCCGCCGATCACCACGGTCAGCTTCGGCACCCGCGTGGAGGCCACCGCGGTGACCATCTTCGCGCCGTGCCGGGCGATGCCGCCCGCCTCGTACTCACGGCCGACCATGAACCCGGAGATGTTCTGCAGAAAGACCAGCGGTATGCCGCGCTGGTCGCAGAGCTCGACGAAGTGCGCGCCCTTGACCGCGGACTCGGAGAACAGGATCCCGTTGTTCGCGACGATCCCGACCGGGTGGCCGTGGATCCGGGCGAAGCCGGTGACCAGCGTCGTGCCGAACTCGGACTTGAACTCGCCGAACCGGGAGCCGTCGACGATCCGGGCGATCACCTCACGCACGTCGTACGGGGTGCGGGAGTCGGTCGGAACGGCGCCGTAGAGCTCCGCCGGGTCGACGACCGGCTCCTCGGTGGGTACGACGTCCCACGGCCGGGCGGCCCGCGGACCGAGGGTGCCGACGATCGCGCGGACCCGGCGCAGCGCGTCGGCGTCGTCGGCGGCGAGGTGGTCGACGACGCCCGACGTGCGCGCGTGCAGGTCCCCGCCGCCCAGCTCCTCGGCCGTCACGACCTCGCCGGTCGCCGCCTTCACCAGCGGCGGGCCGCCCAGGAAGATCGTGCCCTGGTTGCGGACTATCACCGACTCGTCGCTCATCGCCGGCACGTAGGCGCCGCCGGCGGTGCAGGAGCCGAGCACCGCGGCGATCTGCGGGATGCCCGCACCGGACATCCGGGCCTGGTTGTAGAAGATCCGTCCGAAGTGGTCGCGGTCGGGGAACACCCGGTCCTGTTCGGGCAGGTAGGCGCCGCCGGAGTCGACCAGGTAGATGCACGGCAGCCGGTTCTCCCAGGCGACCTCCTGGGCGCGCAGGTGCTTCTTGACCGTGACCGGGAAGTAGGTGCCCCCCTTGACGGTCGCGTCGTTGGCGACGATCACGACCTCGCGCCCGGCCACCCGCCCGACGCCGGTGATCATCCCGGCGCCGGGGGCCTGGCCGTCGTACATCTCGTGTGCCGCCATCGGCGACAGCTCCAGGAACGGCGACGACGGGTCGACCAGGGCGTCCACCCGGTCCCGCGGGAGCAGCTTGCCGCGCTCGACGTGCCGGGCCCGGGAGCGCTCGGGGCCGCCGAGCCGGGCGCTCGCCAGCTGTGCGTTCAGGTCGGCGACCAGGTCGCGGTGCGCCGCGGCGTTCGCGGCGAACCGGTCGCCGGACGGGTCGACGGCGCTGCCGAGCCTCGGCGCTGCCTCGGGGACCAGCATGTCCGCACCCCTTCGTTAACGGTCGTTAACATGTTAGCGGTCATTAACGCACGTCGTCCAGGGCGCACCTCGGGGGACTCAGGGGGATCACAGCGCCCGGTCACTACGGTGACGATCGTGCGCCTGCTACTGGTCGAGGACGAGAAACCGCTGGCCGAACTCGTCCGGCGCGGCCTGGCCGCGGAGGGACACGAGGTCGAGATCGCGCACGACGGCAACACCGGCCTGCAGTACGCACTCTCCGGACGGCACGACGTGATCGTCCTGGACATCATGCTGCCCGGGCTGTCCGGCTACCGGATCCTGCAGCACCTGCGCGACCGCGGCGTCTGGACGCCGGTGCTGATGCTGACCGCCAAGGACGGCGAGTACGACGAGGCCGACGCGTTCGATCTCGGCGCCGACGACTACCTGACCAAGCCGTTCTCGTTCGTCGTGCTGCAGGCCCGGCTGCGCGCCCTGCTGCGCCGCGCCGGGGAGGCGGCGCCGACCGTGCTGCGGGTCGGCGACCTGACCCTCGACCCGGGCACACACCGGGTGCACCGCGGCGAGGTCGAGATCTCGCTGACCCCGCGCGAGTTCGGGGTCCTCGAGCATTTGATGGCGCACCCCGGGCAGGTCGTCACCAAGACCGACATCCTGCGGTCGGTGTGGGACGCCCACTACGACGGCGAGGTCAACGTCGTCGAGGTCTACGTCGGCTACCTGCGACGCAAGATCGACACTCCGTTCGGCACACGCAGCATCGAGACGCTGCGCGGCGTCGGCTACCGCATGCCCGAACCGGGAGCCGGCGCACCCTCCTGACCACCGGGATCACCACCTCGAGGGGTACACCAGGGTCGTAGCCACATGATCGACCTACTCCCCTGTACCCCTCACGGCTCGTCAGCGGCGGCTGTTCGCGCGTGACGCGGGGGTGCGGTCGCGGCCGGGGGTGGGTGCGGGCTCTTCGGGGTCCGGGTCCGCCAGGCGGGTGATCGGGATGGGGCGGGTGGCGTACTCGTCGTAGGGGCTGCCGACGGTGTTCGGCCGGATCGGCAGCGGGCCGGTGGGCGGGTCCGTCCGGGGCTCCGGCCGGGGGCCGGGCACGTCGCCGTCGGCGGTGCGTCCAGCCGATGCCGGGATGCCGGCGGGCGGGCCGGCCACCGGCTCGTCGCCGTTCGCGACACGGGGGAGGCCGGGCGGGGGCGTCGTGCCGTTCCGCGCCGGCGCCCACGGCGGGGGTGTGGCGGGCCCGCCGGTCCGCCCCCCGTGCGGCGGGGCGCCGGCCGGTGGCCACGGCGGGGGCGCGTCGGAGCGGCCGACCGGCGCCCAGGGTGCGGGCGTGTCCGGCCCGACCACCGGCGAGCCGGGCGGCGGGGTGGCCGGCCCGCCGACAGGCGCCCGGGGCGGCAGGGCGGGAGCCGGGCGCGCTCCCGCGCCGCGGCCCGCCGGGCCGTTCCGGCGCACGGGGAAGGTGATCCGCGGGATCGGGCCGGACGGACGGTCGTCGCGCAGCTCGCCGGGGTCGGCGGCGGCCTGCGCCGCGCCGCCGGCAACCGGCACCGCACCGGCCCCGGACGGGGCCGCCACCGGCTCCACCGGGGGTGCCGATCGGCCCGCCGCCGGTCCGCCGGTGGTCCCGCCGCCGGGCCGACCGGCCTCGGACCCGTCGTCGCCGGGGCCGGTGTCACCGGACCCGATCGCGTCCGGCTCGAGGCCGTCGAGGTCGGGGTCGGGGTCGATCTCGGAGTCGATCTCGGAGTCACCGGACACGACCGCCGGGACCGTCACCCGGAACCGCGCGCCCCCCAGCTCCGGCGACTGGAGGGCCGCCACCGTGCCGCCGTGCGCGGCCACGAGCTCGGCGACGATCGACAGCCCGAGACCGGAACCGCCGTCACCCCGCGAGCGCGCCTCGTCGAGCCGGACGAACCGCTCGAAGACCCGGCCGCGGTCCGCCTCGGGCACGCCGGCGCCGTCGTCGTCGACGTCGATCACCGCGACGCCGTCGGACTCGCGCACCGACACCGCCACCACCGACGACGCGTGCCGGCGGGCGTTGTCCACCAGGTTGCGCAGCACCCGCACGAGCTGGCCGCGGTCCCCGACCACCCGGACCGGCGCGGTCGTGACCCGGATCTCGATCGCCGCGGAGCCGGCGGTGGCCGGCGCGGCCGGACGCGCGCGCTCGGCCTCGGCGATCTCGTCGAGGTCGACCTCCTCGCGCCGGGGGGCCAGGCCGCGCTCGTCGGCGCGGGCGAGGAAGAGCAGCCCCTCGACCAGGCTGGTCAGCCGGCTGGCCTCGCCGCGCAGGGTCTGCACGGTGGCCCGGTCCGCGGAGTCCTCGGGCATCCCGGTGCCGAGCAGCTCCAGGCCGGTGGAGACGGTGGCGAGCGGGCTGCGCAGCTCGTGGCTGGCGTCGGCGACGAAGCGCCGCTGTGTGGCCTGCGACGACTCGATCCGGCCGAGCATCTGGTTCATCGTGCGGGCGAGCCGGCCGACCTCGTCGCGCGCGACGGGTTCGGGGACCCGCCCCGACAGGTCCTTCTCCCCCATCCCGGCGACCTGGGCCCGCATCTCCTCCACCGGGCGCAGCGCGCGGCCCGCGAACAGGTAGGTGAAGAACCCGGACACGAGCACGAGCACCGGGACACCGAACAGCACGAGCCAGCCGACCGTCTCGACCGCCGAGTGCGCCGACGTGAGCTCCTGGGCGGCGTAGACGGTGATCGGTCGGCCGTTCGCCCGGAACCCGACGCCGACGACCATCGCCTCCACGACGGTCCCGTCCGCGTCGGACAGCCGGATCGGGACGTCCTCCTCGACGCGGGTGTCGCCCGGCACCAGCAGCCAGTCGACGATCGGGTCCTGGTCCTCCAGCGGGTCCGAGGCCCCGAGGACCTGGACGTCCTCCTGGTCGCCGTTCGGACCGACCATCCAGTCGGGGGCGTTGGACTCGTCGCTGTAGGCGGTGACGACCTGGACGATGTCGTTCCGCTTGCCGGTGGCGTCGACGGCGTTGCGCTTGGCGTCGCCGGTCCCGGAGAAGTTCGCCGCGATCCGCTCACCGAGGATCGTCGCCTGGTCCTCGGTCGACGCGCGGGTGTTGCTCGTGAGCGTCTGGTCGAGCAGCAGGACCAGCGCGGCCCCCGCGACGACCAGCACCATCGCGACCGACAGCGCTGCCGCGAGCGCGGAGGCCGCACGGACGCCGGTCCGCTCGCGCAGACGCCGCAGGATGCCCATCACACCGGAGAGGGTATCGGCGAGAGCCTGAGCGCTTCCTGAGACGAGGAGTGAACGATCGTTAACCCGGGCCGGTACGATCGGCGGGTGGCCAGCGCCGGGAGCCCGTCCGTGCCGTCGTCGGAGGGTGCCGCGCCGACCCGGCGCGAGCAGATCCTCGCGGTGTCGGCCCGGCTGTTCGCCCGGCACGGCTTCCACGGGGTGTCCATCTCGGACCTGGGCGCGGCCGTCGGGGTGAGCGGGCCGGCGCTCTACCGGCACTTCCCCGGCAAGGAGGCGCTGCTCGCCGAACTGCTGATCGACATCAGCGAGCGGCTGCTGGCCGGCGGACGGGCCCGTGCCGGGCACGCGGACCCCCGCACCGCCCTGACCGAGCTCGTCGACTTCCACGTCGGGTTCGCCACCGGTGAGCCCGAGCTGATCGTCGTGCAGGAGCGCGACCTGGCCAACCTGCCCGACGAGCCGCGCCGCACCGTGCGCCGGCTGCAGCGCACCTACGTCGAGCTGTGGGTCGACACGCTGCGCCGGGTGCACCCGGAGATCGCGCCGGGCGAGGCGCGCACCGTCGCGCACGGGGTGTTCGGGTTGCTCAACTCGACCCCGTACGCACCTCCCGCGGCACCGGGGTCCGATCCGGACGCGGACGCGCGGACGACGGTGCTGCGCCGGATGGCGCTGGCGGCACTGAACGTGGGCGGACCCGCCGGGCGGGGCATGGAGCGGATCGCGGACGGGTAGCCCGCCGGGGACCGATCGGTCGCACACGATCGACGCCCCTGCGGAAGGAGCAACCGTGCCCCAGCTCAGCATCGGCACCGAGAACGGCAACCCGGTCGAGATCCACTACACCGACCAGGGCAGCGGGCCGCCCGTCGTCCTGATCCACGGCTGGCCGCTGTCCGGACGCTCCTGGGAGAAGCAGGTGCCGGCCCTGGTCGGGGCCGGCCATCGCGTGATCACCTACGACCGTCGCGGCTTCGGCGAGTCCTCGCAGCCGTGGGACGGCTACGACTACGACACCTTCGCCGACGACCTGCACGCCCTGCTGATCCACCTCGACCTGCGCGACGCCACGCTGGTCGGCTTCTCGATGGGCGGCGGGGAGGTCGTGCGCTACATCGCGAAGCGCGGGACCGACCGGGTCGCGAAGGCCGTGCTGGCCGCCGCGGTCCCGCCCTACCTGTACAAGTCCGACGACAACCCCGACGGCGGTCTGGACGACGCCACCATCGAGCAGTTCCAGGCCGGCGTGACCGGGGACAGGATCGCGTTCCTCGAGGACTTCACGACGAACTTCTTCACCGCCGGGGACCGGAGCGACCTGATCAGCGAGCCGAACCGGCTGTACCACCGCTCGATCGCCGAGTTCGCCTCGCCGAAGGGCACCCTGGACTGCATCACCGCGTTCGGCCGCACCGACTTCCGCGACGACGTGCAGAAGGTCTCCGACGCCGGCGTCCCCACCCTGGTGATCCACGGCGACGCGGACGGCATCGTCCCGTTCGAGGTCTCCGGGAAGCGGTCCCACGAGTCCGTCAAGGGCTCGCGGCTGGCGCTGATCGAGGGCGGCCCGCACGGGCTCAACGCGACGCACGCCGACGAGTTCAACCGCGTGCTGATCGACTTCCTCGCGAGCTGACCGTAGGCGGGGCGGGTTCGTCGAGCCCGCCCCGGCCGGTGCGGGCCGCGGATCAGCCGCGGTGCCCGTTCGTTCCCGGACCCCGCTGGTCGGAGAGGTCGGCGAACACGTCGCCGCGGGCGCGGGGGTCGCCGGACGGGCCGTCGGCGTCGCCGTAGACGAGCCGTCGCAGCGCCTCCTGGGCCTGCGGGTCCGGCTGTCCCGGCCGGTCGGGATCCGCGGGCCGGGCCGGCGGTACCGGCGGGCCGCCGGCGTCGAGATACGGGCGCGGCCGGAGCGACGACGCCCGGTCGGAGTCGGGTGTGGACTGTGCGGACCGGGGCCCCGGCGACGGCTGGGGGCCGGACGCGGACCGGTGGCCGGACGGCCGCTCCGGCGCCGGCTGCGGAGCCGGCGCGTGCGCCCCCTGGTCCGGAGCCACCGCCGACCGGTCCACCGGCGAGCTCGGCGGCCACGACGCGCCGGCCAGCCCCGACGTGCCGTTGCCCTGGCCGCTGTCCCGGTGCGCCCCGGCCCCGGAGGACGGGCGCGGCCCGGCCGTGTCCCGCCGTGGCCCGGTGGTGACGGGCGCGTGACCGTTCGCCGGGCCGGCCCCGTACCCGTCGGCGACGCGGTGCTCGAGACCCCGTCCGGCCGGCCCGCCCGCGGCCTGCAGCGCGGTCCCGGCGACGATGATCCGCTCCCCGGCGGGGGTGCGTCCGGCGTCGACCGGCCCCGCGTCGCGGGGGCCGGCGTCGGCGGGCAGGTGGGCCAGCGCGGCCCGCAGGTCCGCGACCGGCAGCGGACGGGTGCGGGTGACCATCGCCGCGACCCGGCCGCGCAGCGGGACCCCCGGGTAGCCCTGTGAGGCCAGCTCCAGCTGCTCCCCGACCCGGTCGGCGAGCGCCGCCAGGTGCCGCAGCGAGGACCCCGGCACGACGACCGCGAACTCCCGCTCCGAGAGCCGCACCGCCGCGTCGACCGGGCCCAGCGGCTGGGTCAGCGCCGCCGCGATCTGGTGCGCGGCGAAGTAGGCGGTCCGGTCGTCGCCACCGACCTGGTCGCCGACCATGCCCGGCACGTCGACCAGCAGCACTCCGACGGGCAGCGTCTCCGGCCCCGCGGGCCCGGTCCAGCGCTGCAGCACCTCACCGGTCGGCAGCCCGCTCACCGGGTCGATCTCGGCGGCGGCGCGCGCGGCGGCGGCCTGCTGGGCGTCGGCGAGCTGGGCCCGCAGCTCGCGGGTGCCGGCCCGGGCCGAGAGCATCCGGTCGATCATGTGGTTGAGCGAGGCGGTGGCCCAGGCCTCCCCCGGCGTGCCCGCGGACGCGGCGGGCGCCCCGCCGGACGGCATCGACGACGCCAGCAGGTCGTCGACGGTCCGGCGCAGCGACTCGTCGAGCCGGTCACCGAGCGCGAACCGCAGCCGCGCCAGCTCGCTGCCGGCCTGCGCCTGCGAATACCCCCACCGACCCAGGAACACCCGGCCTGCCTCGATCGCCGACTCGCGCGGGTCCCGGGCGTGCTGGTCGGTCGCGACCAGGAAGGCACCGGCCCGCGGCCCCACCGCGACGACGGTCCACTCGTCGGCCAGCGGCTCGTCGGGGCGCAGCGTGACCAGGTGGATGCCTTCGGGCACGTCGTGCGCCAGCCCGTCCACGAACCCGACGACGACGTGGATCCCGGCCTCGGCCATCCGGGCGTAGACCTCGCGCTCGCGGTCGAAGAAGGCCAGCCGCTGGAACAGCGCGACGACGACGGTCGGGTCGTCACGCTGGGCGGACATCACCGCGCGCTCGATCGAGTGCGACAGGTGCACCAGCAGCCGCTTCGACGCCGGCTCCGGCCGCGCGCCCGAGGCCCGGTCGTACGCCTCGCGGCCGGCCTCGGCCAGCCCCTCGACGTAGGCCTCCTCGGAGGCGACCCGGACGGCGTGCGCGAGGGGCCCCTCGCTCGCGGCGGTCGTCATGCCCTGGCTCCTCACGGTGGCGGGACGGTCGCGGCAGCGGCCACGCCATGTGACGACCCAACAACCCTGGGTGGATCACGGCAACCGGGGGCAGGGGTGTTCCGCCGGGTCCACGGGCCGTTGCGACCAGCGGTGGATGTGACCCTGCGGGGCGATCGGCCACGGTGAACGCGTCGTCCCTGACGACGAGCGGCCACCCCCGCACGGATGGCGCAGGCCAGAGCGGAAAGCGACCCCCGGACGCCCGGACGCGGCCCACGCGGGGTGGCCACCGCCACCCGGACGGACGACATCCATCTCGCCACGCGGACCCCACCTCACCTGACTCATGACGCTTTGGTTCGGCCATGCCGAACTGAAGCGTCATGAGTCGGTGGTGGGCGGGGTGGTGGGCGGGTGGGGTCGGGGGGCGGGGGGCACGAGCCCTGGGTCAGGTGTTCAGGGCGGTCACGGCCCGGCGGGCCTCGATCGGGTCCGGGGCGGCCGAGGCGGCGCGGGCCCGTTCGCGGCACTGCTCGCGAGTGAGCCCGGCCAGCGCCGCACCGACCCCGGAGAGCGCGCCGGACCCCATCGACAGGCTCGCGACGCCGAGGCCGACGAGCACCGGGGCGAGCGCCGGGTCCGCCGCCGCCTCCCCGCACACACCGACCGGGGTGCCGGTGCGGGCCGCGGCCTCACCGAGCTGGGAGAGCAACCGCAGCAACGCGGGCTGCCAGGGGTCGTTCAGCGCTGCGACCGGCCCGGACTGGCGGTCCGCGGCGAACAGGTACTGGGCCAGGTCGTTCGTGCCGACCGAGACGAAGTCGACCTCACGCAGGATCTCGTCGGCGGTCAGCACCGCCGCCGGGACCTCGATCATGACGCCGGCCCGCGCGATGCCGTGCGCGCGGCAGCGCTCGACGAACCAGCCGGCCTCCTCGGCGGTGGACACCATCGGCGCCATCACCCGCAGGTCGACGCCGGTGTCGTCGGCCGCCGCGGCCAGCGCCGCGAGCTGGCGGTCGAGCACGCCCGCGCCGTCCCGGCCGCCACCGCCGGGGACCCGCGCGATCCGCAGGCCGCGCACGCCCAGCGCCGGGTTGGGCTCGCCGTCCAGGGACAGGAAGGGCAGCGGCTTGTCCGCGCCGGCGTCCAGGGTGCGGGCGGTGACCGGGCGGCCGTCGAACGCGGACAGCACCGCGGCGTAGATCTCCCGCTGGCGCGCCTCGGACGGCTCCTCGGTCGCGGACAGGAACGCCAGCTCGGTGCGGAACAGCCCGACGCCCTCGGCGCCGTCGGCGGCCGCCTTCGTCGCACCGGGGCCGTCACCGACGTTGGCCAGCAGCCCGACGACGTGCCCGTCGGCGGTCCGCCCGGTGCCGTCCCAGTCGGCGGCCACCGCGGAGACGGCGACGACGGCGCTCGCCTCCTCCGGCGACGCGGTCTCCCGGACCTCACCGGTGCCGCCGTCGACGACGATCGCGTCGCCGTCGGACAGCGCGGTCGCGCCGGCGCAGCCGACGACGGCGGGGATCCCCAGCGACCGGGCCAGGATCGCGGTGTGGCTGGTGGGCCCGCCCTGCTCGGTGACCAGCGCGAGCGCGACGCCGGGCCGCAGGCCCGCGGTGTCGGCCGGAGCCAGATCGGTGGCCACCAGGACGGCGGGGGCGTCCAGATCGGCGACGCCGGGGGCGGGCAGCCCGAGCAGCTCGGCGACGATCCGGTCGCGGACGTCGTGGATGTCGCGGGCGCGCTCGGCCATGTAGCCGCCCATCGCGGCGAGCATCTCGGCGAAGCCGTTCGCGGCCTCCCAGACCGCGCGCGGGGCCGGCCGGCCCTCGTCGGTGACCAGCGCCTGTGCCTTCTCCAGCAGCGACGGGTCGCCGACCATCGTCACCGTCGCCTCGAGCACCTCCCGCGCGTCGCCTTCGACGGTCGCGGCGCGCGCGGTGAGCCGCTGCGCCACCAGGTCGACGGCCGGTCCGATCCGCGCGGCCTCGACGGCCCGGTCGGCGGGTGCGGGCCCGGCGGCCGGCTCACCCGGCGGCTCGGCGACCCGGACGACGCGGCCGCCCGCCCGGCCGGGGCTCGCGGGGATCCCGCTGAGGACGCGGGGGGTGCTTTCGACAGACATGACGGCTCCTGGGTGACTCCGGCGTGACCCGCATCTTGACAAACACAGTAGAACCCACATACTCGGACACAAGCAAGCATCGAAACGGGAGCGAACAAAGATGTACGCAGCGGAGCGTCAGCAGTGGCTGCTCGACCGGACCCGGGACCGGGGCCGGGTCGACGTGGCCGCCGTTGCCGACGAGCTCGACGTCACTCCCGAGACGATCCGGCGCGACCTGGGAACCCTGGAGCGCCAGGGCCTGGTCCGCCGGGTGCACGGCGGCGCCATCCCGTCCGACCTGCTCGACTTCGAACCCGGCGTGGGCCAGCGCGACACCCAGGCCGGGGCGGAGAAGGAGCGGATCGTCAAGGCCGCCGTCGCCGAGCTGCGCACCGCCACGACACTGCTGCTCGACGCCGGCACCACCACCGCCCGGCTGGCCACCGCGCTGCCCCGGGAGCGGGACTTCACGATCGTCACCAACTCGCTGCCGATCGCGTCGTCGCTGGCCGGCCGGCCGAACGTGCACCTGCGCCTGCTCGGCGGCCGGGTGCGCGGCACCACGCTGGCCACTGTGGACGAGTGGGCGACCGGCGTCCTCGCCGGGCTGACCGTGGACATCGCGTTCCTCGGCACCAACGGCTTCTCCGCCGAGCGCGGGCTGACCACTCCCGACCCGGACGAGGGCGCGACCAAGCGGGCGATGATCCACGCCGCCCGCCGGGCGATCGTGCTCGCCGACGCCGGCAAGTTCCGCGCCGACCAGTTCGTCCGCTTCGGGACCCTCGACCAGATCGACACGCTGATCACCGACACCGGCCTCGCCGAGGCCGACGCGGCCTCACTCGAGGCCGCCGGACCGAAGGTGGTGCGCGCATGAGCACTGCGAATCCCAGCACTGCGAACCCCGGCGCCGGGAGCCGGCCCGACCTGTTCGTCACGGTCACGCCCAACCCCAGCCTGGACCGCACCGTCGAGCTGCCGCACCTGGTGCGCGGCGAGATCCACCGGGCCACCGCGGTCCGGGTCGACCCCGGCGGCAAGGGCGTGAACGTCGCCCGGGCCCTGGCCGCCGCCGGACACCGCGCGGTCGCGCTGCTTCCCGCCGGGATGACCCCCGGCGAGCGGCTGGCCGCGCTGCTGGAGCCGACCGACGTCACCACCGTGACCGTCCCGATCGGCCAGGCGACCCGCACGAACCTGACCCTCACCGAACCCGACGGGGTCACGACGAAGATCAACGAGCGGGGACCGGAGCTGACCGCCGCCGAGGCGGAGGCGCTCGCGGAGCGGGCCCGCACCCTCGGGGCCGGGGCGACCTGGCTGGTCAGCTGCGGGTCGCTGCCGGCCGGGGTCGGCGACGACTTCCACGCCGAGCTCGTGCGGCGGTGCCGCCGGCCCGGGCTGCGGATCGCGATCGACACCTCCGGCGCGCCGCTGCACCACGCGGCGGCCGCCGGGCCCGACCTCCTCAAGCCCAACCACGCCGAGCTGGCCGAGCTCGTCGGCCGCACGCTGCACAGCGTCGGCGACGTGCTGCTGGCCGCCCGCGAGCTGCGTGCCCGCGGGGTCGGCGCGGTCCTGGTCAGCCTGGGCGCCGGTGGCGCCCTGCTGGTCGAGAAGTCCGGCGAGTACCACGCCCGGACCCCACCGATCACCGTGCGCAGCACGGTGGGCGCCGGCGACTCGACCCTGGCCGGGTTCCTGGCCGCGGGCGGGGAGGGGCCGGACGCCCTGCGACAGGCCGTGGCCTACGGGGCCGCCGCCTGCCGCCTGCCCGGCTCCGCCGCGCCGGGCCCGGCCGACGTCGACATCGACGACGTCGAGCTGGCACCCACCCCTGACGTCACCCTCGCCCTCACCGGAGATGCCGCATGACCGCTCTGATCACCGCCGATCTGGTCGACCTCGACGTGCCGTCGGGCGACCGGAAGTCCACCGTCGCCGCGCTGGCCCAGCGCCTCGTCGACGCCGGCCGGGTCACCGACCTGGACACCTTCCTGGCCGACATCGAGGCCCGCGAGTCCCAGATGCCGACCGGCCTCGAGGGCGGGATCGGGATCCCGCACTGCCGGTCCGCGGCCGTCACCGAGCCGAGCCTGGCGTTCGGGCGCAGCAGCTCCGGCGTCGACTTCGGCGCCGAGGACGGCCCGGCCGACCTCGTCTTCATGATCGCGGCGCCGGAGGGCGGCAACACCGACCACATGACCGTGCTGGCCGCGCTCGCCCGCCGCCTGGTCCGGAAGTCCTTCACCGGCGAGCTCCGTGGCGCCACCGACCCGGCCGCCGTCGCGTCCTTCATCCAGCAGGAGGTAGGGGCATGAAGCTCCTCGCCGTGACCGCGTGCCCGACCGGCATCGCGCACACCTACATGGCCGCCGAGGCCCTCGAGGTCGCCGCCGAGGAGGCCGGCCACGAGATGGTGGTCGAGACCCAGGGCTCGGCCGGGTCCACGCCGTTCACCGCCGAGCAGCTGGCCGAGGCGGACGCGATCATCCTGGCCGCCGACGTCGAGGTGCGCGACAAGGACCGGTTCGCGCACCTGCCGACGATCACCAGCCCGGTGAAGAAGGCCATCGGCGGGGCCGCGGGCCTGGTCGAGCAGGCCGTCGCCAAGGCCACCGCGCAGCCGAAGGGGACCCCGGCCGCGGCCGGGGGCGCACCGGCCGACGACGACCGGGACATGGCCGTCAAGTCGTTCGGCACCGGCTTCGGGTCGAAGCTGCGCGGCTGGCTGATGACCGGTGTCTCGTACGTGATCCCGTTCGTCGCCGCGGGCGGCCTGCTGATAGCGCTCGGGTTCGCACTCGGCGGCTACCAGATCACCGAGGCCCCGGACATCGTCGCGATCGGGGACGACAACGTCTCGGTCCTGTCGTTCGACCCGGGTTCGCTGACCTCGTGGGCGGCGCTGTCGTTCCAGATCGGAGGACTGGCCTTCGGGTTCCTGGTCCCGGTGCTGGCCGGCTTCATCGCCTACGCGATCGCCGACCGCCCCGCGCTGGTCCCCGGCTTCGTCGGCGGCATGATCGCCGTCCAGACCGGGGCGGGCTTCCTCGGCGGCCTGGTCGCCGGCCTGCTCGCCGGCGCCGTGATCTACGGGCTCAAGCTGTGGCAGCCGCCGCGCGCACTGGCCGGGATCATGCCGGTGCTGGTGCTGCCGCTGATCGGTACCGCCGTCGTGGGCGCGATCATGTTCCTGGTCGTCGGCCAGCCCCTCGCGGCCGCCACCACCGGTCTGACGAACTGGCTCAACGGCCTGTCCGGCACCAACGCGCTGCTGCTCGGCGCGCTGCTCGGCCTGATGATGGCCTTCGACATGGGCGGGCCGGTGAACAAGGCGGCCTACGCCTTCGCCGTCGCCGGGCTGTCCACCGGCTCCGAGACCGCCCTGATGATCATGGCCGCGGTGATGGCGGCCGGCATGGTCCCGCCACTGGCGCTCGCGCTGGCCACCGTGGTCCGGAAGAACCTGTTCACCAAGCCGGAGCAGGAGAACGGCCGCGCCGCCTGGCTGCTGGGTGCCTCCTTCATCACCGAGGGTGCGATCCCGTTCGCCGCCGCCGACCCGCTGCGGGTGATCCCGTCGATCATGGCGGGCTCCGCGGTGACCGGGACGCTGTCGATGGCCTTCGGCTCGACCCTGCGGGCCCCGCACGGCGGGATCTTCGTGGTCCCGCTGATCGGGAACCCGTTCGCCTACCTGCTGGCGATCGTCGCCGGGACGCTGGTGTCGGCCTTCCTGGTCATCGCGCTCAAGAGCGCACGCCGCACGCCCGAGGCCACCGCCGACGCCGGTGCCGCCCCGGCCACGGCGCCCGTCGCCGGCTGAGCCGCGCCGCGCTCCGGACCCGGCCGGCTCCCATCCCAGATCTCGACTCATGACGCTTTAGTTCGGTGATACCGAACCAAAGCGTCATGAGTCGGATCCCGCAGACCCCACAGAACCCACAGACCCCACAGACCCCGCTGGTCCCGCAGACCCCGCCGGCCCGCGTGCCGGCATCGAGACAGAAGGAGCACCGCCATGGCCGAGCGCCGCGTGAAGGTCGGTTCGTCCGTGGGCTTGCACGCCCGCCCCGCCAACCTGTTCTGCACCGCCGCCAAGCAGCAGCCCGCGAAGGTCAGGATCGGCCCCGCGAGCGGGGACCGCGACCCGGTCGACGCCGCCTCGATCCTGTCCGTGATGGGTCTCGGCGTGCAGTCCGGCGAGGAGGTCGTGCTGACCTCCTCCGACGACGCCGACGGCGAGGCCGCCGTGACCGCGCTGGCCGAACTCCTCGCGCAGGACCTGGACGCCACCCCGGCCTGATCCCGGGCACGTCCACGTGACCGGCCCGTCCCGCACATCCGCGGGGCGGGCCGTTCGCACCGCGGGGACGCTCGCCGAATCAGGCGCCCCGAGGCGATCGAGCATCGGCCCGGCGGGTGCACACCGCGGGGCGGACGGGCCGCACCCCGCTCGAGTGGCACACCCCGTGGCGCCGGACCGGCCCGGCGCACACGAGGTGTGCCACTCGGCCGGGGAATGAGGACCGCGGCCGGGACGGGTGGAAGAGGCCGGGACTCAGTCGCGCAGGACCGTCACCGCGCGCGGGGGCAGGGTCGTCGTGGGCAGGCCGGCGAGGGACTCGATCTCGCCGAGGGGTGCCAGTTCGACCGGGGTATCCGTCCGGTTGACGAGGAAGCGGAAGCCCTCGCGGCGGATCAGCTCGACCCGGCCGCACAGCTCGCCGGGCAGCTCCGGGACGATGCCGGCGGCGTCGAGCAGCCGGCGCAGCAGCGGGGCGCGGTCGGCGAGCCGGGTCGAGACGTAGGTCGCCGAACCACCCGCGCCGATCGCGCGCCGGGTCACCGCCGGAACACCGGTCAGGTCCGCGGCCCCCGGGTCGGAGCCGCCGCCGGTGTAGCCGGCGAGCACCTCGACGTCGTCACCGACGACCCGCACCGGCTCGCTCCACAGGTCGCCGGTGGAGCCGTCGTCGAGCAGCACGGTGGCTCCCGGGTCGAGCGGGGCGAACTCCTCGACCCGGACCCCCAGCAGCTCACGCAGCGCACCCGGGTAGCCGCCGAGCACGGCGTGCGCGTTCTCGTCCACGATGCCGGAGAAGTAGGTCGTGACCAGGTGCCCGCCGCCCTCGGCGAAGGCGGCCAGCTCCGCCGCCCGCTCGGCCGGCAACACGTGCAGCACCGGCGCCACGACCAGCTCGTAGCCGGTGAGCTCCGACCCGGCCGGTACGACGTCGGCGCGCACCCCGGTGTCCAGGAACGCCCGGTACCAGCCGAGCGCCTCGGCCTTGTAGCGCAGCTCGGCCGTCGGCGTGAAGGGCTGCTCGGCCGCCCACCACGACGGCCAGTCCCACAGGATCGCCGCCCGCGCCGGCACCCGGTGCGCCCCGGCGACCGGCGCGAGCTCCCGCAGCGTCGCCCCGAGGTCGCGGACCGCGCGGAACAGCGCGGAGTCCGACCCCGCGTGCGGCAGCATCGCGGAGTGGAACTTCTCCGCGCCGGCCGCGGACTGGCGCCACTGGAAGTAGCAGATCGCGTCCGCGCCGTGCGCCAGGTGGGTCAGCGAGTCCCGGGCGAGCTCGCCCGGCCGCTTCGCGCGGTTCACCGGCTGCCAGTTCACCGCCGACGTCGAGTGCTCCATCAGCCACCACGGCGCCCCGCCGGCCAGACCGCCGGTGAGGTTCGCCGAGAACGACAGCTCGTCGCGCGCGGACGGTCCGGGGTGGACGTAGTGGTCGTTGGACACGATGTCGATCTCGGGCGCCCAGCTCGCGTAGTCCATCCCGCTCGTCTCGCCCATCACCATGAAGTTGGTGGTGACCGGGACGTCCGGGGTCAGTGACCGCAACAGGTCACGCTCGGCGCGCAGGTGCGACAGCAGCGCGTCGGAGGAGAACCGGGCGAAGTCCAGCTGCTGGGTGGGGTTCGGATGGGTGCCCGGCCCGGTCCGGCGCGGGGTGCGGATCTCCGCCCAGTCGCCGTAGTGCTGGGACCAGAACGCGGTGCCCCAGGCGTGGTTGAGGGCGGCCAGGTCGCCGTAGCGCTCGCGCAGCCAGATCCGGAAGGCGTGCTCGGCGTCGGGCGAGTGGTCGTGCACGTCGTGGCAGCCCAGCTCGTTGGACACGTGCCAGGCGGCCAGCGCGGGGTGCTCCCCGTAGCGGCGGGCCATCTTCTCGACGAGGTCGAGGGCGTAGCGGCGGAACACCGGCGACGTCGGCCGGTGGTGCTGGCGGCCGCCGGGCCAGAGCGTCCGGCCATCGGCGTCGACGGCGAGGATCTCCGGGTGGCGGTGGTGCATCCACGGCGGCGGGGACGCCGTCGCCGTCGCGAGGTCGACGGCGATCCCGTTCTCGTGCAGCAGGTCCAGGACGTCGTCGAGCCAGCCGAGGTCCCAGACGTCCGGGGCGGGCTGCAGCCGCGCCCAGGAGAAGACGCCGACGGTGACGATCGTGACCCCGGCGTCGCGCATCAGCTCGACGTCGCGGGTCCACGTCTCGCGCGGCCACTGCTCGGGGTTGTAGTCGGCCCCGAACTCGAGGCGGGGTGTGCGGCCGGCGTCCGTGCGGCGCAGCCAGCGGCTCATAGGTCGGTCCCTCCGGTCACGGTCGTCGTCGATCCGGTCAGTGTGCACGCTTTCTGTGCGGCTGTGTGCGGTGCTGTTCGGATCTGATCGATGTGACGCGCTGGTTTCGGGTCCGGCCACGAATGGCCGAGCACCGTGGGCCGGGAGACGATGCTCCGACGACCTCCGTTCCCGACGACGCGAGCGGCTTCGCCACGACCCCCGCCGCACCGCGGCAGGACGGAGCGCACCGTGACCGACACCGCCGGCGCCGAGCTGGCCCCCGACTCGCTGTCCGCGCACTCCGGGGTGGTGAGCGAGTCCGAGCACCAGGCGCTGCGGGCCGATATCCGGCGGCTGTCGACCATGCTCGGGCTGACCCTGTCCGAGCAGGCCGGGCCGGAGATCCTGGAGCTGGTCGAGCAGGTGCGGCACCGGGCGCGGGACTCGGCCCGCGGCGAGGCCGGGCCGGACGCCGTCGCGGGACTGCTCGACGGCGTCGACACCGGGACCGCCGTGCTGCTCGCCCGGGCGTTCTCCCAGTACTTCCAGCTCGCGAACGTCGCCGAGCAGCTGCACCGGTCCCGGGAGCTGCGCGAGCTCCGCCCGGCCGACGCCCGTCCACTGCGGACGGTGCTGCGGCGGCTGGCCGCCGAGGCCGACCCGGACGAGGTCGCCGAGGTGCTGTCCCGCGCCGAGCTGCGCCCGGTGTTCACCGCGCACCCCACCGAGTCGACCCGGCAGTCGGTGCTGGGGATCCTGCGCCGGGTGGTCGTCGCGCTGGACCGGGGCGCGTCGGACACCGAGGTCGGCGCGCTGGTCGACCTCCTCTGGCAGACCGACGACATCCGCCCGGGCAAACCGATGGTGATCGACGAGGCCCGCAACATCGCCTGGTTCGCCGCCCGCCTCGGCGAGCGCACCGTGCCCGACCTGCTCGACGAGTTCGCCGTCGAGGCCGCGGCCGCCGGCCTGGAGGTGCCCGCCGACGCCCGCCCGCTGGTGCTCGGCTCCTGGGTCGGCGGCGACCGGGACGGCAACCCGAACGTCACCCCGGACGTCACCCGCGAGGTGCTCGGCCTCAACGCCGACCGCGCGCTGCGGATCCAGAACGACCTGGTCGAGCAGCTGATCGCCGAGCTGTCGATCTCCACCCGGGTGATGGGGGTGTCCGAGGAGCTGCGGGGCTCGCTGGCCCGCGACCGGCGCGCGCTACCCGAGGTGCACGACCGCTTCATCCGGCTGAACGCGCACGAGCCGTACCGGCTCAAGCTGTCCTACGTGCAGGCCCGGCTGGAGAACACCCGGCGCCGGATCGCCGAGCGCGGCGAGCACGTCGAGGGCACCGACTACCTGGGGTCGGCCGGCTACCTGGCGGACCTCGCCGTCGTCGACCGGTCGCTGCGCGCACACCGCGGCGCCCGGATCGCCGACGGGACCCTGGCCCGGACGCTGCGCTCGGCCCGCGCGCTCGGGCTGCACCTGATGGAGCTCGACGTCCGGGAGCACTCGCAGAAGCACCACGACGCGCTCGGGGCGATCTTCGACGAGATCGGCGAGCTGGAGAAGCCCTACGGTTCGCTGACCCGCGAGGAGCGCCGCGCGCTGCTGTCGGACGAACTGCGCGGGCGACGCCCGCTGGTCCGGCGGCACTACGGCGTGCCGGAGGCGGCGGCCGGGGTGCTGGACACCTTCGATACCCTGCACGCGCTGCAGCACGAGTTCGGCCAGGACGTGGCCCGGACCTACATCGTGTCGATGGCCCGCGACGTCGACGACCTGCTCGCCGTCGCCGTGCTCGCCCGCGAGTCCTACATGCTCGAGATCGGGAGCGAGAATCCGCGCTCGTCGCTGGACCTGGTCCCGCTGTTCGAGACGGTCGAGGAGCTGTCCCGGGCCGGGGAGCTCCTCGACGGGCTGCTGTCCGATCCGGGCTACCGCCGGCACGTCACCAACCGCGGAGACCTGCAGGAGATCATGCTGGGCTACTCCGACTCCAACAAGGGAGCGGGGATCACGGCGTCGCAGTGGCAGATCCACCGGGCCCAGCGCCAGCTGCGCGACGTCGCCGCCGAGCACGGCGTCCGGCTGCGGCTGTTCCACGGGCGCGGCGGCTCGGTCGGCCGGGGTGGCGGTCCGGCCGGCGAGGCCATCGCGTCGGCACCGTTCGGGTCGGTGGACGCGACGATGAAGCTCACCGAGCAGGGCGAGGTCATCTCCGACAAGTACTCGCTGCCCAGCCTGGCGCACGACAACCTGGAGATCCTGCTGGCGTCCATGTTGGACGCCTCGCTGCTGCACCAGGCGTCACGCTGGCCCGCGGAGAAGCTCGCCCGGTGGGACGAGGTGATGGACTGCGTCGCGACCGCGGCCACCGACACCTACCGGACGCTGGTCGGCGACCCGGCCCTGCCCGCGTTCTTCACCGACGCGACGCCGGTCGAGGAGCTGGGCCGGCTGAACGTCGGGTCCCGCCCGTCGAAGCGCCCCGGCGACGGCGAGCCCACATTGGACGACCTGCGCGCGATCCCCTGGGTGTTCGGCTGGACCCAGACCCGGATGGTGGTGCCCGGCTGGTACGGCCTGGGCAGTGGGCTGCGCGCCGCCCGGGAGGCCGGCTACGCCGAGGATCTCGCCGAGATGCGGTCCTGGGCGTTCTTCCGGAACCTGATCGGCAACGTCGAGATGACGCTGGCCAAGACCGACCTGCGGATCGCGTCGAACTACGTCTCGGCACTCGTCGACCCGGAGCGCCAGGGGCTGTTCGAGCAGATCCGCGCCGAGCACGAGCTGACCCGCAAGGAGCTCCTGGCGGTGACCGGGGAGTCCCAGCTGCTGGCCCGGCATCCGGTGCTGCGCAACACGTTGAGCGTGCGCAACGGCTACCTGGAGCCGCTGCACCACCTGCAGGTCGAGCTGCTCGCCCAGCGCCGGGCCGCCGGCGGCGAGCCCGATCCGGACCTGGAGCGGGCGCTGCTGCTGACGATCAACGGGATCGCCGCGGGGATGAAGAACACGGGTTAGTGGGCGACACGGGATGCCGGGCGCCGCACACCGTGCCCGACGAGCGGACCCGGCCGGCGACGGTTTCGTCGATGTCGGGCACCGGGTACGAACCGGACATGGAGCAGGAGCACGAGCAGGAGACCCCCGGACCGGGCCGGCCGCCGACCCGTCGAATCATCGTCTGGACGCTGGCCGCCGTGGTGATCATCGCTCTGACGGCCGCCTTCCGGCCCCTGGTGCACAGCGGCGCCGGGCCGATGGTCATCGCCGCGCTGATCGTGGCCGCCGGGTCCGTCGTCTGGTTGCTGTTCTGGCTGCTCGAGCGGACCGGTTGACCGGAGCCCGCGGTCGAGCGCGGACGTCGCCGACGGTCGAGGGCCTCGTGGCGGGCAGGAAGAATTCGGGTGCCCGGGGCCGGCAGGTGCGCGAAGCCGGGACAGCGGGTACGAATCGGGCATGGAACCGCGACCGCAGCACGATCTGGAGCACGACCGGCTCGACGACCACGAGCCGGAGCAGCACACCCCGGGGCCGAGCCGGCCCGCGACCCGGCGGGTCGTCGCCCTGGTGCTGATCGTCGCCCTGGTCGGCGCGTTCCCGCTGAGCTTCCTGGTGGGTGCGGTCGGCACGGAGGTCGTCGCCGCGCTGCTGGTGGCGGCCGGCCTCATCGGCGGCCTGATCTGGTGGCTGCACCGGCGGACCATGTGATCGACGGTTGTGTAGCGGTGCGTGCGCGTCCCGCACGCACCGCTCCACACGCGTGATCATCCCCGTCGGGGAGACTATCCTGCGTGCAGTACCGCCACGCTCCGGCCGCGAACCACGCCGGCCTCGACGCGGTACTGGTCTCCGCACCCGGCCGCCCCACACTGCCGGTACGGCTGACCGTCGAGTTGCTCGGGCGGGCCCGTGCGCACCTGGGCACCGATGTCCCGGTGACCGTCTGGGACCCGTGCTGCGGGGCCGGCGGCACGCTGACCGTGCTCGGCCTGCTCTCCCCGGGGATCCGGGCGCTGGCGGGGACCGATGTCGACGACGAGCCGCTGGACCTGGCGAGACGCAACCTCGGACTGCTCTCCTCCACCGGGCCCGCCGCCCGCGCCGCCGAGCTGGACGCGCTGGCGGCCCGCTACGGCAAGCCTGCCTACGTCGATGCCGCCGCGGCGGCACGGTCCCTGCGCCCCGCGAGCGCTCCGGTGTGGACGGTCGGGGTGGCCGACGCGCTGGACCCGGTCGCGACCCGGGCCGCACTCGGCGACCTCGCACCGGACGTCGTGCTCGCGGACCTGCCGCACGGGCGGCAGACCTCGTGGGCCGGGGACACCGCGACCGGCGGCCCGGAGCGCGGTGGTCCGGTCGCCCGCGGCCCGCTCCCCGGCGGCCCGCACTCCGGCAGCCCGCTCTCCGACGGCGGCGCCCGTGGCCCGGTCTCCGGCGGTCGCCCGGCCTCCGGCGGCCGGGTCGTCGGCCGCCCGGCTGCTGACGACCCCGGGGCCTGGATCGCGCCGGTCGCCGCGTTCGTGCGGGCCGTCGCGACGGTGCTCGCCCCCGACGCGGTGATCGTCGCGGTCGGCCGGGGCCGGTCGGTGCCGCTCCCGCCGGGAGTCCGGGCGCGGGAACGCGTGCGAGCCGGGCACCGGTCGGCCGTCCTCATCCGGGCCGGCGACGTGCGGTAGCCGCCACCTACCGCTCGCCCGGGCGGACCCGCCGGGGGCACGTGAGGGTCGTCTCCGCAAGATCGAACTGCTCTCGTGTGCCCCTCGACCGCGGGTCGCGCGGGCGCCGACCCGGATCGACCGTGCGGAGCGGGCACCGGCTGCGGCTCGGTCGTGCCGGCCCGGCACCGTCGCGCGGGTGCCGGGCCGGGAATCGAGGGGTGCGCGGGACGGAGCCCTGAGCACGGGTGGGTTCAGAGCCGGGCGTAGGCGTCCAGGAGCTGGTCGCGGGCGGTGACGAGGTAGCGGGCGAGCTCGTCGGCGGCCTTCTCGATCGCGCCGTCGGCCAGCAGCTCGGCGATCTCGCCGTTGCGGGTCAGGTAGGGCTCGTGGAACTCCCGCACCCCGGGCATGCGCTGGAAGACCAGCCGCATCTCGGCCAGCAGGCGCCCCATCTCCCGGTCCAGCCGGGGACTCCCGGCCAAGGCGACGACGGCCCGGTGGAAGTGCTGGTTCGCGGCGGCGACCCCGACCCAGTCCCCGGTGGCGGCCGCGCTCCGGCCGGTGTCGACGGCGCGGGCCACCGCGGCCAGCGCGGCCGGGTCGGCCACCCGCTCGCCGTAGCGGACCGCACCCGGTTCGATGACCAGCCGGGCCGAGTAGACGTCCCGGACGTCGACCCGTTCGGGCCGGGCGACGAACACCCCGCGGTTCGGGATCCGGACGAGCACCCGCTCCGCGACGAGCTGGGAGAGCGCCTCGCGGACGGTGTTCCGGGAGACCTGCAGGGCCTCGCCCAGTGCCTGCTCGGGAAGGCGGGCACCGACCCGCAGCCGCGCCTCGGCGACCTCGGCCCGGATCCGGTCCGCGACGCGCTCGGAGGCGGGAACCACGACCGTGCTCGTCGCGGCCAGGGAGGCCAGCGCGTCCTGCACGGAGGGGTTCGACTCGGTCACGACACACGATCCTAACGAAGAATGTCCCTGTGTGGGATTGCAGGATCGTAGAACAATCCTTCACACTCGCTCGATCCGCACGACTCGGATGCACCGAGAGGACGCAGCGATGGGCGAGGACACGAACCAGGGCGGCGCCACCCGGGCAGCCACGACACGGGCCGGGACCCGCAGCGCCCTGCTGGGCGCGATGTTCCTCATGGCCACCAGCGCCATCGGACCCGGCTTCATCACCCAGACCACGACCTTCACCGCGCAGCTCGGTGCCGCGTTCGCCTTCGCGATCCTGGTGTCGATCCTGGTGGACATCGCGATCCAGATGAACGTCTGGCGGGTCGTCGGGGTCTCCGGGATGCGCGCCCAGCAGCTCGCCAACAAGGTCGCCCCCGGCGCCGGCTGGCTGCTCACCGCGCTGGTCGTGGTCGGCGGCCTGGTGTTCAACATCGGCAACGTCGCGGGCGCCGGACTCGGCCTGAACGCGATGCTCGGCCTCGACCCCATGATCGGCGGCGCGCTCTCGGCCCTGCTCGCGATCGCGATCTTCACGATCAAGCGGGCCGGGATGGCGCTGGACCGCATCGTCGTCGTGCTGGGTGTCCTGATGATCGCGCTGACCACCTACGTGGCACTGGTGTCCGGCCCTCCGGTCGGCGACGCGCTGCGCAACGCCGTGCTCCCCGACGAGATCAGCTGGCTGGCGATCACCACCCTGATCGGCGGCACCGTCGGCGGCTACATCACCTACGCCGGCGCGCACCGGATGCTCGACTCCGGGCTGTCCGGCCCCGAGAACGCCGGCGCGGTCGCGCGCAGTTCGGTGCAGGGCATCCTGGTCACCGGCGTGATGCGGATCGTGCTGTTCCTGGCCGTGCTCGGCGTCGTCGCCGGCGGGGTGAGCCTGGCCGACAGCGAGAACCCGGCCGCGACCGCGTTCGAGGCGGCCGCCGGCGAGGTCGGGCTGCGGCTGTTCGGCGTGATCCTCTGGGCC
Organism: Pseudonocardia nematodicida; assembly: GCF_040105385.1. NCBI lineage: Bacteria > Bacillati > Actinomycetota > Actinomycetes > Pseudonocardiales > Pseudonocardiaceae > Pseudonocardia > Pseudonocardia nematodicida. Next base: position 208,503 of record NZ_JBEDNQ010000006.1, read on the forward strand.
GCGGCGATCACCTCGGTGATCGGCGCCGCCTACACCTCGGTGTCCTTCCTGACCTCGAAGGACACCCCGGCGCGCACCACCAACCTGCTGACGATCGGGTTCATCGCGGTCAGCACCGTGGTCTTCCTGGTCGCGGGCACCACGCCGGTCACGCTGCTGATCTTCGCGGGGGCGTTCAACGGGCTGATCCTCCCGATCGGCTTCACGATCCTGCTCTGGGTCGCGTGGCGCCGGCGCGACCTGCTGCGCGGCTACCGGTACCCGCGCTGGCTGCTCGGCATCGGCGTGCTCGGGTGGCTCGTGACGCTGTTCGTCGGGTACCAGTTCGTCGCGGAGAACATCGGCAAGCTCTTCGCCTGATCGGAGCGGATCACAGCCATGGCACGGATCGACCTGAACGCCGACCTCGGCGAGTCCTTCGGACAGTGGACCCTCGGCGACGACGACGCGATGCTCGGGCTGGTCAGCTCGGCCAACGTCGCGTGCGGGTTCCACGCCGGGGACCCCTCGACGCTGCGGGCGACGACCGCGCGGGCCGCCGACGCGGGTGTCGTCGTCGGCGCGCAGGTGTCCTATCCGGACCTACGCGGGTTCGGCCGGCGGTTCGTCGACATCGAGCCGTCGGCGCTGACCGACGACGTGCTCTACCAGATCGGCGCGCTCGAGGCGCTGTGCCGGGTGGCCGGGAGCCGGGTCCGCTACGTCAAGCCGCACGGCGCGCTCTACAACGCCACCCGCACGCACGCCGGGCAGGCCGCCGCCGTCGTGGAGGCCGTGCGGGCCTACGACCCGGCGCTGCCGGTGCTCGGGCTGCCCGGCTCGGAGCTGCTGGTCGCGGCGGAGAAGGCGGGACTGCGCGCGGTGCCGGAGTTCTTCGTCGACCGCGGGTACACCCCGGAAGGTGGGCTGGTGCCGCGCCGGGAGCCCGGCGCCCTGCTCGACGACGCCGGCGCGGCGGCGCAGCGGCTGGTCCGGATGCTGACCGACGGCGTCGTCCGGGCCGTCGACGGCACCGACGTGGCCGTGCGGGCCGAGTCGGCCTGCGTGCACGGGGACTCGCCGGGCGCCGTCGCGATGGCCGAGGCGGTCCGGGCCGGGCTGGCCGGGGCCGGCGTCGAGATCGCGCCGTTCGCATGAGCACGAGTACCGCGGCCCTCGCGCCGGCGGACGCCCGGGCCCGGTTCCGGGACGGCCTGTCCACCCCCACCTCCGGGTGGTGCGCCGGCTGGACGCAGGCCAACCTGATCGCCGTCCCCCGCGAGTATGCCTGGGACGTGCTGCTGTTCGCCCAGCGCAACCCGGCCCCCTGCCCGGTGCTCGACGTCCTCTCCGACGGTGCGGTGTCCGGCCCGCTCCTGGCGGGGGACGTCCGGACGGACCTGCCCGGCTACCGGGTGTACCGCGACGGCGAACTGGCCGAGCGGCCGTCGGACGTCACCGGGTACTGGCGCGACGACCTGGTCTCCTTCCTGATCGGCTGCAGCTTCACCTTCGAGGACGCCCTGCTGGCCGCCGGAGTCCCGGTGCGGCACATCGAGAAGGGGACCAACGTTCCGATGTACCGGACGACGAGGCCGTGCCGGGACGCCGGACGGATGTCCGGACCGCTGGTGGTGTCGATGCGCCCGGTGCCGGCCGAGCTCGTCGACACCGCGGTGTCCGTCACCGCGCGCTACCCGGCCGTGCACGGCGCCCCCGTCCACCTGGGCGATCCCGGCCTGCTGGGGATCACCGACCTGGACCGGCCCGACTACGGCGACCCGGTACCCGTCGCCGACGGCGAGGTGCCGGTGTTCTGGGCGTGCGGGGTGACCCCGCAGGCCGCGGTGCTCGCGTCGCGGCTCCCGTTCGCGATCACCCACGAGCCCGGGATGATGCTGATCACCGACTCGCGGGACACCGACCACCGGATCTGAGACATGATCGGGGCATGACGAACGACCCGCACGCCTGGCTCGAGGACGTCACCGGCGAACAGGCCCTGCAGTGGGTCTCCGGGCACAACGCCCGCACCGAGGAGCGGCTGGCCGGCTCCCCGGCCTTCGCCGGCCTGGAGTCCGGGATCCGCGAGGTGCTCGACGCGCGCGCGCGGATCCCGTACGTCACCAAGCGCGGGGAGCACTACTACAACTTCTGGCAGGACGAGCGGAACCCGCGAGGGCTGTGGCGCCGGACCACCCCGGAGAGCTACCGCAGCGCCGAACCCGAGTGGGAGGTCCTGCTCGACGTCGACGCGCTCAACGAGGCCGAGGGCGAGAACTGGGTCTGGCACGGCGCCCGGTTCCTGCGCCCGAGCCTGGACCGGGCGCTGATCGACCTGTCCCGCGGCGGCGCCGACGCCGACGTCACCCGCGAGTTCGACATGGAGCGGCTCGACTGGGTGCCGGACGGCTTCTTCCGGCCGGAGGCCAAGGGGGGGCTGAGCTGGATCGACCGGGACACCGTCTGGGTCAGCACCGACCTCGGCGAGGGCACCATGACCAGCTCCGGCTACCCGCGCACGGTGTGCCGCTGGAGGCGCGGCACCCCGCTGGCCGAGGCCGAGCTCGTCTTCTCCGCCGAGCCGGACGACATGGTCGTCCATGCGTACCGGGACCAGACGCCGGGGTTCGAGCGGGACTTCGTCAGCCGCGCCTTCGCCTTCTACTCGAACGAGACCTACCTGGTCGACGGCGACGAGCTACGGCGGATCGACGTGCCGGACTCGGCGACGACCGACGTCGAGCGCGAGTGGCTGCTGCTCGAGCTCCGGGAGGACTGGGACACCTTCACCGCGGGCTCGCTGCTCGCCGCCCGGTTCGACGACGTCCTGGCCGGCACGCCGAGCTGGGAGGTGCTGTTCGCGCCGACCCCGTCGTCCTCACTGGCCGGCTGGACCTGGACCCGGCACCACCTGGTGCTCAACGTGCTGACCGACGTCGTCAACACCCTCACCGTGCTCACCCCCGGCGCGGACGGCTGGGCTCGCCGGCCCTTCACCGGCGCGCCCGAGTTCGGCAGCATCGGGGTGTCCGCGGTGGACGCCGACGAGAACGACGACGTCTGGCTCACCGTCACCGACTACCTGACCCCGGCCACGCTCGCGATCGCCACGATCGGCGAGCAGCCCGAGACGCTCAGGAGCGCGCCGTCGTTCTTCGACGCCGACCGGCACGTGATCGAGCAGCACTTCGTGACCAGCGACGACGGCACCCGCGTCCCGTACTTCCTGGTCCGGCGCAAGGACCTGGAGTTCGACGGGACCGCGCCGACCCTGCTCTACGGCTACGGCGGCTTCGAGATCGCCCTGACGCCCGGCTACTCCGGCGGGATGGGCCGGTCCTGGCTGGACCGCGGCGGGGTGTACGCCGTGGCCAACATCCGCGGCGGCGGCGAGTACGGCCCACGCTGGCACCGCGCCGCGCTCCGGGAGAACCGGCCCCGGGCCTACGAGGACATGGCCGCCGTGGCGCGCGACCTCGTCGACCGGAGGATCACGACGTCGTCCCGCCTGGCGGTTCAGGGCGGCAGCAACGGCGGGCTGCTGACCGGCAACATGCTGGTCCGGTACCCGGAGCTGTTCGGCGCGGTCGTCATCCAGGTCCCGCTGCTGGACATGAAGCGCTACAGCCACCTGCTCGCCGGCGCGTCCTGGATGGCCGAGTACGGCGACCCGGACACCGAGGACTGGGAGTTCATCCGGACCTTCTCGCCGTACCACCTGATCGACGCCGACGCGCAGTACCCGCCGGTCATCCTGCTGACCTCGACCCGCGACGACCGGGTGCACCCCGGGCACGCCCGCAAGATGGCCGCGGCGCTCATCGAGGCCGGGCACGACGTCACCTACTACGAGAACATCGAGGGCGGGCACGGCGGCGCCGCGGACAACAAGCAGGCCGCGCACATGGCGGCGCTGGCCTACGCGTTCCTGTGGGAGCGGCTGGAGGCTGCGTCGTGAACGAGACCGGGAACGAGGTGGTGATCCGGGTCCGCGGCGAGCACGAGCGCGAGGTGCCGGCCGAGCGCGGCACCGCGCAGCTGGTGGTGCACGCCCAGGGGCCCGAGCCGGGGCCGGTGCGGTCCCAGGTCCAGGCCGACTCCGCCTCCGTCCTCGCCGACGTGCGCGCCTGGCACGACCCGGAGGCCGGGCCGGTCCGGCGCATCGTCGTCGACCAGGTCCGCACCTCGGTCCAGCAGCCCTCGCACCGGGGCCGTCCGCGCCCGCCGATCCACCACGCGTCGGTGTCGGTGTCGGTCGAGTTCGACGACGTCGCCCGGCTCGGGAGCTGGCTGTCGGCCCTGAACGGCGTCGGGAGTGTGGGAGTCCGCGGGATCGGCTGGGACCTCGCCGACGACCACCGGCGCGGGCTGGAGCGCGAGGCCCGTCAGGAGGCGGTCCGGCAGGCCCGGGAACGCGCCCAGGACTACGCCGACGCGCTCGACCTCGGCACGGTCCGGCCCCGGTCGATCGCCGACGTCGGCCTGCTCGAGGGCCGGCCGGCGCCGTTCGCCGTCGCGCGGTCGCTCGCCGCCCCGGCGGCCGGCGGCGCATCCGAGTCCGACGACGGGCTGGGCGCGCTGCTCGAACCGGACGACGTCACGATCCGGGCGACCGTGGAGGCCGAGTTCGTCGTGTAGGCGGCTGCGCCACCTGTGAGTGGTTTTCGTGGCCCTGACCACGAAAACCACTCACGGGTGCGCAGCGCCCAGGTCCGCGTGCGCGGTCCGCAGCTCCCGCTTGAGGATCTTGCCGCTCGGGTTCTTGGGCAGGGACTCGGCGAACACGACGTACTTGGGGCGCTTATAGCCGGCGAGGCGCGCCTTCGCGTGCGCACGCACCTGCTCCTCGGTGAGCGTCACGCCGTCGCGCGGGACGACGACCGCGGTGACCGCCTCGATCCAGTGTGGATGGCTGACGCCGAAGACGGCGACCTCGGCGACGCCGTCGAGCAGGTAGAGGGCCTCCTCCACCTCACGGGAGGCGACGTTCTCCCCACCCGTCTTGATCATGTCCTTCTTGCGGTCGACGACGCTGAGGTAGCCGTCCGCGGTCATGACACCGAGGTCGCCGGAGTGGAACCAGCCGCCCGAGAAGCTCTCGGCGGTCTTCTCCTCGTCCCGGTAGTAGCCGAGCGTGATGTGCGGGCCGCGGTGCACGATCTCGCCGATCTCGCCGGGCGGGACCTCGACACCCGAGTCGTCCACCACCCGGGTCTCCATGTTCAGCGACGCCCGGCCCGCGGATCCGGCGTGGCTGAGCTGCTCGTGCGGGGGCAGCAGGGTGGCCAGCGGGGCGGTCTCGGTCTGCCCGTAGAGGTTCCAGAGGGCCACGTCGGGCAGCCGCCGGGACAGTTCCTGCAGCACCTCGACCGGCATCGCGGCGGCGCCGTAGTAGCCCTTGCGCAGGCTGGACAGGTCGGCGGTGTCGAAGTCCGGGTGGCGCAGCAGCGAGATCCACACGGTCGGCGGGCAGAACAGCTTCGTGACCTTCTCCCGGGCGATCGTCGCGAGCACGGTCGCCGGGTCCGGAGCGGGGAGCACGATGCTGGTCGCGCCGAGGTAGACGTCGGTGCAGAAGAAGACGTCCAGCTGGGCGCAGTGGTACATCGGCAGCGAGTGCAGCTCGACGTCGTCGGGCGCCATCCCGCCGTCGATCGTGCAGGAGACGTACTGGGTGATCAGCGAGCGGCTCGACAGCATGACGCCCTTGGGCCGGGACTCGGTCCCGGACGTGTACATGAGCCGCAGGGGATCGTCGTCGGTGACGTGCACGTCCGGCTCGCCGGGATCGGTGTCCCCCGCGATCCAGGTCTCGACGTCCTCCCACTCGCCGGTCGCGCCGGCACCCGACGGCCCGATCCAGCCACGGACCCGGGCCGGCGCGGCGGACTGCGCGAGGGCCTTCTCCGCGGTCGGCGCCAGGACGTCCTCGGCGACCAGCGCGGTGGCCCCGGAGTGGTCGAGGATGTAGGCGACCTCCTCGGGGCCGAGCATGAAGTTGATCGGCACGAGCACCACGCCGAGCCGGGCGGTCGCGAACACCAGCACCGCGAAGTGCCGGCAGTTGTGCGACAGCAGCGCGAGCCGGTCACCCTTCGCCAGCCCCCGGTCGGCCAGCGCGGCGGCGCAGCGGTTCACCGCGGCGTCGAACTCGGCGAAGCTCCAGCGGTGCTCGCCGTCGACCAGGGCGAGCTTGTCCGGGTACCGGATCGCGGTGCGGTGCAGCAGGTCGCCGAGGGAGTGCCGGCGAGCCCGGTCGATCGCCGCGGTCGTCTGCGTACTGAACTGCTCGCTCATGGTCACCCATCCTGACCGAAGGTGAGACCTGAGTCACGCGGGAAGCGGACGGAAACACCCGGGCCTGACATCCCGGGCCGCGCCGCATATGTTCCCTCCACCCGTTTCCCCTTCACCCCCACCGGAGTGAGTGATGGCTGCCCCTACCGGCACACCGCTGTCCCGCGCGATGCGCCCGGTGAACACCGTCGTCGAGCGCTACATCCCGTCGGCGCTGGTGTTCGCGATCGTCCTGACGTTCGTGGTCGGGCTGATGGCGCTCGTGTTCACCGACGCCGGCCCGGTCGACGTCGTCGCCAGCTGGGGCGAGGGGCTGTCCGGGCTGCTGGCCTTCATCACGCAGATGGCGCTGATCCTGCTGCTCGGGCACATGCTGGCGCACACCCGGCCGGTCCGGCGGCTGCTGCGGGTCCTCGGCGGAGTCCCGAACACCCCGGCGCAGGCCTACCTGTTCGTCTTCGCGATCGCGGCCGTGGCCTCGCTGATCACCTGGGGCCTCGGGCTGATCGTCGGTGGCCTGATGGCCCGGGAGGTCGCCGCGCAGGGCCGGGAGAAGGGCCTCGCCCTGCACTTCCCGATGCTGGTCGCGGCCGGCTTCTCCGGGTTCGTCGTGTGGCACATGGGCTACTCGGGCTCGGGGCCGCTGCTCGCGGCGACCGAGGACTCGTTCGTCGCCGAGCAGCTCGGCGCGCCGATCCCGGTGAGCGAGACGACGTTCTCGGTCTGGAACCTCATCGCGATCGTGGTGACCGTGTTCGTCGTCGCGGGTGCGCTCTACCTGGTCGCGCCGCGGGCGGGCGACCCGGTGCACGAGCTCACCACGGATGCGCGGACCGCGGACGTCGAGACCGGCGAGGAGGTGCGCACCCCCGCCGACCGGGTCGACGGGAGCCGCGCCCTGACCACGCTGCTCGGCGTGCTGCTGCTGGCCTACCTCGTCCACCACTACGCGACCGGCGGCGGGCTGACCCTCGACATCGTCAACTGGACCTTCCTCTGCCTGGTCCTGCTCCTCGTGTCGAACCCGTTCGAGCTCACCGCGCTGACCCGCGGGGCCGCCGCCAACGTCGGCGAGATCCTGCTCCAGTTCCCGCTCTACGCCGGCATCCTCGGGATCATGACCGTGACCGGCCTGATCGAGGTCATCTCGGCCTGGTTCGTCGCCATCTCGACGCCGCTCACCTTCGGTCTGCTCGCGTTCCTGTCGGCAGGTCTGGTCAACATCGCGGTGCCCAGCGGTGGCGGGCAGTTCGCCGTGCAGGGTCCGGTGATGCTCGACGCGGCCCAGCAGCTCGGTGTCGACCCGGCGATCGCGCTGATGGCCGTGTCCTACGGCGACCAGTGGACGAACATGATCCAGCCGTTCTTCGCGCTGCCGTTGCTCGCCATCGCCGGTCTGAAGATCCGCGACATCCTCGGGTACACGACGGTCACACTGATCGCCTCGGGATTCGTGTTCGGCGGGACGTTGCTGCTGGTCTCCGCGTTCTAGGGTGACCTACAAGGCGCCCGCCGCGGCGGTGGCGACGGCCTGGTCCTGCTCACCGGTGCCGCCGCTGACCCCGACGGCGCCGACCACCTCGCCGTCGTCGGTGAGCGGGATCCCGCCGGCGAAGGCCATCACGCGCCCGTGGTTGGACTCCTGGATGCCGTAGAACTGCTGCCCGGGCTGGGCGTTCTCGGCCAGGTCACCGGTGGGGACGTCGAAGGCGCGCGCGGTGAACGCCTTGTTGATCGCGATGTCGACACTGCCCAGCCAGGCGCCGTCCTGGCGGATGTGCGCGACGAGGTTGCCGCCGGCGTCGACGACGGCGATGTTCATCGGCTGTCCCTGACGGCCCGCCTCGGCCTCTCCCGCGGCGATGACGCGGCGGGCGTCGTCGAGACCGATGCTGTGGATCGTGGGCATGGCACTCCTCCCGGCGAGCGGGTCGTGGCCCCGGTGGGTGCCCGGGTGCAGCGGCGCGCACACCTCTGCCGGACGGGGTTCACCCGGGTACCGCAGCCGGGTCCTCCTCGGCGGCCCGTACCGGGGTGTGGATCGCGGTCGGTTCGTCCCGTCCGCGCAGCGTGACCCGGTCCCCGGCCCGCCAGGACGCGGCCTCGTCCCCCGCCGCCGCCACCGCCCGCGCGGCGGCGACGACCCCGCCCGGCACGGTCTTGGCCAGCTCGGTGAGCCGGGCGGCCTCGTTCACCGGGTCGCCGATCACCGTGTACTCGTAGCGGCTGGGGTCGCCGACGTTCCCCGCGACGGCGTCGCCCGCGGACACGCCGATCCCGGCGGCGATCTCCGGCATCTCCGCGGCCAGCCGCTCGCCGAGCGACCGGGCCGCGGACAGTGCCGCGCCGGGGGCGTCGTCGAGGGCCAGCGGTGCGCCGAAGACCGCCAGCGCGGCGTCGCCCTCGAACTTGTTGATCCACCCACCGGCCTGCTCGACGCACTCGATGACGACGCCGAAGAACCGGTTGAGCTGCGCGACGACCTCCTCGGGAGGGCGGTGCGCGACCATCGCGGTCGAGCCGGTGAGGTCGACGAACAGCACCGCGACCGGCCGGACCTCGCCGCCGAGCCGGATCCCGCCGGTGCGGGCGGCCGCCGCCTCGGCGACGTCGCGGCCCACGTGCCGGCCGAACAGGTCCCGGATCCGGTCCCGCTCACGCAGCCCCTCGACCATGCCGTTCACCCCGGCCTGGAGCTGGCCGAGCTCGGTGTTGTCGTAGACGGGCACGTGCACGTCGAGGTCGCCGTCCTGCACCCGGGCCAGGGCGCGGCGCACCGTCAGCACCGGGTCGGCGATCGCCCGGGCCGCGCCGACGGTGGTCAGCAGTCCGGCGAAGATCGCGGTGCCGCCGAGCGCGAGCATGGTGACGGCGAGCTGCACCCTCGACGAGTCCTCGAAGACCAGCGCGGTCAGCCCGGCCACCATCAGCCCCGTCACCGGGACGGCGGTGCCGAGCGCCCAGAACCCGACCGAACGCACCATCACCCCGGTCACCAGCCGCCGCTGCCGCGGCGCGGCACCCGACATCACCCGGGTCGCGGCGCGCCGCAGGATCCGCTCGACGAGCAGGTAGGACAGCGCGCAGGTGGAGATGCCGCCGATCGTGATCGAGACCGTCGTCGAGAACGCCAGCCGGCCGGAGTACTGCAGGTTCAGCAGGCAGAACAGGATCGCGGCGCCCAGCCACATCACCCCGATGCCGCGCACGATCCGGCCCGGGGCGCCCAGCACGACGTCCCGCTCGGACCGCCCGTGGCGCACGGTGAGCCGCCGGCTCCCGAACCACATCCCGATCGGCAACACGAGCAGCAGGTAGCCCAGCAGCCAGAGCAGGTTGACGACGCGCAGCGCGACCGGGTCCGCGAACTCCTCCTTCGGGAGCACGAAGGCGACGATCACGAAGGAGATGGCGGCGCCACCGACGTTCGCCGCGCCGACCACCAGCGCGAGCAGCAGCCGCTCGGGCAGGCCGACGACCGGTCTCCCGGTCCGGTCGCGCCGTCGATCACGCACGCCCGGATCCTAGGCCGGACGGGTGATGAGCGGTCCGCCTCCCGACCACTTCCGGCACGACCGGTCCGCTCGTGAGGCGTCTCGGGCCGGCCGGGGACCTGCTCAGGTCCGCAGGGCGGTCAGACGCCCGGCCGCCTCGGCGAGCACCTCGTCCCGCTTGCAGAACGCGAACCTGACCAGCGGGCGGGTCGCCGCGGCGCCCGCCTCGGAGGCGCAGAACACCGACACCGGTACGGCCGCCACCCCGCACAGCTGCGGGAGCTTCCACGCCAGATCGACGCCGTCGTCGTAGCCCAGCGGGCGCGGGTCGGCCACGACGAAGTAGGTGCCGCGCGGGGTGAGCACGTCGAACCCCGCGGCGCGCAGGCCGTCGGACAGCAGGTCGCGCCTGCGGGCCAGGTCGGTGGAGATCGAGGAGTAGAAGTCGTCGCCGAGGGCCAGCGCCTTCGCCACCGCCGGCTGCAGCGGGGCGCCGCCGTGGAAGGTGAGGAACTGCTTCACCGCGCGCGCCGCCCCGACCAGCTCCGGCGGTCCGTGCACCCAGCCGACCTTCCAGCCGGTCACCGAGAACGTCTTGCCCGCCGACGAGATCGTCAGCGTACGGTCCGCCAGGCCGGGCAGCGTCGCCATCGGGACGTGCCGGGCGTCGTCGAACACCATGTGCTCGTAGACCTCGTCGGTGACGACGACGGCGTCGTGCGCGACGGCGAGCTCCCCGATCCTCGTCAGCTGGTCAGCGGTGAACACCGCGCCGGTCGGGTTGTGCGGGGTGTTGACCAGCACCACCCGGGTGCGGTCGGAGAAGGCGGCGGCGAGCTCGTCGTCGTCGAACCCGAAGTCGGGCGCCCGCAACGGCACCGGCCGCAGGGTCGCGCCGGACAGCGCGACCGAGGCGGCGTAGGAGTCGTAGGTCGGCTCGAAGGTGACGACCTCGTCGCCGGGGCCGCAGAGTCCGAGCAGGGTCGCGGCGATCGCCTCGGTCGCACCGGTGGTGATCAGGACGTCGTCCGGGTCGACCCGCAGGCCGTGGAAGCGCAGCTGGTGCTCGGCGACGGCGCGGCGCAGCTCGGGCACGCCGGGTCCGGGCGGGTACTGGTTGCGGCCGTGCTCGGTGATGTTGGCGGCGGCGTCGGCGAGCAGCGAGGCGGGCCCGTCGGTGTCCGGGAAGCCCTGCCCGAGGTTGATCGCGCCGGTCTCGACGGCGAGCCGGGAGATCTCGGTGAAGATCGTCGAGGTGAACGGGCGCATGCGCTCGACCAGCATGACCCGACCCTAGTCCCGCACGACCCGGCCGGGCGCTCGCAGAGCGGTCGCCGCCCGCGGTCGCCGCGCAGACGCGTGCGGATCCGGTGCACGCGCGCACGACCGGTGACCGCGCGCGTCACGGCACGCGCGTTCTCGGGATCGGCGCGCGTCCCCGCTGTGGGTGCGGGCCCGCGGCGGAGCGGCCGGGCGGACGGGGGCGCCGGGCCCGGGGGCTGCGGCGCCCCGGGCCCCGCGACGGTCGGTCGGTCGGACCGGCACGTCCACCCTCACAGTCAGCGGAGGGTGGCGCGCCGGCGCAACAGCGGGATCAGCACGGCCACCGCGAGGTGCACGACGTAGAGCGCGGTCATGGTCGCCGGCGTGGCGTCGATGAAGAAGATCGGGACCATCGACAGGGCCAGCACGGCGACGGCGATCACGACCCAGATCCGGAACCCGTGCCGGGTGAGGCGTTCGAGCGCCGCGAGCAGCCCCCAGCCCAGCAGGGCGAGGACCAGCGTGACCAGGGCGGTCGTCCCGGCTCCGATGACCACCGGCTGCACCGGATCGTCGATCAGGTAGTCGGCGCCGGCGAACCGCCCGATCTGCCGGACGAGCAGCGTGACGAGCACGGTGGCGGCGACGCCGGCCGCGCGGCCGGCCGGGACCGGGAGGCCGGCGAGCAGGACGGTCGGTGCGGTGCGGGTGGTGTCGTGTGTGGTCATGCCACGAGCCTGCGACCTGAACCTTACTTCAGATCAAGAGATTTCTCCGGGGCCGGGCGGCGCAGCCCTGGTCGAGGTCCTGCGCGCACCCCGGTGCCGACCGGTGCTCGGCGGGTTCCACCGCCGGCGCGGTCGCGGGTGGGACGGGACGGTGTCAGTCGAGCCCGCGGACGATGTTCGCCTCGTCCTCGTCGTAGCCGGTCTCGACGGGCTCGGCGGTGGCGGTGTCGGTCGAATTCATGGTGGCCTCCTCGCGAACGGTGGATGACGAATGATGGATGCCCCGGGAGACGCCCGTCACGCGAGTTCGGTTGCTGTTCCGTTCGATGGACCGATTCAGGCCACCCGTACGGGGGAATCGCGAACCCCCGTACGGTCAGGTACCGACCCGTCCGACCAGGTGCAGCCGATCCGGCGTCCGCGCGCTGCGGACCGCCAGCCGCCAGCCGTCGTCGCCCCCGCTGTCGTGCGCGGTCACCAGCTCCACGCGGGCCGGCAGCAGGACCGGCTTGCGGAACCTGACGTCGTAGGTCACCGCGTCCGGGAGCCGCCCCTCGAGCGAGGCGACCGCGCGCGCCGCCGTCCACATGCCGTGCGCGATCGCGCGGGGGAACCCCATGGCCCGCGCGGCGAGCGGGTGCAGGTGGATCGGGTTCACGTCACCGCTGACGGCGGCGTACCGGCGGCCGGCGTCGGCAGGCACCCTCCACAGTGCACTCGCAGACCCGGTGGGGGCCTCGATGCCGGCCGGCGCGGGCGCCGTCGCACCGTCCGGGGCCCGCGCTCCGCGGGCGAGGTAGGTGCTGCGGCCCTGCCAGACCGTCTCGTCGCCGGCGGAGACGGTCCCGACCAGGTCCACCTGCGCGCCCTGGGGGTGCGCGGCGAACCGTTCGGCGTGCACCCGCACGTCCAGGGCCTCCGCGGTGGCGATCGCGCGGTGCGCGGTGATCCGGTTGGTCAGGTGCACCATCCCCGGCAGCGCCAGCGGGAAGGACCTGTCGGCCATCAGCGCGACCTGCAGCGGGAACGTCAGCAGGTGCGGGTAGGTGAGCGGCAACGTGTCGCCGACCCGGAACCCGCAGACCCGGGCGTAGTCGGCGAGGTGGGACGGGTCGACGGTGACGTCCCGCCGGACCAGCTCGACGTCCGGCAGGGTTGTCGACCCGCCGTGTCCGGCCCGCCCACCCCGCACCGCCCCGAGTGCGGCGCGGGCGTAGAGCGGGCCGAGCGCCGGCGGTGCGGGCAGTTCGGTCGTCGCCACCTCAGGCCCCCAGGATCGACTGGCCGCAGACCCGCACGACCTGGCCGTTGAGGCCGCCGGACTCGGCGCGGCCGAGCCAGCCGATGGTCTCGGCGACGTCGACCGGCAGCCCGCCCTGCTTCAGCGAGTTGACCCGCCGTCCGGCCTCGCGGGTGCCGACCGGCATCGTCGCGGTCATCTCGGTCTCGATGAAGCCGGGCGCGACGGCGTTGATCGTCGCGGCGCGCTCGGCGAACCGCGGGGCCAGCGCGCGGACCATGCCGATCACGCCGGCCTTGGAGGCGGCGTAGTTGGTCTGGCCGCGGTTGCCGGCGATGCCGGACTGCGACGACACGCAGACCACCCGGCCCTCGGGCCGCAGCGGCGACCCGTCGTCGAGGAGCGCCTCGTTGATCCGCAGCTGGGCGCCCAGGTTGACCGCCAGCACCGGGTCCCAGCGCTCGGGGGTCATGTTGGCGAGCAGCTTGTCGCGGGTGATTCCGGCGTTGTGCACCACCAGGTCGACGCCGCCGTGCCGGTCCGCGAGGTGCGCGAGCAGCCGGTCGGCCGCGTCCGCGGCGGTGATGTCGAGCTGCAGCGCGGTGCCGCCGGTGCGGTTCGCGGTGGCGGCCAGCCCCTCCCCGGCGGCCGGGAGGTCGACGGCGACGATCGACGCGCCGTCCCGGGCCAGGGTGTCGGCGATCGCGGCGCCGATGCCCCGGGCGGCCCCGGTGACGACGGCGATCCGGCCGTCGAGGGGCCGTTCCTCGGCCCGCGGGTCGTCGACCTCGGCGGGTTCACGAGGGTTGCCGACCGGGTTCGCGACGTGCACGACCTGCCCGTCGACGTAGGCGGAGCGGGCCGACAGCAGGAACCGCAGCGTCGAGTCGACGGCCGTCGGCGGGGCGTCGCCGGCGACGACGACGAGGTTCGCCGTCGCGCCGGACCGCAGCTCCTTGGCGACCGAGCGGACCAGCCCGTCCAGTGCCTGGGCGACCGCGGCGGACTCGGGAGTCACGGCCTCGGCGGGCTCGGCGCCGATCAGCAGCAGCCGGCCCGAGGGGCCGAGCCGCTTCACCGCCGGGCCGAGCAGCTGCTGGGCGGCGGCGAGGTCGGCCAGCGTGGTCGCCCCGGTGAGGTCGACGACAACGCCGTGCAGCTTTTGCTCGCCCGGCTCGGAGAGCAGCGGGACGCCCTGCTCCTCGACCAGCGCGGAGGCGGCCTTCGCGAACCGGGCGCCACCGCCGACGTCCGCGACGAGCACCGGCCCGGCGAGCAACGGGTCGCCCGGGTGGTGCCGGCGCAGCTCCGGGACGGTGGGTGCCCCCAGCCGCTTCGCGAGCGGGTTGCGGGACAGGCCGGCCAGGAAATCACTCATGCCGTCGCCTCCAGGATCGCCACGACGCCCTGACCGCCGGCGGCGCAGATCGAGATCAGTCCACGCTGGTCGCGCCCCGCGGCGTCGGCCTTCTCGCGCAGGAGTTTCGCCAGCGTGGCGACGATCCGCCCGCCGGTCGCGGCGAACGGGTGCCCGGCCGCGAGCGAGGACCCGGTCACGTTGAGCCTCTCGTCGTCGATCGACCCGAGCGGTGCGTCGAGGCCGAGGCGCTCCTTGCAGAAGAAGGAGTCCTGCCAGGCCTTGCGCTGCACCTGGACGACCGAGGCGAACGCCTCGTGGATCTCGACCAGGTCGAAGTCCGCCAGGGTCAGGCCGCTGCGGGCCAGCAGCCGCGGGACCGCGAACACCGGCGCGGTGAGCAGGCCGTCCGAGCCGTACCGATGGTCGGCTCCGCCTCCGTGCACGTAGTCGACCGCCGCGGTCTCGGCGTCGACGACATGCGCGAGCACCGGCAGCCGGTGCTCGGCGGCCCACTCGTCGGACCCGAGCAGGACCAGCGCGGCACCGTCGGTCAGCGGGGTGGAGTTGCCGGCCGTCATGGTCGCCTCGGGGCCGCTGCCGAACACCGGCTTCAGCTTCCCGAGCTTCTCCACCGACGAGTCGGGCCGCAGGTTGCCGTCCCGGGTCAGCCCGAGGTACGGGGTGACGAGGTCGTCGAAGAAGCCGCGCTCGTAGGCGGCGGCGAGGTTCCGGTGGCTGCGCGCGGTCAGCTCGTCCTGCTCGGTACGGCCGATGCCCCACTCGAGCGCGGTGCGCGCGGCGTGCTCGCCCATCGACAGCCCGGTGCGCGGCTCCGCGTTGCGCGGGATCTCCGGGACGAGCTGGGCCGGGCGCAGCCGGCCGACGAGCTTCAGCCGCTCGGTCGCGGACCGGGCCGCACCCAGCCGGACCAGCACCCGTCGCAGGTCGTCGTTCAGCGCGATCGGCGCGTCCGAGGCGGTGTCCACGCCACCGGCCACACCGGACTCGACCTGACCGAGCGCGATCTTGTTGGCGACCGCGATCGTCGCCTCGAGACCGGTGCCACAGGCCTGCGCCACGTCGTAGGCGGGGGTGGCCGGGTCCAGCCGGCTGCCGAGCACGGCCTCCCGGGTGAGGTTGAAGTCGCGCGAGTGCTTGAGGACGGCGCCGGCCACGACCTCCCCGAGCCGCTCGCCGGCCAGCCCGAACCGGGCGACCAGGCCGTCGAGGGTGGTGGTGAGCATGTCGAGGTTCGACGCGCGGGCGTAGGCGCCATTCGCGCGGGCGAACGGGATCCGGTTGCCGCCGATGACGGCGGCGCGCCGGGCGCTGACGGGCATGGTCGTTCTCCTCGGGATCGGGTGCCGCGGGTTACCACCCAGTAGCCGATACTCAAGGTACACGGTACTGTCGGTGTCGTGAAGCTGCAGCGGGACCGGCGCGACAGCCGGTGGGACGCGCACCGCGAGCAGCGGCGCGCGCAGCTCGTCGGCTCCGCGATCACCGCGATCCGGCGCGGCGGTGCCGGGACCGGGATGGACGAGATCGCCGCCGAGGCCGGGACCAGCAAGACCGTCGTCTACCGGCACTTCGGCGACCGGACGGGCCTCTACACCGCGGTCTGCGAGTCGGTGGCCGGTGTGCTGCTCGGCGAGATCCGCCGGGCCACCGCCGACGCGCTGTCGGGGGGTGGCCCGCGCGCCGCCGTCGCGTTCGGGATCGACGCCTACCTGCGGCTGATCGAGCGCGACCCGGCGCTCTACCGCTTCGTCGTCGCGCGGCCGCTGCTGGAGACCACTGCCCCCGACCCGGTGCACGACCTGGTCACCGTGATCGGCGACGAGGTCGCCGCGGTGATCATTCGCACCACCGGCGACGACGACCCCGCCGGCCGGTCCGCGGCCCGCACCTGGGGACACGCCGTCGTCGGGCTGGTCCGCGGCGCCGCCGACGACTGGCTGGCCCGCCCGGACGGCACGCCCCGCGAGCGGCTCGCCGACCGGCTCACCGACCTCGCCTGGTCCGGCCTGTCCGGGCTGGCACCGACACACGCGCAGGAGGAACGGCCATGACCGACCAGGTATCCAGCGACGCACTGCGCACGGTGCTCGACGGGCGGTGGGCGCACGTCCGCGAGGAGACCCGCCGGCAGTTCGCCCGCCAGGACGTCCGCCCCGACCCGGACCTGTCCACCGAGGACTACCGCGCGCACGTCACCGCCGCGCTGAAGACCCTGGTCGCGTCCGGTCGCCCGCACACCGGTTTCGACCCGGCGGTCGGCGGGGAGGGCGACGTCGGCGGCGTCGTCACCGCGTTCGCCATGCTCGCCTACGGCGACCTGTCGCTGCTGGTGAAGGCCGGTGTCCAGTGGGGACTGTTCGGGGGCGCGGTGCAGGTACTCGGCACCGCCCGGCACCATCGGACCTACCTGCGCCGGATCGTCGACGGCGAGCTGCTGGGCTGCTTCGCGATGACCGAGGCCGGGCACGGGTCGGACGTCGCGCACCTGCACACCACCGCGACCTACGACCCGGCCGCGGAGGAGTTCGTCGTCCACACGCCGTACCCGCAGGCCCGGAAGGAGTACATCGGGAACGCCGCCCGCGACGGTGAGCTGGCCGTCGTCTTCGCCCAGCTGGTGACCGGCGGGACGAGCGAGGGGGTGCACGCGTTCCTCGTCCCGATCCGGGACGCCGGCGGTAACCCGGCGCCCGGCGTCACGATCGGCGACGACGGGCGCAAGGGCGGCCTGAACGGCGTGGACAACGGCCGGCTGAGCTTCGACCACGTCCGGATCCCGCGCGAGAACCTGCTGAACCGGTTCGCCGACGTCGCCCCGGACGGCAGCTACTCGTCGCCGATCGGAGGGGAGACCGCCCGGTTCTTCACCATGCTCGGCACCCTGGTCCGCGGCCGGATCAGCGTCGCGGGCGGCGCGGGCGCGGCGACCGAGAAGGCGCTGACGCTGGCGGTGCGGTTCGCCGAACGACGGCGCCAGTTCTCGCACCCGGACACCGGCGCGGAGATCGCCGTCCTGGACTACCTGGCCCACCAGCGCAAGCTGCTGCCCGCGCTCGCGACGACCTACGCGCTGCACTTCGCGCAGGAGCAGCTGGTCGGGCGGATGCACGACCTGCAGGCCCCCGGCGCCGCCCCGGCCGGAGCCCGGGAGCAGCGGCTGCTGGAGCAGTCCGCGGCCGGGATCAAGGCCGTCGCCACCTGGCACGCCACGCACACCATCCAGACCTGCCGGGAGGCGTGCGGGGGCGCGGGTTACCTGGAGGCGAACCTGCTGCCCGCGCTCAAGGCGGACACCGACGTGTTCACCACCTTCGAGGGCGACAACACGGTGCTGCTGCAGCTGCTGGCCAAGGAGCTGCTCGCGGACTACGGCCGCACGATCCGCAAGGGGAACCCGCGCGGCGTCGTCCCGCTGGTCGGCCGCCAGCTCGCCGGGGTACTCGCGGAGCGGACCGGTGCGGCGTCCCTGCCCCGCCGGCTGCCGGGGCGCGGGATCGACCTGAGCGACCCGGCGCGGTGCCGGGCACTGCTCGAGGTGCGCCGGCACGACACCCTCGCCACCGCCGTGCGGCACCTCGCTCCCGCCCTGCGGCGCGGGGCGGACTCGTTCGCCGTGTTCAACGCCGCGCAGGACCTGCTGCTGGAGGCCGCACGGGCGCATGTGGACAGCACGGTCGAGCGGGCCTTCGCCGACGCGCTCACCCGCGTCGCCGACCCCGGCACCCGGGCGCTGCTCGAGAAGGTGCACGCCCTGCACGTGCTGTCGGTGATCGACCGGGAG
Source organism: Pseudonocardia nematodicida (assembly GCF_040105385.1). Taxonomy (NCBI): domain Bacteria; kingdom Bacillati; phylum Actinomycetota; class Actinomycetes; order Pseudonocardiales; family Pseudonocardiaceae; genus Pseudonocardia; species Pseudonocardia nematodicida. The sequence continues at coordinate 226,669 of NZ_JBEDNQ010000006.1, forward strand.
CGGGCCTGGTACCTGGAGACGGGGCGGCTCACCGCCACCGAGTCCCGCACGATCCGGCCGCTGGTCGACCGGCTGTGCGGCGAGCTGCGGCCGCACGCGCGGACGCTGGTCGACGCGTTCGGCATCCCGGAGAACGTGCTGGCCTGCCCGATGCTCGACGACGAGGCCTGGGCGCCGGGCCCGGACACCCCCGTCGCCCCGACCACCGACCGGATCGAGACCGGCTGAGTGGTGATCCGCCCCACATCACCCCTCGTGGCAGCGATCGCCCTGCGCTGCATACCCTCGCGGAAGGTCGGCGGTGATCCTCCGGCCGCGATGTCCGCTGCGCAGTGAGGTGTTCGTGTCCGTCTCCCCCATCCACCCGCCCGTCGACGACGAGGAGTCCGAGCTCCGCGTCACGAAGCGGAAGTCGTCTGCCGCGGGGGCCAAGGCGGTCGCCATCTCGATGACCCGGTCGCTGCGCGAGCAGGGCGTGGTCAAGACCGCGAAGAACCTGCTGACGCTCAACCAGGTCGAGGGCTTCGACTGCATGAGCTGCGCCTGGCCGGACCCGGCCCCGGGCGAGCGGCACACCGCGGAGTTCTGCGAGAACGGCGCCAAGGCCGTCTCCTGGGAGGGCGACCGCCGCGAGGTCGGCCCCGCGTTCTTCGCCGAGCACTCCATCGAGGATCTGCGCGGGCGCAGCGCGTACTGGCTGGAGAGCCAGGGCCGGCTGACCCACCCGATGGTCCGCAAGGCCGGTGGCACGCACTACGAGCCGATCAGCTGGGACGGCGCGTTCGAGCTCGTCGGGCAGCACCTCAAGGCCCTCGGCTCGCCGGACGAGGCGCTGTTCTACACCTCCGGGCGGGCCTCGAACGAGGCCGCGTTCGTCTACCAGCTGTTCGCGCGCGCCTACGGCACGAACAACCTGCCGGACTGCTCGAACATGTGCCACGAGTCGACCGGCACCGGGCTGTCGCAGACGATCGGCATCGGCAAGGGCTCGGTCTCGCTGCGCGACATCCACGAGGCCGACCTGATCATCGTCACCGGGCAGAACCCGGGCACGAACCACCCCCGGATGCTGTCCGCGCTGGAGATCGCCAAGGAGAACGGCGCGAAGATCCTGGCGATCAACCCGCTGCCCGAGGCGGGCCTGCTCAAGTTCGACAACCCGCAGAAGCCGAGTGGCATGCTGGGCCGGGGCACCGAGCTGGCCGACGAGTTCCTGCAGATCCGCTCGAACGGCGACATGGCGCTGTTCCAGGCGTTCGGCCACCTGCTGCTCGCCGCCGACGAGCGCGACCCGGGCTCGGTCGTCGACCACGAGTTCATCTCCCGGCACACCAACGGCTTCGCCGACTACGCCGCCCACGTCAAGGGCCTCGACAAGGCCGCCGTCGTCGCCGCGACCGGCCTGGAGTGGTCGCAGATCGAGCGCGCCGCGGACATGCTGGCGTCGTCGAAGCGGATCGTCAGCTGCTGGGCGATGGGCATCACCCAGCACCGCAACGCGGTCAACACGATCAAGGAGATCGTGAACGTCGCGCTGCTCCAGGGCATGATCGGCAAGCCGGGCGCGGGCCTGTGCCCGGTCCGCGGGCACTCCAACGTGCAGGGCGACCGCACGATGGGCATCTGGGAGAAGATGCCGGAGAAGTTCCTCGACGCGCTGCGCGACGAGTTCGACTTCGAACCGCCACGGAAGCACGGCTACGACGCCGTCGCCGCGGTCAAGGCGATGCAGACCGGCCACGCGAAGGTGTTCGTCGGTCTCGGCGGGAACTTCTCGCAGGCGATGTCGGACACCGGCGTCACCGAGCCCGCGCTGGAGAGCTGCGCGCTCACCGTGCAGGTCTCCACCAAGCTGAACCGCTCGCACGTCGTCGCCGGCACCGACGCGCTGATCCTGCCCGCGCTGGGCCGGACCGAGCAGGACCACACCGGCGGGACGGAGCAGCGGGTCACCGTCGAGGACTCGATGTCGGCGGTGCACGCCTCCCGCGGGCGTGCGAAGCCCGCCGGCGACCTGCTCCGGTCCGAGGTCGACATCCTCTGCGGGATCGCCCGGGCCACCCTGGGAGACGAGGGCTCGGTCCCGTGGGCGGAGTTCGCGACCGACTACGACCGGATCCGGGACCGGATCGGCCGCGTCGTCCCGGGCTGCGAGGCCTACACCGAGAAGGTCGCCCGCTCCGGCGGCTTCACCCTGCCGCACCCGCCGCGGGACTCCCGGACGTTCACCACGACGTCCGGCAAGGCCGAGTTCACGGTCAGCCCGGTCGAGGTCGTCACGCTGCCCGAGGGCCGGCTGATCCTGCAGAGCCTGCGCAGCCACGACCAGTTCAACACCACGATCTACGGCCTGGACGACCGCTACCGCGGCATCCACTCCGGCCGCCGGGTGGTGTTCATCTCGCCCGACGACCTGGCCGAGCTGGGCCTGCACGACGGCCAGAAGGTCGACCTGATCAGCGAGTGGACCGACGGGACCGAGCGGCGCGCCGACGACTTCCGGCTGGTCTCCTACTCGACGCCGAAGGGGTGCGTCGCGGCGTACTACCCCGAGACCAACCCGCTGATCCCGCTCGACTCCTACGCCGACCAGTCGGGCACCCCCACGTCCAAGTGGGTGCAGGTCCGGATGGTGGCCGCGGGGACCAGCGTCACCGTGTGAGGGGACCCACCCGGTCGATGAGGCCGGGTGGGAATCCGGTCCCCCTCCGTGAGGTTGAACCATCCCGGGTCGACACGATCGTGTCGGCCGGTGAGGGGGATTTGCGTGACCACGACCGCCCCGACGGCCGCGGCTCCGAGCCGGCTCCGGCTGGCGCTCATCCTGGGCGCGCTGATCGCGCTCGGGCCGCTGACCATCGACACCTATCTGCCCGCGCTCCCGGACGTCGGTCAGGACCTGGCCGCATCCGGGACCGCGGTGCAGCTGACGCTGACCGGCACCCTGGTCGGGCTGGCGCTGGGCCAGCTCGTGATCGGCCCGCTGTCCGACGCCTTCGGCCGCCGGCGGCTGCTGATGGCCGGTGCGGGCGTGCACGTGCTCGCCTCCGTGCTGGTCGCGATCGCCCCGACGATCGAGGTCCTCACCGCGCTGCGGGTCCTGCAGGGCGTCGGAGCCTCCGCCGGGGCGGTCGTCGGGCTCGCGATCGTGCGCGACCTGTTCACCGGGCGGGCCGCGGCGACCATGCTGTCCCGGCTGATCCTGGTGATGGGCGCCGCCCCGGTGCTGGCGCCCACGCTCGGCGGGATCCTGCTGGCCTGGACGTCGTGGCGCGGGGTGTTCGTCGTCCTCGCGCTCTACGGGCTGGCCGTGCTGGCGGTGGTCACGAAGGGACTGCCGGAGACGCTACCGCCGGAGCGCCGGCGGAGCCCGCGGATCGGGGCTACGGTGCGGACCTACGGCATGATCCTGCGCGACCGCACCTTCGTCGGGCTGGTACTGGTCGCCGGCCTGTCGATGGCGGCGATGTTCAGCTACGTGTCCGGGGCCTCGTACGTCTACCAGGAACAGTTCGGGATGGACCCGCAGACCTTCGGGTTCGCCTTCGGCGCCGGCGCGATCTGGATGATCCTCGGCACCCAGCTGAATCCGATCGCCCTGCGCCGGTTCGAGCCGCGCCAGGTGATGAGCGCCGGACTGACGGTGAGCGTGCTCGCCGGTCTGACCCTGGCCGTACTGACCACGACCGGGACCGGCGGCCTGCCCGCCGTCTTCGCCGGGGTGTGGACGATGCTGCTCGCCACGGGCTTCGTGATGCCGAACGCGCCCGCCCTGGCTCTCGCGCGACACGGCGCGACCGCGGGGACCGCCGCGGCGCTGCTGGGCTCGCTGCAGTTCGGCATCGGCGCACTGACCTCACCCGTGGTCGGCCTGCTGGGCAACGACGCCGCCGCGCTGGGGCTCTCGATGTTCGGCGCGGTCGCGCTGGCCGGGCTCTCGCTGGTGTTGATCGTGCGGCCGTGGACGCTGCCGGACATCAACGACACCCCCGGCGACGGCGACCCCGCCCGCGCTTGACCTGAAGCCAACTTCAGCTCCTAGGGTCCGCGGTCATGGACTCCGGCATCTACATGGCCATGCGCAACGCCAGCGGGCAGCCGGGCCGGCAGAACCGGCCGGCGGGCGAGACGCTGCGGCGGATCGCGCGGCTGGCCCACCCGCACCGCAGGCGGATGGCCTGGTTCCTCGTCGTCAGCACCGGGGTCGCGGTTCTCACGGTCGTGACCCCGGTACTGGCCGGGCGCGCCGTGAACGCGATCAACTCCGGCGCACCGGTGTCGGTGCTCGCCGCGATCGCCGGGCTGATCGCGCTGGCCGCGATCGCCGAGGCCGGGCTGGGCCTGGTCACCCGCTGGCTCTCGGCGAACCTCGGCGAGGGGCTGATCCACCAGCTGCGCACCACGGTGTTCGACCACGTGCAGCGGATGCCGGTCGCGTTCTTCACCCGCACCCGCACCGGCGCGCTGGTGTCCCGGCTGAACTCCGACGTGCTCGGCGCGCAGCGGGCGTTCTCCGACACCCTGGCCGGGGTGGTGTCCAACGTGGTCACCCTGCTTCTCACGCTCGGCGTGATGCTCGCGCTGTCCTGGCAGGTCACGCTGCTGGCGGCGGTGCTGCTGCCGGCCTTCCTGATTCCGGCCCGGCTGATGGGCCGGCGCCTCGCCGCCCTGGAGCGCGAGGCCGCCGACCACAACGCGGCCATGAGTACCCGGATGACCGAGCGGTTCTCCGCCCCCGGCGCGACGCTGATCAAGCTGTTCGGCCGGCCGTCGCAGGAGTCCGCGGAGTTCGCCGACCGGGCCGACCGGGTCCGCGCGATCGGCGTCCGCTCGGCGATGCTGCAGTGGGTGTTCGTGACGGCGCTGACGCTGGCGTCGTCGCTGGCGGTGGCGCTGGTCTACGGGGTCGGCGGCGGGTTCGCGCTGGCCGGGGCGCTGTCCGCGGGCGACGTCGTGGCGCTGGCGATGCTGCTCACCCGGCTCTACCAGCCGCTGACGGCGCTGGCCGGGGCCCGGATGGAGATCATGACGGTGCTGGTCAGCTTCGAGCGCGTCTTCGAGGTGCTCGACCTGAAGCCCATGATCGACGACGCGCCGGACGCCCGCCCGGTCCCGGACGGCCCGGTCGGTGTCGAGTTCGACGGCGTCTCGTTCGCCTACCCCACCGCCGACCAGGTGTCGCTGGCCTCGCTCGAGGAAGTCGCCACGCTCGACACCCGCGGCGGCGAGCCGGTGCTGCACGACGTGTCGTTCTCCGTCGAGCCAGGACGGATGCTGGCCCTGGTGGGATCGTCCGGGGCAGGCAAGTCGACGGTCGCGCAGCTCGTCGCCCGGCTCTACGACACCGGGTCCGGCGCGGTCCGGCTCGGCGGCGTCGACGTCCGTGACCTGACCGCCGAGTCGGTGCACCGCGCCGTCGGGTTCGTGACTCAGGACGGGCACCTGCTGCACGACACCGTCGGGGCGAACCTGCGGATCGGCGCGCCGGAGGCGACCGACGCCGAGCTCTGGGAGGCGCTGCGCCGGGCCCGGCTCGACGGGCTGGTCGCCGGGCTGCCGGACGGGCTGGACACGATCGTCGGCGAGCGCGGGTACCGGCTCTCCGGCGGGGAGCGCCAGCGGATGACGATCGCCCGGGTGCTGCTGGCCCGTCCCCGTGTGGTGGTGCTCGACGAGGCCACCGCGAGCCTGGACTACACCTCGGAGGCCGCCGTGCAGGCCGCGCTGGCCGAGGCCCTGGAGGGACGGACCGCGATCGTCATCGCGCACCGGCTGTCCACGGTCCGCGACGCCGACGAGATCCTGGTCCTGGAGCACGGCCGCGTCGTGGAGCGGGGCACGCACGCCACCCTGCTGCACCGCGACGGCCGCTACGCCGAACTGGCCGGCGCCGCGCGCGCGTGAGCCGCCTATCGGAAGTCGTCCGGCGAGACCCCGTCGATGAACTCGCGGAACTGCTCGAGCTGCTGCTCGGGCGGTTCCCGCGAGTCGGGCGTCCCGCCGGTCGCCGCCCGGGTCTGCGCGGCGAGACCGCGGGCGTCCTCCGAGTCCGGCGGCAGGACGTCGTCGATCGGCTGGCCGACCTCGTCGAGGACGTGCTCGGCCATGCCGATCGGCAGGTCCTCGCGGACCGCGATCGCCAGGGCGTCGGACGGCTTGACCCGCACCCGGGTGCCGGCGTCGAACAGCAGCTCGGCGGTGTAGACGCCGTCGGACAGGTCACTGATCTCCACCGACTCGCACCGGCGCCCCAGCGCCTCCACCACGGGCAGCAGGACGTCCTGCGTCAGCGCGGTGCTGTCGTCGTCCCGGGCGCCGGCCGCGATCACCTCGGCCTGCGGCGGCCGGAGGAAGACCGGCACGCAGCGGTCCCCGCCCGACTCGCCGAGCAGCAGCACGGGCTGCCGGGACCGGGCGTGCACGATGAGTCGCAGGACATGCATGGCTCGGGTCATGCACCCTCCCCGCAGAGGTGATGGCCGTCACGTGCATTGTGACACCCCCGCCGTGCGACGTCGCCGGTCTCGACTCCGTCGGTGAGCCCGGTTCACCCGGGCGGCGCAGGCGGTCCCCGGTCAGCCGCGCGCCAGCCAGGGCATGGCGGTGGCGGCGATGGTGAGGAACTGGACGTTGGCGTCCAGCGGGAGCGCGGCCATCTGTACGACGGCGTCACCGACGTGGCGGACGTCGAACGTCGGCTCGGGGCGCACGCTCCCGTCCGCCTGCACCGCGCCGGTGGCGATCCCGGCCGTCATCTCGGTGGCGGCGTTGCCGATGTCGATCTGCCCGCAGGCGATGCCGAACGGGCGCCCGTCCAGTGACAGCGACTTCGTCAGACCGGTGATCGCGTGCTTGGTCGCGGTGTAGGCGGCACTGCCCGGACGCGGGACGTGGGCGGAGATCGAGCCGTTGTTGATGATCCGGCCACCGGGTGGGTCCTGCGCGCGCATCGCGGCGAACGCCTCCCGCGCGCACAGGAACGAGCCGGTCAGGTTGGTCGCGACCGTCGCCGTCCAGTCCTCGACCGCGATCTCGTCGACGGTCCCGCCGGGGCCGAACGTCCCGGCGTTGTTGACCAGCAGATCCACCCGGCCCCACCGGTCACCGACCGCGGCGAACAGCGCCGCGACCGACTCCGGGTCGGCGACGTCGGCCGGGACGACGAGCGCGGCGGGGTACCCGTCCGCGACCGCCTCGAGGCGTTCGGCCCGGCGGCCGGACAACGCGACCCGCCACCCCGCCCCCAGCAGGGCCCGCGCCACCGCCTCGCCGACACCCGAACCCGCTCCGGTCACCACAGCCACACCGCTCATGCCGATCACCCTGGCACGGGGTGCGGCCGAGCGGCGCGATCGCCGGTCCTCGCCGCCGGTGAGGGGCACGTACCCCTCACCGCGACGCGCATGCCGCCGTCTGGGACTGTCTCCGGCCAGCGCTAGACATGGCGATACGGGCCGATCGACGCGGGGTCGATCGAGCCGTCTGGGCCGATCTCGGGTCAGCACTAGACGCGACGATACGACGACATCGAGAAACCCCGATCGCACCGTCTTCCGGAATCTAGTGCGTGTCGAAGACATCAGGATACGGCGCCATCGAACCGCTTCGATGGCAGCACATAGCGCTGTCTAGCGTTCGTGCCAGACGGCCGGATATCGCTCGATGCCGACCCTTCCTCGTGGTGTCGCCGCAGCGTAGCAGGCCCGCATCGAACACCCGTGCGACACCCCGGAAACGCTCAGACCGATTCTGCGAGCAACCCGGCGAGACCCGTCGGAGTGGTGCGGGCCCGCCGGCGCACCGCTCCGGCCGGCTCCCCGACGACCCGGGTGAAGGCCCGGCCGAACGCGGCCTCGGAGCGGTAGCCGAACCGGTGCGCCACCTCGCCCACGGTGGCATCCCCCTCCGACAGCGCGTCGACCGCGGCGTGCATCCGCCAGCGGGTCACATACGTCATCGCGGGCTCACCGACGAGCTCGGTGAACCGGGCCGCGAACGCCGACCGGGACATCGCCGCGGTCATGGCCAGCGCCGCGACCGTCCACTCCCGCTCCGGCGCGCGGTGCACGGCGGCGAGCGCGCGGCCGACCCGCTCGTCGGCGAGCGCGCCGAGCCAGCCGGTGCGGCCCGCCGGATCGCGCTCCAGCCAGCCCCGGACCGCCTGGATCACCAGCACGTCGGCCAGCCGGGTGATCACCGCGGCCCCGCCGGGCCGGCCCTCCTCGATCTCGGCGGCGATCAACCGCAGGGTGTCCTGCAGGCGGTCGCCGACCGGGCTCGGCGTGATGCGGATCCGCCACGGCAGCCGGTCGACCAGTTCGCGTGCCGCCGGGTGGCCGAACCGGACCGCACCGCAGACCATCCGGGTCATCGGTCCGTCGCCACCGTGCCGGAGCAGGCCGTAGCGACCGTCGATCATCGGGTGCGGGATGGCGCGGATGTCCGGCGCCAGGACGCCGGGCGCGCTCCGCAGCCGGTGCCCCGCTCCGTGCGGCACCAGGACGAGATCCCCGGGACGCAGCACCTCGTCCTGCTGTGCCGCTGGGTCGGCCCTCGACCGCCGGGCCTCGTCACCCGCGATCGCCAGCCGGCACTCGCCGGAGGTGACGAGGTGGAACCACAGGCAGCCGGGCGTCGGCGGCAGGGTCATGCCCCACGGCGCGGTCAGGTCGGACCGGCAGTAGAAGACGCCGTCCATCCGCAGGACGTGCAGCGCCTCGCCGAGCGGGTCGACGTCCGGGAACGGCGGCATGTCCATGGGGACAGGATGCCGGATGATCCACAGCTCGTCCCCAGCTGTGGACGATCGAGCAACAGAGCCGGACGGATGGAGATTCTACGTCCGCGATGACCGGCTGATCATGGACGAACCTCGATGAAGGGAGCACGTCATGATCACCGTTCTGGGTGCCACCGGGAACGTGGGTTCGCAGGTCGTCCGCGAGCTGACCGCCGCCGGGACCGGGGTCCGCGCCGTCGGGCGGGACGCCGGGAGGCTGGCGACCACCGGCGCGGGCGAGACGTTCGTGGCCGACATCAACGACGCCGAGGCCCTGCGGAGGGCCTTCGACGGGGCCGACGCCGCGTTCGTCCTGCTCCCGCTGGACCCGTTCCAGCCCGACTACGCCGCACACCAGTCCCGGCTCGGCGAGGCCGTGGCCGAGGCACTGCGCGCGGCCGGGACGCCGCGGGTGGTCGCGCTGAGCTCGCTGGGCGCCGAGGTCCCGGGCGGGCCGGACCTCGCGGTCACCGGTTACCTCGGCAGCCTGCACGAGCAGGAGCAGCGGCTCGCACCCCTCGACACCCGGCTGACCGCGGTCCGGCCCGGGCTGTTCCTCGAGTCCTTCCTGATCTCGGCGGACGCGATGCGCGAGCACGGAGCGCACGCCGACTCGATCGACCCCGACATCGCGCTGCCGATGGTCGCCACCCGCGACGTCGGCCGGGCGGCGGCCGCCGCGCTGCTCGATCCGGACGCGCCGGCCGTCGTCGAGGTGCAGGGGGCGGCGGACCGGACGGTGCCCGACGCCGTCGCCGCGCTGGGACCGGCGATCGGCGTGCCCGGGCTGCACTACGTCCGGCTCGGCGACGACGAGATGGCCGCGCTGCTCCGGGAGGCCGGTATGCCGGCCGACCAGGCGCGGCTGCACGTGGCCATGAACCGCGCGTTCAACGAGGGGCGGGTCCGGGCCCACGGCCCGCGGCCGGCCGGCACCGACGCCCTGACCGTGGAGGAGTGGGCGAAGGGGATCGGGCCGTGATCAGCGCCGCCGCCGCGCTCGGCTCCGGCCTGCTCGGCGGCGTCTACCTGGCCTTCTCGGTCGCGGTGCTGCCCGCGCTGCGCCGCCGGCCCGCACAGGAGGCGGTCGCCACGATGCGGGAGGTCAACCGGGTGATTCTCAATCCGGTGTTCGGGCTCCTGTTCTTCGGCACGGCCGTCGCGTGCCTCGCGGTGCTCGTCCTCGCCGCCGTCGCCGGGAACCCGATCGGGATCGCCGGGGCACTGGCCGGGCTGGCCGGGTTCGTGGTCACGGGCGCGGTGAACGTGCCCGGGAACGTCCGGCTCGACCGGGGCGCGGCCTGGGCGGACTTCGACCGGCGGTGGACGCCGGCGAACCATGTCCGGACGGGCACCTCGGCACTCGCCGTGGCCCTGCTGTTGCTCTAGGTCGAACATGTGTGCGACATCTCGGGGATGCTCCTGGCCGTGACGCGGGCGCGGGTGCACGCTGGTCCCCGCGCCCGCTCCCCCGGGCCGGCCCACGACCGCACCCGAGGACCCGGGGGAGCATGAACACCCACGAACGACGCCGGCTGTCGGCCCTGCGCGCGGACCGCGAGACCGTGCTCGCGGCCGCGGCCCGGCTGCGCCACGAGGCCGTCCAGTCCCACTACGCCGGCCTGGCCCGGCCCGAGTTCGCCTTCGGCCTGGCCTCGGTGCTGGAACTGCTCGCGATGCGGGTCGCCGACCTCGCCCCGGACGTCCGCGCGCACGTCGTGCGGGTGGCGCGGGAGATGACCGGGGACCGGATGGACCGGCCGACGGTCCGCCGGAACCGGCGCGACTGAGCCTTCCGTCCACAGGGAGTTCGAGTTGTCCACAGCTGTGCACACAGCTGGGGACAGCTCGAACTCGTGTTCGAGATCCGCTAACGGACCCCGCCCATCAGCACCTTCAGTCGCGGCACCAGCGCGATGACCACGGCCCCGACGACGATCGCCGCCACCCCGGTCACCCCGAAGTAGGCCGCCTCGTCCTCGGGGCTGTAGTAGTCGGCGAGCAGTCCGGAGCACACCGTGCCCATCGAGACCGACAGGAAGAACAGCGCCACCATCTGGGTCTGGAACGCCCGCGGCGCCAGCTTCGTCGACAGCGACTGGCCGACCGGCGAGGTGAACAGCTCCGCCAGGCAGAACACCAGCAGGATCACCACCAGCGCGAGCAGCGGCGTGCCGTTCGGCCCCGTCCCGGCGAACGGCACGAACAGCAGGAACCCCAGTCCGACGACGACGGTGCCGATCGCCATCTTCATCGGTGACGACGGCTGGCGCGGCCCGAGCTTCGTCCAGACCGTCGCGTAGACCCCGGCGAGCAGGATCACGAACACCGGCTCGATCGACTGCGCCCAGCTCACCGGCATCTCCCAGCCGAACAGGGAGCGGTCCAGGCGCTCGTCGGCGTAGATCGTCAGCACCGTGAAGATCTGCTGGAAGATCGCCCAGAACACCGCGCTCGCGACCCACATGGGGAGGAAGGCCAGCACCCGCCGTCGCTCGGTCCGGTCCACCTTCGGGCTGGTGAGCATCAGCGAGAAGTAGCCGACGGTCGCGACGACCACGATGCCGAAGACGATCCACTTGAGACGGTCGGCGGTGATGATCCCGGCCGCGACCAGCACGCCGATCACCGCCAGCGCCGCGACCGCCCCCAGCAGCACCCGGGTCCGCGCCGCGGCCGGCAGCGGGTTCGGGACGGTCCAGCCGATCGCGGGGAGCTTGCGGCGGTTGATCGCGTACTGGGTCAGACCCAGCGCCATGCCGACCGCGGCCAGCCCGAACCCGGCGTGGAAACCCCAGGTCGTCTGCAGCAGGCCGGTCAGCAGCGGGCCGACGAAGGCGCCGATGTTGACGCCCAGGTAGAAGATCGAGAACCCGGCGTCGCGGCGGTCGTCGCCGGGGCCGTAGAGGCTGGCGACGATCGTCGAGGCGTTGGCCTTGACCCCGCCGCTGCCGAGCGCGACCAGGACGAGGCCGACCGCCAGCCCGGCCGCGCCGGGCAGCAGCGCGAGCGCGATGTGCCCGGCCATGACGGCGACCGCGCTGCCGAACAGCACCCGCTCGGGCCCGAGCAGCCGGTCCGCGACCCAGGCGGCGACGATCGTCGAGAGGTAGACCGTCCCGCCGTAGGCGCCGACGATGCCGGCCGCGACGCCCTGGTCGATGGCCAGGCCACCCTCGGCGACCGAGTAGTACATGTACAGCAGCAGGATCCCCTGCATGCCGTAGAACGAGAAGCGCTCCCACATCTCGACGCCGAACAGCGTGCCGAGCTGGGTGGGGTGGCCGAGGAAGGTCCTCTCCCGGCGCCGCGGGGATGTGGTGGTGTCCGACACCGCACCGGTCTACACCCTTGCGTTGCGCAACGTAAAGGGTCCGGTGAGGACCGCCGCTCCGGCTCAGAGGCGCGCGGGCCCCTCCTCGGGGATCATCCCGATCCGGTCGGCGACGGCCGCCATCACGTCCTGGACGGCGACGGTGTCGGCCAGCGGCATCACCGGGCTCTCCGTCTCCCCGGCCGCGACCCGCCGGGTGACCTCGTCGATCTCGTGCGCGTAGCCGGCGCCGGTGGCCGGCAGCACGATCTCCTCCGGGTCGGCGCCGTGCGCGTGCAGCACGATCCGGTCCGGGTGATGGAAGCGCGGCGGCACCTCGATCCAGCCGTCGGTGCCGATCACCCGGGCCGCGCCGGGCATCGCGCACTGCAGGCTGACCTGCAGCGCGGCGCTGCGACCGTCCGGCCAGCCGAGCACGATCGACTCCTCCAGGTCCACCCCGGTCGGCGCGAGCGCGCCGCTCGCGGCGACGACCGAGGGGCTGCCGAGCAGCATCTGGGCGAACGAGACGACGTAGACCCCGAGGTCGAACAGCGCGCCGCCGCCGAGCTCGGGGGAGAGGAACCGGTCGTCGGGCCCGGTCCGGTTGCGGACGCCGAGGTCGGCCTGCACCGTGCGGACCTCACCGATCGCCCCGGCGGCGATCAGCTCGCGCAGCCGGACGATCGCCGGGAAGAACCGCGTCCACATCGCCTCCATCGCGAAGACCCCGTGGTCGCGGGCGGCGGCGGCGATCTCCCGGGTGGCCACCGAGCTGACCGTGAACGACTTCTCGACCATGATCGCCTTGCCGGCCGCCAGCGCGGCGAGGGAGATCGCCCGGTGCTGCGGGTGCGGGGTGGCGATGTACAGCACGTCGACACCCGGGTCGTCCAGGATCGCCTGGTATCCGGTGTGGACCGTCCCGATGCCGTGCCGGCGGGCGAAGGTCTCGGCGCGCTCGGCCGACCGGGACGCCACGGCGACGAGCTCGGCCCCGGGTACGTGTGCGAAGTCCGGCGCGACGCTGTCGGCGATCCGGCCCGGCCCGACGATTCCCCATCTCACGGTCTCGGTCATGCCCTGATCTTCCCGCACCGTCTCCGCGGCCCGGTTCCGCCCGGATCGATGAGAACGGGGACGAGCCACGGTCATGACCTTCGAACGGCACCGGAACCGGTGCCACTGCCCGAGAGGACCCCCGATGCCGAACATGATCTTCGTGAACCTGCCGGTCGCCGACGTGGAGGAGTCGAAGAAGTTCTACGCCGCGCTCGGTTTCACGCTCAACGAGCAGTTCTCCGACGAGAACACCGCCTCGCTCGTCGTGAGCGACGCGATCACCGTCATGGTGATGACCCGCGCCCGGTTCGGCGAGTTCACCAAGCAGCCGCAGGCCGCCGACGCGTTCACCGCCCGCGAGGTGATCAACGCGTTGGCGGCCGCGAGCCGCGAGGAGGTCGACGCTCTGGCCGACTCGGGCCTGGCGGCCGGCGGGACGGTCGGCGGCGAGACCCAGGACCACGGGTTCATGTACGGCCGCAGCGTCGACGACCCGGACGGGCACCGCTGGGAGTTCGTGTGGATGGACATGTCCGCGATGGAGGGCTGAGAGAAGCTCGCGGAACGCAGATCAACACTGAGAGAAGCTCGCGGAACGAACATCAACACGGAGAAAGCTCGCGGAACGAACATCGACGCTGAGAGAAGCTGCCGCCGCGGACGAGGGGTACGCGGCGGGCGGGGGCCGCGCCTCAGACCGACCGGAGCGGCCGGACCTTCCGGACCAGCCCGTCGATCGCCAGCACGTAGCCGTCGACCCCGAACCCGACGACGATCCCGGCCGCCACCGGCGAGACGTACGAATGGTGCCGGAACGGCTCCCGGGCATGCACATTGGACACGTGCACCTCGATCACGGGGAGCTCGGCGCCCTCGATCGCGTCGTGCAGGGCGACCGAGGTGTGCGTGTACGCGGCGGCGTTGAGCACCGCGCCGAGCGCCTCGCCCCGGGTCACCGCCGCGCCGGCCTCCTGGATCCAGTCGACCAGCGTGCCCTCCTGGTTGGTCTGCCGGAAGTCGAGCTCGAGCCCGTGGCCGGCGGCGGCCTCCCGGCAGCGGGCCTCGACGTCGGCGAGCGTGGTGCGCCCGTACACCTCGGGCTTGCGGGTGCCGAGCAGGTTCAGGTTCGGGCCGTTGAACACGAACACGGTGCTTCCGGTGGTCACCGCGGGATCCTCTCAGCCGGTCCAGCCGGGACGGACCAGGCCCGACTCGTAGGCCAGCACGACGAGCTGCGCGCGGTCCCGCGCGCCGAGCTTGGTCATCGCGCGGCTGACGTGGGTCTTGGCCGTGGTCGGGCTCATGTGCAGCCGCCCGGCGATCTCCTCGTTGGACAGGCCGGCCGCGACCTCGGCGAGCACCTCGCGCTCCCGGTCGGTGAGCAGGTCCAGCTGCGCACCGCCCGCCGGGCCGCCCCGCGAACGGGCCGCGAACTCGGCGATCAGGCTGCGGGTGACGGCCGGGGCCAGCAGCGCCTCCCCGGCGTGCACGACCCGGATCGCCTTGATCAGGTCGGCCGGTTCGGAGTCCTTGACCAGGAACCCGCTCGCGCCGCCGCGGATCGCCTCGAACACGTAGGAGTCCTCGGTGAAGGTCGTCAGGACGATCACCCGGGTGCCGCTCAGCGCCGCGTCGGCGGTGATCTCCCGGGTGGCGGTGAGGCCGTCGGTGCCGGGCATCCGGATGTCCATCAGCACCACGTCCGGGCGGTGCTCGCGGGCGACGGTCAGGGCCTGCGCGCCGTCCGCGGCCTCGGCGACCACCTCCAGGTCGGGCTGGGAGCCGAGCAGGGCCCGGAACCCGGACCGGACCAGGGCCTGGTCGTCGGCCAGCAGCACGCGGATCATCGTTCCACCCTGCCCGTGCCGGCAGGGCCCGGGCCGATCGGGGCATCGGCCGTCGGCCCTGCGGCGCCGCCCGGGTCGGCGGTGCTCCGAGGGGCGGTCGCGCGGTCCGTGTCAGCGACGGGGCCCGGGTCGGCGACAGGGCCGGTGTCGGCGACGGGGCCCGGGTCGGCGGCGGCGTCCGGCTCGGCGGCGGCGTCCGGCTCGACGGCGGGTGGCGCCGGCAACCGGGCGTGCACCCGGAACCCTCCGGCCGGTCCGGGGCCCGCGACGAGGGTCCCGCCGACCGACCGCGCCCGTTCACGCATCCCGGTCAGCCCGGTGCCCTCGGTCGTGCCGTCGTCCGGGCCGGCGCCGTCGTCGTCGACCCGGACCTCGAGCACCTCCGCGGCGTAGGTCAGGGTGACGACCGCGGTCGCCGCACCCGCATGCCGACGGGTGTTGGTCAACGACTCCTGCACGATCCGGTACGCCGCCAGGTCGGTACCGGTGGGCAGCGGTCGCGGCACACCGGTGACGTGGCGGTCCACCGGCAGCCCGGCCGCGCGGACCTCGTCGAGCAGCGCGTCGAGCCGATCGAGGCCGGGGGTCGGCAGCCGGGGTGCCTCGGCGTCCACACCGCGCAGCACCCCGAGGGTCGACCGCATCTCGCGCAGCAGGTCCCGGCTGGCCCGCTTGATCTCGGTGAGCGCGGTGCGGGCCTGTTCCGGGTCGTCGTCCATCAGGAACAGCGCCACCCCGGCCTGCACGTTGATCAGCGAGACGTGGTGGCCGAGCACGTCGTGCAGCTCCTGGGCGATCCGCAGCCGTTCCTCCCCGGCGCGGCGCAGCCGTTCCTCCTCGGCGGCGCGGCGGGCCTGCTCGACACGTTCCCTCCGCACCCGCCACAGCGCGCCGGCCGCGAACAGCGCGACCAGCCAGGCGAGCACCGGGCCGGTCGCCGCCCAGGGCACCGCCCGGCCCGTCAGCAGGACCCAGCCCAGCAGCACCACGGCCGCGACGACCACCACCGCGAGCGCCCGGTGGTGCCGGCCGGCGGCGACCGCGGAGAGCAGCGCGACCGCGAACGCGAGCCCGGTCGGCCCGGCCGGCGGGTACCCGAGCCCCAGGTAGACGACGACCGCACCGGCCGCCACCGCCAGCGCGGCGACCCGGTTCGCGCGCCGGAACACCAGGGCGAGCGGGCCGATCGCGAGCAGGGCGACCGCGACGCCATCGATCGGCAGGTACGCCACGGCGGGCTCCGGACCCACCCAGCCGGCCTCCCAGCGACGCTGGCCGAACGCCGTCCCGCCGGCGGTGAGCAGCGCGACGGCGGCCGGCAGGACGAGGGTCCGCAGCACCCCGCCCCACCAGCTCGGACGGGTCGAGGTGGGCACGGTCGTGACGGTAGACCGGAGCACCGACAGGACGCGTCCCCCGAGAGGTGATCCACCGGGTACCGCGTGCGGAGTACGGCCGGGGCCCACCCTGCGACCGGCGCGGCAGCCGGATCGACGACCACGGGTGGACGCGCGGCGGCGCCCGCGCGACCAGGCTCCGGTGCCATGACGACGACACCGCACACCACCGTCCCACCCGAGCCGGCCCCCGACGCACTCCTCGCGTCCGACGCCGAGCGCGAGCACGTCACCGCCCGGCTGCGGGTGGCCGCCGCCGAGGGAAGGCTGACCCTCGCCGAGTCCGACGAGCGCCAGGCCGCCGCCTACGCGGCCCGCACCCGCGACGAGCTCGTCCCGCTGCTGTCCGGCCTGCCGCGGCCGCCGCAGCCCCGCCGCCCCCGGCGCGGACCACTGACCCCGCGCGCCCGTCGCAACGTGGCCGTGCACCTCGGCGTCACCGCCGGGCTGTTCCTGGTGATGGTCCTGGCCTGGGCGGTCGGGCCGGCGCCGTTCGTCCCGGTCGGGCCGCTGTTCCTCCTGCTGCTGATCCTGTTCGTGCACTCGCGGCGCGCCGAGCGCGAGCCGTCGCCGGACGAGGCGATCCCCGCGGAGCTGCGGTGACGGCCGTCGCCACCCGGGTGGCGGCGCCGCGCCGGCTGGCCCGCCGCCCGCGGGCGGCACTGCGGACCGCGCACGTACTGCTCGCGGTCGGCTGGACCGGGCTGTCGCTGGTGATGCTCGTGCTGCCGGCCGCGGTCCTGGTGCAGGGGCTCGGCGCGGTGTTCGCCGTCGAGGCGATGGCGCTGGTCGGCGGCGGAATCATCCCGTTCTTCGCGGTCGGCACGGTGCTGACCGGCGTGGCGCTCGGACTCGGGACCCCGTGGGGGCTGTTCCGGCACCGCTGGGTGATCGTGAAGTCGGTGCTGGCGCTGGTCGTGATCGTCAGTTCGGTCGTACTGAACACCCGGTGGATCGACGCGGTCGCGGCCACGACGGCGTCGCCGGAGGAGCCGGTGCTCTGGTCGCTGGTCCTGAGCTCGGCGCTGCACCAGGTGATGCTGCTGACCGCGACCGTGCTGTCGGTCGAGAAGCCGCGCTTGACAGGCAACCAAAAGGTTGCATAATTGCCTCCGTGACCGACGTGGACGCCGTCTTCCGGGCCCTGGCGGACCCGACCCGGCGCCGGATCCTCGACCGGTTGCACGAACGGGGCGGGCAGACGCTCGGCGAGCTGTGCGGGGACGTGGAGATGAGCCGGCAGGCCGTCTCCAAGCACCTGGCACTGCTGGAGTCGGCCGGGCTGGTGTCCGCCCTGCGCCGGGGCCGGGAGAAGCTCCACTTCCTCGACCCGGTGCCCATCCAGGAGATCCACGACCGGTGGATCGGGAAGTTCGAGCGAGCCCGGGTGCAGGCGATCAGCGACCTGCGCGCGGCGCTGGAGGACAACGATGACGACGACCGAGCAGAGTGACGCGACCTACGTCTACACGACCTACATCCGCAGCACGGCGGAGCAGGTGTTCCGGGCGCTGACGACGCCCGAGTTCACCATGCAGTACTGGGGCGGCGCCGAGCTGACCTCGGACTGGCGGGTCGGCAGCAGGCTGGAGGCCATCCACCCCGACCGGGACGACTTCATCGGCGAGATCCTCGCCGTCGAGCCGCCGGGCCGGCTCTCCTACACCTTCACCGGGCGCTCCGAGGAGGCCGCGGGCCGGCCGCCGACCGTCGTCGAGTTCACGATCTCGCGGTTCGGCGACGAGGCCGTGAAGCTGCAGGTGGTGCACACCGGATTCACCGCCGACGACAAGGGTGCGGAGGACCTGCGCAACATCGGCGAGGGCTGGCCGGCGATCCTCGCCGGGCTCAAGACGCTGCTGGAGACCGACCGGCCGCTGGCCGGGCCCGGGCACTTCGCCCCGCGGACCCCGGCGCGCGCCTGACCGGGCCGCGACGCCGGGTGCTCAGGTCCCGCCGAACAGGCGCGCCCACCATCCACGACGGGCCGGCGCGCCGTCGCCGGCTCCGGCGGGCGCCGGGGCGGCGGGGCCGGTCCGCCGGCGGGCGGCGCGCCGCTCGGCCCAGCGGGCGACGACCTCGTCGGCGTCGAGCCGGCGGATCGGGACCCGCGGCCCCATCGGGTGCCGCATGTGGTCGACGACGCGACCGTTGACCTCCTCGACGTGCTCGCGGACGCGACGCTCGTCGGCCAACCGGGCCACGGTGTCGTCGATCCGGTCGAGCTCCTTGCGGAGCTGGATCGACGGCGGCAGCATCGCCTCGCCCGAGATCCCCTCCCGTTCGAGGTAGCCGCGGATCCACCAGTTCTCGTCGACCGGACCCGTTCTCCCGGCGCCGGGCAACGGCCTGCCCTTGCCCGGCAGGTCGTCGAAGGCGCCGCGCTCGGTGGCCTCCCGGATCGTCCGGTCGATCGCGGACTCGTGACGCGGATCCACGGTGTTCATCGCCGATCACCCCGCCGCCGACGGTACGGCGATCGACCCGTTCCTGTCAGGGGTCGGGTGGATGCTCACGGCATGACTCCGACAGAGCGGCCCGCCGGCCTCACCGACACCTCGCGTGCCCTCGACCTCGCCCAGCACTACCCGGGCCGGCGCGCCGGTCACGTCGCCGCGCACGTCCGGGCGGCGGGGCACCCGGACCGCACCTGGCGGCTCGGCGCGGACGGCGAGCACCGCGCCGCGCACCTGCTCGAACGGCTCACCGGCCGCAGCCGGCGCGACCGGCTGCTGCACCGGCCACCCCGCTGGCGGGTGCTGCACTCGGTCCCGCTGGACGACGGCGCGGCCGATCTCGACCACGTGCTCTTCGGCCCGCCGGGGATCTGCGTGATCCACACCCGGCAGCACCGGCACCGCAGGGTGCTGCTGGACGGCGACCGGCTCGTCGTCGCCGGTGTCCGCACCGACGCGGTGTCCCGGGCCCGGGCCGAGGCGGAACGCGTCCGTGACCTGCTGCTACCGCAGCTCGACCCGCGGGACGCCGGAGCCCCGGTGCGCGCCGTGATCGCGGTGATCGGGACACCGGTGCGGGTGCGCCGCTGGCCCTACGACGTGGTCGTCGCGACCGAGACCGCCCTGGTGCCCGCGCTGCGCGGGCTCACCCCGGTGCTGGACGCCCGCGCGGTGGAGCGGATCCACGAGGTGGCCCGCCGCCCGGGGAGCTGGTCGTGAGTGAGGACGCCTCCGGGCCGGGACGGCCTGACGTGCACTACGCCACCGACCCCTTCCCCGCGGACGGCCGGGTCACCATGCTCGGCCGGTGAGCTCCACCGCCCCGGCCGGCGCCCCGGTCCCCGCACCGGAGCGGACGGCGGCCGCCGCCCCGGCGACGACCCCGGGAGTGGCCTCCCCGGGTGGCGCCCGGGGCGGGTCCGGTGACGTGCGGCTGCACGCCGTTCCGCTGGATCTCGACCTCCCGGTGGCCGACGTGGTGCGCCGGCTCGCCCACCGCGACCGGGTCACGGCGTAGTCGGGGAGCTGGTCTCCGGGATCGCTGGTCACCTGCGACCCGGTGGTGACCGCCGCGCACGGCGCCGATCCGTTCGCGGTGCTCGGCGCGGTACGTCCGGTGGAGCCGGACCCCGCGCACCCCCGGGCGGTCGGCGGCGGCTGGTTCGGGTTCCTCGACCACGCCCCGCCCGGCTCGCGGCCGGACGCGGTGCTGGCCTGGTACCGCGACGTCCTGCGGCACGACGGCGAACGGTGGTGGTTCGAGGCCCTGGCCCGTGGTGACCACGCCCGGGCGCATCCGGACCGCGCCTCCGCGGAGGACCGGCTCGCCGGCCTGCTCGACGACCTCGCCCGGCCCGCCCCGGACCGCGGCGCGCGGGTCGAGGTCACCCGGTGGCCCGACCGGGACGTCCACCTGGCCGCGGTCGAGCGCTGCATCGGCGAGATCCGCCGCGGCGAGATCTTCCAGGCCAACATCGCCACCGAGCTGGAGCTGCGGCTGCACGGCGGCGCCCACGAGGCGTGGGCCCGGCTCGTCGAGTCCGGCCCGCCGGCCCGGGCCGCTCTGGTCGCGAGCCCGGGACGGACGGCGGTCAGCGCGAGCCCGGAGCTGTTCCTGCACCGCGACGGTGCGGACGTCCGCACCGACCCGATCAAGGGAACCCGGCCGCGCACCGGCGCCGACGACGAGGCCGAGCGGCGACGGCTCGCGGGCTCGGTCAAGGACGCCGCCGAGAACGTGATGATCGTCGACCTGATGCGCAACGACCTCGCCCGGGTGTCGGTGCCGGGCGGTGTGCGGGTCGGCCGGCTGCTCACCGTCCAGCCGCATCCCGGGGTCTGGCACCTGGTCTCGCAGGTGCACGGCACCCTGCGCGCCGGGGTGACCGACGCCGACCTGCTCACCGCCACGTTCCCGCCCGGCTCGGTGACCGGCGCGCCGAAGGTCCGGGCCTGCCAGGTGATCGCCGACTGCGAGGCCCGCGACCGCGGGCTGTTCACCGGGGTGATGGGGTGGGCGAGCCCGCTGGCCGGGCTGGACCTCAACGTCGCGATCCGCACGCTCGATCTCGGTCCCGCCGGCGCCGACGGCACCCGGCCCGGCCGGCTCGGTGTCGGCGGCGGGATCACCGTGGACTCCGACCCCGCCGAGGAGTGGGCCGAGTGCCTCACCAAGGTCGCACCCGTCCTCGCCGCGCTGGACGCCGGACCGGTTCCACCGGCCCCCGCCGTCACCCGCCCCGCCGACCGCGCCGCCGGGATCTTCGAGACGCTGGCCTGCACCGACGGCCGGCTCGCCCGGGTCGGTGAGCACGCCGCCCGGCTGCGGCGGTCCTACCTCGCCGTCACCGGCCGGGTGCTGCACGCCCCGCTCGAGACCGAGCTCGCCCGGGCGACCACCGGGCTCGCCGGCCACCACCGGGTCCGGGTCGACGCCGACCCCGCCGACCCGGACCGGGTCACCGTCCGCGCGACACCGTGGAGCGGGCCGGAGCGGCTCGACCGGCAGCCCGGCCTGGTCCTCGAGGTCCGCCGCACCACCGACGGGGAGCGGCACAAGTTCGCCGACCGCGGCCGGCTCGACGCGCACGAGGCGGCCGTCGCCGCGGGACGGACACCGCTGCTCGCCGACCCGGCCGGGCTGGTGCTGGAGTCGACCCGGTGCGCCGTCGTCGCCGTCCACCGTGGACGGTTGTGGGTGCCGCCGCTGGACGGCCGGATCCTGCCGGGCACGGGGCGGCGCGCCGTGCTCGACGGGGTCGGCCCCGGCGCGGTCCGGATCGCGCCGCTGCCGCTGGCGGCCCTCCCCGGGACGGACGGGCTGTTCCTGGTCAACGCGCTGCGCGGGATCCGCTGGGTACGGGAGGTCCACGAGGGACACGGCGCGGTCGCGCGATGGCCGGCGCCGGATCCGCTGACCCGGCGGCTGGAGCAGGTCGTCACCGGCGGGCGTCACTGATCGCCGCGCGACCGGCGCGTGGGCCGGATCGCCCGGAACGGTGCCGAAGTGCGGGGATCCCGGCCGCGCACGACACTGCTCCGCGATGAACGACTTCCCGCAGGGCTTCTTCGACCGCGCCGACGACACCGCGGACCGCGAGTTCTACCTGCCGTCGCGGTTCGTCCAGCACATCGACGACGGCGCGATCGCGGCGGCGGGCGCGTTCTACGCCGGGATCGGGGTGACCGGGCGGGTGCTGGACCTGATGTCGTCCTGGGTGTCGCACCTGACCGTGCGCCCCGAGCACCTGACCGTGCTCGGGATGAACCGCGCCGAGCTCGCCGCGAACGAGATGGCGCACGAGCGCGTCCGGCACGACCTCAACGCCGACCCGGTGCTGCCCTTCGACGACGGTGCGTTCGACACCTGCGTCTGCACCGTGTCGGTCGACTACCTGACCGACCCGGTGGCGGTGTTCGCCGAGGTGGGACGGGTGCTGCGCCCGGGTGGGACGTTCGCGTGCACGTTCTCGAACCGCTGCTTCCCCACCAAGGCGGTCCGTGGCTGGCTCGCCTCGGACGACGCGACGCGGGTCCGGATCGTCGGCGAGTACTTCCGGCGCAGCGGCGCCTTCGCGGTGCCCCAGGCACTCGCCTGCGACACCCCGCCCGGCGGCGACCCGCTGTACGCGGTCTGGGCCACGACTCCTACCGCTCCAGGAACCGCAGCACCGCGGCCGTGAACTCCGCCGGGCGCTCCATGTTCGGGTAGTGCGCCGCGCCGGGGACGGTGACCAGCTCGCCGTCGGGCACGGCGGCGACCGCCCCGGCGACGGCCCGGTGGTGGTCGCCGCTGTCCAGCTCGCCCACGACCCCGAGCAGCGGCACCCGCAACGTCCCGGCCCGGGCGGCCGCGTCGGCGACGAACTCGATCGGTGGTCCCGGCACCGTCGGGTCCTCGGGCAGATGGTGGGCGAGCAGGTCGACCGCCATCTGCCGGACCTCGTCGAGCACGAGCGGATCGACCTCCCCGCCGTCCCGATGGGGCCCCGGGACGAACCGCAGGAACGCCTCGACCCAGCCGTCCGCGTCGAGCGCCTGCTGGGTGCGGGCCCACTCGGCGAACACCCCGAGCGTCCACGGATCGGTGAACTCCGGCGCACCGATCCCGGTCCCGGCGACGACGATCCGGTTCACCAGGTCGGGCCGCTCCAGCGCGGTGTCACCCGCGACCCGGCCGCCCAGCGACAGTCCGATCAGGACCGTCGGGCCGGCGTCGAGATGCTCCAGGAGTCGCGCGAGGTCGTCGTGCGGGCGGAACGGGCCGTCCGGTGTGGACGACGCCCCGTGCCCGCGGGTGTCCGGGACGATCAGCCGGTGCTCCCCGGCGAGCGCGTCCACCTGCCGGGCCCACATCCGGCCGTCGACCCCACCCCCGTGCAGCAGCACCAGCGGCGGGCCCGCGCCGCGCGGACCGAGGTCGCGATAGGCGACCCGGCCACCGGGCACGGGCAGGAAGGACGGGGCGGACAGCGCGGTCATCATGACAACCAAGGTGTCACCTCCTCACGCCGATGACAACCAGGGTGTCATACTTGGGCGATGACGGACCTGGACCGGACGGCCGAGCGGCTCGCCGACGTCTACCTGCTCATCGGCCCGCTCTACCGGCGCGTCCTGCGCGAGGTCGAGGAGGCCGCACCGAGCAACCGGGTGTCCGCCGGCGTCCGTGCCGTGCTGGACCAGCTGCGCCGCAACGGCCCGATGACCGTGCCGGAGATCGGCCGCTCGCAGTCGCTGAGCCGCCAGTTCGTGCAGCGGATGGTCGACGGCGCGCTCGACGCCGGGCTGGTCGAGCGCGCGGACAACCCGCGGCACCGCCGGTCGAAGCTGATCGCGCCGACCGCGGCGGGCACGGCGGTGATCGACGACGTGACCGGCCGGGAGCACGAGCGGCTGCGCGGGGTCGCGGAGCTCGTCGACCCCGGCGACGTCGAGGCCACGATGCGGGTGCTCGCCGTCATGGTCGACTCGCTGGCCGAGCTGGAACCCGAGAAGCTCGAGAGGTGAGACCGTGTTGACCGGCGGGGCGGGACGACGGACGATCGCCGCGAGGCCGACCCCACACCGACGGCGGTGCGCATGACCGAGACCTTCACGCTCCACGGCCGCGACGGCACCGCCGTCACCACCTATCGGTGGCTCCCCGACGGCGACGTGCGCGGGATCGTGCAGGTCACGCACGGCATGGGCGAACACGCGCTGCGTTACGTGCCCCTCGCCGAGGCGCTGACCGCGCACGGGTTCGCCGTCTACGCCCAGGACCAGCGCGGGCACGGCGCCACCGCGGGCGGCCCGGAGGGCTACGGCGCGCTCGGCGACGACGGCTGGTCGCAGCTGCTGTCCGACATCGGTGTCCTGGGCGATCTGGCCCGTGCCGCGCACCCGGGCGTCGGGCTGGTGCTGCTCGGGCACAGCATGGGCTCGTTCGCCGTGCAGCAGTACCTGGTCGCCGACGCGACCCCGCCGGACGCCGTCGTGCTGTCCGGGACCGCGCTGCTCGACCTGATGGAACCCGGGGTGGACCCGTCCGTCCCGATGGATCTCTCGTCGTTCAACGCGCCGTTCGAGCAGCGCACCGGGTTCGAGTGGCTGTCCCGGGACCCGGCCCAGGTCGACGCCTACGTCGGCGACCCGCGGTGCGGGTTCGGGCTCGACGTGCCGGGCACCCGGGCGATGTTCGCCGGGGCGCGCCGGCTGGCCGATCCGGTGGTCCTGAAGCAGGTCGCCGGCGGCCTGCCGGTGTACGTCGTCGTCGGCGACCAGGACCCGGTGAACGCCGGCCTGACACTGGTCCACCCGCTCGTCGAACGTCTCGCCGCGGCCGGGCTGCGCGACGTGACGCTGCGGATCCGGCCGGGCGCCCGGCACGAGGTGTTCAACGAGACCGACCGCGACGACGTCGTCGCGGACCTGCTGGGCTGGCTGGACCGGGTGGCGCCGGGGACGAGGGGAAACGGGTAGTGCGCGTCGACACCACCGGCGGCTTCGACGCCGGCCCGCTGGAGACCGAGACCGCGGCGATCGCCGCCGAGTCCGACGGCTACGACACCCTGTCGGCACCAGAGACCGCGCACGACGTGTTCGTCGCGCTCGCCCTCGCCGCCCGGGCGACCGGCCGGCTGCGACTGCAGTCCGCGATCGCCGTGGCGTTCGCCCGCAACCCGATGACGCTGGCCTACCAGGCCAACGACATCGCCCTGCTCTCCGGCGGACGGTTCGAGCTCGGCCTCGGATCACAGGTGAAGGCGCACGTGGAGCGCCGGTTCGGGATGCCGTGGAGCCGGCCGGCGGCACGGATGGAGGACTTCGTCCTGGCGCTGCGCGCGATCTGGAACGCCTGGGCCACCGGCGACCGGCTCCGCCACCAGGGCGAGTTCTACACCCACACGCTGATGACCGACTTCTTCTCGCCGGGACCTAACCCGCACGGGCCGCCGCCGGTGATGCTCGCCGCCGTCGGCGAGCGGATGACCGAGGTGGCCGGCCGGGTCACCGACGGGCTGCTCGCCCACTCGCTGACCACACCGTCCTACCTGGACGGGGTGACGCTGCCGGCACTGCGGCGCGGGCGCGGCCGTGCCGACCTCGACGGGTTCGACGTCTGCCTGCCGGTGTTCGCGGTGCTCGGCGCCGACGCGGTCGCGCGGGCGGGCGCCGAGGCCGGGGTGCGCCGGCAGATCGCGTTCTACGCCTCCACCCCGCCGTACCGCCCGGTCCTGGAGCACCACGGTCGAGGGGATCTCGCCGACCGGCTCAACCGGCTGTCCCGGCAGCAGGCCTGGGACGAGATGGCCGGGCTGGTCGACGACGACGTGCTGGATCTGTTCGCGGTGTCCGGCACCCCGGACGAGGTGGCCGACGGGATCGTCAGCCGCTACGGCGGGCTGGTCGGCCGGGTGTCGCTGAACACGCCGTACGACGCCGATCCCACGCTGGTCCTGCGGACCGCGGAGATCCTGCGCGCCGCCTGACCGAGCCGGGACACCCACGGGTGGATGGTGACCGGAGAGGACCGGTCACCATCCACCGTGGAGCCAGCGGGGTCCGGCTCAGCGAAGCCCCAGCTTGGAGGAGCAGGACGGCCACGCGCCCCAGCCCTGACCGGCCAGGACGTTCTCCGCGACGCGGATCTGCTCGGCCTTGCTGGCGTGGTGCGCCTGGCCGGAGCCACCGAAGGCCTGCCAGGTCGACGGCGTGAACTGCAGACCGCCGGAGAAGCCGTTGCCGGTGTTGGCGGCCCAGTTCCCGCTGGCCTCGCACTGGGCGAGCTGGTCCCACGTGGACTCGGGGGTGGCGGCGTTCGCGGTGCCGGCAACGGCCAGCGGGGCACCGACGGCGAGCGCGCCGGCGATCAGGGTTCCGACGACGCGGCCGCGAATGGACATACGGGTGCTGCTCATGTGTGTCACCTGTGTCCGGACCCACGGCTTTCCGGGCAGGGCCGTACGACGCGGGGAGCGACTACGGCGGCGGCACGAGAGATCGGCCGCGACCCGCGGCCCCGTCCTGTCCTCGAGGTTGAAAACCGGCCGGGAACCGTGGACGGGGCCGTGCTGGCGTGGCGGTTCCGGCGCTGGGGGCGTACTCCGGCCGAGGGGGCGGTCGAAGCGATTCCGAAGGTCGCCGACAACCCGAGATCGGGTCAAGCCGAGCGCCGGTGACCTATCACACGAGCATCACGAATCATGTCGCCTTCGCAGGTGGGCACGGGATTTCGAGGGTCCGGAACGATCTTCGCGGGATCTTGTTACTTTCGGAATGGAGACTTTGCAGCGGCGGATGCCGTTCGCGTCACGCCACGTGGATCAACGTTTTCTGCTCGCGGGCTGCTCCACCTTGCGCAGAGTGAATACCGCAATACGGACGACGAGCGCATCCACCAGCAACGCCCCGAACATCCACGGATCCAGCCACGCGTTCCACGGCTGCCCCTGCGCGACGGCGACGAGACCGGGCACCACGAACAGGGCGACCCCGAGCCCGCCGGCGACCGCCGCGGCGAGCAGGGCCGGGCCGTCCGCCCGTCGCACCACGAGCACGAGCGCCGCGATCGCGGCGATCGCCACGATGCCGTCCAGCGTGGCCAGCATCGGCGACGCCGCGCCGGTCCCGGCGACCAGCCGGGCGTGCACCGCCGCGGTCAGCACGAGCAACACGATCAGGATGCGGCGGCCGACGACCGGCCCGCGCTCGGTACTCATGGGCACAGTGTGGCGCTTCGCGCCTGTGAGTACTTTTCGTGGTCCCGACCACGAAAAGTACTCACAGGCGCGTCAGCGCACTCGCAGGACCAGCAGCCGGCACTCGACGTCCTGGCCGGACCGGTACGGGGCGACCTCGATCGACACGGCCTCGACGACGTCGCCGGCGCAGATCCGGTCCACCTCGGCCCGGTAGCCGCCGGACTCCCAGGCGTCGTCGAGGACCGTGGCCACCAGGTAGCCGCCGTGCCGGATCACCCGGACGAACTCGGACAGCGCGGACGGCCCGACGTGCGAGTGGGTCAGCGTGCCGACGCAGACGACGACGTCGTAGCTGTCGTCGGGCAGCTCCAGGGCCGCGGTCAGGTCGGCCTCGCGCAACTCCCGGTAGACGCCGGTGGCGCGGGCCCGCTCCAGCATCCCGGGCGAGACGTCCAGCCCGTCGATCGTGCCGACCCCACGCCGGGCCAGCTCGACGCCGACCAGCCCGGTCCCACAGCCCGCGTCGAGCATCTCGCCGGCCGTCCCGGCGGCGGCGACCACCGCGTCCGCGGTGACCGACGGCGCGACGTAGCCCTGCGCGTCCCCGGTGAGGTCGGCGTCGTAGGTCGCCGCCCACTCGTCGTAGAGGGCGCGGGCGTCGTCGGGGCCCGTCAGGCTGTAGGCGCGTTCGATGTGGGGGTCGCCCCCGGTACTCCTGGCCATCCGCCGATCATCGTCGAAGACCGGCGCCGCTGTCAGGTCAGCCGCGCAGCAGGCCCCGGCGCGGCGGGTCCGCCGCCAGGACCGACAGCGCGCAGAGCGCGCCCCACCCGGCCGCGACCACGGTGGCCTTCTCGCGGGCGTCCCGGTCCGGCAGCTGCGCGCCGAGCACGGCGACGTCGACGACGTCGGACGCGACCCGCACCGCGATCGCCGTCCTCAGCGGCGTCCCGGCGGGGGCGAGCAGCATCGCGAGCCCGGAGACGAGGTCGCGCCCGCCGATCGCCCGGGTGAGCGCCTGCTGCCCGGACGTCGGCTGCTCGTTCCCGGTCACCAGCTTCGTCGGGCGCAGGAACAGGTCGGGCTTGACGGTGATCGCCGCGCCGTAGGCGGCGGTGGCCGCGCCGAGCAGGCGCGGGATCCAGGTCAGGTCGCGTCGGGCCATGCGCCCGTCCTACCGCCTCGGGCCGCCCCGCGCGCGGTCAGCCGGACCGCTGTGCCGCCGCGCACGGCGGCAGCGGCAGCCGCCCACCGGCGAGGGTTCCGATCGCCAGCAACGCGCCCCACGGCCCGATCACCCAGATCGGCCAGAAGTAGGCCCCGCCCCCGCCGAGCGCCACCGCGGACCAGATCACCAGGCAGATGACGGAGGTGAGCGCCCACGAGCCCCAGGTCGCGGCGAGCGCCGCGCGCCGCGCCCGCTGCGGCGCAACGGGATCGGGCAGCCGCGGCAGGTCCGCCTGCACGGCGTCGAGATCCGACCGGGTCCGGGCGGCCGTGACCCGCCCGCTCCGGTCGGCGAACTCGGCCAGGTCCAGCCGCCCGTCCCCGACGTGCCGTTCGAGCAGCGCGATGACGCGCCTTCGCTCGTCGTCCCCGATCCGCAGGTCCGGCATGGCCGCCTCCTCAGTAATAGATATCGGCACTATCCGCTATCCGCCGGGGCCTCGCAACCGGGAATCTCGTCGAGGAAGGACAGGGCGGCCTCCGCGGAGACCCGGCGCCACGCCACCAGGGTGCGGTCGAAGTCGTCCGCCCCGTCCTGTTCGAGGCGCAGCGCCGCCACGATCGGCTGCAGCGCACGACGCTGCGCCGCGACCAGCTCCGCCGGGCCCACTCCGCGCCGGTGCAGCACCGCCAGCTTCAGGAGGAACTCCGAGCGCAGGTCCCGCACGTGCGGCACGGGAGCGGTGAGCCAGCACGCCACCCGTTCGGCGCCCTCGCCGGTCGAGGCGTAGAGGGTCCGGGGCGGACCGCCCCCGGTCTCGACGGCCTCGGCACTCAGCAGGCCGGCGTCGACCAGGCGGCCGATCGCCCGGTAGACCACCGGCCGCGGGATCTGCCAGACCCGCCCCAGGGCGCCGTCGGACGCGGTGAGCGCGGCGATCGCGAACCCGTGCACCGGACGCTCGGCGGCCACCGCGAGCACCACCCATTCGGCGAGGCCGATCCGGGGGCCGGTCCCGCCCCGCTCACCGGCGTATCCCTGGCCGCCCATCCGGCCAGCGTAGGGGCGTCGCAGGCTCCTGACTCCGTCGCCGTCTCTCATCGAGACGGACGAACGGCCCCGTTCCGTGGAACGATCCCCGGAGCTCCCGACGACCGTGACCAGGAGGCACACATGATCCTCATCGTCCTGCGCGCCCAGATCCGGCCGGACAAGCGCGCCGAGTGGCTGTCCGGGATCTCCGAGTACAAGAGCAACGTCAACTCGGAGCCGGGCAACATCTCGTTCGACTACCACGAGAACCTGGAGAAGGAGAACGAGTTCGTGATCGTGGAGGTGTTCCGCGACGGCAAGGCCGGCGAGGAGCACGTCAACACCGACCACGCACAGAAGTTCTTCCCCTTCATGTCCACGGTGGTCTCCGCGAAGCCGGAGATCAACTTCCAGAACGTCGACGGCGACGCCTGGAGCGAGATGGCCGAGGTCACCCCCCAGTAGGGCGAATGGAGTAACAGGCCGGCGGGGTGGGTGCGAGA
This sequence comes from Pseudonocardia nematodicida, assembly GCF_040105385.1. NCBI lineage: Bacteria > Bacillati > Actinomycetota > Actinomycetes > Pseudonocardiales > Pseudonocardiaceae > Pseudonocardia > Pseudonocardia nematodicida. The sequence goes on from NZ_JBEDNQ010000006.1 coordinate 256,412, forward strand.
CACAGAGGTACCCACCCGCCGACGTCTCCGGAGTGCTCGATGGCCGTTCGCCAGCCCGCCCGCCTGATCCTCGACGCCGGCACCCGCGCGGCCGCCGTGCCGCTGCGCGGGCTGGCCCGGCTGCGGAGCCGGCCCGCGCGGTACGCGATCGGGCCGGACGCGGACGCGCAGCGCAAGTACGGCGCGGTGATGGACACCCTCGCCGGACGCCGGTTCCGGCGCGTCCTGGAGGTCGGCTGTGGCGAGGGTGAGCTCAGCGCGCGGCTCGCCGGGCACGCCGGCTCGCTGCTCGGGGTCGACCTCGACGCGACGGCCGTCGGGCGGGCGGCGCGCCGGGTTCCCTCGGGGACCTTCGTGCGGCGCGCACTGCCGCACGGGATGCCCGGCGGGACGTTCGACCTGATCGTCTGCGCGGACGTCCTGCACCACTGGGACCCGGTGAGCCTGCGGGTCGGCGTCGCGGCGCTCCTCGACCGCCTGGAGCCCGGCGGCGCGCTGCTGGCCTACCACTCCCGGCAGGCCTCCCGCCCCGGAGCAGCCGACCGGGCACACCGGACGCTGCGCGCGACGGCCGCCCTCCGGGGGCTCGGGATCGAGCGGCGGGAGATCGGGGCGCCGGGCCCCGACGGAGCGCATCTCGATCTGATCGTCAGCCCGCTCCCGGCCACCGGTGGCGGCGTCGCCGGGGTACCCGCGCCACGCCGCCCGGTCGCCGTCACCCCCGCCGGATCCCCCCGGACCTGACCCGGCGGGGCCCGTCCGGCGGGCACGGCCGTCCCCCGGTCGGCCGTGTGGGCCGGGGCGATCCGGACCTGCCGGGAGCGGCCCGAGCCCGGCTACCGTCGCCGTTCATGGCGCCCGACTCGCACGGTCCGGCCGGCACGACCGACGCGCAGCGGGTGGTCACGATCCCGGAGCTGAGCGCACCCAGCTACCTGCAGGCGGTGCTGTCGGTCGCCTACAAGGACGAGCACAACAGCGTCCCGCTGACCGTCGCGACGCCGGCCGGGCTCGTCTTCGGGAACGCGCTGCACCCCGCCGCCTGGCTGCGCCGGCTCGGTGAGCAGCTCCGCCACCTCACGGCCGACGACCCGCTGAACGAGTCGGCGGAGGCCATGGCGGAGATGTTCGACGACCTGGCCGACGGGCGGGGCGACGAGAACCCGGAGTGGAACATCCCGGTCGCCGACATCCGCTGGATCTACTTCGCCGACGCGCTGGTCGTCTCGGCCGGGGGCGGTCAGCCGAGCTACACGGTCCCGGCATGCTGGCAGGTCGCCTTGCGGGACGTCACCGGCTGGACGATCGGGCTGCCACCCACGTAGCCGTCCCGCCGGACCACCAGGCGCCCCCAGTGGCGCAGGTCACACCCTCGGATCCGTGAGGACGGCCGCCCGGACGGCATCCCACAGACGAACGCCGGAACGACGGGGCGCCGCACGGAGCACCGTGCGGCGTCCTGGTCCCGGGTGACCCGACCAGGAGGCTTCGTCAGATGAGCACCACGACCACGTCCGGCTCGACCGCCCCGGCCCCCACCGGCGCGCCCTCGGCGCTGCAGTCCGACCACGGCAGCACCCGGATCTCCGAGGCCGTCGTCTCCAAGATCGCCGGACTGGCCGCCCGCGAGGTCAGCGGCGTGCACGCCCTCGGCGGCGGCACCGCGCGGGCGCTCGGCGCGCTCCGCGGGCGCATCCCCGGCGCCGCGACCAACGCCTCCTACGGCGTGGCCGTCGAGGTCGGCGAGAAGCAGGCCGCGATCGACATCAACGTCGTCGTCGAGTACGGGGTCTCGATCGCCGACCTGGCCCGGACCGTGCGCCGCAACGTCATCACCGCGATCGAGCGGATGACGGGGCTCGAGGTCGTCGAGGTCAACATCGCCGTCGACGACGTCCGCCTGCCCTCGGACGACGGCGGCGACGCCCCCGAGCCGAAGAAGCTGGACGCGTCGCCCCGGGTGGCCTAGCGGCCGCGTGAGTGCTTTTCGGGGCCGGGACCCCGGAAAGTACTCACGGGCGCGAAGCGCTCGTGAAGGTGCCGGCGATCCGCAGCCCGGCGCCGCCGGCCATCCGCAGCAGCCCGGCCATCGCGACGACGAGGCCGACCATCTCCAGGGTCTCCTCGGCGCCGGAGACGAGGACGTAGTCGAAGGCGGTGCCGTCCCCACCGGAGGCGTCGAACATCGCGCCACCGACGGCCTCCAGCCCGACCGCGCCGAAGACGAACAGCGTGGCGCCGGCGGCGACGATCAGGCCGCCGGGGCGGCGCAGCAGCATCGGCGCGCAGAGCAGCGCCACGACCGCGACCAGGAACACCGCCGGGATGATCCAGGCGTAGGTCAGCAGCCCGCTGGTCCCGAACGTGGTGTGGATGATCCAGCCGACCTGCTCGTGGTTGGCCGCGGTCTCGTCCATGGCGACGACCGCGCAGCAGATGCTGAGCAGGATCCAGCGCCAGCGCTCGCGGCGCACCGAGTTCGCCGCGATCAGCGCCAGCAGACCGGCGTTCACCAGGTGCAGCGCGGAGCTGAACCAGGTGGAGACGTTCAGCTCGGCGCCGAGCCGGATCGCCTCCGGGATCTGGAAACCCGGCCGGCCGATGCCGTAGACCGCCGCGGCGAAGTGGGCGACGGCGAGCACGGTGACGACCGCCGCCGCGGTGGTCACGATCCCGGACGGACGCAGCAGCGCCAGGTGCGGCGCCGCGGCCGGGGCCGCCGGCTCGGGCGACGGCTCCACCGGTGCCGGTGTCCCCGCTCCCGGCGTCGGCGGGGTGGCGTCCGGGACCCGGGGGATCACCGCGGTGACCGGATCCTCGTCCGCGTTGCGGGCCTGGTGCGAAACGGTCATGTCCCCCTCCTTCGACGCCCCCTGCGATCCGTCTGAGCGCACGCGTCGCTCCGACGACCGTCAGGTGGCTGTCAGGTAAACGAGCATGATCCCGTACGGGTACGCGACCGTCCCGCGAAGCGCCGCCGCTACGACCAGGAACGGGCCGAGCGGGTCGCCCAGTACCGCTCGGGCGGCTCGGCCAGTGCGGCCAGCTCGTCGTCCACACCGGAGGGCAGGACGAGCTCCGCACCGGCGACGTTGCTCGCCAGCTGCGCGACGGAGACCGGCCCGAGCAGCACCCGCCGGGCCCACGGCCGGGCGAGTGCGGCCGCGACCGCGAGCCGGTCCAGCGGCACCCCGGCCCGCTCGGCCAGGTCCGCGGCGGCCCGTGCGCCGTCGGTGCCGTCGCCCCCGCCGGGGGCGAGCCGGCCGTTCGCGAAGACCTCCTTGACGATCACCCGGGCACCGGCGTCGGCGGCCTCGGCCAGCGCCGGGCCGGCCGAGGGCTCGAGCGGGTTCCAGGTCGACTGGAACGAGGTGAACAACGGCTCGCCGTCCACCCGCACCTCCAGCGCCCGGCGGACGGCGTCGCCCTGCGCGGGCCCGGAGGTGGAGATCCCGACCCGGATGCCCTCGTCGCGCAGGTGGGCCATCGCGCGGTGCACCCGGGCGTCGTCGAGCACGCCGGTGTCCACCGTGGCCGAGTGCACGTGGTAGACGGCGAGCCGGTCGCCGATCAGCTCGTGGGTGAGCGCGTACTGCTCGGTGAAGGCCTGCAGCGAGTGGTCCTTGATCTCGTGCGTCGCGGCGTCCATCCGCCAGCCGCCGACGTAGCGGTACCCCCACTTCGAGCCGATCTCGACGTCGTCGACCTCCGGGTGGTCGGCGAGCCAGCCGGCGAGGAACTCCTCGGCGCGGCCGTACGAGCGGGCGACGTCGAGGTAGCGGATCCCCGCCGCGTACCCGGCGTCGAGGAGCTCGCGGGTCCGGGCGCGCAGGGTCCCGACCCCGCGCTCGTCGCCCAGGTCGCCGGAGCGACCCGAGGTGATGTAGGCGGGGCGGGCGATCGCGGCGAGGCCGAGGCCGAGCCGGGCGGCGGGGTCGGACATGGGGACAGCCTGCCCGGACCGCGGGGGAACCCGCCCACCGGTCGCCGGGCAACACCTGTTGCATCGACCGGTCCGGACTCCTACCTTCTGGAGTCATGCAGACGCACGGCTGGGTCCTGCTGCTCGCCCAGCTGCCGGCGTCCCCGTCGAGCCCGCGGGTGACGCTCTGGCGGCGGGCCCGCGCCGCGGGTGCGGTCGGCCTGCAGAACGGCGCCTGGGTGCTCCCCGGCACCGAGGAGAACCGCGAGTTCTTCGACGGTCTGGCCGGCTACGTGCGCGAGCACGGCGGCACGGCGTACGCGCTGACCGCCACCGCCGGCGCCGCCGCCGGGTCCTCCGGGGACGACGAGATCGTCGCCCGGTTCCGCGCGGAGCGCTCCAAGGAGTTCACCGAGTTCGCCGAGCGTGGCGCCGCGCTGCTCGCCGAGCTGGAGAAGGAGTCGGCCCGGGACAACTTCTCGTTCGCCGAGCTGGAGGAGAACGAGCAGGGCCTGGAGCGGCTCACCGGCTGGCTGGCCCGCATCTCCGCCCGGGACTTCTTCCCCGACGAACACCTCAAGGACGCCGAGGACCTGCTGGAGCGGTGCCGGCGCGCGCTGGACGGGTTCACCGCCGGCGTCTACCGGGCGGAGGGCGTCGCACCCGACGTGCCGCCCCGCGACGAGTGACCGGCGCGCACGCCGCGGACCCCGAGACCGTCGTCCGGGACCTCGGCGCCGACCTCGGGACCGGGCTGAGCAGCGCCGACGCGGCCACGCGGCTCGCCGAACACGGCCCGAACCGCTGGGTCTCCCCGCGCCGGGTGACGTTCTGGCACGTGCTCGCCGACGAGGTCACCGAGCCGATGATGCTGCTGCTGGTCGCGGTGGCGGTGCTCTACGGCTTCTGGGGGCGCCCGGAGGACACCGTCGCGGTCGTCGTGATCATCGCGGTGGTCGTGCTGGTCGAGGTGTTCGCCGAGTTCCGCGCGAAGTCGGTGGTGGCCGCGCTCGGCGAGCTCACCGCGCCGACGACACAGGTGTTGCGCGACGGCCGGACGGTGTCGGTCCCGATCGGGGACCTCGTCCCCGGCGACGTCGTTCCGCTGGCCGAGGGCACCCGGGTACCTGCCGACATCCGGCTCACCGAGACCTGGGGGTTGCGGGTCGACGAGTCCGCGCTCACCGGGGAGCCGGTCGCCGCGGGAAAGGACGCCCGCCGGGTCCTGGACGACGGCGCCGGGGTCGGCGACCGGGCGAACGTGGCCTTCGCCGGCACGACGGTGGTCGGCGGCCGCGGCCGCGGGGTCGTCGTCGCGACCGGCACGGCGACCGAGCTCGGCCGGATCACCGGCCTGGTCCTGGCCGCGAAGCCGCCGCGGACCGCGCTGCAGCAGGCCATGCGCGACCTGTCGGCGGCGCTCGCCACGCTGGCGATCGCGTTCTCGGTCCTGGTGCCGCTCATCGGGGTCCTGACCGGTCAGCCGTGGCGGGAGATGGTCCTGACCGGGCTGACCCTGGCGTTCGCCACGATCCCCGAAGAGCTGCCGATCATCATCACGCTGGTGCTGGGGCTCGGTGCCCACCGGCTGTCCCGGCGCCGCGGGCTGGTGCGGCGGCTGCGGGCGGCCGAGACGCTCGGGACCGTCACCGTGCTCGCCACGGACAAGACCGGCACGCTGACCGAGAACCGGATGGCCGTGGCCCGGCTCGAGGCGTCCGGCGGGTCCGCCGACGAGCTGGTGGCGCTCGGCGCCGCCTGCACCGAGGCGACCCGCGAGCCGGACGGCGGCTGGTCCGGCGACCCGACCGACGTCGCGTTCCTGGTCGAGGCCCGTGACCGCGGGCTCGCCGCACCGGAGGAGCCGGTGCAGCGCTTCGCCTTCGACCCGGTCGAGGCCACGATGACCGTCGTCCTGCCCGGCGGCCGGGTGATCACGACCGGCGCGCCGGAGGCGGTGCTGGCCCGCTGCTCCCTCGCCGTCGCCTACCGGGCGGCGCTGCTGCACCGCGCCACGGAGCTGGCAGGCCGCGGACTGCGCGTCATCGCCGTCGCGACCCGCATGGTCGGCGAGGCGCAGGCGTCCGGTGACCGGGCGGACCTCGAACGGGAGATGGAGTTCGCCGGGCTCGCCGGGCTCGCCGACCCGCCCCGGGCCGGCGCGGCCGATGCGGTCGCCGCGGCACAGCGGGCCGGGATCCGGGTCCTGATGATCACCGGCGACCACCCGGCGGCCGCCCGGGCGATCGCCGGCGAGGTCGGGATCTCCGGCGACCTGCTGACCGGACGGCAGCTGGACCAGCTCGACGACCGGGCGCTGGCCGTGGCCCTGCCGCACACCGGGCTGTTCGCCCGGGTCTCCCCCGAACACAAGCTGCGGCTGGTCGAGGCCCTGCAGCGGGCCGGGCAGGTCGTCGCCGTGACCGGCGACGGGGTGAACGACGCCCCGGCCCTGGCCCGCGCGGACGTCGGCGTCGCGATGGGGGCCTCGGGCACCGACGTCGCCCGCGACGCCGCCGACCTGGTGCTCGCCGACGACGACGTGGCGACCCTGGACCGGGCGCTGCGCGAGGGCCGCACGCTGCACGACAACCTGCGCAAGGGCGTGAAGTACTACCTGGCCTGCAAGGCCGGGCTGATCGCGACGGCCGCGGTGGGCGTCGTGGCCGGGCCGGCCGTGCCGTTCACGCCGATCCAGATCGTGGTGCTCGAGCTCTACATGGACATCGCGGGCAGCGCCACGTTCGCCGCCGAACCGGCCGAGGCCGACGCCATGGACCGCCCGCCGCGCGATCCGGCGGACCGGTTCCTGGACCGGCCGCTGGTCGGCGAGCTGCTGGCCGGCGGGGCGTCGCTGTTCGTCGCGGTCGGGGGCGTCTACCTCGGCGCGGCGTTCGCCGGTGTCCCCACGCCCGCCGCGCAGACCTGCGCGTTCGTGGCGTGGATGTCGGGCTACCTCGCACTGGCCTGGGTGATGCGGACCGAGCGCACGCCGCTGTCGGTGGCAGGGCTGCGGTCCAACCGGTTCCTCCCGCTGTGGACGGTGGTCACGGCGGTCTCGCTGGTCGTGATCATGGGCCTCCCGTTCCTGCGGGAGACGTTCCGGCTGGTCCCGCTGACCGGCGCGCAGTGGGCGGTCGCGGTGGGCGTCCCGATCGTCGCGGTGTCCTGGATCGAGGTGCGGAAGGCCGTCCGGGCGCGGCACGCGCGCTGAGACACGAGTGCCCCCGGGACCCAGAGGGTCCCGGGGGGCACGTCGAGGATCGGGCGTGGATCAGCCGACGGTGTCGCCGGTCTCGGCGACCTGCGCGCAGCTGCCGGACTGGTCGGTGGCCGAGTCACCGGACACGCTGGTCGCGTCGCCGGCGGCGCCGAGGGCGCCGGTGAGGCCGTTGAGCAGCGCGCCGCTCTCCAGCAGGCCCTGGCCGCCCAGCACGTTCACCGGGATGTTGTTGTTGCAGACCTGGACCGGCACGGTGACGTTGTTGCCGCTCAGGCCGGACACCAGGCCCTTCGAGTCCTTCTCGATCGCGTTGCCGCCACCGTGGTGCGCAGCCTCGCCGGTGCCACCGGCGAACGCCAGCGGGGAGACGGCGAGCAGCGTGGCGGCAGAGGCCGCGACGACGATTCCAGCCTTCTTCAGCACAGTTCTTCTCCTACAGCGAAATCGATCCGCCCACGACGACGGACCGGGTCCTGCCGGCACCGACAATGCGGGGAGCGCGTGGCCGGCTGGAACGAAGATAACCGCCGGCGGGTGCCGTCATTATTTGCGTGAGTACATCGGGTCGCACAATTACTCTACGTACGGTTACTCGCCCGATGTGATGATCATGTCCGGGCGGGCCCGGACACGGGCGTACCCCGGGACCGTACGGTCCCGGGGTACCCCCGACGATCCAGAAAGTGGATCAGTCGACGATCGCGTCGCCGGAGGCCGACTCCTGCGCGCAGGCGTCGGACTGGTCGGTGACCGAGTCGCCGGACTTGGCGACGGCGTCGCCGCCCAGAACGCCGGCCGCACCGGTCAGGCCGTTGCCCGCCGCCGCGTCCTCGACCGGGACCTGCACACCCAGCACGTTCACCGGAACGTTGTTGTTGCAGGCCTGGACCGGGGTGCTGATGTTGTTGCCGTTGGCGCCGGCGATCAGACCCTTGGCGTCCTTGTCGATCACGTTGTCGCCGGCGAACGCCAGCGGGGACAGGGCGAGCAGGGACGCAGCGGAGGCCGCCACGACGATTCCAGCCTTCTTCAGCACAGTTCTTCTCCTGATGAGTCGCGGGCCCGAATTGGACCCCGGCACCTGCCGGCACGTTGGACAAGAAGCGGGGAGCCCGTACCGGCTGATCAGAAGATATCCCGTTCGAAATGCGCGCCACAAATCCCGGAACACCATCGTGCGTCAAGATCACTTTGCGTATGGTTATTCACCATTTCAGTGGATCTTGGATGTGATCGACATCTCATGATCGGCTGTTCGCCGCACCCGCGCACCCCCGAACGGCTGACCCGATCACACGCAGGGTGATCATGCGAAGACCCGGGTCCAGTCGTCCCGCATGCTGATCACCGGCCAGCCCTCGCCGGTCGCCCGGGCCAGGGCGTCCTCGGCCCCCGCGCTGTAGTCGTACTCGCGCTCGGCGTCGTCGTGCCGCAACAGCAGCCGCAGTGCGGGTCCGTCCGACCGCCCGGTCCAGGCGAGCATCGGCAGGTCCCCGTTGGAGTTGCCGACCGCGAGGACCGGACGGCGCCCGATCCGGCTCCAGATCCGGACCGGCTTGTCCCGGCCGTCGTCGAAGACGTCCATCTCGGACTTGTAGACCAGCTCGGTGTCGCGGTAGCGCAGCCCCAGCGCGCCGCCGACGACCCGCTCCGGGGGCACCCCGTAGAGCGTGTCCGCGACGTGCCGCACGAAGTCCCGGTCGCCGCCCGAGGCGACGTAGCAGGTGAACCCGTGCGCCTCGAGGTAGTGCACCAGCTCGACCATCGGCGCGTACCCGCAGTGGCGCTGCAGCCGCCCCAGCTCCGGATGCTTCGCCTCGGCGAAGAAGTCCGCGACGAGCCGGTCGTACTCCTCCACGGTCACCGGGCCGAACGCGGCGGTGACCGCGGCACCGAGGACGTGGAGGTCGGTGTCGTCGCCCCGGTAGTGCTTGGTCATCGCCTCACCCAGCCACCACAGGTCTCCGGTGGCGGCGGCGCGGTAGGGCTGGTGCCCGGCCAGCCCCGGGGTGGCCTCGGCGATCTCGGCCAGCCGGCGGAGGGTGAAGTCGAGCTGGACGGGCATCGGCTTCTCGCACCAGAGCGTCCCGTCGTTGTCGAACACCGCGACCCGGGCCTCGCGCTCGACGTGGTCCGGGCCCGGACCCGTGATCCGGGCCACGAAGTCCTCGATCGCCGCGCGGGCCGCACCGTCCCGCCAGGACCGCATCACCGGGCGGCCCGGCCGACGACGAGGCCGCCGACGTGCGGCGCCCGGTCGCAGTCCGTCCCCCCGGTGTTCCCGGCGTCGTTCGACCTCACGTCCGGCATGTCCGGCCTCCCCTCGGTGGATGGAGGGATCCTCTGGCGGGCGCCGGAGGTGCGGCATCCCCCGCGGTGGGTGACCCGGGAGGCGGCCCGCCCGTCTCACCCGGAGTGGGCGAGGCATCACAGCGCCCGACCAGGGACGTTCGGACCTGTGCACAATGGGCCGTTCGCCGGATACCGACGCTCCTGGTGGCGCCGCGATCTCCTCGCCGGGATCGCGACCGCCTGCGTGCTCCTGCCCCTGGCGATGGCGTACGCGACGATCGCCGGGTTGCCGGTCCAGGTCGGGCTGCTCACCTGCACGGTCCCGGTCGTGGTCTACGCCGTCCTGGGCGGCTCCCGGACACTCTCGGTCTCCACCACGTCGACGTCGGCGGTACTGACGGCCTCCACCCTGGTCGCGGCGGGCACCGCGGCCGCGAGCCCCGACCCCGCCCGCACCCTGGCCATGCTGTCCCTGCTGGTGGGGGCGATCCTGCTGGTCGGCCGGATGTTCCGGCTGGGCGGCCTGGTCGACAACGCCTCCGCGGCCACGCTGACCGGGATCCGGACCGCCGTCGGCCTGACCGTCGTCGCCGGTCAGCTGCCGGTCCTGCTCGGGGTCCCCGGCGACGCGGGCGACGGCACGGCGTCCTTCCTCCCGGCCGCCGTCCGGGCGCTGGCCGAGCGGGCCACCGGGGCGAACCTCGCGACGGTGCTGCTGTCGGTGACCACGCTGGCGCTGCTAGTCGGTCTGGCCCGCGGCCTGCCGCGGGTCCCGGGGCCGCTCGTCGCGGTGGTGGTCGGGATCGTGCTCGTCACCCACGGGCAGCTCGACGCGGCCGGGGTCGCCCTCGTCGACAGCATCCCCTCCGGGGTCCCGGTGCCGGTCCTGCCCGCGTTCGACGAGGCCGCCGCGCTGTTCCCGGGCGCGTGCACGATCGCGGTCATGGCGTTCCTGGAGAGCGTCGCCGCTGCCCGGACCGCGCGGCGGCCGGAGGAACCGCCGATCGACGACGACCGTGAGCTGGCGGCCGTCGGGCTGGCCTGCGCGGTCGGGGCGCTGTTCCGGGCCATGCCGGTGGCCGGCGGGCTCCCGCCGACCGCGAGCACCCGGCGATCCGGGGCCCGCAGCCAGCTCGGCGGCCTCACGACGGCCGCGCTCGCCGTGGGATGCCTGGTGTTCCTGGGCGGGGTGCTGGCCGAGCTGCCGCGGGCGACGCTGGGCTGTGTCGTGGTCCTCGCGGCGGCCGGGCTGGTCGCGCCGTCGGACTTCGTGCGGTTCTGGCGGGTGGACCGGTTCGAGTTCGGGGGCGCGGTCGTCACGGCGCTGGCCGGGGTGACGCTCGGGCTGCCGGCGGCGGTCCTGGTCGGGGTGTTGCTGATGCTCGCGACCCTGCTGCGGGAGCTGGGCGGGGTGGGCGTCACCGAGCTGGTCCCGGTCGGCCCGGGTCCGGACGAGCTGGTCGCGGCCGGCCGGGCCCCGCGCCGGCCCGGCCTGCTGGTGCTGCGGTTCGACGGACCGCTCTACACCGCCAACGTGCGCTCGGCGCAGCGCCGGCTGCTCGCCGCCGTCGACGCCGCGCCGGGGACCCGGACCGTGGTCGTCGACGCGTCCAGCCTGGCCGTCGTGTCCGTGACGGTGATCGAGGGGTTCGCCGACCTCGAGCGGGAGCTGGCCGCGCGCGGGGTCACCGCGTGGATCGCCGGGATCCCGCCGCGCTCGCTCACCGCGGTGCGCGCGACGCCGCGCTGGCACGAGCTGGCCGGGGCCGGGCGGCTCCGGCCCACCGCGCTGGCCGCCACCCGGGCGGTGTCGGGCCGGGAGTGAGTCCCCGGCCGGACGGCTGCGCTAGACGAGGCTGCGTTCCCGGGCGACCACGACCGCCGCCCGCCGGCTGTTCACCCCGAGCTTGCCGTAGATCGACCGGACGTGGGTCTTCACCGTGTTCGCCGAGACCGTGAGGTCGGAGGCGATCTCCTCGATCGACCGGTGAGACTGCAGCAGCGTCAGCACGGCGCGCTCGCGCTCGGTGAGCGCGGGGACCCCGGAGGTCTCGGGGCCCGCCGGCGCCCGCCGGACGACCAGCTCCACGAGCGGCTCCAGCTCGCGCCCGAACGTGCCGATGTGCTGGACGAGCAGGCCGATCAGCTGCGGGTCGGCATAGCGGAACGGCCGGATCAGGGTCCCCGGGGCGGCCAGCTCGAGCGCCTGCACGAGCCCGCGCCGGGCCGCGGCCACGCGGCCGACCGCGAGGTCGGCACCCGCCTGGACCAGCCAGGCGTCGACCCCGGTGGTCGGCAGCACACACGGCAGACCGTCGCGCAGGACCGGACCGAGCACGTCCCGCGCGGCGGCCGGCCGGCCGGCCAGCAGCCTCGCGTGCGCCCGCAGCACCAGGGGGTCCGCGGTCCCGGGCAACGCCCGCTCGGCCCACGTCACGATCTCGCGCAGGGTGGCGGTCCGGCGGTGCACGGCCGCGGGGTGGAACTCCAGCAGCCCGAGCGGGGCCATCCGCCCGGGCGGCCCGTCCTCCAGCTCGGTCCGGCACCGGCGCATCACCTCGAGCAGGGTGTCCGGGCTGCGTTCCCGATGTGTCCGGTCGAACTCGGCGACCGCGCCGAGCGCGTCGAGCACGAGGGCGGTGGCCCGGTCCGGCGACGTCCGTGCGGCCAGGCCCGCCGAGGCGATCTCGCCCGCGGCGGCCGCCGGCCGCAGGGAGACGATCTCGCTCATGGCGCACATCGAGTGGGCCTGGATCAGGGCCGGGATCTCCGACCACCCGCGCGCCCGTGCCGTGGCGATCGCGTTCCGCGCGCTCTGCACCATGGCCGGGTAGTCGCACTCGACGCCGCGCAGCAGCGCGAGGTCGGCGAGGACCCGGACGGCGAGGTACTCGAGGCGGTGCTCCTCGGCGAGGTCGAGGGCGGCGCCGAGCTCGTCGACGGCCGGTGCGGTCCGCTGCGCGAAGATCAGCGACCGGCCGCGGTCGGCGCGGGCCCAGGCCTCCAGCGCCGGGTCGCCGGGGACCGGCGTGCCGCCGGGCGGGTCGTCCGGGGCGGGCGGCGCACAGCACTCGGTGAGCAGGCCGATCTCGATCTCGACGAGGCGCTCGAACACGTCCAGGTCGGCGTCGGCCGGTCCGGCGGCCCCCGACGAACGCGCGGTGCGGGCCCGGGCGAGGTCGGCCCGCGCGAGGTCGGCCCGGCCGGCGCGGGTCCGGGCCGCCGCCGCGACCAGGCAGAGCCGTGGGGAGTCCCGGAGCCGGTGGTCGGGCAGCGCCTCGAGCGCGGCGCACAGCGCCTCGTGCTCGTGCGCGAGCAGGAGATCGACACCGGAGGACTGCAGGATCTCGGCCAGCAGCTCCTCGGCGGCACCCGCCCGGGCCTGGGACAGGGCACGCAGCGTGTCACCGCTGTCGGCGTACCAGCGGGCCGCCGCGGCGTGCAGCCGCCGCGCCTCGCCGGGGTTCTCCCGCTCGAGCTCGGCCGCGAGGTACGTGCGGAGCAGGCCGTGCAGCCGGTACGAGCGGCGCCCCGGCCCCACGCCGACGACGAGCGCGGTCTCCCGTTCCAGCCGGGCCAGCAGGCCGGCGGCGTCGTCCCGGCCGGCCAGCACGATCGCGAGGTCGACCGGGGTCTCGTCACCGATGCTGAGCAGGCCCAGGAGGTTCCGCAGCTCCGGCGGCACCCCGCTGAGCACCTCGTCGGCCAGGTAGTCCGCGACCGCACGGTCGGCGCCGGCGAAGTCGGCGACGACCCGGTCGGCGTAGTCCGAGCGCGCGGAGGCCCCGGGGCCGGGCCCGTCGACGCCCGGCCGATCGGCGTCGTCGATGTCGTCGATGCCATCGGCAGGTTCCGGGCGGCCGGCACCACCGGCGGGTCCGGCCCCCTGCAGCGAGATCGCCGCCAGCCGCAGGCCGGCCGCCCAGCCGTCGGTCCGGTCGACCAACGCGGCCGCCTGCTCCCGGGAGATGTCCACATCGGACCGTCGTAGTAGCTCGCGGGCGTCGGCGACGGAGAACCGCAGGTGCTCGGCGCGCAGCTCGGCCAGCCGTCCCTCCAGCCGTAGCCGGGGCAGCGGGAGCGGCGGGTCGAGCCGGGAGGAGAGGATCAGGTGCAGGTTCGGGGGCAGGTGCCGCAGGAGGAGATCGAGCAGGTGCCGCACCCCCTCGTCGCGGATCTCGTGCACGTCGTCGAGCACCAGGTGCACCGGGTCGGGGAGCACGTCCACCGCGTCGGCGAGGTCGCCGACCATCTCCAGCTCGTCACCCGCGGCGGGCGAGGACAGCCGGTGCAGCTCCGAGGACGCCGGGATCCCGGCGCACTGCCGGACCGCCTCGAGCAGGGCCGACCAGAAGCGGGACGTGTCGTCGTCCCGGTCGACGGTCACCCAGGCGATCCGGGCCGGGCCGTGCGTGCGCCGGGCCCAGTCGGCCAGCGCCTGGGTCTTGCCGCACCCGGCCGGCGCCGAGACCAGCAGGACCGGCCGCCGCGCCATCTCCGACAGGGTCGCGGTCACCCTCGGACGCGGGACGTGCGTCTCCCCGACCGTGGGCACCCTGATCTTCGCCCGCGGGACCCGGACCGCGGCCGGACGACCGCGGCCCGACCGGCGCGGGTCGGCGGCGGTCCTGCCGGACGTGCGCGGACGTGGGACGTCCGGCATGTCCGGTACGGCCTGGACCGGTCGCGCGTCGACGACCCCGCCGGTGTCGCGCCGAGACTCCATCGCCGCCACAGGACCTCCCGACCGACCGCAGTTCCCCGGGCGCTCCGGCTTCCCGGCGCCCGTCCGGGGCGGGCATTCCCCTGCCGAACGGTGACTTTCCGTGCACTCACCGATTTCGGCGGGGCGGCAGAAGTTATCACAGCGGCATCACGCCTCACACGGTGACGAGAAAGATCCTTTCGTCGGAGAATCACATCGTGTAACCATTCGGCGACGGCGAGAGAGAATTGCGTGCGGGTGCCCCCGCCTTCGGCACTTGATCGACCTCTACCTGCGCATTCGGTGGTGGCGCACGCGGACCGGGTACTCCGCCACCGACACGGGGAGTGGTCGGCGGGAGCCCGCCCCGCCGTTCCATCGGGCGCCGCTCCGACCCCGTTCGCAGCAGACCGGTGACGGATCGGCGGACACCCCGGAAACAGCCACCCGAACGATTATCCGATAGCGACGCCCGGGCCATCCCGACGATTGTCGATGTTCGGAAAGAACGGGCCGCCGTCGTCGCGGGACCTCCGTCCGTTCTGCCCGGTCCGCGTCGTTCACCCGTCCGCGTGACCCGGGCATCGTCCGTGACGGGCGAGGGCGGGAGCGCGCCGGCCCGGGACGCTGCGGGGATGAGCCGTTCCCGTGCGCCCGGCCCGTCGCCGTCCGTGAGCCCCTCGCGACCGGCGGCCGCCGGCGCGCGGCGGCGGTTCGCCGGGATCGGCGGAGGCGAGTTCGTCATGGGCTCGGACGAGGGCCCGCACGACGACGGCGAGGGCCCGCCCCGTCCGGTCCGGGTGGCGCCGTTCGCGATCGGGACCTGCGCGGTGACCAACGCCGAGTTCGCGGCGTTCGTGGAGGCGACCGGCCACCCGACGACCGCCGAGCGGCACGGCTGGTCGTTCGTCTACGCGGGCCGGCTCCGTGCCGACCTGCCGCCCACCCTCGCCGTGGCCGGAGCCCCCTGGTGGCGACGGGTGCCCGGGGCCTGCTGGTGCCGGCCGGAGGGCCCGGGATCCGACCTGGCCGGGCGGGCGGACCACCCGGTCGTGCACGTCTCCTGGCTCGACGCCTGTGCCTACGCGACCTGGGCCGGTGCGCGGCTGCCCACCGAGCGGGAGTGGGAGTGCGCCGCCCGCGGTGGCCTCCCCGGGCGGCGGTACCCGTGGGGCGACGAGCGCGAACCCGGCGGCGAGCGCCGGATGAACACCTTCGCCGGGGACTTCCCCGTCCCGGCACCGGGCACGGTGCCGGGACCGGTCGCCGTCGACACGTACCCCCCGAACGGGTACGGGCTGTACAACACCACCGGCAACGTCTGGGAGTGGTGCGCCGACCGCTGGACCGGCCCGGGTCCCTCCCGCCCCGCCCACCGGGTGCACCGCGGCGGCTCCTACCTGTCCGACGGGTCCCGCGGTGCCCGCTACCGCTGCAGTGCGCGCTCGTCACACGGTGTGGACGGCAGCGCGGGCCACCTCGGGTTCCGGATCGCCCGGGACCCGCAGGGTCAGACGCCGCGCAACGCCCGCCGCAGCTCGCCGCCGTGCACGACGATCGCGTAGATCACCAGGCAGTCGACCGCGATCACGATCAGCGCCCAGAACGGGTAGTACGGCAGGACGATGAGCTGGGCCACCCCGTTGAGCACGGCGAGGACCACACCGAGCACCAGCGCCCAGCGCATCCCCCGCAGGATGCCCGCACCGACCGCGATCTGGGCGATCCCGAGGATCGCGTGCACCCAGCCCCAGGTGGTCAGGTCGAACAGCAGCACCCCGCCCGGGATGACGGCGAACAGCTCGTCGTGCAGCACGGCGGTGAGGCCGTACACGAGGTTGAAGAGCCCGAGCATGATCACCATGACCCCGGCGAACCAGATCCAGCCCACCCAGGCACTCGGCGGTCCGGAGGTGTCCGTCCGGACGTGATGCGCTCCGGGGTCGCGGTCGATGGGGTCGCGGTCGATGGGGTCGCGGTCGGTGGCGTCGCGGTCGGTGGCACTGCGCTCCGTGCTCGACGGTCCGGTCATGGCGTCCTCCTCGCGTCGGGACCGCACCATGCCCGTCCCGCGGCCCCGGATTCGTCACCCGCAGGAGGTGAGGCGCTACCGGACGGATCGCTCCTAACGTCCCGGCCGCACCACCGGCGCGGTTCGAGGGGTCCGCGCCGGCGTCCACGACCGTCGATCACCGGGAGACACCCATGGCCACGCTGACCGTCTGGAAGTTCCCGACCGCCGACGGCGCAGGCCGGGCCGAGGAACGGCTCGAGGGTCTGATGAAGCAGGAGCTCGTCACCGTGCACGACGCGGCGACCGGGTCGTGGCCCGAGGGGCGACGCAGCCCCAAGACCCGGGAGATGAACAGTCTCGTGGGCGCGGGGGCGCTGGGGGGCGCCTTCTGGGGCCTGCTGTTCGGGCTGATCTTCTTCGTGCCGCTGCTGGGCGCGGCGGTCGGGGCCGCGTTCGGGGCCCTCGGCGGGTCGATGGCGGACGCCGGGATCGACGAGGACTTCATCAAGTCCGTCCGCGCGGAGGTCGAGCCGGGCACGTCGGCGCTGTTCGTCATGACCTCGGACGCCGTCCTCGACCGGGTCAAGGACGCGTTCAAGGACATGCCGATGACGCTGATCCGCACCAACCTGTCGCACGACCAGGAGGCCGCGCTGCGGACCGCGTTCGCCGACGCATGAGCGACGAGTGAGCCGGGGTGACCCTGCCGCTCCTGCCCGCCGGCTCACCTACGGCGCGGTGCTCGCGCTCGTCGTCGGGACCTACGCGGTCTCGCTGGCCCTGGACGGCACCGTCGGCACGGCGGTCGCGGCGCTGCTGCAGGTGGTGACGGTCCGGCTGTCGCTGATGCACTCGCGCGCGCGGCCACGGGTGCTGCGGTTCGCGTCGGCGGCGCTCGGCGCGGTCGTGGTGGCGGTCGTCGTCGTGCTGGCGCAGGCCGCGCTCGGGAATCCGCCGCCCGACGTGGTGGTGACCGGGCTCTTCACGCTGAACGCGCTGCTCTACCTCGTCGCGGCGCAGTCGATCCTGCGCGACGTGCTGCTCGCCGGCCGGGTGGACGGCGGCATCGTGCTCGCCGCGATCGCCGCCTACCTGCAGATCGGGATGGCGTTCGCGTTCGTCTACCTCGCCATCGCTTCGGTGACGACCGCGTTCACCACCCCGGTCGACGTCGACGACGTGCTGTTCTTCAGCTTCGTCACGCTGAGCACGACCGGGTACGGCGACGTGGTCGTCACCGGGTGGGTCGCGGAGACCACGGCGGTCCTCGAGATCGTGGTGGGGCAGTTCTTCCTGGTCACCGCCGTCGGGAAGATCGTCGCCGTGTGGGTGCCCCGGCGCAGCGGCGGTTGAGGCTCCACGCCTGACGCGACACCGGGCGCACAGTGGTGCGAACCACATCTACTCCCCGTTCCGAACGACACCTCACAAAGGGCGCCGCAGCGGCGGCGCCGTGGGCGTGGCCGACCCGGACGGGTGAGTGTCGATGAGCTCGGACGGTGCACGGAGCTCGTGGCGGCGGCCACTCGCCTGGTCGGCCGTGGCGACCGCGGTGGTGGTCGCCGTGCTCGCGGTGGCGCTGTCCGGTCCGGACGCCTCCGGCACCGGCGCGGGTCGCTCTGCGACGGAACCGCCCACCTGGGACCAGGTGCTGACCATCCGCGACGAGCTCGGCGCCGCCGCGCGGTCGAACGACTATCCCGTCGACCAGGCGACGCTCGCCGCCGTCGCCACCGCTCCCGGGCCGTACACCCCGCTCGGCCGGATCGCGTTCCCGACCACCGGCCTCGACGTCGAGTTCGGTGCCGGGGTGCAGCCGTCGGTGCTGGAACGCGGGCCGGGCCACTGGCCGGGCACCGCGCTCCCCGGCCAGGCCGGGAACATGGTCGTCTCCGGGCACCGGACCACCTGGACGAGCCCGTTCCGCGATCTGGACCTGCTCACCCCGGGGGATCCGATCGCACTCACCCCGCCGGACTCCGGCCCGGTCGTCTACCGGGTCGTCGAGACCACGACCGTCCCCGAGGCCGGGTACGCGGACTTCGTGCTCGGCCGGCCCGCCGATCCGGCGGCGCGCGTGCTGACGCTGTTCGCGTGCGCTCCGAAGGGGGACCGCACCCACCGCATCGTGGTGCGGGCGACGGCGCAGTCCCCGGGAGGGAGTTGATCCGTTGCCGGGGACGGCTGGGCGGCCCCGCAGCACCGACGCAGCGCACCACCATCAGCAGAGGACGTGTTCCGCCATGTCATCCCTCTCGAACCCGCCCGCAGGCCGCAGGCTGTTCGGTGGACGCCCGGTCCTGGGCTTCCGCCACGAGAGCAGCCGTCGCAACTTCATCCGGGGCGCCGCCCTGGTCGGCGTGGGCGCCTCGCTCGTCGCCTGGACCTCGACCGACGCGACCGCGTTCGCCCAGGACTCCGCGAGCGACCTGGACATCCTGAACTACGCGCTGACCCTCGAGTACCTGGAGGCCGAGTTCTACACCCAGGGCATCGCCGGCGACCTGCTGGCCGACCGCGAGCTCGAGCTCGTGACGCCGATCCGCGACCACGAGCAGGCCCACGTCACGGCCCTGACCGAGACGATCCAGGCGCTCGGCGGCACACCCGCCGAGAAGCCGACGTTCATGTTCCCCGGCGAGACCTTCGCCGACCGGGACGGCTTCCTCACCGCGGCCTCGATGTTCGAGGAGCTCGGGGTCATGGCCTACCACGGCCAGGTCCCGCTGATCCGCAGCGGCGAGATCCTCGGCGCGGCCGCGGCGATCGCCGGGGTCGAGTCGCGGCACGCCGCGGTGGTCGCCGACCTGCTGGGCACCGATCCGTTCCCCGCCGCGTTCGAGACCACCCGGTCCATGGACGAGGTCCTCGCGGCCGCCGGCCAGTTCATCCAGTCCTGAGAGGGAGGAACACGCCATGAAGCGTCGTGATCTCGTCCGAGGCGCCGCCACCGTCATCCCGGCGTCGGTCGCCCTGCAGATGCTCGGCACGAAGTTCGCCTTCGCCCAGGACACCGACTTCGACGGGCCCCTGGACGTCCTGAACTACGCCCTGACCCTGGAGTACCTGGAGGCCGAGTTCTACCGCCAGGGCAACGCCGCGGGCCTCGTCTCCGGGAAGGAGGCGCGCTACCTGGAGCAGATCCAGAGCGACGAAGAGGTGCACGTCATGGCCCTGACCGACACGATCAACGAGCTCGGCGGCTCGCCCGTGCCGGCTCCGGAGGTCGACTTCGGTGCCGCGTTCGACAGCCGCGCCGCGTACCTGGACGCCGCGTTCACCTTCGAGAACCTGGGTGTCTCGGCCTACCTCGGCGCCGCACCGTCGTTGTTCCAGGAGAAGGAGCTGCTCGCCGCGGCCGCGAGCATCTTCGGGGTCGAGGCCAGGCACGCCGCGATCATCGGTGTGCTGCTCGAGAAACCGGCCGAGAACGGTGTCTACATGGGAGCGACCGAGACACCGATGGGCCGCGAGGAGGTCCTGCAGGCAGCGGCGCCGTTCATCGTGTCGACGGTGACGGAGTAGCACCGGCCGGGACGGCCCGGATCGCCCGCAGCAGCGACGCGGTCCGGGCCGTCGCATATCGCGACACCGATATGTGTCCTGCGTCACTATCGTCGGCGTGCCATCCACCCTGCGACCGACGGAGCGAGCAGATGAAGGCACTCGTCTATCACGGCCCCGGAATCAAGGCCTGGGAAGACGTCCCGGACGCGACCGTGCAGGAGCCCACCGACGTCGTCGTGCGGGTGGAGACGACCACGATCTGCGGGACCGACCTGCACATCCTGCACGGGGACGTACCCACCGTCACCGACGGCCGCGTCCTCGGCCACGAGGCCGTCGGGACGGTCACCGAGGTCGGCGACGCCGTGACCGCCTTCGCCGCCGGCGACCGCGTCCTCGTCCCGGCGATCACCCGGTGCGGCCGCTGCGAGTACTGCCAGCGTGGGATGCCCTCGCACTGCCGGACCGTCGGCGGCATCGGCTGGATCCTCGGTCACCTCATCGACGGCACCCAGGCCGAGTACGTCCGCGTCCCGTACGCCGACACCTCGCTGCACGCGATGCCCGACGGCGTGCGCGACGAGCAGGCGATCTTCCTGGCCGACTCGCTGCCCACCGGCTACGAGGTCGGTGTGCTGGCCGGTCGGGTGCGGCCCGGGGACACGGTCGCCGTCGTCGGGGCCGGCGCGGTCGGGCTCTCGGCGATCCTGACGACGGGACTGTGGGGCGCCTCGAAGGTCGTCGCGATCGACTCGAACAAGTTCCGCCTGGAGAAGGCCCTCGAGTTCGGGGCGACCGACACCGTGGAGGCCGGACCGGGCGCCGTCGACGACGTGACGGCGCTGACCGACGGACTCGGCGTCGACGTCGCGATCGAGGCCGTCGGCTACCCGGAGACCCTGCTGACCGCCGCGTCGCTCGTCCGGCCCGGTGGGACCATCGCCAACATCGGCGTGCACGGCGCCCCGGTCGAGCTGCCGATGCAGGACATGTGGATCTCGAACGTGACGCTGACGATGGGCCTGGTCGACACCGTCTCGATCCCGACGCTGCTGACGATGGTGGCCGGCGGCCGGATCCCCGCCGAGCGGATGGGCACGCACTCCTTCACCTTCGACCGGATGGACGAGGCCTACGACGTGTTCGGCCACGCCGCCGACCACCAGGCCCTGAAGGTCGTGATCACGCCGCAGTGACCGGGTGCGGTCCCATGGAGACATGATCGTCACGACGACCCACCTCGAACAGCGGGACCGCTCCGAGCTCGTCCCGGCCCGTCCGCCGTCGGTGCCGGTGTCGGTCACGCGGGTCGAGGACGTCGCCCCCGAGTTCGGCCGGTTCCTCTACACCGCCGTCGGCGGCGACTGGCACTGGCGGGACCGGCTGGGCTGGACGCTGCGGCAGTGGACCGAGCAGCTGTCCCGGCCCGGGTCCGAGACGTGGGTGGCCTGGGTCCGCGGCGCCCCCGCCGGCTACATCGAGCTGGACGGCGTCGCGCACGACGACGGCACGCACACCGAGATCGCCTACTTCGGCCTGCTGCCCCGCCACATCGGCCTCGGGCTGGGCGGGCACCTGCTGGCGCACGGGATCGGGCAGGCCTGGAGCCTGCACGAACGCGGCGACGGCCTGCCCGCCGTGACCCGGGTGTGGGTGCACACCTGCACCCTCGACGGGCCGCACGCGCTGGCCAACTACCGGGCGCGGGGGCTGCGGGAGTACGCGACCACCGAGGCCGAGGAGGACGTCCCGGCCGTCCCGCCCGGGCCGTGGCCGGGGGCGCGCTGAGCGCGGCCCGTCACTCGAAGTCGATCACAGCCTTCCCGTGCACCGCTCCGTCGAGCAGCGCGCGCACGGCGTCCGGGCCCTGCTCGAGCCCGCCACGCCAGGCGGGCTCGGCGACCAGCGATCCGTTCCCGACCTGGTCGGCGAGCCAGGTGAGGTCGGGCCCGAAGTCCGGTGCATCCCCCAGGAAGGCGGCCCCCAGGAAGAACGTGACCAGGGACCGGTCGTGGCCGCCGTCGTTGCCGAACAGGTCGCCGTAGGCGAACGACTCGCCCTCGCCGGACGAGTGCCCGACCGCGACGAGCACGCCGTGCGGCCGCAGCAGCCGGAACGCCTCGACGAGCTGCCGCCCGCCCACCTGGTCGACCACCCCGTCGATGCCTCCCGTCACGGACGCCGGGCCGCCGACCACCTCGGTCGCCCCGAGCCGGCGCAGCTCCGCGGAGTACGTGTCCGGATCGGACGTCGAAGCCACGACCTGCGCTCCGGCGAGCCGTGCCAGCTGGACGGTGAACCGGCCGACCCCGCCGGTCGCACCGGTCACGAGCACCCGCCGCCCGAGGAGCGGGCCGAGGCGACGCAGGGCCCGCAGCGCGGTGAGGCCGGCGACCGGCAGGGTGCTCACCGCACCGGGATCGCTCCCGGCGGGCACAGCGCCCAGTGCGGTGGCCGGTACGGCCCGGAGCCGGGCCCAGGCCCCGTCCGCGCCGATCGACACCACCGGGGTCCCCGCCGGGGGCCCGGAGCCGTCGGCCGCCGCCCGCTCGACGACGCCCGCGGCGTCGGCACCGAGCACGGCCCCGTCGGGCGGACGCTCCATCCCCTCGGGAACCCGTCCGGCGAGGATCGCGACCTCGCCGTAGTTGAGCGACGCCGCCCGCACGCGCACCAGCGCCTCGTACGGTGCCGGCACCGGATCGGGCACCTCACCGACCCGGACACCGGACGCACCGGCACCGTCCACCACGAGCGCACGCATGACCGTCTCCTTCCGCGGGAGCCCACCGGCTCACGGGCGTGACCACATCGGGGACGAGTGGACACCGTGACGTCGCGGCATGGTCAACTCCCACCGGCCGCCCCGAGGATCGGTATGCGCCCGGAATTCGCACCATCGAGTGACGGGTGCACATTCCGCTCGCATTCCCGAGCCGGTTTTCACATGATCGAGTGAATTGCCCGTCGCACGCTTCGCCGGCGGGAGAGATCACGACACCCATTCCGCGATGCGAGACGTCTTCCCAGCTCAGCGCCTCATGACAGGGAGGTGCTACGGCGCCACCGACCGCGCGTTCACCCCCGGACGAGTGAAAATCGACCGCCCCCCGCCAACATCATCCGAAGAGAGATCGTTAACGTCGTGATCAGCATTCCGGACCGATACCGGTGGTGCAGGAAAACCAGGAGGATCTTCATGCGCAAGTCCGTGCGTACCCTGTTCGCGACCGCGATCGCCGTGCCGATGACCTTCGGCATCGCCGGCACCGCGTTCGCCGACGACTTCACCCAGGAGCAGGACCAGGCCACCAGCGGCACCGTCAGCAGCGACCAGGGCGCCAGCACCGGCCAGTCGAACACCAGCCTCGCGCCGGTCACCCAGGCCAACCCGGCCGTCAACGCCTCCGACATCCTCGGTCTGAGCGACTTCGCCAACGAGGACGGCGTGAGCTCCGAGGGCCAGTCGATCGTCCAGGACAACTCGATCGACTCGATGAACGAGCAGGGCAACTCGGCCTCCACCGAGCAGGCCCAGAAGAGCATCCTCTCGCAGCTCACCAGCCTCGAGGGCTGATCAGGACCCATCGGGTCCAGCGGGCCGGTCCGCCATCACGGCGGACCGGCCCGCTTTCTCGTTCCCGCCCCGGCACAGGGCGGTCGAACGAGGTCCGGACAGAACCGGACACCCCCTCGTGATCGAACACTTCTCCGTGGACGAACCGAGCCGCCTGGACCTCGCCGCGGCGACGCTCGCCCTGGCCACGACCGGTGCCCGGGATCCGTCCCGCGTGCTCGGCGGCCTGGTCGACTCCCTGCACCGGCTGTTCGGCGTCGCCGCCGGTGCCGCGCTGATCTCCGGCGGCACCGTCCACAGTGTCTCCTCCGCCGGCCCCGATGGCCCGCGAGCCGCGGTCTCGGTCGGCTTCGGCCAGGGGCCGGGCGGGGACTGCGCGCGGAGCGGGCGCCGGGTCGTCTGCGAGGACCTCACACGCGAACGGACCCGGTGGCTGGCCTTCGCGGCGAAGGCCGCCGCGGCCGGCATCACGCACGCCTGGGCACTGCCGATCCACGGCACGGCCGACGTCACGCTCGGGGCCCTGCTGCTGCTCGGGAACCACGACGATCCACCGGACCTGCGAGCCGCCGGCCTCCTGGCCGCGGCCACCGCATCCGCGATGGACCGCGCGGCCGAGTGGGAGAGCGTCGACCAGGAGCGCCGGCAGCTCCACACGGCGCTGCAGAGCAGGATCCCGATCGAGCAGGCCAAGGGCGCCCTCGCGGACCGGGCCGGGATCGACGTCGACGCCGCGTTCGGGCTGCTCCGCGGTCACGCCCGCCGGCACGGGCTCTCCCTGACCGAGGTGGCGCTGGCCGTGGTCGGCGGGGAGATCGACCCGGCCGCACTCGTCGCCGGACGGTGACGTGCCGCCGTCCCGGGTCCGGGGCGGCGGCACGTGTGGTGCGCGAGGTGCGGCGGTCAGCCGTTCGCGTCGCTGGTGTTCACCGGGCCGTTGACACCGGCCGGGAAGAACCCGCCCTCGGTCACCGAGTCCGGGTTGAGGTAGGCGATGTTGAGCACCTGGCCGGGGGTACGCGAGAAGGCGATCGAGTTCTCGTCGGCCGGCACGATGTTCGCGTCGCCGTTGCGGTCGAGGACGCCCTGGTCCAGATCGGACGGTCCGTCCAGCGAGTCCCGGGCGTCGGAGATCTGGCCGACCGCGTCGGCGGCGCCGCCCTGCAGCAGCAGGGTGCGGACCAGACCCGCGTGGTACGCCTCGACGGCCAGGATGCCGGCCGCCGCCTCGAGGAACGTCTTGTTCGACACCAGCGGCGACGCGCCCTTGTAGGCGGTGACCCCGACGTCCTCGAAGATGAAGGCGCCGAGCAGGAAGCTCGTCTCGTCCGCGAACGGGTCGAAGGTCTGCCCCGGCCCGATCAGCCCGGCCGCCATGGCGGCGGCGGTGAAGGCGTCCTGCAGGTCGATCGCGGGGCGGGCCACCTTCGCGTCACCGAGCGCGGAACGCAGGAAGTCGACGTGCGCCCGCTCGTCCTGGGCGATCTCCGCGGCGTACTGGCGGCCGAGCTTGGTCTCGAACTTCACCTTGTAGCCGCCGGTGACCGGGCCGAGCTCGCCCTTGCCGTCGATCTGCGAGTCCGCCAGGCCCTTGCCGGTGACCGCGCGCAGGTAGAACTCCGCCTCGAGGTACTCGAGGTTGAGCGCGAAGTTGAGCACCGCGGCGTCCGAGATGTCGTCCTCGGTGCCGGTGGTCGCGGACGCCACACCGGCGCCGAGCACGCCCAGGCCGGCCACACCGGCGCCGGTCAGACCGGCCGCGCGGAGGAACCGCCGGCGGTCCAGGCCGTTCTCGGCGCTCCGGTCGATCGAGTCGTGCAGGAACTTCTTGCTGAAACCGTGGAACACGAGGTCTCCTCGTGTCGGCCCGTCGGTGACGACCGGGGTCCGGGGTCGTCCAGGGGAGCGGGCGGGGCGGGACGCCGAAGCGGCGCCCTCACCCGGGACAACGACCCACCCCCGTACGGGTTACGCCCGACCGGGTGGCTCCGTAGCCGGACGTGTTCAGCCGCCCGCGGCGAGTGCCTCGTCGAGCGCGCCAGTCAGGTCGTCGTATGTCCGGGGCTCGAGGCGCTCACCGTTCACGAAGAACGTCGGCGTGCCCTGGACACCGAGCGCGATCCCGTCGGCCTGCTCGGCGCGGACCCGATCGGCGACGGCCGGGTCGGCGTAGTCGGCGTCGTAGCGGGCCATGTCCAGGCCGAGCTGCTCGGCGTAGCCGCGGAAACGGTCGTCCATCGGCACCTGCTGTTCGCCCCACTGCGCCTGGGTCTCGAACATCAGCGCGTACATCGGCTCCAGCCGGTCCTGGCGGGCCGCGGCCTCGACCGCGCGGGCGGAGCGCTCCGCGTTGAAGTGGCCGGGGCCGGGGAAGTAGCGGATCACGAAGGTGACCCGGTCGCCGTACTCGGCGCGGAGCTCCTCGATGGCGGGGTACACCGCACCGCACGCCTCGCACTCGAAGTCGAGGAACTCCACGAAGGTGACGGTCGCACCGGCGGGATCCGACAGCCGGTGGCTCTCCGGCCGGGCGGCGAGCGCGGCGGCGGCCTCGGTGCCGTCCGGCGCGGCGGGGGCGGTCAGCCGGGTCACGCCGAACAGGGCACCCACGACGAGGACGAACACGGCGACGACGACGAGGGACAGGCGGGCGTTGCGGGTCATGGGACGTGCGCTCCGGGGCAGGGGATCGGCGGCAACCTCTGGCGAAGTCATTCAAACATAGCTTAGTTTGTTGGAATGACCGCCGAGGTGCCCGGTACCTGCGACCTGCTCTGCCTGGATCTGCCCGAGGCCGAGCGGATCCGCGCCGCGCTGCCGCCACCCGAGCACGTCGATCAGGCGTCCGACGTCGCCCGCGGGCTCGGCGACCCGACCCGGCTGCAGGTCGCCGCCGCGTTGCTGGCCGGGGACGAGCTGTGCGTCTGCGACCTGGCCTGGGTGGTCGGGGCGTCCCAGGCGCTGGTCTCCCACCATGCCCGCCGGCTGCGGACGGCCGGGGTCGTGACCTCCCGCCGGGACGGTCGGATGGTGATGTACCGGCTCACCGAACGCGGTCGTGGCGTGTTGTCGGTGCTGCTCGGCGCCGGGGACGGGGCCGGCGCGGGCTGGGACGGCGCCCCGGGTGACGGCCGTGCCGCCGACCGTGCGAGCGGCTCCACCACGACCCGCGAGCAGCAGGCGGCCGGCCGTGTCTGACGTCTGCTGCGGCCCCGATCCGGACCGCACCGGCGGCGGCACGGCCGAGCAGCCCGACGACGGACCGGACCGGCTGTGGCGGGTCCGCGAGCTGCAGGTCGCCGCGGTCGCGGCCGTCCTCCTGGCCGGCGCCCTGATCGGCGGCCTCGCCGGGGCCCAGGAGCGGGTGGTGGACGGGACCCAGCTCGTCGCGGCGGTCGTCGCCGCGTCCTGCTTCGTCCCCGGTGCGCTGCGCGGCCTGCGGCACGGACGGGTCGGCGTCGGCCTGCTGATGACGATCGCGGCGGTCGGTGCGGTCGCCCTCGGCCAGTTCGCCGAGGCCGCACTGCTCGGTGTCCTGTTCTCGATCGCCGAGGGGCTGGAGCGCTACACGGTCGGCCGGACCCGGCGCGGGCTGCGCGCCCTGCTGGGGCTGGTGCCACCGACCGCGTCGGTGCTGCGCGACGGCCGTGAGGTCACCGTGTCCCCGGACGACCTGGGGGTCGGTGACGCACTCGTCCTCCGGCCCGGGGAGCGGGCCGCCACCGACGGCCGGATCCGCACCGGCCGCACCAGCCTCGACCTCGCGGCGATCACCGGGGAGTCCGTGCCGGTCGAGGCCGGCCCCGGCGACGACGTGTTCGCCGGCGCGATCAACGGCGGCTCGGCGATCGAGGTCGAGGTGACCGCTCCGGCCGCGGACAGCTCGCTGGCCCGCATCGTGCACGTCGTCGAGCAGGCCCGGGAACGCAAGGGCGCCGGTCAGCGGCTCGCCGACCGGATCGCCCGGCCCCTCGTCCCGGCGATCATGGTGCTCGCCGCGCTGGTCGCCGGCCTGGGCACGCTGTTCGGCGACGACCCGATGGCGTGGGTGGAGCGCGCCCTGGTCGTGCTCGTCGCCGCGTCCCCGTGCGCCCTGGCGATCTCGGTCCCGCTGACCGTGGTCGCCGCGGTCGGTGCGGCCTCCCGGCAGGGCGCGCTGGTCAAGGGCGGGGCCGCGCTCGAGGAGCTCGGCCGGGTGCGGGCGGTCGCGCTGGACAAGACCGGGACGCTGACCCGGAACCGGCCCGAGGTCGTCGGCGTGCTGACCACCGGAGCCGCGGATCGACGCGAGGTCGTCGCCCTCGCGGCCGCGCTGGAGGCCCGCAGCGAGCACCCGCTGGCCCGCGCGGTGCTCGCCGAGACCGACTCCCCGACCGGCGTCGGACCGGACGACGGGCCCGGCTTCCGGCCTGCCGACGACGTCACCGCCGTCCCCGGGAACGGTGTCACCGGAACGTCCGACGGCGCCGCGCTGCGGCTCGGCCGGCCCGGCTGGATCGACCCCGGCCCTCTGGCCGACGAGGTCGCGCAGCTGCAGGTCGCCGGGGCCACCGTCGTCCTGCTGGAACGCGACGGCACCCTGCTCGGTGCGATCGCCGTCCGCGACGAGCTGCGCCCGGAGGCCGCCGAGGCCGTCGCACGGATCCGCGACCTCGGGATCGACGTCGCGATGCTCACCGGCGACAACCCCCGCACCGCCGCCACCCTCGCCGGACAGGCCGGCATCGGCACCGTGCACGCCGGGCTGCGCCCCACGGACAAGGCCGGCCTGCTCGCCCCGATCGCCCGTGGCCGGCCGATCGCCATGGTCGGCGACGGTGTCAACGACGCGCCCGCCCTCGCCACCGCCGACGTCGGCATCGCGATGGGCGCCATGGGCACCGACGTCGCCATCGAGACCGCGGACGTCGCGCTGATGGGCGAGGACCTGCGCCACCTGCCCCGCACCCTGGACCACGCCCGGCGCTCGCGCCGGATCATGCTGCAGAACGTCGGGGGATCCCTGGCGATCATCGGGGTGCTGGTCCCGCTCGCCACGGTCGGCGTGCTCGGGCTGGCGACCGTCGTCGTGATCCACGAGGCCGCCGAGGTGCTGGTGATCCTCAACGCGCTGCGGGCGGCCCGGACCCGGCCCGACCCCGGTCTCGGGACCGCGGTCGCCGCCCCGGCCGGCGACCGCCAGGTGTCCGTCGGCGACGGTCCGTGCTGCGCGCCGGCGCCCCGGCGCGCGTCGCACCGCGCCCGTACATGAGGGGCCGGACCGGGTCGACGTCCTCGTCGTCGGCGCCGGGCAGGCGGGTCTCGCGACCTCCTGGGCGGGGTCGGCCGGGATGCCGCCGCCCTGGTCCGGGCCATCGCCGCGGGATCCGCCCACAGCGCGACGCGCACCGGTCAGCGCCCGTCGCGCCCGGTGGGGCAGGAGCGGTCCAATACAGACGTACCGTGACCCGTGTCGGAACCGGACGGTTCGCCTCCCCACGGACCACCGCGCCCCCGCTCCCCGCTACGGGTGCCACCGGCTCCGACCGACGGAAGGCGACCCACGGTGCCGAGGCGACACCCCGG
Organism: Pseudonocardia nematodicida; assembly: GCF_040105385.1. Lineage (NCBI taxonomy): Bacteria > Bacillati > Actinomycetota > Actinomycetes > Pseudonocardiales > Pseudonocardiaceae > Pseudonocardia > Pseudonocardia nematodicida. Next base: position 285,217 of record NZ_JBEDNQ010000006.1, read on the forward strand.
CGGCGCGGCACGGATCCGGCAGTCCCCCAGCCGGCCCGACGTGCACCGCCCGCACGCGACCCCGGACGTCCCCGCGCGCCCGCGTCGCGGCGCCGGCGTCGTGGGGATCCTCAGTTCCGCGCTCGCCGGGAGCGCCCTGGTGGCCGGGCACCTGGAACTCGGGGACCGCACGGTCCACCTCGAGGACCTCGCACTGCAGGCGTTCACCGGCCCGGTCGACGACGTGGCGCGCGCACCCGGGCCGGAGCCGGCGGTCACCCCGTCCTTCCCGGACGGAGCGGTCCGCGCACTCGCCGAGCCGCCCCCGCCCGTCGACGTCGACGCCATCACCGGTGGCGCGCTGACCGCCGTCGACGACGCGGTGCGGGCCGCCGACGAGGGACGGACCGGGTCCTCGAGCTGCACCGCGGGCACCGACGGGTTCGGCGGCGTCACCGCCGCCACCGCAGCGGCCGGCGAGACGCTGCGCTGCATGTTCGGCGTGGACACGGTGTTCGGTGTCGCCGGCCGCGCCAACGCCTCCGACCACCCGCGGGGCAAGGCACTCGACTTCATGGTCGACGAGACGACCGGCGAGGATCTCGCCGAGTACGCCCGCGAGAACAGCGACGAGCTCGGCATCAGCTACATCATCTACCGCCAGCGCATCGACACCGGCGACGGCTGGGAGATGCAGGAGGACCGGGGCGGCGCGACCGCGAACCACATGGACCACGTGCACGTCTCCTTCCGCTGAACCCGGCCGGCCGCTCGTTCACCCCGCGGCTGCACGCACCGAGCCGCGCACCAGCACGCGCCCGGGTAGTCGTACGACCCCGCTCGACGCGGACGCCGGATCGGTCATCGCCGCGATCAGTTCCTGGGCCGCCCGGTGGCCCATCCCGGCCAGCGCGGGCGCGAAGCTGGTGATCGGCGGCTGCCACACCGCGAACCACTCCGGGTCACCGAGCCCGGCCAGCGACAGGTCGTCCGGGATCGCGATCCCCCGCTCGCCGGCCCAGCGCAGGGCGCCCATCACGAGCCGGGCGCTCAGCGCGACGACGGCGCCGGGCAGGTCGTCGGCGATCCGTTCCATCGCGGCCGCGCCCCCGTCGGCGCTGAACTCGGTGACGAGCACGCGGTACCGGGGTCCGGCGGCGGCGTCCTCCACCAGCCCGGCCGCCGTGGCGGCGCGACGGAAGCCGGTCAGACGCTCGGCGCTCGTGGACAGCTCGGGGGCGCCGACCAGGGCGACCAGATCACGGTGACCGGCGTCGATCACGGTCCGGGTGAGCTCGGCGACCCCCGCGATGTCGTCGCTGACGACGGCCGGCGTCGTCGCGGTCCGCGTGTGCCGGTTGAGCTGGACGACCGGCAGCCCGGGAGGTGGGGTCCCGTCCGGGTCGACCGGGACGTGCACGACGCCGTCGACCTGGCGGTCGAGCATCGTCTCCCAGGCCGCCTTCTCGGCGTCGGCGTCGTTGCCGGTGGCCAGGACCAGCAACTGGTAGCCGGCCGCGTGGAGGTCGGCCTGCAGCACGGCCGCGCTGGCCGTGTAGAACTCGTTGTGGATGTCGGGCAGCATCAGCCCGACGACACGGCTGCGCCGTTCGCGCAGCGCGCGGGCCGCGGCGTTCCGGCGGTAGCCGAGCTCGGCGGCGGCGTCGAGGACGCGTCGCTTCGTGTCCGGGTCGACGTACCCCTTCCCGCTGATCGCACGGGAGGCCGTACCGGTGCCGACCCCGGCCAGCCGGGCGACGTCCGCGAGGGTGGTCACGGGGTCGAACCTACTGGCCGGGGCCGGCACTCACGGCGTCACGGGAGGGCGAGACCGATCATCGAGCCGATGCCGACCGTGGCCAGCAGGATCAGCGGGACGGTGGCCAGGTCCGCGACGATCCCGGTGCGGATCATGCGGATCATCGGGACGTAGCCCGAGCCGTAGACGATCGCGTTCGGCGGCGTCGACACCGGCAGCATCGCGCCGGCGTTCCCGCCGAAGATCGCGGCCATCGCCGGGATCAGCGGGTCCACCCCGATCGCGACGGCGATCGGGATCACGATCGGCACGATGATGCCGACCGAGGCCGTGTTGCTCGTCGTCTCCGAGATCGCCATACCGAGCACGACCGCGACCAGGCACAGCAGCACTGTGGACTGCACCCCGGTCAGGTCCGCGACGGCCGCGCCGAAGCTGTCGGCCAGCCCGGTCTCGCTCATCATCCGGCCGATGGTGAGGCCCACCCCGACCAGGACGACCGTCCCCCAGTCGATCTTCGCGGCGTCCGGCCAGCTCAGCGTCCGCTCCCCGCTGCCGGCGGGCAGGAAGAACAGCAGCCCGGCCGCCGCGACGACGACCGCGCCCTCGTTCAGCCGGTCCAGCACCGCCGCCAGGACGGTGTCCGGCGCGACGACGCCGAGGGTCTCCAGCAACGACGGCACCACCCACAGCGTCACCGTCCCGGCGAAGATCCACAGGACGTTGCGCTCGCCCCGGCTCATGCCGCCCAGCTCGCGGTGCGCGGCCCGGAAGTGCTCCTGGCCACCGGGGATGTGCCGGGTCTCGGGCCGGTTGAGCAGCACCAGCGCGGTGAACATCACGACGCCGAGGGCCAGCACGTACGGCCCGGACATCGCGAGCCAGTCGAACAGCGGGATCTGGTAGCCGGTCATCTCCTCGACCGCGCCGCGGCCGATCACGTTCGCGATGCCGGTGATCGGCGTGAGCACCGACCCGACGCCGGCGCCGTAGGCGATCGCCAGCATGAGCATGCAGGAGAACCGGGTCCGGTGACCCGACACCTCGGGATTGCGCTCCTGGATCAGGTCGCCGACGGTCCGGACGACCCCGACCCCGATCGGCAGCAGCATCGCGGCGGTCGCCGAGGCCGAGACCAGCGTGGCGAGCAGCATCGCGACGACACCGAAGGCCAGCGCGGTGCGGTAGGTGCTGTTCCCGACGCCCGGCAGCGACAGCACCCGCAGCGCGAACCGGCGGTCCAGCCCGTGCACGGTCATCGCGCGGGCCAGCAGGAAGGCCCCGATCACCAGGAACACCGTCGGCGAGCCGAACCCGCCGAAGACCTCGGACGGGCTGCCCACCCCCAGCAGCACCAGCAGCGCGATCCCGATCAGCGCGGTCGCCGCGATCGGGATCGTCTCGCAGATCCACAAGAGGATCACGAACGCCAGCACCGCGAGCATCCCGCGCTGGGCCAGCGTCAGGTCGCCCGGCCAGAACAACGCCAGCGCCATCAGCGGGAGGACGGCGTAGGCGCCGACCCGCGACCGGATCCGGTCGAAGCGGTTCTCGGGCCCCTCGAAGTCCCCCTCGGTCGAGGTGGGCTTCGACCCGGCGGGGGCGCTCATGACGCGAGCTCCGCGATCGGTCCGGCGGGCACCGCCAGCGCCGGGACGTCCGCCCACTCGCCGCGGGCGGTACCGGCGATGCGGGCCGCCTCGCCGACGTAGTCGTCGGCGGTGACCAGCGGGTCGGGCAGCAGGTCGCGCCTCCCCTTCTCCTCGGCGACCTCGGGGAGCACGTCGGCCAGCGTGCGGCCGTCGCGGCGCGCGCGGGCGGCGGCCTCGTAGACGAGGTCGTGCGCGTGCTCGCGGCCCATCGTGGCGGCGAGCGAGATCATCTGGGCCTCGGCCATGACCAGGCCGCCGTCCTGCTCCAGGTTGGCGCGCATCCGCTCGGCGTCGACCCGCATGCCCTCGACGACGACCAGCGTCTCGGCCAGCGCGGTGCCGGCCAGCACCGCCAGCTGCGGGATCACCTGCCACTCGATCTGCCACTCCCCGGCGGCCCGCTCGTGACCGGCCTCCTGGATGCGGGGCAGCGAGGACGCGAGCGCGCCGGCGGTGCCGGTGAGCCCGATGACGATCTCCGACGAGATCGGGTTGACCTTCTGCGGCATCGTCGACGACGCACCGCGGTGGCTCTCGAAGGGCTCGAAGACCTCGCCGATCTCGGTCCGGGACAGGTCGACGACGTTGCGGGCGAGCTTCGCGCAGGACGCGACGATCGTCGAGCACAGCCAGCCGAACTCGGCGACCCCGTCGCGGTCGACGTGCCAGGGGACGTCGGTGTGCTGCAGGCCGAGGAGCCCGGCCGCGGTCGCCCGGACCTCGGCCGAGCACGGTCCGAGTGCGGCGGCCGTGCCGCCGGCGCCGAACAGCGAGATCATGCCGATCCGGGGGGCCGCCTCCGCGAGGCGGCGGCGCTGACGGGTCAGCTGGGCGAGCAGGGTGGCCAGCGTCGCGCCGAACGTCGTCGGGACGGCCTGCTGGGCGTGCGTCCGTGCGGCCATGACCGTTCCGGCGTGCTCGTCGACCCGCTCGGCGAGTGCGTCGCCGAGCCGGCCGAGCCCGCGGTCCAGCGCGGCCAGCGAGCGGACCATCTGCAGTGCGAGCCCGCTGTCCATGATGTCCTGCGTGGTCGCGCCGTAGTGGACGCGCCCGTCGGGCCCGGGCGGGAGCGCACCGCTGATCCCGCGGACCAGCCCGAGGATCGGGTAGCCGACGTTGCGCGCGGACTTCCACAGCGCCTCGCCGTCGATGGTGCGCAGCCGCGCGGCGCCGACGATCGCGTCGGCGTCCTCCCGACCGATCACACCGTGCCGGGCCTGGGCCCGGGCCAGTGCCCGTTCGACGGCGAGCCAGCTCTCGATCGTGCTGTTCTCGGCGAAGATCTGCAGTTGCTCCTCGTCACCCGCGAGGTGGGTGAGCAGGGAGAACGGGGACCGACCGACGGTCGGGGTCATCGTCGAACCTCCATGGCGCGTCGTTGCACCACTCCGCGGACCGCGCGGTGTGGAATGCATTCCACTATGGGATCGATTCCACATGGAGTCAAGAGGCTCGCCGGACGCCGGTCCGGGGTCTAGGACGACGCGGGGTCGTCGTAGCGGGTGTAGGTACCCGCCATCGCCCCGTCCGGGTCCAGCCGGCCCAGCAGGGCGCCGGCGATGGCGGCCAGCTGGTCGACCTGCTCGTCGGACAGCGGGTCGACGACGTGCTGCCGCACCGCGGCCACGTGCCCCGGCGCCGCGGAGCGCAGCTGTTCCCACCCGTCCCCGGTCAGCCGGGCGTCGGTGGCCCGCGACCGCTCCGTCGACGGGACGCGCTCGACGAGGCCGCGGCGCTCCAGCCGGGAGACGACGTGCGAGAGCCGGGGCGGGGTCGCGATGGCTTGCCGGGCCAGCTCGCTCATCCGGAGCGCGCCTCCCGGGGCCTCCGACAGCATCGCCAGCACCAGGTACTCGAACTCCGTGATGCCGGAGTCGCGCCGCAGCTGGCCGTCGAGCGCGTCGGGCAGCAGCTCCAGGACCGCGCGCAGCCGGATCCAGGCCCGTAGCTGCCTGCGTGTCATGGCGGGAGTGTCCACCGTCACCTCCTCGGGCGGAATGGTTGTCGCGACAAGTCGCTTGGACCCATCATCAGTTGTCGCAACAACCTACCGCTCGACAGGAGCGCTCCATGACGCCCGCATCCACCACCGCCGCAGCGGACGCGCGGATCCCCGGCACCCACCCGTTCGCCGCGCACCTGCGCCGAGCCGCCGCGCAGCCGCACCGCCCCTGGACGCCGGAGGACGGCGCGCTGCCCAGCCTGTACGTCTCGCACGGCGGGGGGCCGATGCCGCTCGCCGACCCCGGCTGGCTCGACCCCCTGCTCCGGTGGGCCCGGTCGCTGCCCCGGCCGCGGGCGATCCTGATCGTGTCCGCGCACTGGGAGTCCGCGCCGCTGTCGCTGTCCGCCGCCCGTCCCGACGAGCTGGTCTACGACTTCGGCGGGTTCGACCCGATCTACCACACGTTCCGCTACGACACCCCGGACGCGACCGCACTGATCCGGGAGGTGACCGCGCTCCTGCCGGACGGCGAGCGGGCACACCAGCACGCCCGCCGCGGCCTCGACCACGGCGCCTGGGTCCCGATGAAGATCATGTACCCGGAGGCCGACGTACCGGTGCTGCAGCTGAGCCTGCCCACCGACCGCCCGGCCGAGCTGCTCGCGATCGGCGAGCGGCTGCGGCCGCTGCGGGAGTCCGGGGTGCTCGTCGTCGGCTCCGGGCACATGACCCACGGGCTGCCGTTCCTGAGCCGGGAGAACTTCGTGGACAACGCGGTGCCGGGGTGGTCCGCCGACTTCGACGCCTGGGCCGCGGACGCGCTGGCCCGCGGCGACGTCGACGAGCTCGCCCGGTTCCGGGACGCCCCGGGCATGCCCTACGCGCACCCGACGGTCGAGCACTACACCCCGCTGTTCGTGACGCTCGGCGCGGCCACGGAGCCGACCGCGCCGGTCGTCACGCTCGACGGCTACGGGTTCGGCCTGTCCCGGCGGTCGTTCCAGGTCGCCTGACCGCCGGGCTGCCCGGGGCTACCCGGTCTCGAGCACGAAGTCGTAGTCCGAGCGGATCTCCGCCCCGTTCCCGGTCGGCCGCGGGTCCAGGATCAGCTCCGGCTTGGTGGCCGAGGCGACGTCGGAGTCCAGGTACTCGTCCCCGGTGAAGAACAGCTGCGTGGTGACCGTGCGGCGCCCGGGCGCGGACACCAGCAGGTGCAGGTGCGCCGGACGCCACGGGCTCCACCCCGCCGTCTCGGTCAGCTTCCCGGTGGGTCCGTCGAGCGGGATGGTGTACGGCGCGGGCTTGCGGGTGTGGATCTCGAACCGGCCGTCGTCGTCGCAGGTCACGACGCCGCGCAGGTTGCCCGCCGGGGGCTTCTCCGCGAAGCCGGAGTACCAGCCCTCGTCGTCGGTGTGCCAGATGTCGACCGTCGCCCCGGCCAGCGGCTCGCCGTCGGTGGACCGCACCTGGCCGGCCAGGACGAAGGGCGTGCCCGGCTCGTCGTCGCGCATCGGGAGGGTGGCCGGGGACTGCAGCCGCACCTGGTCGTCGAGCCAGAACGGGCCGAGGATCGTGCCGGTGGACCCGGCCTGGTCCTCGGCCGCGACCCGCTCGACCTCGTACTCCAGGTAGACGTCGAGGAACAGCGGCCACTCCCCGGTGTCGGAGACGTCGATGAGCCAGCGCTTGAAGGCGTCGAACTCGGAGTAGGTCACCCGGTGCTCGCGGATCGCGGAGCGGATGCCCTCCAGCGCCGCGCCGACGACCGCGGAGACGCGCTCCGGGTCGGCGGCGGCACCGGAGGCGCGCTGGTTGGACGAGCCCTGCCGGGCGGACTCGGTGGCGTGCGAGCCGGCCAGACCGGCGTCGGTGGTGGTCATGTTCGGGCCCTTCGGTCTCGGTGTCGGGTCTCGCTCAGCTGCCGTTCCTGCCGAACAGCCGGACGTCGTCGTTGCCGGCCAGGTCGGGGACGGTCCAGCCGTTCAGGTCGTACTCGTCGAGGCACTGCTCGGCGAAGCCCTTCATCTGCGTGGCGGCGCCGGAGGCCTCGGCGGCGAACAGCAGCTCGGCGCGGACGCCCTCGTGGTTGCCGGAGTAGTTGCGCTCGTAGAGCTCGTGCCGGCCACCGAACTCGGTGCCGATGGAGTCCCAGATCAGCTTCATGAGCTTGACCCGGTCGACGGCCTCGTACCCGTCCGAGCCGCGCACGTACTTGTCCAGGTAGGGCCGCACCTCGGGCGACAGGAAGTCGGCCGAGTGGCTCGGCAGGTAGATCAGCGACGCGCCGAGGTCCTGCATGATGATCTCCCGGACCCGCGGGTAACCGAGCGTCATGAACCAGCGGTAGGCCAGGCCGTAGTCGAGATTGGGCAGCACGGCACCGTTGACCCACTCGTCGGGGTTCGCGCACATCGCGTCCGACAGTCCCCAGAACATGTTGCGCCAGGCGATGACCTCGCCGACCCGGGTCTGCACCCCGCGGAAGTCCTTGGTGCCGGTGACCTCCAGGCCCTTCATCAGCAGGCCGGCGAGGAAGTCGAGCTTGACGGCGAGCCGGGTGACGCCGTGGAAGGTGAAGCGGTGCAGGAACCCCGAACCGGGGAAGAACGTCGACGCCTTCTCCGGGTCGCCGTAGATGAAGACGTTCTCCCAGGGGATCAGCACCTTGTCGAGGACGAAGATCGTGTCGTTCTCGTCCAGACGCGACGACAGCGGGTAGTCGAACGGGCTGCCGGTCATCGCGGCCTGCTGCGCGTACGACGGCCGGCAGATCAGCTTCATCCCCGGCGCGCCCATCGGCACCGTGCAGACCAGCGAGTACTCCCGCTTCTTGATCGGCAGGCCGTAATGGGCGAGGAAGTTGAAGTGGGTGATCGCCGAACCGGTCGCGACGACCTTCGCGCCGGAGACGACGACGCCGTTGTCGTTCTCCTCCTCGACGTGCATGAACACGTCGGAGACCTCGTCCGGCGGGCGATGCCGGTCGACCGGCGGGTTGATGATCGCGTGGTTCCAGTAGAGGACCTTCTCCTGGGACTCGGCGTACCAGCGGCGCGCGTTGGCCGCGTAGGGGTCGTAGAACTCGGAGTTGGCGCCGAGGGTGCCGAGGAACGCAGCCTTGTAGTCGGGGCTGCGGCCCATGAAGCCGTAGGTCATCCGCGCCCACTCGGCGATGGCCTCCCGATCCTTCTTCAGGTCCTCGACCGACCGCGGGGTGCGGAAGAACGCGTGGGTGTCGCCGCTGCTGCCGGTGTCGGTGGGGACGACGAGCTTGTCGCGCCGGGCCGGGTCGTGCAGGGCGTCGTAGAGGCGTGCGGTCATCCGGACGGCGTTGCGGAACGCCGGGTGGGTGGTGACGTCGCCGACCTTGTCGCCGTAGAGGTAGACCTCGCGGTCGTCGCGCAGGCTCTCGATGTACTCGTCGCCGGTCATCGGCCGGGTGGCGCGGCCGTCGTCCCCGACGGGGGTGGTCACGGAATCCTGCTGCAGCGTCATCGTCGACTCCTTCGGTGATGGATCGGCTCAGCGATCGGCGGGGTGCGGGATCCAGGCCTGGCCCGCGGGTCCGTCGGCGGAGTCGCCCCAGAGGACGGGCTCGTGGTCGTCGCCGAGGTGGTGGAACCGTCCGGTGTGGAACAGCAGGGGGCGGCCGTCGTGGATCAGGAACTCCTGGACCTCGCCCAGGTAGAGGAGGTGGTCGCCGCCGTCGTAGGACTGCCACGGCGTGCACGAGACGTGCGCCAGCACACCGGCCAGCCGCGGTGCGCCGCAACCGCTGTCGGGCAGCCACCCGACCTGCTCGGTCGGCCGGCCCGCGAAGTGCAGCGCGAGGTCCTTCTGCCCGCTCTCCAGGACGTTGACCGTGAACGGCCGGTGCTCGCGCTCGACCAGGCCGCACAGCCGCGAGCGCCGGTCGAGCGAGACCAGGACCAGCGGCGGGTCCAGCGACACGGCGGTGAAGGCGTTGACCGTCGCGCCGTGCCGGGCACCTGCGGTGTCGTAGCAGCTGACGACGGTCACCCCGGTCGTGAAGTGGCCGAGACAGCGACGCAACTCCCGTGGGTCGATCGCCATCGATCGACTCCCTTCTGTACGCTGTGCGTACATAGCGTCCGCTCTGCGTTCACATCTCACTGTGTCGGGGCCGACCACGCAGGTCAACGGCCCCGCAGGACGGATTCGCGCTCGACTGAGAGGGACACCGTCACGATGACCGGGACCGTCGACCTCGGTGGCGACCGAGACCGGATCCAGAGCCTGGAGCGGGGCTTCGCGGTACTGCTCGCGTTCGACGCCGAGCGTCCCCGACCCACGAGCTCGGACCTGGCCGTCGCGACCGGGCTGTCCCGGCCCGCGGTCCGCCGGATCCTGCTGACGCTGCAGCACCTCGGCTACGTCGAGCCCGTCGACGGCCGGTGGCGCCTCACCCCGCGGGTGCTGTCCATCGGGCAGCGGTTCACCGCCACCCACTCCCTCGCCGAGGACGCCCGGCCCTACCTGAGCGGGCTGGCCGACCGCACCGGCGAGTCGGCCTCGCTGGCCGTGCTGGACGGCACGGACGCGGTGTACGTCGCCCGGATCCCGGTCCGCCGGATCATGCAGATGGACATCTCACCCGGCACCCGGGTCCCCGCGACCGCGACCGCGATGGGGCGGGTGCTGCTGGCCTGGGCCGACGAGGCCGTGATCAGGCGGGTGCTGGACGCCGGCCCGCCCGCCTGCACGCCGCGCACGGTGACCGACCCCGCGGCGTTGCGGCGGACGCTGCGGGAGGTCCGCGCCCAGGGCTGGGCGCTGTCCGCGGGGGAGCTCGACCCGGACCTGATCGCGCTGGCGGCGCCGGTGCGGGACCACTCAGGTGAGGTCGTGGCGGCGCTGGCGTCGGCGACGAGTGCGGGGCGGTCGTCGCCGGAGCGCCTCGTGGAGACCGTGCTGCCGCACGTGCTCGCCGCGGCGGAGCGGCTGAGCCGGGCGCTGGGGAGGCCGGCGGGGGCGCGGTTCGGGGCCGACCGGGACGGGTTCTACTGATCGCTCGTGGGATCGGTGCTCGTGGCGGTGGGACGGTCTCGGGCCGTCGTGAAGACCGCGGAGCCGCCCTTCTGATCCGAACCTGAGCGGATCACCGCCTTCCGACTCGGTCGGTACGGTAGCGCTGGAGCTTGTCCGGGTCGATCTCGACACCGATCCCCGGACCGGACGGCACGCGCAGCTCGCCATCGACGATGCGCAGCGGTTCGGTGAGCAGGTCGTCGGCCATGTCCAGGTAGTTCGACAGCTCGCCGGCGCGGGCGCTCGTGCTCCGGTGCGCGGCACCGAAGACGACCGTGCACGCGGTGCCGAGCTGGCCGTCGATCTGGTTGCCCATCACGACCTCGGCGCCGAGGCCCTCGCACAGGTGCAGGACCCGCTGGGAACCGGTGAACCCGGTCCGCGCGGTCTTGATGCTGATCATGGTGGCGGCGCCGTCGAGCAACTCGCGGGTCACCTCGCCCGGCCGGGTCGCGGACTCGTCGGCCACCGTCGGGAACGGGGTCCGGGCGGTCAGCCAGCGCCGGCCGAGCACCTGGTCGGCGGGCACGAGCTCCTCGGACAGCGTCAGCCCGAGGTCGGCCATCTCGTCGAGCGCCCGTGCCGCCTCCGACGGGGTCCAGCCGCGGTTGCCGTCGACGTAGAGCTCGACGTCCGGGCCGAGGGCCTCGCGCAACGCGCGGCACGCCCCGGTGTCCAGCGACACCGGCCGCCGTCCCACCTTGACCTTGAACGTGGTGACGCCGTGCTCGTCGCGCATCCGCCGGGCCTCGGCCACCATGACGTCGTCGGGGGCGAAGCCGACCATGTGCGAGACCCGCATCCGGTCGGTCCACCCGCCGAGCAGATCGGTGACCGACACGCCCAGCCGCCGGCCCAGCACGTCCCAGACGGCCATGTCGATCGCCGCCTTCGCCGCCGGATTGCCGACCGTCCGGTCCAGCACGGCGTGGATCCGTTCCCGGTCGAACACGCTCAGCCCGACCAGGTCCGGGGCGAAGACGGTGTCGACGACCGCGCGGATCGACGTCTGCGTCTCGCCGTAGGTGTAGGGCCGCGGCGGGGCCTCGGCGACACCGACGACGCCGTCCTCGGCCCGGACCCGCACGAGCACGTGGTCGGCGGTGTGCACCTCGCCGGAGGCGAAGCGCAGCGGTTTGCGGTACGGCACGGCGAACGGGATCGCCTCGACGGCGAGGATCTTCACGCGGTTCCTCCAACGACGGGAGCGCCCCGGGTCTCGAGCTCGTGGGCGTGCTCGGCGAGCACACGGAGCAGCCGGACGAGCGCGGTCGAGTCGTCGCCGGTGCGCCACGCCAGGGCGAGGTCGACCCGGAGCTGCTCCACCAGGTCGACGACGGCCACGCCCTCGGAACCCAGCACCCGCACGGCGTCCGGCAGCAGCGCCACTCCCGCTCCGGCGGCGATGTGGGTCAACACGATCGGGGTCTCCCGGGCCTCTACCCGACGACGGGGCAGGAAGCCGGCCTCCAGGCAGGCCCGGGTGGCGACCGAGTCGACGACCGAGCCCGGCGCGCCGTAGGCGACGAAGTCCTCGGATCGGAGCTCGGCCACCGACACGCTCGGCCGCCCGGCCAGGGGATGCTCCGCCGGGAGCACCGCGACCAGCCGTTCCCCGGCGACCGTCCGGACCGAGAGGTCGGTCCGCAGCACCGGCGGGCGGAGCACGGCCAGGTCGATCCGGCGCTCGTCGAGGGCGTCCTCCTGGGCCGGGGTGAGCAGACCGGGAAGAAAGCGCAACGTCAGCCCGGGCAGTTCCCGGGCCGCGACCCGCACCAGCCGTGGCAACAGCCGGTACGCGGCGAGGTCGGTGGCCCCGAGCGTCAGGACGCCGTCCGAACCCGACGCCACCTGCTCGACCCGCCGTCGCGCGTCCTCGACACCGGCGAGGATCCGGTAGGCGTCGGCCAGCAGGGACGCGCCCGCGGGGGTCAGGTCGACCCGGCGGGTGGTGCGCGCGAACAGCGTCGCCCCGACCTCGGACTCCAGCTGCCGGATGGCCTGGGACAGCGGGGACTGCGCCATGTGCAGGCGGTCCGCGGCGCGGCCGAAGTGCCGGGTCTCGGCCACCGCGACGAAGTAGCGCAGCAGGCGCATGTCCACGCCGCACACGTTAGGCGCCCGGACCTTGTGGGGACAAAGACCAGAACCCGGTTGATCGAGAGGCTCAGCATCTCAGTCGCCGCGCGGTACCGTCGCCGCAGTCGACGTGCGAGGGGAGACCGTGTCCGAGACCGAGTTCCCCCGCACGCTCGGAAAGGTCGCTCCCCGCGAGCTGGCGGCCCACGGCGTCACGACCTACGCGCAGCTGGCCGAGCACACCGAGCGGGAGCTGCTCGCGATCCACGGGGTGGGGCCGAAGGCGATCCGCATTCTCCGCGAGGAGCTGACGGTACGAGGACTGCGCTTCCGCGACGAGTGATGCCCGGCGACCGTCGAACGGCCCGGTGACCGGAGAACCCACGTCCCGGCGTCGGGACACCGGATCCGGACACCCGGTCACGCGCGAGAAAGGCCGGACGCGTGCGCCCGTCGGAGCCGGAGTGCTCTCGTCAGGACATCGAGCTGCGCGGGGTTGTACAGGTCGGCGACTGCCTCCTGGACGTCCCGCCGTCCCGGTCCGGCCCCCCACAGACCCGCGTCGACCAGCTGGAACTGGGAGAGGCGTTCCGCCGCGAGGTGTCGCAGATGCTCCGCGATGCCGGTGGCGACGACCTCGCGGCTCGATCCGTCGGCGTCGCCGGGGAGGTTGTCGAAGGCGACGACGGCGGCGTGCGACCGGTACGGCGGCAGCAGGTCCAGGTAGGCCTCGAGCGGCCGCGGGCCGAGCAGCCGGCTGAGGACGACGACGAGGGCCCGCTCGACCGTCGGTAGCCCCTCGACCCGGCCGGCGATCCGGACGGGCACGTCGAGCGGGGTCTCCTGCTCGAGCATCGTCACGAGCTCCGCGCGGGTCCGCTGCAGACGTTCGATGTCGCGGGCGATCTCGGCCTCGACGTCGCGCAGCACCCCGGTGGGCAGCCGATCGGCGTCCCCGACCGCGGCGACCTGCGACAACGACAGACCGAGCTCGGTGAGCCGCCGGATCCGGATCAGCCGGACGAGGTGCTCCACCCCGTACTGCTGGTACCCGTTCGACCGCCGCTGCGGCTCGGGGAGCAGGCCGATCTCGTGGTAGTGCCGCACCGCGCGACGACTCGTCCCGGCGAGCTCGGCCAGCCGGCGGGGGCTCCACACCACGGCACCGTCCTTCCCGGATCCAGCGTGCGCGGACGACCGGCCCGGACGTGGTCGCACCTCGCGGCGCCCCCGCCGGACCGGAACGAACCGACCATAACCGGTGACCGGTGCCACACCGTTGCATCTTGAGGTGGCCGTGACGGCCAGGTGTGCGCTGCCCCTGCCCCGTCACCTGCTCATCTGGAGTAGTCCTCGCCGTGTTCCGTCACCCACGTCTCCGCCTACTGATCACCTCCACGGTCCTGCTCGGTCTCGCCGCCGGGTGCGCCACCGCGCCGGCCACCGCCGGCGGGGCGGACTCGGCGCCGCTCGACGCCTTCCACGCCCAGGAGCTCGCCTTCGGTCCGTGCGGCGGCTACGCCACCACCGAGGGCGACGCCGCCGTCCTCGGCGGGGACGGCCTCGAGTGCGCCCGGCTGACCGTCCCGCTGGACCACGACGACCCCGACGGGAGGACGGCCGAGCTCGGGATCCTGCGCGTCCCGGCGACCGGGGACCGGATCGGCTCCCTGGTCGTCAACCCCGGCGGCCCGGCGAAGCCGGGGATGTCCTACGCCGCCCAGCTGGCGGCCCTCCCGGGCTCCGACCGGATCACCGAGCGGTTCGACCTGGTCGGCTTCGACATGCGCGGCACCGGGGCGTCCACCCCGGTCGTCGACTGCTTCACCGATGCCGAGCGCCAGGACGACCTGCTCATGGCCACCTTCCTGTTCGGCGGCGAGACCTGGAGCGAGGACGACACCCGGAAGGCCGCACGGGGCTGCGCCGAGGGCTCCGGCGGAGTGGACGTCATCAGCCACCTCGGCAGCCGCGACACGGTCCGGGACATGGACGTCCTGCGCGCCGTCCTCGGCGACGACCAGCTGAACTTCCTGGGCGCCAGCTACGGCACCCGGCTGGGCGCGGTCTACGCCGAGATGTTCCCGCAGAACGTCCGGAGCATGGTCCTCGACGGCGGGATGGACCCGAACCTGGGCATCCGGGACCGGATGGTCCAGCAGTACGCCGGCTTCCAGCGCTCCTTCGACGCCATGGCGACCGCCTGCGCCGCGGCCGGGGACTGTCCGCTCGGCGACGACCCGCAGCAGGCCACCGCGCGATTCCACGAGCTCGTCCGGCCGCTCGCCGAGGACCCCGTCCCCGCCGGCCCGGACCGCGAGCTGACCTACCGGGGCGCGGTCGAGGGCGTGCTGTTCGCCCTCTACCAGCAGGACTACTGGCCGGTGATCGTCCAGGGCCTGACCGAGCTCACGGCGGACCGGGGGGACACGCTGCTCGCCATCCGCGACGGGGCCCACGAACGGCAGAGCGACGGCAGCTATCCCACCTTCATCGAAGGCGCCTTCGCGATCCACTGCAACGACCGCGAGCGGCTGACCCCGGACCAGGAGACGGCGATGCGGCAGCAGATGCTGCAGGCCGCACCGTTCCTCGACGACGGTCGCGGGACCGCGGCCCGCGACGGCTGCGAGCACTGGCCCGCCGAGCCGACCCTGGGGTCGCCCTACGCGACCGACGTCGACGGCCTGCCGCAGACCCTCGTCGTCTCCGTCACCGGCGACCCCGCGTCGCCGCACGAGGGCGGTGTCGCCCTCGCCGACACCCTCGGATCCGGCCTGCTCACCGTCGAGGGCGAGCAGCACGGTGCGGTGCTCGTGGCCGGGAACAGCTGCGTCGACGACATCGTCGCCGACTACCTCATCGACCTGACGGTGCCCGACGATGCCCGCTGCACCCTCTGACCGGCCGGCCCCGGCACCGGACCGGGGCCGCCCGCCGGGGTCCCGTCGGCCGTTCCTGGCGTCCGACGGGCCCCGGTACCTCGTCACGACCGCGGCCACCGTGGTCCTCGCCGCCGCCTACGGCGCGATCGTCCAGACCGTGTCGCCGGCCGCCATCGGGTCGCTGGGCTTCGTCGTCACCGTCTACTTCGGAGCGTGGAGTGTCTGGGCCGCGCTCTACGCCGGGCTCACCGTCACCGTGCTCCGCCGGGCCGGCGGGATCGCCCTGGTCGACTGGCTGACCGAGGACCGGTCGGGACGCCGCCGCCGTCGGCGCACCGAGCTGCTGACGGGCAGCGGCGGCCCGCTCGGCGCGCTCTCGTTCTGCGCGGTCGCGATCGGAGCCGTGGTCGGCGCGATGGTGGTGCGGGAGCTGCGGGAGGACCCCGTCGTCGTCGGGCTGGCGGTACCGGTGGTGCTCACCTCGTGGGTGCTCATCGTGACGGTCTACGCCGTGCACTACGCCCGGGAGAACGCCCGCGCCGGCGGGCTGGACTTCGCGGGGTGCGACGACGGGCCACCCGGGTTCGCCGACCACCTGTACCTCGCGGTCCAGATCAGTACCGCCTACACCAGCGCGGACGTCGCGGTGACGGGGCAGGGCATGCGGCACACGGCGGCACTGCACGCCGTGGTCGCCTTCGTCTTCAACACCGTGCTGATCGCGCTGCTGGTGTCGCTGCTCGTCACCGTCACCACGTAGGGCGGCGGGCGGGGCCCGGCGACCGGCGGGGCCCGCACACTTCGCTGCACGTCAGGCAACGATGCACGACGTGCAGCGAATATGTACGGTCGATCGGGAACTCGACGTCCCACCCGAGGAGCCCGCCGTGAACGAGACGGCCCCCGCCCCGACCGACTCCCCGACCGCCCTGCGCAGCCTGGTGCCCGAGGACCTGCTGCAGCGGGAACCGGCCTGCCCGTTCGATCCCGCGCCGGGTCTCGCGGCACGTCGTGGCGGCGGCGCCGTGCAGCCCGTCGACCTGCGCAACGGTGCGCGGGCCTTCCTCGTGACAGGCTTCGACGAGGCGCGCGCGGTGCTCGCCGATGCCCGCTTCAGTGCCGACCGGGTCCGCTACAAGGACGCGACGAAGCTCTCCACCGAGGAGGTCGCGCAGCTCGAGGCCGCGGCCGGTCGCGGTGAGCCGGTCCGCCCGGCCGACGTGGAACGCCACGACGCCATGTTCATCTTCATGGACCCGCCCGAGCACACCCGCATCCGTCGGCTCCTGCAGGGCCAGTTCACCGTCCGTCGCATGCGTGCGCTCGAGGAGCGCATGACCGAGATCGCTACGGAACACCTCGACGCGATGCTCGCCCGTGGACCGGGCGCGGACCTGGTGCCCTCGTACGCCCTGCCGCTGCCGTCGCAGATGATCTGCGAGCTGCTCGGCGTCGACTACGCCGACCGGCAGACGTTCCAGGACAACACCTCGGTGGGCCTGAACGCCAACTCCTCCGAGGCGGAACGCGGCCGGGCCCTCGGCGAGTTGTACTCGTTCCTCTCGGGACTCGTCGCGCACAAGAAGGCCCGTCCCGGCGACGACCTCCTGTCGGGCCTGATCCACGAGTCCGACCCGCCGCTGCCGGACAACCAGCTGATCGACATCTCGCTCGTGCTGCTCGGCGCCGGGCACGAGACCACGGCCAACATGCTCGCTCTCGGAGCGTTCGCCCTGCTCCGGAACCCCGACCAGCTCGCGGCGATGACCACCGGGCCGGACACGATCGACACCGCCGTCGAGGAGCTCCTGCGTTACCTGAGCATCATCCAGCTCGGCGTCACACGGGTGGCGACCGAGACCGTCGACGTCGGCGGGACCGAGATCCCCGCGGGTGCCACCGTGATCATCGCCGTCCCCGAGGCGAACCGTGACCAACGGACCGTCGACGACGGTGACACCCTCGACGTACGTCGCGAACGGGTGCCGCACCTGGCCTTCGGCCACGGCGTTCACCAGTGCATCGGCTCCCAGCTGGCGCGCGTCGAGATGACGGTCGGCTTCCGCGAGCTGTTCCGCCGGATCCCCGATCTGCGGCTGGCCGTCCCGCCGGAACAGGTCCCGCTGCGGAACGACATGTTGATCTTCGGGGTGCACTCGCTGCCCGTCACGTGGGGCTGACGTGACACCGTTCCGGTCGTGAACGCTACCGACGACCCGGCGACGGCCGCTCCCGGGCTGCGCGAGCGCAAGAAGCTCGCCACCCGGGAGGCGGTCCGCGCCGCCACGGTCCGTCTCACCGAGCAGCACGGGATCGGCGACGTGACCGTCGAGATGATCGCGCGCGCGGCCGACGTGTCGGTACGGACCTTCTTCAACCACTTCCCGAGCAAGGAGGAGGCCGTTCTCGACGTGGTCCGCACCCGGGCCGCGGTACTGATCGAGGAGTTCCGGCGCCGGCCACCGGAGGAGCCGCTGCTCGACGCCGTCCGGGAGGCGGCCCTGACCGTGATCGACCGCGACGACGCCCTGGGGCGGGTCCACCTCGTCGCCCTGCGGCTCGTGCGCGACACCCCGACCCTGCGGGCCCACGAGATGGCGGTGCTCGCCGAGCAGGAGGCCGCACTCGCGGGCGCGATCACGGTCCGCCTGGGCGTCGATCCGGCGTCGGACACCCGGTCCGTCGTGGCCGCCGCCGCGGCACTGTCCACGCTCCGGATCGCGCTCGACCGGTGGCTGGCCCGCCCGGACGGGGATCTGCGGGGCACGGGGGCCGTGCGCTCCGGGCTCGCCGCGGAGATCGACGACGCCTTCGCCGCACTGGTGCACATGGTCGAGCGGCCCTAGTGTCCGCCGACGGCCGTACGGGCGGAGGCGAACGGCCGCCCGGGATCACCGGTTGCGATGTGAGTAGTCCCGGGCCGACTCCCCGTGGAACCGGCTGAAGGCGCGGCTGAAGTTCGACACCTGCGTGTAGCCGACCTGACGGGCCACACTGGACGGCGTCGTCCCCGCCGTCAGCAGCTCCCGGGCCGTCCGCATCCGCGCGGCGTGCCGCCAGCGCGCGAACGTCATCCCGGTCTCCCGGCCGAACGCCTCGTGAACCGACCGGTCCACGGCGCCGCCCGGGGGCTCCCGCATCCGGCGCAGGAACGCGTCGGCCGCGGCGCGGGCCCGGGGGTCGGCGGGCATCGGCACGCTGCGGGCCCGGTCGGCGGCGAGCTGCCGGTGGAACATCTCGAGGATCGCGCGGCGGTCGTGGCCGTCCGGCCGGAGCGGGGTCCGCGCGCTCACCGAGCAGTGCAGCAGGTAGTCGTCCCAGCTGGGCGGGAACCGCGCGCGCAGCGGCCCGGTGAGGTCGATGTCGGCGTCGTCGGGGTCGAGATGGCCGAGCGGCAGGGCGATCGAGTCGGCGTGCGTCCCGAACTGGTGGTCGCGACCGGCCGGGATCCAGGTCGCGTCGCCTCTGCCGAGGTGATGGGTCTCGCCGTCGATCCGCAGGTAGCCGGACCCCCGGTACATCCAGGTGAGCACGTGCACGCCGTTGGCGTGCGGCGGTGTCTGGGTGGCCGGCAGCGGCCGGGCCCCGGCCGTCCCGCCGAGGACCTGCGCCAGGACCCCGGACCGGGGCACCGGCGACGGGTGCTGGGCCGGGCGCCGTGACGGGTCGGCCCCGCGCCGGCGCAGGCGTACCGAGTACTCGCGGGGCGTGATGCCGTGGCTCTGCCGGAACGCGCGGGCGAAACCGTTCCGCCCGGCGAACCCGGTGCGCACCGCGACCCGGCCGACCTCCTCGCCCGCGGCGAGGAGGTCACAGGCCACGGCCAGCCGGCACGCGGTGCGCCACTGCGCGAACGTCAGCCCGGTGCCGCGCACGAACTCCCGGTGCAGGGTGCGGCTGCTGCACGCGACCAGACCGGCCCACCGCTCGGCCGTGTGGTCGAGGGCGGGATCCCGCACCAGCGCCTCGGCCACCGCCCGCGCGGCGTCGCCGGTCGGCCACGGCGGACCGCCGTCCGGTCCGGCCGCCGGGAGCGCCTGCCCGGCGGCGGGATCGACGACCTCGAGCAGCGACGCCCGGCTGTAGCCGAAGCTGGTCACCGGCGCGACGAAGTGCACGTAGTGCTGGATCAGCCGGTCGTGCCACTCCGGGCGCACCTCGAACCGGACCGGATCCGCGGGGGCCGTCGCGACGGCACCCGGGGGCACGGCGTAGGGGAAGGCCACGGTGCCCGGGCAGGTCCGGATCCGCCGGCCCCGGTCGGCGGGGACCCAGAGTCCCTCGCCCGCCTCCAGCCGGTGCGTGTCCCCGTGGTCGAGCGCGACGTGCACGCGTCCGGTGCGCGCCCACACCAGCAGGCAGGTTCCCCGTGACCAGTCGGTCCCGGTGTGTGACAACGGGATCGGCGGCGGAAGCGGCGCGGCGGTGCTCCCCGTCATGCTCCCTCCCCATGGGTGCGACCGGTGATAACGGGCTGGCAGTCCGCGCACCGTCGGGTTAGCCAGGGATGCCTAAGTTACCGGTCGGCGGTCGACTCCCCGGCCGCTGTGACGCCGCAGCCGCGCGCACCCGAGCAGACCGAGGAGAACCGTGCCCAAGACCTCGCGCCCCGTGACGGTGCACCCGATCACCGTGCGGGAGGTCCAGGTGATCCGGACCCTCGACGTCACGCCGGGGATGCGCCGGGTCACCCTCGGCGGCCCGCAGCTGCGCGCCTTCACCTCGGCGAACGGGTTCGAGCGACCCGCGTTCGACTCGCCGGGGTTCGACGATTCGATCCGGCTGATCTTCCCGTATCCGGGCGAGGCGGAGCCGGTGCTCCCGATCCAGGGTGCGGGTGGCGTCACCTTCGCCCCGGGCCGACGCCCGCTGAGCAAGGCCTACTCGGTGCGCCGGTGGGACCCGCACACCGGTGAGCTGGACGTCGACGTCGTCCGGCACGGCGTCGGCGTCGCCACCACCTGGGCGTACCGGGCGGTTCCGGGAGACCGGATCCACCTGGGTGGACCCAGCTCGTCGAAGGCCGTGCCGGTCGGCGCGGACCGGCTGCTGGTGGCCGGCGACGAGACCGCGCTGCCGGCGATCGCGCGGCTGCTCGACGAGCTGCCCGCGACGGCGCAGGCGCAGGTGTTCGTGGAGGTCGCCGAGCGGTCGCACGTCCAGCAGCTCCGCGAGCTCCCGGGTGTCACGGTCCGCTGGCTCGTGCGCGACGGCGCCGAGGCGGGCACGGCGGGGCTGCTGCTCGACGCGATCCGCGGAGCCGGGTGGGCGCCGGGACGGTCGTTCGCGTGGGTGGCCGGCGAGCAGGCCGAGGCCCGCGACATCCGCCGCCACCTCGTCGAGGAACGCGGGATCCCGAAGGCCGACGTCGAGTTCACCGGCTACTGGCGGCGGACCGGGGCCGTCGCCCGCGACGACGACGCCGCCGTGCCGGACGTCGAGGCGACGACCGGTGCGTTCGACCGGTTCCACGAGCTCACCGAGCTGGTGCCGCCGATCGCGCTGCGGGTCGCCGCCGGCCTCGGTGTCGGGGACCTGATCTCGCGCGGTGTCACGGACGTGGCCGGTCTCGCCGCGCGGACCGGCAGCGACGCACGGGCGCTGGGCAAGCTGCTGCGTTACCTGCGCACCGTCGAGGTCCTGCGCGAGACCTCTCCCGGTCACTACGGGCTGACCGAGCTCGGGGAGTTCCTGACCGCCGAGATCTGGATCGACGCGCTGGACCCGGCGGGCGCCGTCGGCCGGCAGTGGCTGGGCCTGCTCGGCCTGGAGGAGTCCGTGCGCACGGGCGGCGCGAGCTATGCGACGGTCACCGGCCGCGACTTCGCGGCGCTGCGCCGCGAACAGTCCTACGAGGACGCGTTCCTGGAGTCGGTGGCGCGCTCGGCCACGTGGCTCGCCGAGCCGCTGGCCAAGGCGCCCGCGCTGGCCGGGGTCGGCCACCTGGTGATCCACTCCGCCGGTGCGGGGGTCCAGGCCCGTGAGATCGCGACCGCGGACCCGGGGATGCGGATCACGCTCTGCGCCCTGCCCGCGCAGGCCGACTGGCTGCGCCGCGACCTGGCCGAGTCGATCCCGGACGACGGCACCCGTGCCCGCGTCACCGTGGTCGAGCAGTCGCTGTTCGAGCCGTCCCCGGCCGCCGACGCCGTCCTGCTCGTGGAGGTGCTCGGACCGCTGCCCGACGCGGACGCCGCGCACGCACTGCGCCGCGCGTCGGCCGGCCTCGGGCCGGGAGGCCGGGTCCTGCTGGTCGACGACACCACCGACCCCGGGGCGTGGGACGAGCACGACGCCGAGGCGGACCTGCTGGCCCTGACCCGGGACGGGACCGGCCTGCGGACCCCCGCCGAGCTGCTCTCGGTGATCGAGCTCGCCGGCCTGCGCGTCGAGACGACCGACGTGCTCGGCTGGCGCAGCACGCTGTACCGGCTGGTCCCGGCCGTCGCCGGCGCGGAGAGCCCCCGATGAGGGTCGGCGCCGCGGCCCGGACACCGGCCGTCGCACCGGCACCCGTCACCCGCGGTGGCTGAGCGGAACGGGCTCTCCCCGGCGACGCCGGCGCCGGTGGGACGGACCGCACGACCACGGACCGGGCGGCGCAGTCCGGTCGGGCGGGCCGTGGCCGTGCTGTCGGTCGTGCTGGGGCTGGCGGTGCTGGCCAGCCTCACGATCGGCGCCGAGACGCCCTCCCCACTGCGGGTCCTGACCGCGGCCGTGACGGGGTGGGACACCGACCCCGAGGCGTGGACGCTGGTCGTGCACTACCGCATCCCCCGAACCCTGGTGGCGATCGCGGTCGGGGCCGCGCTCGGCATCGCCGGGGCGATGATCCAGGCCTACACCCGCAACCCGCTGGCCGACCCCGGCATCCTCGGGGTCAACGCCGGAGCGGCACTGGCGGTGATCGTGGCGATCGGGTTCGGCCTGGCCCCCGGCACCGCCTACCTGGTGTGGCCCGCGCTGCTCGGCGCCCTGCTCGCGACGTTCGCCGTGCTGCTGCTGTCCGCCACCGGCCGGGGACCCATCACGCCGGTACGCATGACGCTGGCCGGGGTCGCGCTCGCCGCGGTCCTGGGCGGGATCACCACCACGATCCGGCTGAGCGATCCGGTCACCTTCGAACGGTTCCGGTCGTGGGCGGTGGGGTCGGTGGCCGGACGGGACGTCTCCGACCTGGCGGCGGTTCTCCCGTTCGTCGTGGCCGGGGTCCTGGTGGCGGTGAGCCTGGCCCGGCCGCTGAACGCGGTGGCGATGGGTGAGGACGTCGCCCGCTCGCTCGGGGTCGGGGTCCTGCGCGCCCGGCTCGGCACGGTGGGATCGGTCGCGTTGCTGGTGGGGGCGGCCACCGCGGTCGCCGGGCCGATCGGGTTCGTGGGGCTGATGGTCCCGCACGCGGTACGCCTGCTGGTCGGCAACGAACAGACCCGGGTCGTCCCGCTGTCCGTGCTCGCCGCGCCGTGCCTGCTGGTGCTCACCGACACCGTCTCCCGGGTGCTGGTGCCCGGCCGGGAGATCCCGGTCGGTGTGGTGACCGCCTTCGTCGGCGGCCCGGTGCTGCTGTGGCTGATCCGGAGCAGGCAGGTGAACACCCAGTGAGCGGGGCTCCGGTGGACGTACCCGCCGCGGCGGCGCGGCGACGGACCCTGGCGCCACGGGTGCCGGTGCCGGGCGGCCGGGTGCTGTCGGGACGGGTGGCGGTCCGTTCGGCACTCGTGTGTGCCGTGCTACTGCTGCTCACCACGGCGGTGACCGGGGTGGCCCTGGGCCTGGGCGAGATCGTGTACTCCCCCGCCGAGGTGCTGGCCGCCCTCGCCGGACGGGCCTCGGGAGCGGCGGAGCTGTTCGTCGTCGGCTGGCGGCTGCCCCGGGCCGTCGCCGCGGTCGTGTTCGGCGCGATGCTCGGGGTCTCCGGCGCGCTGTTCCAGACCGTCACCCGCAACCCGCTGGGCAGCCCGGACATCATCGGGTTCACCGCCGGGTCGTCGCTGGCGGGCACCGCGGCCATCCTGCTGGTCGGGTCGGGCTTCGCCGTGGTGGCCGGCGGAGCCCTGGCCGGCGGGCTCGCGGTGGCGGTCGTGATGGTGCTGCTGTCCCGCGGCGGCGGCGTGGCCGGGTTCCGGCTGGTGATCGCCGGCATCGCCCTGAACGCGATGCTGCTCAGCACCGAGAGCTGGCTGGTGCTGATCGCCGACCTCGACGCGGCGCGGGCGGCGGCCCTGTGGGGAGCCGGGACGCTCAACGGTGCCGACTTCGGCTACGTCGGCTGGGCGATGGCGCTGGGCGGGGCCGCCATCGTGCTCACCGTGCTGCTGCTGGGGCAGCGGCTGGACCTGCTCGACATGGGCGAGGACACGAGCTCCGCGCTCGGCGGCCGCCCGGCACGCACCCGGTTGTACGCGGTGGGCGCCGGCGTGCTGCTGGTCGCCCTGGTCACCGCCGCCGCCGGCCCCATCGCCTTCGTGGCCCTGGCCGCCCCGCACATCGGACGGCGGCTCACCGCCGGCACCGGCAACGCGCTGATCCCGGCGGCGTGTTCCGGCGCGTTCCTGCTCGCCGCGGCGGACCTGGCCGCGCAGCACCTGGTGCCGGGGCGGACGTACCCGGTCGGCGTGGTGACGGTGGTGGGGGGCGGTCTGTACCTGATGACGCTGATCGTCCGCGAGAACAGGAGGGCGACGCTGTGAGCACCGAGCGCGACACCGGGCGGGGGACCGAGCACGACACCGGGGACGGCGCCGTGCTGCGGGCCGTCGGCCTCACGATGGCCTACGAGCAGCGGGTCGTCGGCCGGGACCTCTCGGTCGACGTCCCGAGCGGGGAGTTCACGGCCGTCATCGGACCGAACGCCTGCGGCAAGTCGACGTTGCTGCGCATGCTGTCCCGGCTGTCGAGACCGGCGGCGGGCACGGTGTACCTCGACGGCCGCGACATCCACCGGATGCGGGCCAGGGACCTGGCGAGACGGCTCGGGCTGCTCCCCCAGTCGGCGATCACCCCGCCCGGGATCTCGGTGTTCGACCTGGTCCGGCGCGGCCGCTACCCGCACCAGTCGGTCCTCTCCCGCTGGAGCGCCGAGGACGAGCGGAGCGTGGACCGCGCTCTGGCCGCGACCGGGATGACCGAGCTCGCCGACCGGGACGTCGACGAGCTCTCCGGCGGCCAGCGCCAGCGGGCGTGGGTGGCGATGGCCCTGGCCCAGGAGAGCCCGGTGCTGCTGCTCGACGAACCGACCACCTTCCTCGACGTCTCCCACCAGCTCGCGCTGATGGAGCTGTTCGCCGAGCTGCACCGCAGCGGCGGGCGGACCGTCGTCGCGGTGCTGCACGACATCAACCACGCGGCCCGCTACGCCGGGCACCTGGTGGTCATGTCCGCGGGCCGGGTCGTGGCCGAGGGCCCGCCGGCACAGGTCCTGACCGCACCGCTGCTCAGCGAGGTGTTCGGCGTCGACGCGGTGATCATCGAGGACCCGCTGCACGGCGGCCCGCTGGTGGTCACCGCCTACCGCGGTCGCGACTCCGCGACCGCATCCCCCGAGAGAACGGCGACAGCATGAGAGACCCGAGAGCCCGGTTCCGGTTCCTGGTGGCGGCACTGGCCGCGGTGGGGATGCTCCTCACCGCGTGCGGAGGCGGCGGGACCGCGGACGACGCGGCGGAGGAGTCCGGTGAGACCCGGGTGGTCACCGACGACTTCGGGACGCAGGTCACCGTCCCCGTGGCGCCGGAGCGGGTCGTGACCACGCACTTCCTGCTGACGATGGGCGCACTCGACCTGGGCCTGACCCCCGCCGGGACGGCCGTGTGGACCCCGGACAACGTGCCCACCGACTACGCGCAGTCGCTGGCCGACGTCCCGGTGGTCACCTCGCAGACCGCCGAGCCCGATCTGGAACAGATCGCGGCCCGGGAACCGGACCTGATCCTGGCGACCTCCTTCAACGACGAGCAGGTGCTGAGCCGGTTCCGGGAGATCGCGCCCACGTACGTGATCGAGGTGTCGCCGGGCGGGGCGAACGCGACGACCTGGTACGACCGGACCGCGGCCATCGCCGACGTGCTCGGCCGGACCCCGGAGAACGACCGGCTCGCCGCCGACTTCGCCGCACGCACCCAGGAGCTCGAGCAGAGCTACGCCGAGCAGGTCGCGGGCCGGACCGTCGCGGTCGTCTCCGGCTTCGAGGACAACAACGCCTCGGTGTTCTCCGCGACGTCCGGGGCGGGCCGGATCCTGACCGACCTCGGGTTCACCTACTCACCGCAGGCCGAAGCGGTGGCCGGCGCCGAACAGAGCGGGATCGCCTCGATCTCGTTCGAGCGGATCGGCTCGGCGGTCGGCGACGCCGACGTGCTGTTCCTGGGGTCGGACCTGCAGGGCCGGCTGAGCCCGTTCGTGACGGCGCTGCAGCAGACCCGGCTCTACCAGGACCTGCCCGCGGTGCAGGCCGACCGGGTCGGCGCGTTCAAGCCGCAGGTCACCGGCTACACCGACGCGAACTTCCTGCTGGACCAGGTCGAGCAGACGCTGCAGAACGCGCAGGGCTGAGCGTGCGGGCCACCGATCCCGCGGGGCTCGGGCGCGGCCGGCTGACCCGTCGTCTGCCGGTGTTCTGGCAGGCCGCGCCCGACACCCCGTCCGCGCGGCCCTACCGGGTCACCCCGGACACGACGGCGCGGCGGTTCTTCCTGCGGGTGATCTTCTCGGTGCCCCGGCTGACCGTCCCCGCCGCGGTGTGCGCGACGCTGCTGATGGTGGGGCAGTCGCTGGTCCCGGTGATCGTGGGCGTCGCGATCGACCGGGCGCTCGCGACCGGGGACCCGTCCCAGCTGCTGTTCTGGCTGGCCGTGCTGGCGGCGAACTTCCTGGTCGCCACGACGTGCTCCCGGTTCGGGCAGCAGCTGATGGTGCACGCCGCGCAGCTCGCGCAGCTGCGGCTGCGCGAGACGCTGTCCCGGGCCGTGCTGCACACCACCCGTCCGTCGCGGCGGCGGGTCGACGGCAGCGTGGTCTCGCTCTTGACGAACGACGTGGCGCGGACCGCGGCGGTCGGGCTCGGGGTGTTCGCCCTGGCCGAGGTGCTGGCGATCGTCTTCATCGCGGGCGCGCTGGTGTTCGTGCACCCGCCGCTCGGGGCGGCGGCGCTGGTGGGTGCGGCGGTGACGCTGTGGCTGACGAGCAGGCTCAGCGGGCGCTTCACCCGGGACAGCCGCGTGTACCAGGGGTTGCTGGCCCGGACGGTCGGACGGGCCACCGACCTGGTGCACGGCTACCGGGTGATCAAGGGGGTGCGCGGGGAGGCCGAGGCCACCCGCCGCTACCGCGAGGCCAGCGGCGAGACCCTGCACGGTGCGCACCGCAACCAGGGCCTGCTCGGTCGCTTCGTCGGCGGCAGCGGGGCGGTGAGCGGGGTCTACGTCGCGGGCGTCGCCGCGCTGGCCGGCCTGTTCGCGGTGCAGGGGGCGATCTCGGTCGGCGGGCTGATCGCCGCGGTGGGGCTCGCCCAGGCCCTGCTCCCGCAGCTGTTCTTCCTCTCCCGCAACGCCGTCCCCGGCTGGGTGGCCGGGCTCGCCGCCGGCGGCCGGGTGCTCGACGTGCTGAAGGCCGCGGACGAGGTCGGCGCCCGTCAGGAGCGGGCGACCGAGCCGCTGCCGGCGCCGGCACCGGCGGTCGAGGTGACGGTGCCCGGGGCCGGCGCGCTGCGGGTCGGACCCGGGGAGCTGGTCGGGGTGCTCGCCGACGACCGCACCGCGGCCGCGATCACCGAGACCCTGCTGAACCCGCACGGCGCCGGCGACGACGGCGGGGACGGTGCGGGCGACGGCAGCGGGGTCGGCGCCGGTGGCGACGCGGGCATCGCGGTCACGATCGGCGGCGTACCGGCGGAGCTGATCGACCACGCGGCGTACCGGGAGCACGTGCTGGTCGCCCCGCACCGGGCGACGCTGTTCAGCGGCACGATCACCGACAACCTGGACGTCACCGGCGCGTCCGCCGCGGTCCGCGCCGCGGCACTGCGGGCGGCGGCCTGCGACGACTTCGCGGGCGGCCCGGACGGTGCGGGCGAGGTCGACGTCGGCGAGCTGGGCAACCGGCTGTCCGGGGGGCAGGCGCAGCGGGTCGCGCTGGCCCGTGCGCTGGCCCGGGACGCACCGGTGCTCCTGCTGCACGATCCGACGACCGCGGTGGACCCGGTGACCGAGCTCCGCATCGCCGCCGGACTGCGTGCGCTGCGCCGGGACCGCTCCACGATCGCCCTCGTGTCCTCGCCGGCCCTGCTCGGGGTCTGTGACCGCGTCGTCGACCTGCGGGCCGGGGCCGGCGCGCGTGGGGCCGAACCCGTCGCCGTGCCCGGAGGGAGTGCCCGATGAACCAGGACGACGGGATGCCGGCGGGGTCCGCGGCCGGCCCGGGGTTCCCGGTCGCCGACGCCGCCACGATCCGGCGTGAGGTCGGCCGGCTCGCCCGGCCCCACCTCCCGACGCTGCTCACGGTGCTGGTGCTCGGGGTGCTGAGCACCGCGACCACGCTGGTGACCCCCGTGGTGATCGGCGCCCTGGTCGACGCGGTCCGGACCGGGACCGCGACGCCGGCCGGCGTGGCCTGGACCGCCGCGGCGATGATCGTGTCCACCGCGGCCGGGTCTGCCGGGATCGGGGCGACGATCATGCTGGCGGGCCGCTGCTACCACGCGGTGCTCGCGGGGCTGCGCGAGCAGCTCGTCGGACGCGGGATCTCGCTGCCCCAGTCGGTGACCGAACGCGCCGGCACCGGGGACCTGGTGTCCCGTTCGAGCGACGACGTCGGCGAGATCGTCGACGCCGCACCGCAGATCGTCCCCGCGGTGACCACGGCGGCGTTCACCATCGTCGTCACCGTCGCCGGGCTGTCCGTCCTGGACTGGCGCTACGGCGTCGCGCTGCTGGTCACGCTCCCGGTCTACGTGTGGACGATGCGGTGGTACCTGCGTACCGCCCCGGCCGTCTACCGGGCCGAGCGGGCCGCGATGAGCGGCCGCGCCCAGCAGATCGTGGAGTCCCAGCGCGGGTTCGCGACGGTGCTCGGGTTCGGCCTGGCCGAGACGCGGCACCGGCGCATGCAGGACGCCTCCTGGACGGTGTCCGGACACACCCTGCGCACGCGCACCGTGCAGAACATGTTCGGCTCCCGCCTGACAGGCGCGGAGTTCCTGGGGCTGGCCGCGATCCTGCTGGTCGGCTTCCACCTGATCGGCGCCGGGCTGTCCACCGTCGGCGCGGCCACGACCGCGATGCTGATGTTCCTGCGCCTGTTCGGGCCGGTGTACGGCTTCCTGCTCGCCCTCGACCAGATGCAGTCGGTGTTCGCCTCGCTGGGACGCATGATCGGGGTCAGCACGGTGCCGGACCCGCCCCCGGCTCCGGCCGGCCGTGCCGGGCCCGGCACGGCGGTCCGGGTCGAGCGCGTCGGCTTCCGCTACGGCCCGGACGGCCCGCCGGTGCTCGACGGCGTCGACCTCACCGTGGCCACCGGGGAACGGGTCGCCGTGGTGGGGCCCTCCGGTGCGGGCAAGACGACCCTGGCCGGTCTCGTCGCCGGCATCCACGACCCCGGCTCCGGGACCGTCGCCCGCCCCGCACGCACCGTGCTCATCACCCAGGAGACGCACGTCTTCGCCGGGTCCCTGCGCGAGAACCTCACCCTCGCTGCCGCGGACGCCACCGACGACGAGGTCGTCGCGGCACTCGGGACCATCGGGGCCACCGGGCTCGTCGGGCAGCTGCCCGAGGGCCTCGACACCGAGGTGGGCGCGCGCGGGACGGCGCTGACCCCGGCCCAGGCCCAGCAGGTCGCGCTGGCCCGGGTGGTGCTGGCCGACCCCGACCTCGCGATCCTCGACGAGGCCACCGCCGAGGCCGGGTCCACCCACTCCGAGCAGCTCGACCGCGCCGCCGACGCCGCGCTGCGCGGCCGGACCGGGCTGGTCGTCGCCCATCGGTTGTCGCAGGCGCGGGCGTGCGACCGGATCGTCGTCATGGACCGGGGCCGCGTCGCCGAGATCGGGACGCACGACGAGCTCGTGGCCGCCGGCGGCCGCTACGCACGGCTGTGGGAGTCCTGGAGCGCGGGACGGCCGGCCCCGGCCCGGTAGGCGGTGCCGGCTCACCGACCGCGCCGACGCGGGGCCCGGGGACTCCGCCGCGGCTCCGCGGCGATCCCGGGCGGGTCACGCCGCGTCCGGGCCGCGCGCCTCCCGCTGGGCGAGCACCTTCCCGTCGGCGAACCGGACGCCGTCGGCGCACCGGGCCTCGACCGCGCCGCCGCCGAACTGCTCCGCGTAGAGCTGGGCGTAGAGGCCGTCGCGGGCCAGCAGCTCGTCGTGCGTGCCGTGTTCGACGACCCGGCCGCGGTCCATCGCGAAGATGACGTCGGCGGAGAGGATCGTGGACAGCCGGTGCGCGATGGCGATCGTGGTCCGGCCCGCCATGACCGACTCCAGCGCCTGCTGGACGAGGCGTTCACTCGTCGTGTCCAGGGCGGACGTGGCCTCGTCGAGCACCAGCACCTTCGGGTCGGAGAGGATGACCCGGGCGATCGCCACCCGCTGCTTCTCCCCGCCGGACAGGCGGTAGCCGCGCTCGCCGACCATCGTGTCGTAGCCGTCGGGCAGGGACTCGATGTGCTCGGCGATGTTGGCCGCGCGGGCCGCGGCACGCAGCCGGGCGTCGGTGGCGTCCGGTGCGGCGTAGCGCAGGTTCTCGGCGATCGAGGCGTGGAACAGGTAGCTCTCCTGGGTCACCATCCCGACCAGGTCGGGCAGCGAGGCCAGGGTCAGCTCCCGCACGTCGACGCCGTCGAGCAGCACCGCGCCGGCGTCGGTGTCGTAGAGCCGCGGGACCAACGACGACAAGGTCGTCTTGCCGGCGCCACTGGGTCCGACGATCGCGGCGAGCCTGCCGGGCGCGATCCGCAGCGACAGGTCCTCCAGCGCCCAGGGCGCCGCGTCCGTCCGGTCACCCTCCTCGCCCGGGTAGCGGAACCAGACGTCGCGGAACTCGACCTCGCCGCGTGCCTGGGCCGTGGTCAGCGGCCGGGCGGTGGGTGACTCCCGCAGCTGGGGGACGAGGTCGAGGTACTCGAAGATGCGCCGGAACAGCGCGAGCGACGTCTGCACGTCCAGCGAGACCCGCAGCAGGTTGACGATCGGGAACAGCAGCCGGGTCTGCAGCGTGGTGAACGCGACCAGGGTGCCCGCCGACAGCCCCGCATCCCCGTTCGCGGCCAGCAACCCGGCGACCAGGTAGACGACGGCGGGGATGAGCGCGAAGAAGCCGGTCACCACCGCGAAGAACGACTGCCCGCTCATCGTCTGCCGCACCTGCAGGGTGGTCTGGCGCTCGTTCTCGTCGCGGTAGCGGGCGATCTCGTGCTCCTGGCGGCCGAACACCTTGGCCAGCAGCACCCCGGACACCGACAGCGTCTCCTGGGTGATCGCGCTCATGTCCGACAGCGACGACTGGGTGCTCGCCGCGATCCGCCGTCGCACCCGCCCCACCCGGACCTGCAGGACCACGAACACCGGCAGCAGCACGAACGCCACGAGCGAGAGCTCCCAGGACAGCGCCAGCATCGCGATCACCGACGCCACCACGGTCACGACGTTGCCCAGGATCGACGACGCGGTGTCCGTGACGACGGACTGGACGCCGCCGACGTCGTTGTCCAGCCGGGACTGGATCGACCCGGTGCGGGTGGAGGTGAAGAACCCGAGGTGCATGCGTTGCAGGTGGGCGAACAGTCGGTCCCGCAGCGACCGCATGACCTCGTTGCCGAGCACCGTCGTCAGGTAGGTCTGCCCGATCCCGATCGCCGCGGACACGACCGCGATGCCGATCATGGCGCCGACCAGGGTGGTGAGCAGCCCGAGCCGCGGGCCGCCGGCAACGAACAGGGCGTCGTCGAACACGCGCTGAGTGAGGAACGGGGTGATGACCCCGAGCGCGGACGTGGTCAGGATGGCCAGCGCGATCAGGACGAGCCGTCCCCGGTAGGGCGCGAACAACGCCATCGCCCGACGCCCGGTGGTGTCCCGTTCCGTCGCTGCCTCCGCCATGTCGCACCCCCTGATGCGGGGCCAGTCTGCCGCCTCCACCCGTCCCGGGCACCCGGATCGAATGCGTCGTCCCGCTGATCCGGACGGAGGCTCTTACCGCCAGCGAACGGCGTCACTCGGCACGTCGCCTTGGCACCGGCCCGGGGCGGACGCTCTGCTGTGGCGGGGTGCTCGAACCGGGGCCCCGGGACGAGGGGGATCCATGGCTGAGAACGCGAAGACGACGAGGGCGGCGAAGAAGGCGGCGAAGATGAAGGACCGGGCGAAGAAGACCGCGGTGAAGGCGTTGCCCGACCAGGTCAAGGCGAAGGGCGCCGTCGCGGCGGGCAAGTCCGAGAAGGCGGCCGGCACGGCGACCGGGGACAAGAAGCTCCAGGCCAAGGGGCAGGCCCACGAGACGGGCGGCAAGGGCTACGGCAAGGTCGCGAAGGCCCGCAGGAAGCTGAAGAAGTAGCCACGTCGACGGGTGCTCCACGACTCCGGGAACGCCACCCGGTCGTCGCACGGATCGGTGGACCGGCTGGACATCGCACGACCGAAGTCGGAGAGGGACGGGCCGCGCGGAGGACGAGCTCGCCGAGCGGCAGCACCTGAGCGCGGCCACGGTGAAGACGCACGTCTCGGCGATCCTCACCGAGCTCGACCTCACCCACCGCGTCCAGGTGGCGCTGCTCGTGCACGACGTGGGCTCGACGACTCCTCCGGCTGAGCCGACCGGTCAGCCCTTGACCAGGCCGCCGTCGACGATCAGGTTCTGGCCGGTGATCGCGCGCGCCCACGGCGAGGCGAAGAAGAGCACCGCGTCGGCGAGCTCGGCGGGCGTGGTGACCCGGCCGAGTGGGGTGGAGGCCGCGATCGAGTCGAACACCGCCTCGGGAGTGGCCGCGCTCGCGTCGGTGGTGCGCAGCAGTCCACCGGAGACCATGTTGACGGTGATGCCGTCCGGACCGAGGTCGTGCGCGAGGGTGCGGGTCAGGGCGAGCAACGCGGCCTTCGCAGCCGTGTAGTCGTGGTACGGGACCACGGGGTTCTGCACCAGGTTCGTGCCGATGTTGATCACCCGGCCGAAGCCGCGCCCGGCCATCCCCGGGCTCGCCGCACGGATCAGCGCCAACGGACCGTGCACCGAGCCGGTGAGCTGGGCGTCGAGCCGGGCCCTGGTGAGCTCGTGGGCCTTCGGGCGGGCGTCGCCGTCGAAGACGAAGTCCACCAGCGCGTTGTTGACCACGGTGCTGACCGGCTCGCCGAACTGCTCGGCGGTGGCCTCCACCCCGGCCCCGACCCGGTCGGCGTCGGTGACGTCGAGGGGCACCGCGAACCCGCGGCCGGGGTACTCCGCGGCGAGCGCCTCGGCGGCGTCCCGGCTGCGGTGGTACCCGATCGCGACCCGCGCGCCGTGGTCGAGGAAGGCCCGGCTGACGGCGGCCCCGAGGCCCCGGGCGCCGCCGCTGACCACGACGACCTGTTCGGCGAGCGGGATCGGGCCGGCGCCCGGCTCGCTGCTAGTGGACTGCGGTGCGGTGTCGGTCATGTGTGCTGCCTCCCGTGCGAGGCGAGAGGGCGGTCGCACGGTGCGCGTGGGAACCGTCCCGACGTGACGCCGCGTGACATCCCTTCGCCAGTACAAACTGGATCAGGTTCGACGGGTCTCGTCTCAGCCACCGGTCGTATCGGCGGCACCCCGTGTCACTGCAGCCACCGTAACCCGCGCCCCCGGGTCCCGGCGCCGCGGCTGACGCGCACCCCGCTGCCGGCCCGTAGCGAGCCGGGCAATTCCGGAGCCCGCCTGGCTCCTGCTCGATGCGGAGCCGCCGCACGGTCTCCCGATCGTCCCCGGCCCACCATGACCGAGAGCCCCCGGTAGCGTCGCTACCAGGGGCTTCGTGGAGCCGCCTTGGGGAGTCGAACCCCAGACCTACGCATTACGAGTGCGTCGCTCTAACCGACTGAGCTAAGGCGGCGTGGTGCGTGCTCAGTGTAGCGATGCCCCGCGGTGCCGCCGACGACCCCCACCCCGCCGCCACTCGGCGTGTGGATCTCGGCCGATCCGCCGGTCACTGCCCCTGTACTCGGCCCAGGATCGATCACACCGGACCGACGGCTCGCGTGCCCGGGCGATCCGGACGACCCACTCGGCATGACGCCGCACCGAGTGTCACGATCCCGGAGGGAACAGACACGCCACGCGAGCCGCAGGGGGTCACCGATGACCGTCGTGATCCAGCAGCTCATGCGGCGGGTCGGCGAGCTCTACGACTCCTTCCACCGGGCGGTCCACGAGGCGCACGACGCGGACGCCGCGTTGGCGCTGGTGACCGACGACTGCGTGGTCGAGCACCTGCCCGTCGGCACGGGCGCGGGACGGCCGGAGCTGCGCCGGTTCCTCGGCGACGACCTGATCGGACACCTGCCCGCGGACCTCGCGTTCCGGCGGACGTCCCGGGTGCTGGACCAGCGACGGCTGGTCGAGGAGACCGTGGTGTCGTTCGTCCACGACCGCCCGCTGCCGTGGCTGCTGCCCGGTGTGGAGCCGACAGGACGGTCGGCCGAGGTGCACGCGATCACGGTCGCGTCGTTCGCGCACGCGTCACGCCTGGGGGAGACGACGACCCTGATCAGCGGACTGCGGACGCACTGGGACCTGTTCACGCTGCTCGTGCAGCTCGGTATCGCCGTCGACGACGTCCGCCCGGTCGGGACCACCTCATGACGGGCATCGCACCTCCTCATCACTTCCGATGAACGGCCACTCGGTCTTGCAACCGTTGCTCCACACGCCGCGATGAACCCGGCGAACGGGTCGCATCGGCCGGCCCGGTGAGGAGGACGCCGCGATGCCCACGCACCGCCGACGCCACCGCGGCGTCGTCCGCACCGCCCTCGGGGCCGTCGTGGCACTGACCTTCGTCGCGGGACTCGTCACGGCCGGCGCCCAGACGTTCGCCCTGGCCTCCGCCGTGCTGCCTCCGGGGCCTGTCGCGGCCGCGGCGCCGGCGGCGGCCGGGCCCACCGTCGCCGAGCTGATTCCCGCGCCTCCGCTACCGGCACGCGTCATCCCCGAGCTGCCGCTCCCGGTTCCGGAGCCGGAACCCCAGGTCACCACCGTCGATCGGTGCTCCGACCGCAGCTGGTGGGACAGCCGGCAGGCCGGGGATCCGGGTGACTACGTGGCGATGTGCGGGACGTGGCCGTCCTGGGTCGACAGGGGTGAGACCCCCTGCCTTCCGGGTGAGTCGGGTTGCACGCCGGCCGAGCCGCAGGACACCGGCGCTCCGCCCTACCTCGGGCCGACCGAGGGACGGGCGTGGAGCCCGGAGTACGGCTACTTCGAGGGGCGCGACGACGGGCCGAAGAACTCCTTCGGCGAGCCGTGCATGCAGGGCCGGGACAACAACGACCCGAACTGCTGACGGCGGGCCTCAGCCGCTGAACGGCGCGACCGGGCCCGGATCCCACGGGCCGCCGGCGTAGCGCCAGAGGGCCAGGCCGGTGACGGTGGTCCCGCTCGGCTCGAAGCCCGCCGCCAGGTCGTCGTGCAGCGCCCTGGCGGCATCCGGGGAGACCTTGTTCTGGACGGTGACGTGCAGATCCGACTTGCCCGCGTCCTGCCGGGTGAGCCGCGCCGACCAGCGCGCGGCCAGCTCGCGACGCAACTCCAGCAGTTCCGGGCAGTCGACGACGAACGCGACGCCGCGCCCGAGCAGCCGTGGGCCGGTCACCGTGGCGGACATCGGCGCGCGGTCGACGGCGGCCCGCACGTCCCCGGTGACGGCGTCGGCGTCGGCCCCCGGCAGGGCGTGGAACAGCGTCAGGTGCGCGGAAAGGTAGTTGCGCTCGGCGGGGAAGTGCCGCGCGCGCAGACCGTCCAACCAGGACTGCGTCGGCTCGTCCAGGGTGCCGGTGAGGATCAGCGGCCGGGGATCAGCCACGGTGCAGGGCGGTCATCATCGCCTCGACCGCGATCCGCGGCTTGACGTTCTGCTCCAGGGCGTCCCGGCAGGCCAGCACCGCCTCCAGCCGGCGCAGCGACGACTCCGGGCCCCACTCGGCGGCGGCGACCCGGATCTCCCGCTCCCGGTCGGGATTGGTCAGCGTGACCTGCGCGCCGGTCGCGGCGACGATCGTGTCCCGGTAGTACCCGGCCAGGTCGACCAGGGCGCGGTCGAGCGCGTCGCGCTGGGTGCGGGTGGCCCGGCTCTTCTGCCGCTTCTCCAGGTCACGCTCGGCGGCCTTCGCCGACCGGGCGGCCGAGGACGCGCCCTTCCCGGTGCCGCCGGCGCCCATCGCGACGGCCAGCTCCTCGCGCTCGGCCTCGTCCCGGGACGACCGGAGCTCGTCGGCCTCACCCTCGGCGGCGCGGATCAGCAGGTCGGCGTGGAAGAACGCGTCGCCGAGCCGGCGCAGCTTGCCCGGCACGGCGAGGATCTCCTCGCGCCGCGCCCGGGCCTGCGGGTCGCGCGCGAGCCGGCGGGCCCGCCCGACGTGCCCGCCGCACACCGAGGCCGCCCACTGCGCCTGCTCGGGGTCGACGCCGTCACGCTCGCGCAGCACCCCGGCCACCGCCTCCGCCGACGGGCTGCGCAGGTGCACGGCGCGGCAGCGGGAGCGGATCGTGACCGGCACGTCGTCGGGGTGGTCGGACGGGGCACACAGCAGAAACACCGTCTCCGGCGCGGGCTCCTCGACCGCCTTGAGCAGCGCGTTCGACGCCCCCTCGGTGAGCCGGTCGGCGTCGGCGATGATCACGACCTGCCATTTCCCGGTGGCCGGGCGCCGGGCGGCCAGCTGGACCAGCGAGCGCATCTCGGCGACCGAGATCGACAGTCCTTCGGGGACGATCTCGCGGACGTCGGCGTGCGTGCCGGCGAGCACCGTCCGGCACGCCGCGCACTCGCCGCAGCCCTGGTAGGGGCACTGCAGCGCCGCCGCGAACGCCCGCGCCGCGTTCGACCGCCCGGAACCGGGCGGGCCGGTGAACAGCCAGGCGTGGGTCATCGCCGAGTCCTGCGAGGCGGCCGCCCCCAGCTCGGCGACGGCGGCGGGCTGGCCCACCACGTCGGCCCAGACGCTCACGGCGCCCCCTCCCGGTCCCGGACCAGCGGTTCGGACCCGCGGTCGCCCATCTGCCGGTAGGCGAGGGCACCGACCACCGCGGCGACGATCCCGCCGCCGGCCAGCACGAACCGGGTGCCGTCGACGAGGAACTCCGAGCCGCCGAGGGTGATCGTGCGGGTCGCGACGAGGCCGACCACGACCGGGACCAGCGACATCGATCCGAGCAGCACCAGCCGCACCAGCGACTGGACGAACGCGTTGATCCGGCCGCGGACCTCGTCGGCGACCTGGGTACCGATGATCGTCAGGCCGGTCAGGAACGCGATCCCGGCGAAGCCGCCGACGAACATGACCGCGGCGATCGCCATGAACAGGTGCACCGCGACGGCCACGACCACCAGTGACAGGCCCGCCGCGACGATCGCGGTGCCGAACAGCCGGTTGTGCGGCAGTCGCTGCGCCAGCCGCGGCCCGATGCCCATCCCGATCGCGAGCCCGACGAACACGGAGACGAACAGCACCGAGTAGGCCGCGTCGCCACCGCCGAGGCCGGCCGCGTAGAGCTTCGCCGTGGCGATCACCGCGCCGCCCGCGGTGAAGGCGCCGACGATGCCGATGACCAGCCCGCGCACCACCGGGGTGTCGACGACGAACCGGAACCCGTCGCGCAGCAGGAACGCGACCGACGGGGCGGCCGCACGGCGCTCGGCGGCGGTGGTCCGGCCGGAGATCTCCGGGATCCGGAACCACACCGTCAGGGCGGCGAACAGGAAGACGAACGAGTTGACGAACAGGGCCGCGTACACCGCCGTCGCCGGGTCGGCCCCGACCAGCGGGGCGACCTTGCTGACCAGGGCGAACAGCCCGGCACCGGCGACCACGGCGACGCCGTAGGTGACCACCAGGCCCAGCTGCGCGGCGGCCTCCATCTGGTCCGGGCGGCGCAGCAGGTTCGGTACCGCCGCGTCCTTCGCCGGGATCCAGAACATCGTGCACAGCTCGATCAGCAGGGTGACCACGAGCAGCCACCACAGCGAGCCGACGAACGGGATCGAGACCAGCAGCCCGAACTTGCACAGGTCGCAGGTGACCATCACCTTGCGCCGGTCGAACCGGTCGGCGAGCACCCCGGCCAGCGGGCCGAACAGCAGCGACGGGATCAGCTTGGTGGCGACGACGCCGCCGAGCGCGAAGCTCTGCGCCGTGTAGCCGGCGCTCGCGGTGAGGTGGGTGGCCAGCGAGGTGAGCGCCAGCAGCGACATCCACTCGCCGGTGGAGGTGAGCGCGGTGACCGACCAGAGGCGGCGGAACGCCGGGATCGCCAGCACCGAGGAGATCCGGTGGGCGGTGGCGGACGGCTGCGCGGCGGGAGCTGTGATCGCGGGTCACCTCCTCGCTCCGAAACCTGCGCCGCCGCGCGGGCGGGTCCGGACGGCGGCCGGCGGGCCGGGTCCGCCGGTGATCGCCAGGGTAGTCGCGGGCACCGACAACGGGTCGGGCGGTCGCCCGCGGCTCAGAGGATCGTGGACAGCGTGTGGATGAGGATCAGCAGGTAGACCGCGAGGAAGAAGTACCGGAAGGCGCGGGCGCCGTTGCGTCCGCGGGTGATCCGGGAGAAGCCGACCAGGCCGGGTTCCAGGGTGACCGGGGGGCGGGCCGACACCGCGGGCGGCCGGTAGACCTCGCCGTCGCCGGTGCGCCGGGGGGCCGGGGGGCCGGTCGGTCTCGATGGCTCCGGCCGTGGCACGGACGGGGCGCGGCGGGGGGACGGTGGGCCGGGCACGCGCTCCGGCGAGGTGTGCCGGGGCCGGCGCGGGGCGGGGACGTAGCCGTCCGGACCGGCTTCGGCTTCGGCTTCGGCTTCGGCTTCGGCTTCGGCTTCGGCTTCGGCTTCGGCTTCGGCTTCGGCTTCGGCTTCGGCGAGCGACTCATGACCCGGCTCCGCGGCCGGGTCGGGATCGCGGGCGGTCGACCGCTCCGCGGGGGTCGGGGCGATCCGGTCCGGGGACTCGTCGCCCCCCGCCGGCACCCCGGAGGTCCCGGCATCGCGCACCACACCGCGCTCGGCGACGCGGTCGGCGAGACGCTCGGCGGCCGCCCGCTCCGCGACGAGCCGGGCCACCCCCCACCGCCCGTCGTCGGCGGCAGGCGGGGTGCGCCTGGTCCTCCACCGCACGGCCATCCGGGCATGCTAGGACGGGAACCGCCCCGACGCCGCGCTCCACGGCGACACGCCGACGTCGCGCCCCTCGGACGGGTGACCGGCGCCGACCGGCGCCACCGGGTGGCGTCGCGGGGGATCAGCCGTCGTCGGGCGGTGGGCCGCCGCCGTTCGGATCGCCACCGCCGTCCGGTCCGCCGTCACCGTCGCCGCCGTCCGGCGGTGGACCGCCGTCCCCGGCCTCGGCGGCCCCCGGTGGCGGCGGCGGGGCGGGCACGCTGCCGCTGCTGACCTGCAGCGTCACCTGTTCCCCGGGCAGCGCCGCACCGCGCGGCTCCTGCCCGACGACGGTGCCCTCCGGCGCGGTGTTGTCGACCGTGCGCGTCGTGATCTGCCAGCCGGCGCCCTCCAGCTCGCCGCGGGCCGCGGAGAGCCCACGGCCGACGACGTCCGGGATCCGGGACTCCGCGCCACCCTCGAGGTAGCGCGGGTCGGTCGGCGGCAGCGGCGTCACCGGCGTGCCGTCGAGCAGCGGCTTGACCGCGCCGTACCAGGTCCGGGCCGGGGTCTTACCGCCGAAGATGTTGCCGTTGGCGCAGGCGAACGGGCCGTTGCCGCCGTCGCACAGCGGTCGTGGCCGGTTGGAGTTGTCGAAGGTGATGACCGCGCCGGACATCTCCGGGACCGCGCCCACGAAGGCCGCGGACTTGTTCTGCTGGGTGGTCCCCGTCTTGCCCGCCATCGGACGATCCCAGCCGGCCGCCTGCGCCGCGGCGGCGGACGTGCCGGAGATGTCGTCCTGGGCCATCCCGTGGACCAGGGTGTTCGCCAGGCCCGGCTCGACGGCCTGCTGGCAGGACTCCTCGGTGATCGGGACGTCCTCGCCGTTCGCGTCGGTGATCGACTCGATCGGGCTCGGCGGGCACCACATGCCCTCGGAGAACAGGGTGGCGCCCACGTTCGCGAGCTCCAGCACGCTGGTCGGCGTCACGCCCAGGGTGAACGACGCCAGCCGCTGTTCCTTGATCACTTCGGCGATCGAGCGGTCGGTGCGGGTACCGGTCCCGGGGTCGACGAACGGCGTCGTCGCCAGCGACCTCATCCCCAGCCGGACCGACATGTCGACGACGTCCGGGACGCCGGTGAACTCCAGCATCTTGATGAAGGCGGTGTTCGGCGACTGGGCGAGCGCGTCGGTCAGGCTCATCCGCCCCGGCAGGCCGTCGCTGGCGTTGGCCACCGGGATCGGCCGGCCGCCGCCGTCGACGTAGATCGGTGAGGCGTACCCGGACGGCGGGACCTGCATCGAGTAGTTGATGCCGAGCCCCTTCTCCAGGGCGGTGGCCGCGGTGAAGATCTTGTACGTCGACCCCGCGCCCAGGTTCACCGGCTGGTAGGGCAGGCCGTAGCTGGTCTCCTCGGCGTCGGCGTTCAGCCCGAAGGTCCGGCTGGAGCCCATCGCCAGTACCCGGTGCTTCTCCTTGCCGGGCTGGATCAGCGACATGACGTTCGCGACGCTCGGGGTGTCCGGTGCGACCTGGTCGTCGAGGGAGCGCTTGACCTCCTCCATCGCGCGGCGGTCCAGTGTGGTCCGGATCGTGTAGCCGCCGCGGTTGATCTGCTCCTCGGAGAAGCCCGCCTCGGTCAGGTACTGGACGACGTACTTGCAGAAGAAGCCGGTGTCGCCGGCGCCGATGCAGCCGTTCGGCACCCGGACCAGCGGGTCCGCGATCCCCAGCGGCGAGTCGGTGGCCTCCCGGGCCTGCGCCTCGTCGATCATGCCCTGGTCCCGCATGACGTCGATGACGACGTTGCGCCGCTCGGTCGCGGTCTCCGGGTTCTGCACCGGGTCGAACTGCGTGGTCGAACGGACCATGCCGGCCAGCATTGCCGCCTGCGGGACGGTCAGCTTGTCCGGCGTGGTGTTGAAGTAGGTCCGGGCACCGGCGGCGACGCCGTACGACCCGTTGCCCAGGAAGACGATGTTGAGGTAGCGGTTGAGGATCTCGTCCTTGGACAGCTGGCGCTCCAGCTGCAGCGCGACCCGCGCCTCCTTCAGCTTCCGCGCCGGGGTCTGCTCGGTGGCCTTCAGCCGCTCGGCCTCGGTCTGGGCGTCGACGTAGAGCATGTAGTTCTTGACGTACTGCTGGGTGATCGTCGACGCGCCCTGGACGACGTCACCGGACGCCGAGTTCGCGACGACCGCGCGCAGCGTCCCCTGCCAGTCGACGCCGCCGTGCTCGTAGAACCGGCGGTCCTCGATCGCCAGCATCGCCGCCTTCATCGCGGGCGAGATCTGGTCGCTGGTGACCTCGGTGCGGTTCTGGTCGAACAGGTAGGCGATCGGCCGGCCGTCGGAGTCGGTGAGCGTGGTCGTCAGCGGGGCCCGGTTGTTCACCAGGTCCACCGAGCTGGAGGTGACGCTGTCACCGGCCTCGTTGGACAGCACGCCGAGGCCGCCGGCCACCGGGAACGCCATCCCGGCGGTGACCACGCCGAGCAGGACGCACAGGCCCACGAGCACGCCGAGCGGGCGGAGCAGCCGCCGGGGGAACCTCACGATGAAACAGAGTACGGGCGAGGAGGTCGGGAAGTCGTGAGGCCGGTGTCCCCGGGTTGCGTAGTTTTGCGCGCTGACCCCACCCCGATCGTGTTCGCAGAATCGTCTCCATCGCCACGCGCACCAGGAGGCAGCCAGATGTCCGAATCCGCGAGCACCGTCACCTCGATCGAGGGCCGCCGCACCGGCCGCCCGCGGCTGCGGGCCGCGGGGAACCGGCCGTCCGGTCCGGTGTGGAACTGGCGGGTCGCGGCCCGCTGCCGGACGCAGAACGCCGAAGACCTGTTCGTGACAGGCGCCCGGCAGCGGGAGGCCCGCGACTTCTGCTTCTCCTGCCCGGTCCGCACCGAGTGCCTCGCGCACGCCCTCGACCAGGAGATCGAGTTCGGGGTCTGGGGCGGGCTGACCGAGCGCGAGCGCCGCGCCCTGCTGCGCCGGCGGCCGGACGTCGCCGACTGGGCCGGGCTGCTCGGCCGTGCCCGTACCGACCACTACGCCGGGGGCTCCCGGGGCGCGTGACGCGGCACAGGAGATCCTTGTCCGTGGAACCGGGGCGACAGTGGACCGACGCCCGGGCTCCGAGGAGACGGATCACGGCCGCCGGAGGAGCGCGTGCACACGACAGAACGGCTCGAGTTCCTCGCCGGTCTCTACCGGGCCCACGCCGGCGACCTCGCCTCCGTGATCGCCCGGCAGCGGGAGTTCCTCGCGACCGGGCCGGCGGTCGTCCCGCAGCTGGACGACGTCGAGGCCGAGCTCACCTACCTGCTGCTGCGCCACCACCGGCCGTCGCACGTGGTGGAGATCGGCACGCACTCGGGCTGGTCCACCACCTGGATCCTGTCCGCGCTGCGGGACAACGCCGGAGCGGGACACGAGGGCCACCTGCACTCGTTCGACCTCGTCGACCACGTGCTGCGCACCGTGCCGGAGACGCTGTCGGCGGGC
Source organism: Pseudonocardia nematodicida (assembly GCF_040105385.1). NCBI lineage: Bacteria > Bacillati > Actinomycetota > Actinomycetes > Pseudonocardiales > Pseudonocardiaceae > Pseudonocardia > Pseudonocardia nematodicida. The sequence continues at coordinate 327,382 of NZ_JBEDNQ010000006.1, forward strand.
CGGTGGACGTTCCACCGGGGAGACCTGCGGGACACCGTCGGGAAGGTCCCGCCGGACACCGGCTACCTGTTCGTCGACGCCGACCACGGCCGCCGGTTCGCCCGGTGGTACCTGGACACCCTGTTCCCGCGGATCGAGGCAGGCACCCCGACGAGCGTGCACGACGTGTTCCACCTGCCCCGGGCCCGGCCCTTCACCGAGGGGTCCGAGGTGCTGCGATGGCTGCGCGACCGCGACGCCCCGTGGTTCACCGCCGCACGGGCGGGCGCCCGGGAGAACCTCGCCGCGATCGACGCCGTGCGGGCCGAGCTCGGGATCGTCGGGGCCCGGGGTACCACCCGGAACCCGATGATCTTCTTCGAGATGCCCTGAGGGGTCAGCCGCCGGCCGAGGCCCCGGTCACCGGCACGTCCTCCCCGAGCAGCGCACCGACCTTTCGCAGCCCGTCGAGGTCCGCGATGTCCCCCGCCAGCGCCGGCACCCGCACCACCGGCACCCCGGGGTGCGCCGCCGAGAACCGGGTGAGCAGGTGTTCCTCGCGCTCGTGGGACTCGACGCGGTCGGCGTGCAGCCGCAGCACCGCCGCGGCGATCTGCGAGCCGGGCCCGCCGACCTGCTCGGCGGCCGCACGGGCCCGCGCCGCCGACACCGGCGCCAGGACCGGGTGGGTCCGGTTGAGCACCAGCCCGGCCAGCGGCATGCCCTCCGACGAGAGCCGGTCGGTGAAGTAGGCGGCCTCGCGCAGCGCGTCCGGCTCCGGCGCGGCGACGACGACGAACGCCGTCCCCGGCGAGCGCAGCAGCGCGTAGGTCTTCTCGGCCCGTTCCGCGAACCCGCCGAACAGCGTGTCGAAGGCCTGCACGAACGCCGACGCGTCCTGCAGCATCTGCCCGCCGATGATCGAGCCGACGGCCTTGGCGAACAGCCCGAACCCGGCCTCGACGATCCGGCGCAGCCCCCGCCCGCCGGCCCGCGCGGGCGAGGTGAGCAGCTTGATCATCCGGCCGTCGAGGAACCGGGACATCCGCTGCGGGGCGTCCAGGAAGTCCAGTGCCGAGCGCGACGGCGGCGTGTCGACGACGACCAGGTCCCAGGTCCCGGCCGCGACGAGCTGGCCGAGCTTCTCCATCGCCATGTACTCCTGCGTTCCGGAGAACGACGTGGAGATCGTCTGGTAGAAGGGGTTCTCGATGATCTTCTGCGCCTTCTCCGGCGGTGCGTGGCCGTGCACCATCTCGTCGAAGGTGCGGCGCATGTCCAGCATCATCGCGGCCAGCTCACCGCGGGCGGCGGTGACCGGGGCCGGGTCGTTGGAGAGCTCGTCGACACCGAGCGCCTGGGCGAGCCGGCGCGCCGGGTCGATCGTCAGCACCACGACCTGACGCCCGCGCTCGGCGGCGCGCAGCGCCAGCGCCGCGGACGTGGTCGTCTTCCCGACCCCGCCGGAGCCGCAGCAGACGATCACCCGGGTGTCCGGGTCGTCGACCAGGGTGTCGACGTCGAGGGCGGGTGCGGTGCGGCTCACCGGCGGGCCTCGCAGCGCACGCCCTGGGCGGTCATCGACTCGGCCAGCTCGTAGAGCGAGCCCAGATCCACACCGCCGAGCAGGGCCGGCAGCGTCAACCGGGACGGCGGCGGGTCCGGCTCGGTGTCCAGCCTGCGCAGCGCGGCCGTCTCCCCCGCGACGGCCACGGCGTGCTCGACCGTCTCGGCGACCAGCCCGTCGATCTCGGCCGGGGCCAGCTCGATCCCGGCGCTCTGCAGGCCGTTGCGGATCCGGCCGGCGTCCACCCGTCCCCCGGCCGCCGCGGTGAGCGAGCGGTCCGGCAGCCACTGCTCGCGCATCCGGTTCACCACCACGGCACCGAGCCGGATGCCGGCCGCCTCCAGCTCGGCGGCGGCGTCGGTGGTCTCGGTGACGGGCAGGTCGGCGAGCAGGGTGACCAGGTGCACCGCGGTCAGCGGGGAGTGGATCAGCTGGGTGACGCCCTCGGCCTGCCCGTGGATCGGCCCCACCTTCGCCAGGTCGGCCATCGCCTTCGTGACGTCGAGGAAGGTGACCAGCCGGCCGGTGGGCGGTGCGTCCAGGACGACGGCGTCGTAGGCGGGCCTGCCGTCCCGCTCGGTGCGGGTGACGCACTCCTTGGCCTTGCCGGTCAGCAGCACGTCGCGCAGACCGGGCGCCAGCGTGGTCGCGAACTCGATCGCGCCCATCCGGCGCAGCGTCCGGCCGGCGACGCCGAGCCGGTAGAACATCTCGAAGTACTCCAGCAGCGCGGCCTCGGTGTCGACGGCCAGCGCGCGGACCTCGCCGCCGCCGGACGCCACCGCGATCCGGCGCTCCTCGTAGGGCAGCGGCGCGGTGTCGAAGACCTGGGCGATGCCCTGCCGTCCCTCGACCTCGACCAGCAGCACCCGCTGCCCGCCGGAGGCGAGCGCCAGGGCCAGCGCCGCGGCCACCGTCGTCTTCCCGGTGCCGCCCTTGCCGGACACCACGTGCAGCCGCGCGCGGGCCAGCTCGTCGGGCCAGGGCGCGGGGCGCTGTGTGCCGGGTTCCCCGGGGGCGGGGTGGACGGTCGTCGTCACGCAACCAGCGTACGGAGCGGCCCCGGCCACGGCCCGCGGACGAGGTACGGCACACAACGAGTGGATCTCGGTACGGACGTCCGTCGCAGGGGAGTGCCCGCCCGTCGTGCGCCGACGGCGTGACCCGGCCGGGTGTCGGGGGGCCGGGTTAGAGTCCGGCCATGAGCTCCCCGGTCGTGAAGTGGGAATACCTGACCGCACCACTGCTGATCCACAACACCAAGGCGATCCTGGACAACTTCGGGCAGGACGGCTGGGAACTGGTCACCGTCACCGCCGGCGCCAACCCCGAGCAGCTGGTCGCCTTCTTCAAGCGGCCGGTGCAGCAGTGAGCGCGCTCGCCCGCCTGAAGGAGCTGGGTCTGGCGCTGCCCCCGGTCGCGACACCCGCCGGGGCCTACATCCCGGCCCGCCGCACCGGGAACCTGGTGTACACCGCCGGGCAGGTCCCGTTCGTGGACGGCACGCCCGCGGCGACCGGCAAGGTCGGCGCCGAGGTCACCGCCGAGCAGGGCTACGACCTGGCGAGGATCTGCACGATGAACGCGCTCGCCGCCGTCGACGGGCTGGTGGGGCTGGACAACGTCACCGGCGTGATCAAGGTCGTCGGGTTCGTGGCCTCCGACCCGTCCTTCACCGGCCAGCCGGGCGTGATCAACGGGGCGTCCGACCTGCTCGGCGAGGTCTTCGGCGAGGCCGGCGCACACGCCCGCTCCGCCGTGGGCGTGGCCGTGCTGCCGCTGGACGTGCCGGTCGAGGTCGAGCTGATCGTCGAGGTCGGCTGAGGGACGGGCGGGACCACCGTGGGTACAGAGTCCGGGCACGAGCTGCTCCTGCGGCTCGCCGGGCGGTGCCCGGACGAGCTGCTCTGGCGGCTGCGTGACTGGCTGGCCGCCGGATCCACGGAGGCGCTCGCCGCCGTCCTCCCGCGCACCCTGCTGCGCCACCGGATCGGGCTGACCGGCGAGGAGCGCGCGCTGCTCGGCGAGGTCGTCGGGCCGGACTCGCCGTCCCGGCGGCTGGTGGACGCGGTCCTGCCCGGATCGCCGGGGCCCGCGCCGGAGTTCACCGCCGCCGAGCCCGACCTGGCCGCGTGGGCGGCGTCCTCGGTGGTCGCCGGCACCGCGGAGGCACGGGAGCTGCTCGTCGCGACCCGCTCCGACGGTGCCCGTGTCCTGCTGGTCCGCGGACCCGACCGCACCGCGGAGCTCGTCTCGCTGACCGCCACCCTGCAGCGCCTGCTGCGGGTGCACGGCGAGCACGTCCCCCGGGTGGAGGTCTGGGCGGCCGCCGGCACCCCGGGCCCCTACCAGGAGGCGGCGCGCACCGCCGCCACGCCGTTGTGGAGCCGGTCGCCGGTGCCCACCGGCTGACGCCCGCGGGTCGCGCCCCGCGACCACGGCCCGCCCGCGAAGGAGGCCCCCATGTCCGACCCCACGTTCCGGCTGCTGCTCCAGCTCGCCGGCCGGGTGGACGACGACCTGCTCGCCACCGGGCGGGAGCTCGTCGCCGTCGGGGAGGAGGGGCACGCCCTGGAACTGCTGGTGGCCGAGCTGGTCGCGTCCCGGACCCCGCTGCCCGGGGTCGTCCGCGGCGCGCTCGTCGCCGAGGCGGCGGCCCGGCGGGTCCAACCCGACGCCGACGGATGCCTCCCCCGTGCCGACGACGGCGTCGCCGACCACGGTTCACTCGACCGCAGCGCGCCCGACGGCGGACCGCACCGGTTCACCGCGCGCGGACCGGCCGGCCGGGACGCCGCGATCGCCGACGCACTCGCCGACGTCCCGGCACCGCACGGCTGGTCGCTGGCCTGGCGGCGGACCCCGGCCGGGTCCGCGCCCGGGCCGCTGCCGCACCCGGTGCTGCTGTCCCGGGCCGCGGACGGGGACTCCGCGGAGATCCTGACCTACCGGGCGCAGGCGGCGCTGGGCCGCGCCGGGATCGCGGCGTCGGTCGAGGTGGCGGGCAGTGGAGATCCCGAACCGGGGTACCACCGGGATGCCCGGGACGTGGCGGAGCCGCTGCCGGATCCCGCCGGGCGGGGCTCGGTGGCGGGGGAACCGCAGGCGCAGCCGGACGGGGCGGTGCCCGTCGCGGGCGCGCGGGCCGGCTCCGACGGTGCCGGGCCGGCGCTCCCGCGGGCAGCGGGCCGGGACCTCCGCGGCGCCGGGAAGACGCAGGACACGCGGAGCGGGGTGGACGCCGGGCCCTCCGCGCACGTCGTGAACGCCGGGGACGCCGCCGGGCACCCCACCCCGGTCGGAGACCCCGAGGACGCCGTCGAGGCCGAGAACAGCCGGGACGGCAGGCCTGCCGCGGATGCTGCGAGCACCGAGGACACCGGGACCGCGACCGCGACCGCGACCGCGGGCACCGTCTCCACGACCGAGCGCACCGCCTCCGCGACCGAGGGCTCGGCGGCCGAGGGCACCGCCTCCGCGGCGGACCCGATCGGTGAGGACGACCGATCAGTCAGGACCCTGTCGCCGGACACCGCTCACCTGGTGAGCGGTGTCGGGCCCTGGCCTGCCACGGCTCCCGCCGAGCAGGACGCCGCGATCACCGAACACGGCCCGGTCCGCTCCGGGCAGGAGCCCGAGCCCGGTGGCCCCGAGCCGGACCCGTCGCACCTGGAACCGGCGGCTGCTGGCGGCGAGCGAGCCGGGCCGGAACCGGGAAGCCCCCATCCGGTCCCGGAGCACCCGGCGCCCCCGGAGCACGAGACCACCGGCCGGGAGCGCACCGGACAGGGTTCGCCGGACACGGACACCGATCAGGCCCCGGCGCCTCCCGGCGTCTCGCTCCCGACCGCGCCCACGATGCGGATCGCACCGGTGACCGCCGCGTCACCGGCGCGGCACGCGCAGGACGGCAGCCCACCCGCCCCGCCGTCGGCCGTCGCCGGGGCGGCGCCCGCGGATCCGCCGCACGATCCACTGCACCCGGCACCCCGGCCGTCGCCGCCGATCCGGGCGCTTCGCGAGGCCACGGCCGGTGCCTGGTTCGTGCCGCCGTCCGCACCCGACGGCGAGATCCGCGACGATCCGCCCGGGGAGCCGGTGGACCCCGTTGCCGGCGCCGCGCCGGCACCCGACGGAGCCGAGTCCGTCACCGGCGCGTTCGCCGCGGCGCCGGCCGCCGAGCGGAACGGCCGCCCGGCCGGGCCGGGGGACGAGGAGCAGTGGTTGCGGCACTGGGCGTCCGGGGCCTGGACCGGTCTCGGGCCCGACGACCTCGCCCCGGCGGATCACCGGCCGGACGCCGTCCCCGACCACGGCGTCCCGTCGGCGACCGGCGCCGAGATCGAGGCGCCGACGCCACCGCCCGGGATACCGATCGTGCAGGCGCCCGCGCCTCCGCCGGACACCCGTCGCGGCGGTCGCCGGGCCGGGCGCCGTCCCCGCCACCTGCTGCTCGCCGACACCGCCGACCGTTCCGGTCCGGACGGCACCGACCGGACCGACGGGCCCGACGGCACGGGCGACTCCACCGGCGGGACCGGCACCGCCGACACGGCCGGCACCGCGGGCCCGGCGGCCGTGCGGCCCTCGCCGCAGCCGCGGCCGTCCGGGGCGCTCGCCGAGCGGCTGTCCTCGACCGAGCAGGACCTGTTGCAGCGGCTGCACGAGGAGCTCGCGGCGCGGGAGAACGGGGGCGAGCCGACGCCGCACCACGGGACCGCCCGCACCGACCCGGCCTGAGGCCCACCCCAGGGCCGGGGCGACAGGGCCGAGAGCCGCGGCGGCAGCACTCAGGGCCGGGACGGTGGCGCTGAGGGCCGGGACGGCGGCACCGGGGGCCGGGGCCGGGGCTCAGCCGCCGGCTGCCACCCGTACCCGGTCGACGACCCGCTGCAGGTGCAGCGCGCGCCCCGCGTCGACCGGCGACCGGGGGTCACCGGAGTCGACCGCCGTGGCGAGCTCGTCGAGCAGCCGTGCGTAGCACGCGACGGCGTCGGCGGGCCGGGTCGTGAGGCGATGGCGTCCGGCGCGGCCCACCACGGCGACCTCGAACTCGGTGGGGTCGATCGGGATCCGCAGCGACAGGGTGACCGTGCTGCGCGCCCCGCCGGCGTGCGCGAGGCCGACCCGCCACAGGTCCGGGGCGTCCCGGCGGGCATGGTCGACGTCGACGATCGGCCCCAGCACGGCGTCCAGCAGGTCGAGCACGTGTGGGCCGATGTCCAGCAGCGCGCCGTGCTCGGCCCGCCACGCCGACGTCGCGAACGGTCCGCCCAGCAGTGCCCCGGACAGCCAGCGCGCCGTGGCGACCGTGTCCGGGCCGTGCGGGCCGGCCGGGATCCCGGCCAGCCAGTCCCGGATCGCCGGGTCGAACCGCAGCGTCAGCACCGTCGCCGAGCACACTCCGGCGTCGGCGACGGCCGACGCGGCCCTCTCCGCCGCGTCGAGATCGGCGGCCAGCGGCTTCTCCAGGACGACGTGCCGGCCGGCCGCGGCCACCCGGGGCACCAGCTCGCCCTGCACCGCGGGCGGGACGGCGAACGCGACGGCGTCGCAGGCGTCGACCAGGTCGTCCAGCCGGGCGAAGGCCCGCCCGCCGGTGATCCCCGCGACCTCCGCGGCGGCGTCGGGCCGGCGGACCCACACCCCGGCCGCGGTCCAGCGCGGGTGCCCGGCGATCGCCGGGGCGTGCACGCTCCGGGCCCACGGCCCGGCGCCGACGAGTCCGATCCGCATGCGGTCATTCTCACCACCGGGGATCCCGCCCCGATGACCTAGGGTCGGACGGCATGAGCTCACCGTCGGCGCCGCCGGTCGTGCCCAGGCCGGCCGCGACCGTCGTGCTGCTGCGTGACGACCCGGCCGGCGGCGGCACCCAGGTGTTCCTGCAGCGGCGGGTTCGCGGAATGGCCTTCGCCGGCGGCATGACGGTGTTCCCCGGCGGCGGCGTGTCCGCCGGCGACGTCGGAGACCCGGCCTGCTGGTGCGGCCCGGGCCCGGAACGCTTCGGCGACCGGCTGGGGCTGCCCCCCGACGCCGCCGCGTCCCTGGTGACGGCCGCGGTGCGGGAGACGTTCGAGGAGTGCGGCGTACTGCTGGCGTCCCGTCCGGGCGCCGCTCCGGACCCGGCCGCGGACGCGGGTCCCTGGCGGGACGAGCTCGTCGGGCGACGGACCACGCTGCCCGCGCTGCTCGCCGCACACGATCTCGAGCTCCGTGCCGACCTGCTCCTGCCGTGGGCGCGGTGGATCACCCCGCCGGACAACCCGCGCCGCTACGACACGGCGTTCCTGGTCGCGCGGGTGCCCGAGGGCCAGGTCGCCGACGACGCCACCACCGAGGCCGTCGAGGCCCGCTGGTGGTCCCCGGCCGAGGCGCTCGCCGGCCGCGAGGCCGGCGAGCTGTCGCTGATGGCGCCGACCCTGCACACCCTGCAGGAGCTCACCCGGTACCCGTCCCCCGCCGCGGTACTGGCGGCCGCCGCGACCCGGGCCATCACCCCGATCACCCCGCACATGCGCCGGGAGGGCCGGGTCGCGACGATCACCCTGCCCGGTGACCCCGACTGGCGCATCGAGGAGACGACGTGAGCCATCCGCTCTACGGCAGCCCGCGCGCGGTGCACCCGCTGGCGTCGGTGCTGCTGCAGCACAATCCCGGTCCGATGACCCTGGACGGCACCAACACCTGGGTGGTCTCGGTGCCGGACTCGGGCGAGCGGATCGTCGTCGACCCCGGGGAGGACGACGGCACCCACCTGGAGAACCTCGCCGACGGGCCACCGGTCGTCGCGGTCGTGCTGACCCACCGGCACCACGACCACGCCGGTGGGATCGACCGGTTCGCCGAGCTGGCCGGGGCGCCACCGGTGTACGCGGCCGACCCGACCCTGACGCGCGGCACCGACCGGCTCGCCGACGGCGACGTGCTGGCCGCCGCGGGGGTCGAGCTGGAGGTCCTCGCGACGCCGGGGCACACGTCGGACTCGGTGTCGCTGCTGCTCACCGGGCCCGGCGCGGACGGCGCGGCGCTGCTGGCCGGTGACACGATCCTCGGCCGCGGGACCACCGTGATCGCGCACCCGGACGGCGCGCTGGGGCCCTATCTGGAGTCACTGCGCCGGATCGCCGCGCTGCCCGCCGGGACGCCGGTGCTGCCCGGGCACGGGCCGGAGCTGCCGGACGCCGCGGAGACCGCGCGCGCCTATCTCGCCCACCGCGAGCAGCGCCTGGACCAGGTCCGCGCCGCACTGACCGAGCTCGGGCCGGACGCGAGCCCGCGGCAGGTCGTCGAGGTCGTCTACTCCGACGTCGACCGGGTCCTGTGGGACGCCGCCGAGCTCTCCGTGCGCGCCCAGTTGGACCACCTGCGCGGCTGACTCACGGCGGCGACGGCCCTCACAACGCCGGCGGCTCTCACGGCGCCGGCGGCGCCGTGGCCGGGTCGTCGTGCGTCTCCAGCCACTCGTCGCGGAAGCGGCGCAGGAACTCCTCCAGCGCCGCGTGCCGTCGCTCGCCCAGCTCGCGGCCGGCGGCGGTCGCCAGCTCGCCGCGCAGCCGCAGCAGCTTCTCGTGGAAGTGCGCGACGACCGACCCGGTCGGCCCGGAGCGGTAGCCCTCGACCGGCGGGGCGGCCGGGTCCCAGAGCGGCTCGCCGATCGCGCCGCCGTAGGCGAACGCGCGGGCGATCCCGGTGGCGCCCATGGCGTCGAGCATGTCGGCGTCGTGCAGGCAGGCGGCGATCAGCGCGGCCCGGCCGGTCGCGCCCCCGCCCGGACCGGATCCGGGATCGGCGGCGAACGAGTAGCGCCCGGTCGCCTCGACGGCGTCGAGCACCGGGTCCCACAGCGCGGGCTCGATCCCGGCGCGGCGCAGGGCGTCGCGCGCGGTGTCCCGGCACTCGGCGGGCGCGACGACGCGGCCGAGGCGGGCCTCCGCGGCCCGGTGGTGGTCGTGCACGTAGGCGGCGACGGCGGCGACGAACCCGTCCGCGCCCTCCCGTACCGCCAGCCTCCCGGCCAGCCCGGCGACCCGGTCGAGGTGGCCGAGGTCGTGCGCGACGTCCGCACCCGCGATGTCGGCGGCGACCACGTCGCGCAGCCGCCGCAGCGCGCCGGCGGACCCGCTCCCGGTCACGGGGCGGCGCCGACCGGGACGCGGGCGGGGTCGGTCGCCGCGATCGTCCCGCGGCGCAGCCAGAGCAGGCCCGCGACGACGATCCCGAGCGCGCCGCCCAGCGCGTATCCCCCGGGGCCGAGCAGGTCGATCATCGTGCCGGACAGCGCCTGGCCGGCCGACACCCCGAGCACGGCCGCCATCACCATCCAGTTGAACGCCTCGGTGGCCGAGTCCGCGGGCGCGGTCTGCTCCACCCCCAGCGAGTGCGCCGTCACCTGCGGGGTGATCAGGGCTCCGGCCGCCATCATCACGACGGTCAGCAGCGCCAGCGACCCGATCGGCGAGACCAGCCCCATCGCCGTCACCAGCACGCCGAATCCGGCCAGCAGCACCGGCATCCGCAGGTGCAGCGGCCGGGGCCACGGCCGCAGCCCGTACAGCACCCCGGTGAGCACCGACACCAGCGACCACAGCGAGAGCAGGACGCCGCCGGCGGCGGGGGACCCGGCGAACGCGGTCGCCGCCATCACCCCGACCTCGGCGGTCCCGGCGACCAGGCCGAACCCCAGCGACGCCAGCGCCACCGTCCGCAGCCCCGGGCGCCGGAACACCCCGAGCAGCCCGCCCTCCACCGGCAGGCTCCCGGCCCGGCGCGAGTCCCGGATCCGGGCCGACCGGCGGCGCACCGCCGCGGTCAGCGCGAACCACGTCGTCCCGACGATCTCGGCGGACGCGGCGACGACGACGGCGGTGCCCGGCCACGGCGTCGCGAGCACCAGCACCGCGGCCAGCGCGGGCCCGAGGATGAAGAACGTCTCGAGGCTGATCGCCTCGTAGGTGTACGCCGCCTCGCGGCGCGGCCCGGGCGGCACCAGGTCCGACCACAGCGCCCGGGACGAGCCCTCGAACGCGGGCGTCGCGAGACCGGTGAGCACCGCGACGGCGAGGGTCAGCGGCAGCGCGGTGCGGGCCTCGATGCAGGCGATCAGCCCGGCGACGGCGACCAGGTAGACCCCGACGAGCAGCAGCATCGGGCGGGTCGGGCCCAGCCGGTCGAGCACCCGGCCCTGCACGACGGTGCCCACCGCCGTCCCGACCAGCAGCGACGCCGACACCGCTCCGGCGACCGCGTAGGACCCCTCGACCTCGCGGACGTAGAGCAGCGTCGCGAGGCTGTGCATCGCGATCGGGAAGCGCCCGATCACCGATGCGCAGACCGGCGCGGCCGCACCCGGCGTGGTCAGGGCAGCGCGGTAGTCGGAGAGCGAGGCGGCCACACCGCCAGCATCACACGTTCTGGTACGGACGTACCAGCCCGATTCTCGTCTTCCGGGACGTGCCGGTCAGCGGGCCCGGCGGGCCAGGCGCTCCGGCTCCAGGATCAGCACGCTCTTGCCCTCGAGCCGCAGCCAGCCACGGTGCGCGAAGTCGGCGAGCGCCTTGTTCACGGTCTCCCGGGAGGCACCGACCAGCTGGGCGATCTCCTCCTGGGTGAGGTCGTGGGTCACGCGCAGCAGGCCGGACTCCTGGGAACCGAACTGGCGGGCGAGCTGCAGCAGCGACTTCGCCACCCGGCCCGGCACGTCGGTGAAGATCAGGTCCGCGAGCATGTTGTTCGTCCGGCGCAGCCTGCGCGCCAGCACCCGCAACAGCTGCTCGGCGATCTCCGGGCGCTTGCCGATCCACTCCCGCAGCGCGCTGCGGTCCATGGTGTAGGCGCGCACCTCGGTGACCGCGGTCGCCGACGACGTCCGCGGACCCGGGTCGAAGATCGACAACTCACCGAACATGTCCGACGGGCCGGCCACCATCAGCAGGTTCTCCCGGCCGTCCGGGGACTTGCGGCCGAGCTTCACCTTCCCGCCGGCCACGATGTAGAGGCGGTCACCGGGCTCACCCTCGGAGAAGATGACCTGGCCACGGGAGAACTCGGCGCTCTCCAGCGCCTCGGCCAGGGCCTCGGCGGCCTGCGGCTCCACGCCCTGGAAGATCCCGGCACGGATCAGAACCTCGTCCACTGCACTGCTCCTCGTTCACCGGCCGTTTCGTCACGGCGGGTCGTCGGCGCGTCAGTGTAGAGGCCTTCGCCACACACGTGCGCACCAGTGACCCGATCGGATCTCTCCGACCGGGTCGTCTCGCTGTCACGGTCCGCCACGATCGCCGTGGTGGACCGCGCCCGTCAGGCAGACGGGACCTGGCTGCGCCGGGTACCCCGGCGCCGGCGGTTGCGCAGCCGGAACAGTTCCAGGGCCCGGCTGGTACCGGACCGGAACAGGGCACGCACCTCGTCCGGACGGGGCTGCTCGAGCATCTCGTCCAGCTCGTCCTGCCGCACGGTGGACTCCCGAAGTCGGGACTCGACGCGCTCCATCCCGAGCGCGAAGAACATCACCAGCAGCGGGACGAGGACGCTCAACCAGGCAGTCATGGCACCTCCGATCCTCCCGTACTGGATCGGCAGCCGACGCGCCGGGGGTAGCGGTTCGCCCGGGTTCGTGACGTGTTCGTGACCTCACGTGGGCGATCATCGTGCGTTCGGGCGTCCGGATCGGGCGTTCGGCGTCGTCTGCACGGTCCGCGGAGTGCCCCTTCCGCACGCGCCGGCCCGCCCGGGTCCGTGCGACACCCGGCATCGTTGTCGGTGCCCACCCGTACGCTCGGTGAGGTGAGCATCTCGGCCCGACGGATCACCCGGCCCACCCGGCGTGCCGCGGCCGGACTCGCCGCGCGGGTCGCGGCCGGGGAGAACCCGATCGGGCGAGCGCGACGGGTGAACCGGATCCTGCGCGCGCTGGCCGAGGCCTACCCGCACGCCCACTGCGAGCTCGACTTCACCACCCCGATCGACCTCGCGGTCGCCACGATCCTCTCCGCACAGTGCACCGACGAGCGGGTCAACCAGGTCACCCCGGCCCTGTTCGCCCGCTACCCGACGGCGGCGGACTACGCGGGCGCGGACCGGACCGAGCTCGAGACCCTGATCCGGCCCACCGGCTTCTACCGGAACAAGGCGACGTCGCTGATCGGCCTGGGCGCCGCGGTCGTCGAGCGGCACGGCGGTGAGCTGCCCGCCACCCTGGCCGACCTGGTGAAGCTCCCCGGGATCGGCCGCAAGACCGCCAACGTCATCCTCGGCAACGCCTTCGACGTCCCGGGGATCACGGTCGACACGCACTTCGGGCGGCTGGTCCGCCGCTGGGGCTGGACGGCCGAGGAGGACCCGGTCAAGGTCGAGCACGCGGTCGGCGAGCTCGTCCCGAAGCGGGACTGGACGATCGTCTCGCACCACGTGATCTTCCACGGCCGCCGCGTCTGCCACTCCCGCAAGCCGGCCTGCGGTGCCTGCACCCTGGCGTCCGACTGCCCGGCGTTCGGTCTCGGCCCCACCGACCCGGCCGAGGCCGCGGCGCTGGTCAAGGGGCCCGAGCGGGACCACCTGCTGGCGCTCGCGGGCATCACCGGCGGGGACGGACGGTGAGACGGGCCGCCGCGTCCCGCTCCGAGGTCGTCTCGACGGTCGTCGTCGCCGTGCTCGTGGCCCTGGCGGTGTGGGCGCTCTGGCCGTCCGCACCCGCGCCGGCCCCCGGAGGGGCGGGCGTCACCGCCACCGCCGACGGGCCGGACGGGGACCCGGCGGCCGCCGACCCGGCCGCGCTGGCCGCCGCCCGCGACGCGGCCGCTCTGGAGCCCTGCCCCGCGCCGACCGGCCGGCCGGCGGCCGGTCCGCTCGCCGGGATCACGGTGCCCTGCCTGGGCGCGGAGGGGACGACCGATCTGGGTGCGGCGCTCGCCGACCGCCCGACGGTGGTGAACTTCTGGGCGTCCTGGTGCGTGCCGTGCCGTGAGGAGCTGCCCGCGCTGGCCGGGTACGCGCAGCGGCCGGACGCGCTGCCGGTGCTCACCGTCGACGTCCAGGACGACCCGGTGGCCGCGCTGCGGCTGGCCGCCGACCTCGGGGTGCGGCTCCCGGCCGTCACCGATCCGGACGGCACGCTGCGCGCCGCCCTGGACACGCCACCGCTGCTACCCGTCACCTATGTGACCCGGGCCGACGGCGCGGCGGCGATGGTGGACCCGCCGATCCCGTTCCGCACCGCCGACGACGTGGCGGCCGCGGTGGAACGGCTGTCGTGACCGCTCCCCTCGATCCCCGGCCGGACCCGGACGCGGCCCCGGAACCGCTGCGGTCGCTGGTCCGCGGGGCGCGCGGCCTGGACCGCTCCTGGTTCCCGCTGCGCCGCACACCCACCGGCGACGACCGGGAGGCGCGCCGGGCCGCCGTCCTGATGCTGTTCTGCGACGACGAGGGCGACGGTGGCGGTTCCGGTGACGGGGTCGACGTGCTGCTCACCGAACGGGCGGCCACCCTGCGCTCGCACGCCGGGCAGGTCAGCTTCCCCGGCGGGCGGCTCGATCCGGGCGACACCGGTCCGGTGCACGCCGCCCTGCGGGAGGCGGAGGAGGAGACCGGGCTGGACCCGGCCGGCGTCGTCCCGCTCGTCGTGCTGCCGGAGCTGTTCATCCCGCCGACCGGCTACCTGGTGACGCCGGTGCTCGCGCACTGGGCGCGCCCGGTCCCGGTCCGGGTGGTCGACCCGGCCGAGACCGCGCGGGTGCTGCGGGTGCCGCTGCGGGTGCTCACCGACCCGGCGAACCGGTTCACCGTGCGCGGCCCGTCCGGGCACACCGGACCCGCGTTCCGCTGCGCGGGCCTGGTGATCTGGGGATTCACCGGGGGCTTATTGTCCGCATTGCTGAACCGGTCCGGGTGGGAGCGTCCGTGGGACGCCGACCGGGTCGTCGACCTCGACACCGCCGTGGCAGGAGCCCGCGCGGAGCAGCACGACCTGCGAGGAGCGCGCGTGACCGACCCCGTGGACCCGGTCGAGGGCGCCACCGGCGCCGACGAGGTGAGCCGGTGAGCATCAGCTGGGTCGACGTCGTGGTCGTCATCCTGGCGCTGCTGGCGATGGCGTCGGGATGGCGGCACGGGGTCGCGGTCGCGCTGCTGTCGTTCCTCGGCGTGCTGACCGGGGCGGTGCTGGGCCTGCGGCTCGCGCCGCTGGTGGCCGCCCAGGTCGAGTCCCAGGGCGCGAAGGTGCTGCTGGGCATCGGCGCGGTCGTGCTGCTCGTGGCGCTCGGCGAGGCGACCGGTGTCTACCTCGGACGGTTCATCCGGGACCGGATCCACCGCGAGCGGGTCCTGAAGGTCGACTCCACGCTCGGCGCGGGGGTCCAGGCGGTCGCCGTGGTGATCGCCGCGTGGCTCATCGCGCTCCCGCTCGCGTCGACGAACATCCCCACGCTCACCAGCGGCCTGCGTGACTCCCGGGTACTGGCCGGCGTCGACGAGGTGATGCCGAACGCGGCCCGCGCGCTGCCGGCCGAGCTGCGCCAGATCCTCGACGACTCCGGGTTCCCGGACGTCGTCAGCCCGTTCACCCGCACCCCGGTGGCCGTGGTCGACGCGCCGAACCCCGAGCTCGCCCAGGACCCGGTGGTGAACGAGGTCCGGGACCGGGTGCTCAAGGTCCGCGGCCGGGCACCGTCCTGCCGGCGGGCCCTCGAGGGCACCGCCTTCGTCGTCGCCCCGCAGCGGGTGATGACGAACGCGCACGTCGTCGCCGGGACCTCGAGCACCACCGTCGAGGTGACGACGGCGGCCGGGCGCAGCCGTCAGCTGGACGCCACAGTGATCTACTACGACGCCGAGGTCGACGTCGCGGTGCTCGACGTGCCTGCGCTGGAGGAGGAACCGCTGCGGTTCAGCCCGGACCCGGCGCGCGTCGGCGACGACGTGATCATCCTCGGCTACCCGCTGGACGGGCCCTACACCGTCACCCCCGGCAAGGTCCGGGAGCGGATCCGGCTGCGCGGCCCGGACATCTACGACCAGGGCAGCGTGCTGCGCGACGTCTACACCGTGCGGGCCGTGGTCCGCTCCGGGAACTCCGGCGGCCCGATGATCACTCCGGACGGCCGGGTCGTCGGTGTGGTGTTCGGCGCCGCACTGGACGACGCCGAGACCGGGTTCGTGCTGACCGCGGAGCAGGTCTCGGCGGCGCTGAACGTGGCCGCCGCCGGCGGGGCGGCGCCGGTCGACACCGGGAGCTGCGCCTCCTGACCCTCCCCACCTCTCGCATCTCGCGATATGGGAGCGGTTGGCCGGATCGTGGGACGCGGTCGTAGCGTGAGGTCGTGCCCGCCCCGACCGACGTGACCCGGAGCCGGCGTCGCTGGGTGGTCCTCGGCGCCGGGGTGCTCGCCCAGACGGCGGCCTGCTCGTTCGTCTACGGGGTGCCGTTCCTGGTGCCGCTGCTGCGCGACCAGGACGGCTTCTCGCTCGCCCGGGTCGGCGTGTACGTGGGCGCGCCCACCGCGGGACTGCTGCTGACGCTGATCGCCTGGGGCGCCGCCGCGGACCGCACCGGGGAACGACGGGTGATCGCCGCGGGGCTCGTGGTCTGCGCGACGGCCGTGGCGGGCGCGGCCCTGCTGCCCGACCCGGGCGGCGCGGCCACGATCGCGCTGTTGCTGCTCGGGGGTGCCGGCGCGGCCTCGGTGTTCGCGGCCAGCGGCCGGATGGTGATGGGCTGGTTCGCCGTCCGTGAGCGCGGGACGGCCATGGGGATCCGGCAGACCGCGCAGCCGCTCGGTGTGGCGCTGGCCGGGCTCACGCTGCCCTCGCTCGGCGTGGCCGTCGGGTCCTGGACGGCGCTGCTGCTGCCCGCGGTGCTGTGCCTGATCAGCGCCGTGGTCGTGCTGGCCTTCGCACCGGACCCGCCACGTCCGGTCCGGCCCGAGGGGGCCCCGCCGGAGGGCTCGCCGTACCGCACGCCGCTGCTGTGGCGGGTGCACGGTGCGTCGGCGCTGCTGGTCGTGCCGCAGTTCGCGGTGGCCGCCTTCGGGACCGAGTACCTGGTGCGCGAGCAGGGCTGGGGCGTCGCGGCCGCGGGCGCGTTCGTCGCCGCCGGCCAGGTCGCCGGGGCGCTGGGCCGGATCGCGTCCGGCTGGTGGTCGGACCGGGTGGGCTCCCGGCTGCGGCCGATGCGCCAGGTCGCGGCGGCGGCGGTCGTCGTCCTGCTGCTGTTCGCCCTCGGTGACGCGGTCGCCGGCTGGCTGGCCGTCGCGATGCTCGCGATCGGGGCGGTCGTCACGGTCGCCGACAACGGCCTGGCCTTCACCAGCATCGCCGAGCTCGCCGGGCGGAGCTGGTCCGGCCGCGCGCTGGGCGTGCAGAACACCGGGCAGAACGCCGTCGCCTCGGCGGTGCCGGTGGCCCTCGGCGCGCTGGTCGGGGCCGCCGGCTACGGCATCGGCTTCGCCGTCGCCGCGCTGGCGCCGCTCGTCGCGGTCGCCGTGACCCCGGTGCGGCACGAGCACGCCGCCCGCGAGGCCCGCGCCACCCACTGACCGGCCGGCGAACGCGCCCTCCGGGCCCACACTCATGACGCTGTGGTTCGGCGATACCGAACCACAGCGTCAGGAGTCAGGGGTGGGTGGAGGAACGGAGGACACCGATCAGCGGGTGATGGTCTGTTCGCGGCCGGGGCCTACTCCGATCGCGGAGACCGGGGCACCGGTCAGCTCCTCGATCCGCTGCACGTAGGCCTGCGCCGTGGCGGGCAGGTCGTCCCAGGTCCGGGCGCCGGAGAGGTCCTCGAACCAGCCCGGCATCTCCTCGTAGACCGGGACGGCGTGGTGGAAGCCGGTCTGGGTCATCGGCATCTCGTCGACCCGGTGGCCGTCGACCTCGTAGCCGACGCAGATCGGCACCGACTCGAGCCCCGACAGCACGTCGAGCTTGGTCAGGAACACGTCGGTGATCCCGTTGACCCGCACGGCGTACCGGCCGATCACCGCGTCGAACCAGCCGCAGCGCCGGGCCCGGCCGGTGTTCACCCCGACCTCACCGCCGGTCTTCCGCAGCCATTCGCCCATCTCGTCCAGGAGCTCGGTCGGGAAGGGGCCCGAGCCCACGCGGGTGGTGTAGGCCTTCAGGATCCCGATCACCCGGGTGATCTTGTTCGGCCCGATGCCGGAGCCGACCGAGGCACCGCCGGCGGTCGGGTTCGACGAGGTCACGAACGGGTAGGTGCCGTGGTCGACGTCGAGCAGGGTGCCCTGCGACCCCTCCAGCAGCAGCGTCTCGCCGCGCTCGAGCGCCTCGTTCAGCATCAGCCGGGTGTCGACGATCTTCTCGGCGAACTCCTTCGACTGCTCCAGGACCGTGTCGACGACCTCGTGGAAGTCCAGCGCCCGCCGGTTGTAGACCTTGACCAGGATCTGGTTCTTCAGCTCGAGGGCCGCCTCCACCTTCTGGTGCAGGATCTTCTCGTCGAGCAGGTCCGCCGCGCGTACGCCGACGCGGGCGACCTTGTCCTGGTAGGCCGGGCCGATCCCGCGCCCGGTGGTGCCGATCTTGGCCTTGCCCAGGTAGCGCTCGGTCACCCGGTCGATCGCCACGTGGTACGGCATGATCAGGTGCGAGTCCGCCGAGATCAGCAGGCCGGAGGTGTCGACGCCGCGGCGCTCGAGCCCGGCCTTCTCCTCGATCAGCGCCTCGGGGTTCACGACGACGCCGTTCCCGATGACGTTCTTCACGCCCGGCGAGAGGATCCCCGACGGGATCAGCTTCAGCGCGAAGTCGCGGCCGTCGGGCGTGACGACGGTGTGCCCGGCGTTGTTCCCGCCCTGGTAGCGGACGACCCAGCCGAACTCGCCACCGAGCAGGTCGGTCGCCTTGCCCTTGCCCTCGTCGCCCCACTGGGCTCCGATCAACACGATTGCGGGCATGTAAGAGACTCCAGTCGCACACACGTCGGCACGGCCGCGGATCCGGCGTGCGTCCCGGTTTCCGCGGCGGGGAGGGTACTCGATCAGTGGTTCCGACCGGCCCCGAAGCGGTGCTGCTCGCCTGCGCGCCCGAGAGCGAGCAGCGGCGACACCGTCTTCTGTTCCACGGTATCCGGCGCGGCGCGCGGCGTGAACGCCCACCGTCGTCGCTGGCCGCCGATCCCGCGGTGCGCTCGGTCACCGTCGGCCCGCGGCCCGGCAAGGACGCGGTCGACCCGCTGCTCGCCGAGCATCCCGGTGTCCGGCTGATCGTGCACGGCGACGACGCCGACCTGGCCGCCGTGCTCGTGCGGCTGCTGCGCCGAGAGGCGCTGACGACCGAGGTCGGCTACCTCCCGACGTCCCGGCGGTCGGCGGCCGCCGCGGCCTGGGGGCTGCCCCGGTCGTTCGCCGACGCCGCGGCGCTCGCCCGCGGCGGGACCGCCCGGCCGATGCCACTGGTGCGCGACGACAACGGTGGCGTGCTCGTCGGCCGGGGTGTGCTGCCCGACCTGCACGGCGAGGCCTACTGCGACTCGACCCGGGTGTTCGCCGGGCGGATCCCGCGGCTGGTCGTCGAGGCCGGGCCGGACGGCGTCGTCGTCCGGGGCGGGAAGGGTGTGCGCGCGACCACCGGTCGGGCGATCCAGATCGGCACCACCGGCGCCACCCCGGTCCGCGACGGCGTGCGCTACCCGCGGGAGATCAAACGCTGGGCCTGGTACCGGCACACCGAGCCCTGGTACCCGGTGCTCCCGAGGAGTTGACTCGTCCCTCGGGGGAGACTCGACGCTCTCGTAGGAGCCGAGGGGGTGACGATGGACGAGTTGATGCCGATCGGCCGGTTCTCCCGGCTGTGCTGGCTCAGCATCAAGGCGCTGCGCGTGTACGACGAGGCGGGCCTGCTGACGCCGGCGCACGTCGACCCGTACTCCGGGTACCGTTACTACCTCCCCCGACAGGCCGGCACCGCCCGCGCCATCGCCACCCTGCGCTCGCTCGACATGCCGCTGGCGGAGATCCGCGCGGTCGTGACCGAGTCCGATCAGGACCGTGTGCGCGACCTGCTGGACCACCACCGGACGGTGCTCGAGCAGCGCCTGGACCGTCATCGACACATGCTCGGCCGTGTCGAGACCTTCATCCGGAAGGGAATCGTCATGACCTACGAGATCAGCACCCGGGACATCCCCGCCACCGACGTCGTCGGGACCGAGTTCCACTCCTCGCCGGAGTACATCGGGGAGGGTTGCAGCCGGGCCTACCCGGTGCTCTTCGGCGCGCTCGCCGCGGCCGGTGCCACGCCCGCGGGGCCGCCGCACCTGCTCTACCACTCCGTCGACGACGACGGGTGGCGCCTGGAGGCGGCCGTCCCGGTCACCGGGACCGGCGGTCTCGGCGCGCTCCCGGAGGGCCTGACCGTGCACCGGGTCGGCGGCGGCCGGGCCGCGGTCACCCGGCACGTCGGCCCGTACGACGAGCTGGGCATCGCCTACCGCGAGGTCGAGGCGTGGATCGAGGCGCAGGGGCTCGCGTCCGCCGGGACCTGCTACGACGTCTACCTCAACGACCCGGCCGAGGTGGCTCCGGACAAGCTGGAGACCGAGATCGTCTGGCCGGTCCTCCCGGCCTGACCCGTTCCGCGTGTCTCAGGCCGCGGCGCGCAGACCCTCGTCCGGGCGGCGGTGGTAGGAGTCCACATAGGTCTGCCCGGACAGGTCGGCGATCGCGTCCATGATCTCGTCGGTGACCGCCCGCCGGATCGCCGGCGCGCCCTCCAGCCCCTCGTAACGGCTGAACTCCAGGGGCTCGCCGAACCGGATCTCGACCCGGGCCAGCCGGGGGAACCGGCGCCCGACCGGCTGCACGCGCTCGGTCCCGCGCAACCCCACCGGGACGACGACGGCTCCGGTCGACAACGCCAGGCTCGCCACCCCGGTGTGCCCGCGGTGCAGCATGCCGTCCAGCGAGCGGGTGCCCTCCGGGTAGATCCCGAACACGCCACCGCGGGACAGCACGGTGCGGCCCGCGTCGAGGGCGGCGAGTCCGGCGCGCACGTTGCCGCGGTCCACCGGGATGTAGCCGAGCGCGCGCAGGAAACCCGCGGCGAGCCTGCCGCGCAGGCCGCAGCCGGTGAAGTACTCGGCCTTGCCCAGGAACGCGACCGGGCGCGGGGCGACGAGCGGGATGAAGGCGGTGTCGACGGCGGCCCGGTGGTTCGCGGCGAGGATGACCGGGCCGGAGTGCGGGATGTGGTCGGCCCCGAGCACGCGCGGGCGCCACAGCACGCGTACCAGGGGGGCGAGGACGTACCGGATGAACAGCTGCACGCGCGGACCCCGATCACTTCGACGACGGCGGCGACCGCACCACGTCGTGCCAGGGGACTCCGAGGGTGTCCCGGCGCCGGACGAAGTGCCGATTCTGCTCCGCGCGGGCCCCGCGAGGAACCCCCGTGCCGCCGGATCCGCCCTAATAGCCGACTCCGTCGTCGCCGACCGCGGAGGTTCAGCTGCCGGAGTCCGGCGGCGGCAGCTGCTCGCGCAGGGCGCGCATCGCCTCGCCCCGCGTCATCCCGGTCGCCTGCAACAGGTCGACGGCGATCGAGCGGACCTGGGCCACGCACACCGGCACCGACACCGACGGCGCGGTGGGCACGGCGCCGGCCGGGTCCCCGCGGTCGTCGCCGGTGACGTCCGGGGTCTCGGCATCGGCGCCGTCGGTGGCGGTGGCGGTGGCGGTGGCAGTGGCATCGGAGTCGGTGGCGTCGGTGTCGGTGGCGTCGGCGTGGTCGGTGCCGTCCGGGCCGGGGGCGGACCGGTAGGCCTCCCCGGCGAGCACCGTCGCCCGGTGCACGGACTCGAGCAGCACCGGCCGGACGCGCTCGCGGTCACCGTCCTGACCGAGCTCGCGGATCAGGGCCCCGATCGGGATCACCAGGTCGGAGATCGCGTCGGCGAGCTGGGGCGGGAGCCGCTCGCCGTCCTCGATCGCGGTGAGCGCCCGCCGCGCCAGGACACGGGCGTTGCGGTGGGCGTAGTCGGCGCGCACGGACAGCTCGCGGTAGCGGAGCAGCATCCGGCGCCGGGGGCGGTGCATCGGCGAGACCGCGGCGACCTCGCCCGCGGAGCCGACGGCGGTGCGCAGCGCGTCGATCACCGGCTGGGTGTCCCGGGCCCGCCGCAGCGCCCGCGCCGCGAGCTCGGCGTCGGAGTCGCGCAGCGCGGTGGCCACCTCGGTGAGCACGGTGGCCAGGTCGTCGAGCACCCGGCGGGCCTCCCGGCGCACGATCCGGACCGGGTTGACCGGGAACGCGGCCGCGATGAGGATGCCGGCCCCGCCGCCGATCAGCGCGTCCACACAGCGGTCGATCCCACCCATGTCACTGGGCGGGAGCAGGGTCGCCACGAGCACGGCGGACGCGCCGGCCTGCGCGACGATCAGGTTGCCGCCGTCGAAGAAGGTGGCGAGCGCGATCGCGATCGCGACGACCAGGATCAGCTGCCAGACCCCGCTGCCGATCTCGGCGATCAGCAGGTCGCCGACGAGCACACCGAGGCTGACCCCGACCACCAGCTCGGCGGCCCGGCGCAGCCGCGAGTTCAGCGAGACCCCGAGGCTGATCACCGCGGCGATCGGGGCGAAGAACGGCCGCTCGTGCCCGACCAGATCGCCGGCGACCCAGAGCGCGAGACCGGCCGCGAACGCGCACTGCAGGATCGGCAGCCAGGACGCCCGCAGCCGGCGGACGCCGAGCCGGCCGCGGGTGCGGACCCGCCGGCCGGCCCCCTGCCACAGATCCGATGCGGACCTCGGCACCGTGGCCTCAGCCCAGGCCGAGCGCGCCGAGAGCCTCCGGATCGGAGTCGGAGATCAGCGTCCGCAGCCGCTCGACCTCGGGGGTCTCGCCGATGCCCTCGGCGGCCCGGAGCAGGGCACCGGTCGACCGGAGGAAGCCGCGGTTCGGCTCGTGCGCCCACGGCACCGGCCCGAAGCCCTTCCAGCCGTTGCGGCGCAGGGCGTCCAGGCTGCGGTGGTAGCCGGTGCGGGCGTAGGCGTAGGCGGCGACGGTGTCACCGGCGTCCAGTGCGCGCTCGGCCAGCGCGGCCCACGCGAACGACGACGACGGGTTCGCCGCGGCCACCGACGCCGGGTCGGCGCCCCCCGCCAGCTCGGCCGCCGCCGGGTCCACCGGCAGGCGCGTGGCATCGGGCTCGAGCAGGTTGCCGTGCAGACTCATGTGCCCATGGTGCGCTACGCGCTCGTGAGTGGTCATCGCGGTCCCGGCCGCGACAACCACTCACGAGCGCGACAGCGCCGTCCCGGCGGACTTGAGCGACTCGCAGGCCTCGATCACGCGCTCGCTCATCGCGACCTCGGCCTTCTTCAGGTACGACCGCGGGTCGTAGGCCTTCTTGTTGCCGACCTCGCCGTCGATCTTCAGGACGCCGTCGTAGTTGGAGAACATGTGCGCCGCGATCGGACGGGTGAAGGCGTACTGGGTGTCGGTGTCGACGTTCATCTTGATGACGCCGTAGCCCAGCGACTCGTGGATCTCCTCGAGCAGCGAGCCCGAGCCGCCGTGGAAGACCAGGTCGAACGGCTTCTCGCCGGCACCGGCACCGAGCTTCTCGCGAGCCACCTCCTGGCCCTGCTTCAGGATCTCCGGGCGGAGCTTGACGTTGCCCGGCTTGTAGACGCCGTGCACGTTGCCGAAGGTCGCGGCCAGCAGGTAGCGGCCCTTCTCGCCGGCGCCGAGCATCTCGACGGTGCGCTCGAAGTCGCCGGGCGCGGTGTAGAGCTTGTCGTTGATGTCGTGCGCGACACCGTCCTCCTCGCCGCCGACGACGCCGATCTCGACCTCGAGCACGATCTTCGCCTTGACCGCCTCGTCGAGCAGCTCGGCCGCGATCTTGAGGTTCTCCTCGAGCTCGACCGCGGAGCCGTCCCACATGTGCGACTGGAACAGCGGGTTCTGCCCCTTGTTCACGCGCTCCTGGCTGATCGCGATCAGCGGGCGGACGAAGCCGTCGAGCTTGTCCTTGGGGCAGTGGTCGGTGTGCAGCGCGATGTTCACCGGGTACTTGTCCGCAACGACGTGGGCGAACTCGGCCAGGCCGACCGAGCCGGTGACCATGTCCTTCACCCGGGTCCCGGACAGGAACTCGGCACCGCCGGTGGAGACCTGCACGATGCCGTCCGAGCCCGCCTCGGCGAACCCGCGCAGCGCGGCGTTCAGGGTCTCCGTGCTGGTCACGTTGATCGCCGGGTAGGCGAACTCGCCGCTCTTGGCGCGGTCCAGCATCTCGTTGTAGATCTCGGGCGTGGCGATCGGCACGGTCGGCCTCCTCGACGTTCGCGGTCGCTGCGGTCACAGCGCTTCGGCGGTCAGTATCACGCACTCACGGGGGTGTGCGACCGCTGTCGCCCGATGCCACTGATCACCCTTACGGACGGTGGATCGGACGAGCCGCGAAGATCGTCAGGGGTGGTCGCTAGGCTGGTCCCCGTGGAGGAGGAGCGGGCGGAGAACGCCGTCGACCGGACGCTCGGTCGGTTGCGCGCCATCGACACCCGTCCGGCGCCCGAGGGCACCGGGCCGTTCGCGACCCCGCTTCCCCCGGACGGGCCAGGCGGGTCGGGCGGCCATCCGGCCGAGCAGCCGCTGACGCTCGCCGATCTGTATCGCGACCACCGGCTGCGGCTGGTCCGCCTGGCAATGCTGCTCGTCGACATCCCGGCCACCGCCGAGGACGTCGTGCAGGAGGCCTTCACCGGGCTGCACCGGCACTGGACGGGCCTGCGGGACGAGACCGCCGCCGTCGCCTATCTGCGCGCGGCGGTGGTGAACGGCTCCCGCTCGGTGCTGCGCCGCCGTCGCACGGCCCGGGAGTACGTGCCGCCGCACGCGGCGAACGCCCGGTCGGCCGAATCGCTCGCCATGCTCTCGGCCGAGCACCAGTCGGTCGTCGACGCGCTCGGGTTGCTCCCGCCGCGGCAACGGGAGGTGCTCGTGCTGCGCTACTACGGCGGCCTGACCGAATCGGAGATCGCCGAGGCGGCCGGGATGAGCCGGGGCACGGTGAAATCGACCGCCAGCCGCGCGCTCGACGCGGTCCAGCGGATCATGGCCGACCAGCAGGCCGGCGCGGCCGGCCGGCGCGGCACGGCGGGAGACGTGCGATGACCGGACCGCAGGACCCGCACCGGGACGAGGCGGCCCGCCGGGTGGGCGAGGCGCTGCAGGCGCAGGCCCGCGGGCGCCCGATGCCGACGTCGCGGCAGGCGGCCCCGCCGCCGGGGCCACCGCGGGTCCCGGGCCGGGTCCCGCCGCCCGCGCCACGTCCGGCTCCGCCCCGGGACCGCCCCGCGCCGTCCCCGGCCGCCCGGTCCGGCGCCGGCGCGACGACCGCCGGGTCCGCGACCACCCAGATCGTATGGGCCGCGGTGATCGCGCTGCTGGTCGGCGCGCTGCTCGGTGGTGGCCTCGCACTGGTGTCGGTGCTCCTGCCGGGAGCACTGCCGCCGATCGGCTGATCCGGCGGGCGGTTCCCGACCCGGTGTCCGATTCGGAGTCCGGCGTCCCGGGTCCGGCGGCATCTGCCGGTCCGGGGGCGTCCGCGCCCCGGTACCGTTTCATCTCGTGACGGTTCTCGCCTCGTGGCTCGACCCGGCGGTCATCATCTCCTCGCTCGGCCCGTGGGCCCTGGTCGGAGTCGCCGCGATCGTCTTCGCCGAGTGCGGCCTGCTGCTCGGCTTCTTCCTGCCCGGGGACTCGCTGCTGTTCACCGCCGGGCTGTTCGTCGCCCAGGGCGCGATCGGCGTCCCGCTGTGGCTGGTGTGCGTGGTGCTGGTCGTGGCCGCCGTCGCCGGGAACGCGGTCGGGTACGGGATCGGCTACCGGGCCGGGCCCGCGGTGTTCGACAAGCCGAAGTCGCGGCTGTTCGACCCGAAGCACGTACAGCGGACACACGTGTTCTTCGAGCGCTACGGCACCCGGGCCGTCGTGCTCGGGCGGTTCGTGCCGATCGTGCGGACCTTCATCACGGTCAGCGCAGGTGTCGCGCGGATGGATCCGCGACGCTACCTGACCTACTCGCTGCTCGGTGGGATCGCCTGGGCCGCCGGGGTCACGGTGCTGGGGTATCTGCTGGGCGGGTTCGCGTTCGTCCGCGACCACATCGACCTGATCCTGGTCGCGGTCGTGCTGGTGTCGGTGCTGCCGATCGTCGTCGAGGTGATCCGGGCGCGGTCCATCGCGCGGCGCACCGCGCCCGCCGGGCCGGAGGTCGCGGACCCGACCGCCGCGACCCTGCGGATGCCGGTGGTCGACTCCCGGCGCCGCGACGACGATCCGCGCCGCCCCCGGCGCTGACCCTCGCCCGGCCCCGGCCCCCACCCCGTTCACCGTCCCGCGCACCGCGCCCCGCGGCTCCGCCGAGATACGTGTCAGCGGGCTCTGGAGATCGACAACTCCCTCTGAGGCGCATCTCGGCGGGGATTCGGGAGCGCCCGGCGGGAGCAGGCCTGCCGCCACCCACCGGCACGCGCCGCATCCTCCGCCGGCGTCCGGCCCCGTGCTCCGCCCGCTTCGCACCCGTCGCGGGGTCGTCGCTGGGGGGGCGAAGCTCGACGAACCGGTGTGCAGCGCTCCCTCACCAGGCGGTGGACGGGTCCGCGTGCTGCCGGATCCAGGTGTGCATCACGATTCCGGCGGCGACGCCGGCGTTGATCGACCGGGTCGAGCCGAACTGGGCGATCGACACCGCGAGGTCGGCGGCGTCCCGGATCTCCGCGGACAGGCCGGGTCCCTCCGAGCCGAACGCCAGTACGCAGTCGCGGGGCAGCTCGGTGCGCTCGAGCGGCACCGCGCCGGGCAGGTTGTCCACCGCCACCACGGCCAGGCCGAGCGCGCGGGCGGCGTCCACGAGGTCCGCCGCGGTCGCGTGGTGGTGCAGCGCCAGGTAGCGGTCGGTGACCATCGCGCCGCGCCGGTTCCACCGCCGTCGTCCCACGATGTGCACGCCGGCCGTGCCGAACGCGTTCGCCGTCCGGACCACGGTCCCGATGTTGTGGTCGTGCCCGGGGTTCTCGATCGCGACGTGGAACGGGTGCGCCCGGCGGGCCAGGTCCGCGGCGACCGCCTCCCGTCGCCAGTACCGGTAGCCGTCGACCACGTTGCGCCGGTCACCGTGCTCGAGCAGCTCGGGGTCCCAGTGCTCCCCGACGGGCCACGGCCCGTCCCACGGCCCGACACCGACCTGTCCCGGGACCGACCACTCGCTCGGCCCCGTGTCCCCGGCGGGATCCGGGTCGGGGGGTGGCGAGGTCATCCCAGCTGCAGGTCGGCCAGCCCCAGCAGCGCCCGGTAGGGCACGCCCTCGGCCTCGACGGCCTGCCGCGCACCGGTGTCCCGGTCGACCACGGTGCACACCCCGACGACGTCGCCGCCGGCCTGCAGCACCGACCGCACCGCGGTGAGGGCGGACCCGCCGGTGGTCGAGGTGTCCTCCACGACGAGCACCGGGCGACCGGCGACGTCCGGCCCCTCGATGAGCCGCTGCATGCCGTGCCGCTTGGTCTCCTTGCGGACCACGAAGGCGTCGACCGGGTCGGCGTCCGGATCCTGGGCGACGGCGTGCAGCACCGCGGTCGCGACCGGGTCCGCGCCGAGCGTGAGGCCACCGACGGCCCGGTAGCTCCAGTCCGCCGTCAGGTCCCGCAGCAGCCGCCCGATCAACGGGGACGCCTCGTGGTGCAGCGTGACGCGGCGCAGGTCGACGTAGTAGTCGGCCTCGGCACCCGAGGACAGCGTGACCTTCTCGTGCACGACGGCGAGGTCGCGCACCAGCGCGGCCAGCCGGGCCCGGTCGCCGTGCGCGCTCACGTGCGGTCCCTGTCGAGGCCCGCGAGGAGCCGGCGCAGCACCGGGCGGGGGAGCACCCCGGCCAGCCCGACGATCGCCTTGTACTGCCGTGACGGCACCGATACCACCCGTCCTCTGTCCAGATCGGTCAAGCCCTCGTCGACCACCCGCGAGGCCTCCAGCCACAGCGGGCCGCGGCGGGCGCCGGCGTCGATCCCGGCCCGCTCGTGGAACTCCGTACGCACGTATCCGGGGCACAGCGCCATCGCGCGGACCCCGGTGCCCTGCACCGCCCGCGCGATGCCCTCGGTGAACGCGACGACCCACGCCTTGTCCGCGGAGTAGGTCGACCCGCGACCGGACAGGAACGCCGCCACGCTCGCGACGTTCACCACCGCCCCGGCCCCGCGGTCGACCATGCCGGGCACCGCGGCCCGGGTCAGCTCCAGCACGCTCGCGACGTTGACCTGCAGCTGGCGGTTCAGGTCCGCCGGGTCGCACCGCAGGAACGCCGAGCCGAGCGCGAGCCCGGCGTTGTTGACCAGCAGGTCCACCGGCGCGACGTCGGGATCGGTCAGCCGCCGGGTCACGCGGGCCCGCTGCTCGGCGTCGGCCAGGTCCGCGGGCAGCACCTCGACGGCGACGCCGAGGTCGCGGTAGCGCGACGCGGCGGCCTGCAGGCGGTCCACGTCGCGGGCCACGAGCACGAGGTCGCGGCCGTCGGCGGCGAGCCGGTCGGCGAAGGCGGCCCCGATCCCCGACGACGCGCCCGTGATCATGACGGAGGGCACGCGGCGAGCGTAGTCCGTCGGTCCCGACCCCACGCGCGCGCGGCGGGACCGCGCTACACGGAGTGTGACTCTGCCGACACTGTTGCGTAGCGACCTCGTGAGACGGACCGCTCTCGCGTGCTCGGCCGTTATCGACCCTTTACCGTCGAGGCATGACGTCCGAGGCGCTGTCGATCCGGCGACCCGACGACCCGTCCCGGCCCGGGACCGGTGAGCTCCCCACCGGCCCCTCTCCCCGGCACTCCCGCGTCGCCGTCGTGGGTTCGGGCTTCACGGGTCTCGCGGTCGGGCTCGCGCTGCTGCGCCGGGGGGTCCACGACTTCGTGCTGCTGGAGCGCGCCGACGACGTCGGCGGCGTCTGGCGGGACAACACCTACCCGGGCGTCGGCGTCGACACCCCGTCGCCGCTCTACCAGCTGCGCGCCATGACGAACCCGGACTGGTCGGCGTTCTACGCCCCCGGCCACGAGGTGCAGGACTACGCCCGCCGGCTGGCGCGCTCGACCGGCCTGCTCTCCCACGTCCGGTTCGGTGCGGACGTGCTGTCCGCCCGGTGGGACGACGGCGAGACCTGCTGGCGGATCGACACGCCGCTCGGCGAGTTCACCGCGGACGTGCTCGTCAGCGCCGCGGGATTGGTCGCGGACCCGAAGCTGCCCGACGTGCCCGGACTGGCCGAGTTCGACGGCCCGGTGTTCCACTCGGCGCGCTGGGACCACGCGACCGAGCTCGCCGGGAAGCGCGTGGCGGTCGTCGGGACCGGGGCGACGGCCGTCCAGCTCGTCCCGGAGCTGCAGCCGGTGGTCTCCGAGCTGCACGTCCTGCAGCGGACCCCGGCCTGGATCATGCCGAAGCCGGAGCGCCCTGTCGGTGAGCGGACCCGCCGCGCGATCGCCGCCAGCCCGACGCTGTCGAAGGTGCAGTTCGACCTGATCTACGCCGGCGCCGAGGTGCTCGCCGCGACCCGCCGGTCGAAGTGGCTGCGCGACACGCTGACGAAGGTCGGACGCCGGCACCTGGCCGCCCAGGTCCCGGATCCGGAGCTGCGGGAGCGGCTCACCCCGGGCTTCGACTACGCCTGCAAGCGCCCGCTGGTCTCGAACACCTACCTGCCGGCGATGAACGCGCCGAACAGCATGCTGCACACCGGGGGGCTCGCCCGCGTCGCGGGGAACACCGTCGTCTCCGGCGACGGGACGTCCGCCGAGGTGGACGCGATCGTGCTCACCACCGGGTTCGAGGTCGGGGCGACCGCACCGATCGCGCACCGCATCCACGACGCCCGCGGCCGGTCGCTGCACGACCACTGGGGTGCCTACCCGCGCGCCTACCTGGGCATGAACTACCCGGGCTTCCCGAACCTGTTCCTCATGCAGGGCCCGAACGCCACCAGCGGCGCGAGCTCGACGCTGCTGTTCTCCGAGACGCAGGCCCGCTACGTCGCCGACGCGGTCTGCCGGATGGCCGACGAGGGCATCAGCGCGCTCGACGTGCGCCCCGAGATCGAGGCCCGCTGGACCGAGCGGATCCGGCGCCGCTCGTCCCGGACCGTGTACGAGACCGGTGGCTGCTCCAGCTACTACCAGAACGACGAGGGCTTCAACGTCGTCATGTGGCCGGCGAACACCCTCGAGTACCAGCTGCGCACCCGGCGGTTCCGGCTGGCGCCGTTCCGCGCCGTGCGCGGCCGGACCGGCGCCGGACGCCCGCTGGAGCCGCTGCGGCCGGTCCGCCTGGCCGCCACGGCCTGACGGCCCTGTGAGTACTTTTCGTGGTCCTGACCACGAAAAGTACTCACAGGTGCCAGCGGCGCGCTTGGTCGGCGAGGGCGGTGCGGGTGGGTTCGTCCAGGAAGGACGACTCGAAGGAGTTCACGGCCAGGGTGCGCAGCTCGTCGTCGCCGAACCCGAGCCCGTCGCGGACGGCGGCGTAGTTCTCGTCGACGTAGCCGCCGAAGTAGGCCGGGTCGTCGGAGTGCACCGAGACGTTGAGCCCGGCCGCGAGCATCTCCGGCAGCGGGTGCAGCCCGATCCCGGGCACGGCGCCGAGCCGGACGTTCGACAGCGGGCAGACGGTCAGCGGGGTGCGGTCCCGTGCCAGCCGGGCCACCAGCTCGTCGTCCTCGATCGCCCGGATGCCGTGGTCGACGCGGCGGACTCCGAGGTCGTCGAGGGCCTCCCGGACGTAGGACGGCGGCCCCTCCTCACCGGCGTGCGCGACCGGCTCGAGACCCAACGCCCGCGCCTTGCCGAAGACGGCCGCGAACCCCGACGGCGGGTGGCCGACCTCGGCGGAGTCGAGTCCCACGCCGACGATCCGGTCCAGGAACGGCTCGGCGGCACGCAGTGTCGCCTCGGCGTCGGCGGCCGGCTGGTCGCGCAGGAAGCAGAGGATCAGCCCGGCCGAGACGTCCCCGGCGTGCGCGTCGATCGCGTCGGTGAGCCCGCCGACGACGTCGCTCATCGGCACGCCGCGCGCGGTGTGCGCCTGCGGGTCGAAGAACATCTCGACGTGCCGCACGCCCTGGTCCGGGCAGCGCCGCAGGTAGGCCGACGCCAGCTCGGCGAAGTCCTCCCGGGTCCGCAGCACCGCCATGTTGGCGTAGTAGATGTCCAGGAAGGACTGCAGGTCGGTGAAGCTGTACCGGGCCCGCAGGTCGTCGACGTCGGCGTACGGGAGCTCGACGTCGTGCCGCCGGGCCAGCTCGAACACGGTCTCCGGTTCGAGCGTGCCCTCGATGTGCAGGTGGAGCTCGGCCTTGGGCAACGGCGGGGTCCCGGTCGTCGTCATCGAACGGATCATCCCCGCCCGGCCGTGAGGCCTGCCGCGCGGGTCACCGGCTCGCCGGGCCGGCGGCACCCGACCGGCTGCGCGCCTGGTCGCGGAGCGCCGCGGCGGCGCGGGCGCGCTGCTCGGGGGTGCGCGCGGCGCCGGGCAGGTAGTGCGCGGAGCGTGCGCAGGTGGTCGCGGCGTCGAGCGCGCGGCCCGGGGCCGGGCGGGCCGGCAGGTCCGGCAGCCGGGCGTGCGCACGCGTCGGGCGCGGGCCGGGCGCCGGGACGGAACCTCCGCCGAGCGCCGTCGCCGCGAGGTCGGTGTGCGCCGGATCGGTGGGCTCCGGGAGGGACGCGACGCCATCCGGAGCCGGGGCGACGGGCCCGCGGTCGCAGCCCGGAGCCGGGACCGGTCGACGCGGGTGGGCGGGCGCCCGCGACGGCAGGACCCCACTGCCGGCGGGCCGCGGCCCGGCAGTCGGCACCACCGACGGCGCCTCCGGGACCGGCGCGGCGGTCGGCGCCGGGACGGCCGGCGTCGCCCCAGCAGCCGGGGACGACGCGGTGGTCGGCAGCAGCGGCCCCCGGGTGGCGTCGGCGAGGAGCTCGGCGCCCCGGCGGGCGGCCCGTGCGCCGGTCCCGAGGACCCGGCGGGACAGCCCACGCAGACCGGGACGCCCGCTCGCGGCGGGACACTGCCCGGCGTCGAGCTCGGAGAGCAGCGTCTCGACCCTCTCGATCGTCCCCGGGTACCCGTCGCCGCTCCCGGCGGTGCGGGCCCGCACCCCGGTGCCGGCCAGGGTGGGCGCGAGCGCGGCGACGAAGGACTGCGCCCACTCGGCCGCCGGGCGGTCGGCCGGCGCCGGCGATCCCCCGGTGACGACGATCGCGCCCTCCCCGCGGGCGAGCATCCCGGGGAGCGCGGCGTGGGTGAGGCGCATCGTCGCCGTCACCCCGAGGTCGATGCGTGCCTGCTGCTCCTCGGCGTGCACCGAGGCGACGCCGGGGGCCTCGGCGACGGCGTCGTGCACCAGCACGTCGACCGCCGGGGCGGTGGCGCCGGAGAGCAGGGCCTCGACCCGGAGGAGCCCGTGCCGGGTCGCCAGGTCGGCCACCAGGACGTCGGTCCGGACGCCGTAGCGACCGGCGACCGTGCCGGCGGTCGCGTACGCCGCACCGGGGTCCCGGGTGACGAGGAGCAGGTCGTGTCCGCGGGAGGCGAGCCGGTCGGCGAGCACCGCGCCGATCCCCGTGCCGCCACCGGTGATGAGAGCCAGAGCCACCCGATCAGGCTATCCACACCCGGACGGGGTACCGCAATCGGGTGGTCACTTGAAGTGTCGGAAACAGAACTCAGAGTAGATGTTCGCTGGTCAGGACTCGATCGTGGGGCGCTTCGCGTAGAGCCCCTCTTCCAGCGCGGTCGCCACCTCGGCGAGGTCGGCCAGCAGGTCCTGCATCCGGTCGGCGGAGATGCCGACCGGCGCGGCGGCCAGCACCCAGGTGTCCTCGGCCCAGAGCAGCTCGACGTCCTCGCCGATCGCGTCGCTGGCGTCGGCCAGTCGCGGGGTCAGCAGCGGGCGGACCGCGTCGGCGTCGCTGACGAAGGCGTAGCGCTCGCCGACCGGCTCCAGCAGGTCGAGGCCGGCGTCGTCGGGCAGCGGCGCGGACGGCAGCCGGAGCTCGACGGCCGCCGGCAGCGACTCGGTGACCTGCACCGCGCACAGCACCGAGCTGATCCGCCCGGCCTGCTCGTGGTCGAAGGCGTGGGCCTTGCGCGGGCCGTCGGGGGTGGGCACGTCGCCGGAGACCAGGTTGCGGGCCACCCCGGGTCCGCCCTGGTGGATGGTCCCGTAGCGCCAGCGGCTGGGCAGCACGGGGTCGGAGTCGAGGTACTGCCACTCCCGCAGGGAGGCCCAGCGCCTGCGGTCGCGCGTCGCGCCCCCGCGGAACCGGTCGAAGACCAGCAGGCCCACGCCGACTCCGATCGCGACAACGGCGATGACGAACCAGACCGACATGCCGCGGAGCGTAGCCGTGATCCGGGCGGCAGGGCGGTTCCGCCACGGCCCGGACGTGCACCTTTCCGGGTACGCAGCCCGCTCAGCCGGCCGGCTCGTTCCACTCCGATGCGGTGGCGCGGCGGTCGGAGTCGTTCTTCGCGAACTCCAGGGCGGCGTCCCGGGCGCTGGTCCCGATCTTCTCGACGACCGCCGAGCCGCCCACCGGGGGACGCAGGCGCAGCGTCCGCTCCAGGTTCTCCGCCGCCGCGCTCGCCCGCCCCAGCAGGGACACGACGTCGTCGATCCGGCGCGCGATCCGCTGGGCGAGCAGTGCGGCATCGAGCAGGAGCGCCGAGAGCCCGGCCGGTACGGCGAGACCGGCGCTCACCGCGGCGGCGATGCCCCATGCGCAGAGCTTGATGATCAGCCAGCTGACGAAGTCGGCGATGAGGTCCCGGACGATCGCACGCTCGGTGCCGACCAGCGACGCCGACGACAGCACCAGGTCGGCCACCTCGGCGGCGGTTCCGGACAGCGTCCGGGTCCGGTCCAGCTCGCCCGTCGCGGCCCGCGCGAAGGCCGATCCCGCGTCGCCGGTCCATCCCGCGGAGGCGACCGCGATCGCACCCTCCAGGATGTCGGCCGCGGCACCGAGATCCCGGGACGTGCGCTGCCAGTCCCGCGCCCGCGCCAGGATCTGGTCGGGGTCGCCGCACAGCTGGTCGAGCGGCTCACGGAGGAATGCGAAGTGCTCGATCGCCCAGCCGACTCCCGCGCTGCTGAGCTCACGAACCGGATCCGCGACCAGGCCGAGGGTGTCGAGCCCGGCGACGGCCGTGGCGACCCCGACACCGACGGCGTCCTGCTCCCGGACCGCGGTGGAGACGTCGTCGATCGAGGAGAGGACGCCGGCGCCGGCGTAGGGATCCGGGGAACCGGCGGGCGAGGTCTCCACCGGCGGCGCCGTCATCGCGGGGCTGCCGGGTCCTCGACGAACGGGTCGCCCCGCGGGACGTCGATCGCGGTGAGCAGCTGCACGGTCGCGAGCTCGCCGCGGAGGTACTCGCCGGCCGCATCCTTGGCGTCCGAGGAGAGTTCCGCGAGCGACCGGGACAGCGCCCGGATGCCGTAGGCGCCCGACCGCATGGCCCGGGTGG
This sequence comes from Pseudonocardia nematodicida, assembly GCF_040105385.1. Classification (NCBI taxonomy): domain Bacteria; kingdom Bacillati; phylum Actinomycetota; class Actinomycetes; order Pseudonocardiales; family Pseudonocardiaceae; genus Pseudonocardia; species Pseudonocardia nematodicida. The sequence goes on from NZ_JBEDNQ010000006.1 coordinate 361,471, forward strand.
CGCTCGACGCGAAGAGCCTTCCGGCCATGCCGTACGCCTCGGTGTCCAGGTCGGTGTGCGACGGCTCCAGCGCGGACACCGTCTCGGCGAGGTCGTCGAGCACGCCGCACTGGATCCCGACGACGTCGGGATCGACCCGGAACGCGCCGGCGCCGGTCACCATCCCGGCTCCGACATCAGCGGCGCCATGATCGCCTCGACCTGCTCGGCGGCGTCCGCTGCGGCCTCCCGGGACAGGCGCAGGACCGTCTCGGCCAGCCGGGCCCGTGGCATGTCCTCGGCACGGGCCCCGAGCGTCAGGGCCGCCAGCGCACCCGACGACCCGACGGTGACGCTGACGGCGCCGTCCCGGGTCGCGGCGGTCGCGGCGACGGCGGCGACCCGGGTCCCCGCCTCCTCCGCGCGCACCCGGATCCGCTCGACGCGCTCGCGGTACTCGGACAGCCAGGTGTCCACATCGGTGGTGGGGGCCGTGGTGGTGGGTCGCTCCATGCGCCGGGACGATGACGCCTGCCGCCCCGGCGCACGGCCGAGTCCACGGATCAGTTCGCGATCGCCACCGGATCCGCGCCCGACAACGCCCGGCCCACGACCAGCCCACCGGTCCCACCGGACGCCGACGGGTCCAGGTCGACCCGCACGGTGTCGCCCTCGCGCACCGCCCCGGAGAGCAGCTCGCGGGCGAGCTGGTCGCCGATCGAGGACTGCACCAGCCGGCGCAGCGGGCGGGCGCCGAAGACCGGGTCGAACCCGTTCATCGCCAGCCACTCGCGGGCGGCGTCGGAGACCTCGAGGGTCAGCCGCCGCTTCGCCAGCCGCCGACCGAGCACACCGACTCCGATGTCGACGATGTGGGTCAGCTCGTCGGTGGACAGCGCGTGGAAGACCACGATGTCGTCGAGCCGGTTGAGGAACTCCGGCTTGAAGTGCGTCCGGACGATCGCCATCACCGCGTCGCGGCGGCCGCGGTCGTCGAGCGAGGCGTCGGCGATGGCCTGGCTGCCCAGGTTGGACGTCAGCACCAGGATGGTGTTGCGGAAGTCCACCGTGCGGCCCTGGCCGTCGGTGAGCCGGCCGTCGTCGAGCACCTGCAGGAGCGTGTCGAAGACGTCCGGGTGGGCCTTCTCGACCTCGTCGAGCAGCACCACCGAGTACGGCCGCCGCCGGACGGCCTCGGTGAGCTGGCCGCCCTGGTCGTAGCCGACGTAACCGGGCGGGGCGCCGACCAGGCGGGCCACCGAGTGCTTCTCGGAGTACTCGCTCATGTCGATGCGGACCATCGCCCGCTCGTCGTCGAACAGGAACTCCGCCAGCGCCTTGGCCAGCTCGGTCTTGCCGACACCGGTCGGGCCGAGGAACAGGAACGAGCCGGTGGGCCGGTTCTCGTCGGCGACCCCGGCGCGGGCGCGGCGGACCGCGTCGGACACCACCCGGACGGCCTCGGCCTGGCCGACGACGCGCTGCGCCAGCTCGTCCTCCATGCGCAGCAGCTTGGCGGTCTCGCCCTCCAGCATCCGGCCGGCGGGGACGCCGGTCCAGGAGCTCACGACGTCGGCGACGTCGTCCGGGCCGACCTCCTCCTTGAGCATGACGTCGTCCTGCTTCTCCACGACGGCGGTCTTCTCGGCCAGTTCCTTCTCCAGCTGCGGGATGCGCCCGTAGCGCAGCTCGGAGGCCCGGCCCAGGTCGCCGTCGCGCTCGGCCCGCTCGGACTCGCCACGCAGCTGCTCGAGCTGCTCCTTGAGCTCGCGGGTCGCCTCGATCGCGCCCTTCTCGTTCTGCCAGCGCGCGGTCAGCGCGGAGAGCTCCTCGCGCTTCTCGGCCAGCTCCGCGCGCAGCGCGACGAGCCGGTCGGCCGACGCCGGGTCGCTCTCCTTCTCCAGCGCCATCTCCTCGATCTCCAGCCGGCGCACCGCACGCTCCACGGTGTCGATCTCCACCGGTCGTGAGTCGATCTCCATGCGGAGTCGGGAGGCGGCCTCGTCGACCAGGTCGATGGCCTTGTCCGGGAGGAACCGGGCGGTGATGTAGCGGTCGGAGAGGGACGCCGCGGCGACGAGTGCGGCGTCGGTGATCCGGACGCCGTGGTGCACCTCGTAGCGCTCCTTCAGCCCGCGCAGGATGCCGACGGTGTCCTCGACGCTCGGCTCGCCGACCAGCACCTGCTGAAATCGGCGCTCCAGGGCCGGGTCCTTCTCGATGTGCTGGCGGTACTCGTCGAGCGTGGTGGCGCCGACCATCCGCAGCTCACCGCGGGCGAGCATCGGCTTGATCATGTTGCCGGCGTCCATCGCACCCTCGCCGGACGCGCCCGCACCGACGATCGTGTGCAGCTCGTCGATGAAGGTGATGACCTGACCGGCCGAGTCGGTGATCTCGGCGAGCACGGCCTTGAGCCGCTCCTCGAACTCGCCGCGGTACTTCGCCCCGGCCACCATGGAGCCCAGGTCGAGCGCGACGACCCGCTTGTTGCGCAGCGACTCCGGCACGTCGCCGGCCACGATCCGCTGGGCCAGGCCCTCGACGATCGCGGTCTTGCCGACGCCCGGCTCGCCGATCAGCACCGGGTTGTTCTTGGTGCGCCGGGAGAGCACCTGCACGACGCGGCGGATCTCGGTGTCCCGTCCGATGACGGGGTCGAGCTCGCCGTCGCGGGCGCGCGCGGTCAGGTCCTGGCCGTACTTCTCCAGCGCCTGGTAGCTGCCCTCGGGATCCGGGCTGGTCACCCGGGCCGAGCCGCGGACCCTGCCGAACGCCTCGCGCAGCGCGTCCGGCGTGGCGCCGTGCCGCTGCAGGAGCTGGGCGACCGGCCCGCCGGCCTGCGCGAGCCCGACGAGCAGGTGCTCGGTGGAGACGTACTCGTCGCCCATCTCGGTGGCGAGCTGCTGGGCGGCGGTGATCGCGGCGAGCGCGTCGCGGGACAGCTGGGGCGCGCTCACCGAGGAACCCGAGGCCGACGGCAGCCGGTTCCCCAGCGCGGTCAGCTCCTTGCGGACGGCATCGGCGTCGGCGCCGACGGCGGCCAGCAGCGGCGCGGCGATGCCGTCGCCCTGGGCGAGCAGCGCACCGAGCAGGTGGGTCGGGCCCACGTCCGGGTTGCCGGCCAGCGTCGCGGCCTGGACGGCGGCGGAGACGGCCTGCTGGGTACGGGTGGTGGGGTTGAAGGAGTCCATGCTCCGCGTTCCTCCCGGTTCTTCGCTGTCGCGGTGGTCTGGAGAGCGCCCGGCCCGCGGGCACCAGTCTGCCCGGGCCGCGCTCCGTCGACACGTACTGCGGTCGACACCTTCAACGGCAGGAAAGTTGAGTCTGTTCCACTCAATCGCGGGAATCGTGCGGAGACGCCGACGGCCCGGACCCCGCGGGAGCAGCGGAATCCGGGCCGTCGGACCGAAGTGCTAGATCACTGCACGTCGCCCGAGCCGGGGGAGAGGATGCTGTTGCGGCTCAGGTTGTCGTTCAGGAAGTCGGAGCAGTTGCCGATGTTGCCGACGTTCCCGGTGATCGGGGCCTGGGCCAGGACGTTCGCCAGGGAGGCGCCGTTCTCGCCACTGGTGGCCTGGTCGCCGCTCACGAACGCGCAGGTGCGGGCGTCGACCTCGCCGCGGGGGCCGCGGTCACGGTCGTGCCCGTCGCCGGCCAGCGCCATCGGAGCCGCAGCGGCCAGCGCACCGGCAACCGCGAGCGAGACCAGACCGACCTTCTTCTTGTTCGACAGCATTGGATTTCCTCCTCGTAGATTCCTTGGGAGACGTTCCGGTTCACGAGGATCCGGGTCGTCCGATCGTCATGACCGAGCGTGCTCGTTCAGTGGCGATCTGTGGGGGTCAACGAGGGTGATCTTGGCAGGTCACGCGTTTTGCGTCACCTGATCAGGCTAGTCACTGACAGTGTCGAAAACGGCATCGTTTCACCGTGTTCAGCCGGTCCAGCGACCGTCGTCGAGCCGGCGACCGGCATGATCGACCCGCTCGGTGGGAATGATCTGTTCAGCGGTGTGTCGGACGGCGGCGCAACGACTTCGCCGAGCCCGTGCCGAGGTGCGTCGTGCTCGGAAATCGTCGCCTCGGCGGCCGCGGAACGCGTGCCGGCGTGCCCTTCGCGCCGAAGAAGTCGCCGCCCTTGCGCGCCGGATCGTCGGTGCCCCACGCCCGCCGCTGTGTCACCCGCTCCATCCGCGGGATGTGCTTGCGGCAGTGGATGTAGGCCTCCTCGACCGTGACCACCACCCAGCGCTCCGCGCGGCGACCGGCGAGTGAGTCCCGGCCGCGGTCGGGATAGGAGGCGTGGAAGGCGTCGTCGTCCATGACCCGGGCCCGGCCGTTGACGTGCAGGCCGATCAGCGAGTCGACGAAGTCCACCATCAACAGTCCGATGTGCGGGTTCTCGACGAGGTTGCCGAGGCTGGCGTAGACCCCGTTGCCGCGGTACTCGGGGTAGGCGAGCGTGAACTCGTCGAGCACCAGCAGGAAACCGGGCGGCCCCGCGCGCAGCGAGTTGTCGCACTCGCCGTGCGCGTCGGCGGTGGCGATGAAGGCCATCTCCATCCGCCCGATGAACTCGACCATCCGCGGCAGCAGCCGGTCACGCAGCTGGTCGTCGTAGAAACGGTCCGCGCGGGCCTTGCTGTCGAGCTCCGCCTGCAGGGCGTGCTCCCCTGTGGAGCCGGGCCGGTCCGCGCGAACGTCCGCACCGGGCGGGACGGTGTCGGGAAGGGTCGCGGCGTGGTCCCGAGCAGGGATCACCGGGGCGGGGGGTCGCTGCGGCACGTCCGTAACCGTGCCATCGGAGTCCGTTGAGGACCAAACGATCACCGGTCAGCGCGCCACCCGCCCGCCACGTCGGCATTCCCCGCCGCGGGCGCTATCCTGACCGCGGCGCTACCCACGCCAGGCCGAGTGACCACCGTCCCCGAACGGATGACCCGTGAACGCACCGATCGCCTCACCCGCACGGAGTGGGCTGATTGCGATGAGTCATTACGGCGAACGGAGTCGCTCAAGTACCCTAACCGGCGGGACGCGGGCGTCGGCGCCCGGCGTCACCGCGGCACGGAGCACGACCGAGGAGAGTGTCCGCCAGGCATGACTGCTGACCAGCTGATCGCCGGCGACGTCGCCCCGCCGCGGCGCCCCGCCACCGAGGCGGACCGGACAGTCGAGCTCATCCGGACCAGCTTCGCGCTGGTCGAGCCCATGGCCGAGGAGCTCGGTAAGCACTTCTACGCCACCTTGTTCAGCCGCGCGCCCGAGACGCGCGACCTGTTCCCGGTGAACATGGAGGTGCAGCGCAGCCGCCTGCTGCGCGCCCTGGTCCACGTCGTACAGATGGTCGACCAGCCCGACGATCTCGTGCCGTTCCTGCAGCAGCTCGGGCGTGACCACCGCAAGTTCGGGGTGCTGTCCCAGCACTACGACGCCGTCGGCGAGGCCCTGCTGTCCGCGATCTCGTCCTACGCCGGCAACGCCTGGACCCCCGAGATCGAGAAGGCCTGGACCGGCGCGTACGGCATCGTCGCGGACGCCATGCAGCAGGCCGCCGCCGCCGAGCGCGGCCCCGCGTCCTGGATGGGCCGGGTCGTCGACCACCGCCGGATCGGCTGGGACCTCGCCGTCGTGACGGTCGCGGCCAGCCAGCCCGTGCCCTACCAGGCGGGTCAGTACGTCTCGGTGGAGACGCCGCACCGTCCGCGGCTGTGGCGCTACCTCTCCCCGGCCAACGCCCCGCGCCGGGACGGCACCATCGAGTTCCACGTCCGCGCGGTGGACAACGGCTGGGTCAGCCGGGCCATCGTCGCGCACAGCCGGATCGGCGAGACCTGGCGGATCGGCCCGCCGATGGGCCGGATGGCCGTCCCGCAGCACAGCGAGCGCGAGCTGCTGATGGTGGCCGGTGGCACCGGCGTCGCCCCGATGAAGGCGCTGCTCGACGAGGTGAGCCGGCGGCCGCGCCCGCCGCGCACCCAGGTGTTCGTCGGCGGCCGCACGTGGGAGGACCTCTACGACTTCACGTCGCTGCGGAAGCTCTCCTACAACTTCCCGTGGCTCGACGTGATCCCGGTCGTCGAGTACGAGGACGACCCCTCCGGCGCCGAGACCGGCACCCTGGCCGACGTCGTGACCCGGTTCGGCGCGTGGAGCGACCACGACGTCCTGGTCTGCGGCTCGCCGGCCATGATCCGGTCCACCGTGTCCCGGATGCTGGTCGCCGGGACGCCGCTGGACCGGATCACCTACGACCCGTTCACGATGGACTGAGGCGGCTCCGCCGCCTGTGAGTACTTTTCGGGGCCCTGACCCCGAAAAGTACTCACAGGCCGAAGGCCTCGGTGGTGCGCACCGACAGCACGTGCAGCGCGCGCGAGCCGGTGAAGGCGTCCCGGCCGTGCAGGAACCGGTAGTTGTCGAGGATCAGCAGGTCCCCGGCGTCCAGCCGGAACCGCGGCGCCACCTCGAAGGCCGTCGCGAGCAGGTCGGCGTACTCCTCGATCCGTGCCAGGTGCTCGTCGAACTGCGGTTCGCGGGGGACGGGGAGCGCGTAGTCGCTGGCCCGCACCGCCCGGCGGCCACCGCGGGTGTGCTCGACCATCCGCCGTAGCAGCGGGGTCGCCGGCACCCCGCGGGGCAGGCTCGTGCGGCTGCCGAAGAAGTCGACGTCGCACCGGGTCAGGAACCCGTGCAGGTCGGGGTGGTCGGTGGCCAGCCGGTCGACGAGTGCGTAGCCGTCGACGAGCACCGAGTCCCCGCCGGAGGGCGCCGGCACCGAGCAGTGCATCAGCAGGTAGTCCTCGTCCGGGTCGCGCAGCCGCACGGTGCGGCCGTGCACGTCGGCCTCGAGGTACGCGCCGTCGTTGTGCAGGCCGAGCGCGGGCGAGTCGGTGCCGCCCTGCGGCCGGATGCCGAACAGCTCCCGCAGCCGGCCGCCGAGCGCCGTCGCCGCCGCGACGACCAGTGCCTCCGGATCGGTCCCGACCCCCGGCACCCGCACGACGCCGTCCTCGGCCAGCACCCCGCGGGCGTCGGCGAGCGACGCGCTGCGGGGCTCGACGCCGGTCCCGTCCACGAGGTCCTTCAGCTCGGGCCGGGACTCGCCCTGCCGCCGTCCGTCCACACCGGTCTTCGCCACGTACGCCTCCTTGCTCGTGCTTTCGCACAAGTGTGGCAGGAACTATCCGTTCTCAGAACTGCCCGGTCGGACCGGTCGCCCACCGCCGTTCGAGCGCGCGCCCGAGCAGCGTGACGAGCAGGGCGGTCCCGACCACGGCCAGGCCGGGGAGCAGCGCCAGCTGGGGCGCGACGAACAGGAACTGCCGGCTCTCGGCGAGCATGGCGCCCCACTCCGGGGTCGGCGGCTGCGGCCCGAGGCCGAGGAACGACAGCCCGGCCACGGTGAGCAGGGTGTTGGCGAACCGCAGGCACAGGTGCGACAGCAGCGGCCGGGTCAGGTTCGGCAGCACGTGCCGGGTCGCGATCCGCAGCGGACCCGCGCCGATCGCCGTCGCGCCCATGACGTAGTCCCGGGACCTCTCCCGGGCGACGAGCTGGTGGGTGAGCCGGGCGAACGGCGTCCACCCGACCGCGACGATCGCGATCAGCAGCGGTCCGGGCCCGGGTGCTCCGTCCTCGGACGCCGCGATCACGACCAGGCCGACGAGCACGGCGGGCACCGCCACCAGGACGTCGACCAGCCGTTGGATCGACTGGCCGAGTGCGCCGCCCACCCAGCCGCCGAGCGTCCCCAGCAGCGTGCCGATCGCGGCGCACAGCGCCAGCGCGACCAGGGTGAACCCGACCGAGATCCGGGCGGCGACGGCGAGCCGGGCGAGCATGTCGCGTCCGAGGTGGTCGGTACCCAGCGGGTGCTCGGCCGACGGCCCCGCGAACCGCTGTCCGAGGTCCGTCGTGGTCGGGTCCAGCGGCAGCAGCGCGACCACCACCAGGACGCCGACGAGCAGCACCGCGCCGGCCCGGGCCGGGCGCCGCAGACGGGACGCCCACCCTGCGGCCGGGATGGACGGTGTCGCGGCGGTCATCGGGCTCCGCTCCGGGCCACCGGGTCGAGGGCGAGCGCGACCAGTTCCGCGACGATGCCGGCCAGCGCCGCGACGACGACGATCGCGAGCAGTCCGGCCTGGACGACGGGCAGGTCCTGGCCGAGGACGGCGTCGTAGAGCAGCCGCCCCAGACCGGGGACGGCGAACAGCACCTCGACCACGACCGCGCCGCCGAGCAGGCCGCCCAGGAACAGCCCGGACAGCGACGTCACCGAGGTCAGGGCCAGCCGGCCACCGTGCCGCCACAGCACGACGGAGTCGGCCAGGCCCTTCGCCCGGGCGACCGCGACGTGCGGGCGCCCCAGCGCGTCGACGGTCTCGGCCCGGACGAGCTGCGCGGCCAGCGCGGCCGGGAACGCCGCCAGCGTCAGCACCGGCAGGACGGCCTGGGCGGGCGTGCCCCACCCGGTCGCGGGCAGCAGCGGCAGGTACACCGCGAACGTCAGCACCAGCACGGTGCCGAGCACGAACTCCGGCACCGCGACACCGAGCACCGACCCGGCGGTCAGGAACCGGTCCAGTCGTCCCCCCGGACGGCGGGCGGCCCGGACACCGAGCGGGATCCCGGCCAGCCCGGCCACCGCCAGCGCGGCGACGGCGAGCAGCAGCGAGGTGCCCAGCGCGGGCAGGAGCAGGCCGGTGACGGGGGTGCGACTGACGTAGGAGATCCCCAGGTCGCCGGTGAGTGCGTGCCCGGCCCACGCCACGAACTGCTCGACAGCCGTCCCGTCCAGCCCGAACTGCGTGCGGATCGCCGCGAGCACCTCGGGGTCCGGATCGGACTCGGCGGTCCGGCTGCGCAGCACGGCGAGCTCGGTGTCCCGGCCCGAGATGCGGGGCAGCGCGAAGACGAACACCGCGGCGAGCGCGATCACCAGGGGCAGCGCCAGCAGGCGCCGGACCAGGAGCGTCGTCACTCCGTCTTCGCCAGTTCCGGGGTCACCAGGGTCTTCGCCAGCGGGTCGACCGCGTAGCCGGTCACGTTCCGGCCCACGCCGCCGGCCTGGGTGTGCACCAGCGGGACGCCGACGGCGTCGGCGTTCAACCGCTCCGACGCCTGCCGGAAGACCTCCTGCCGGGCCTGCGGGTCGGCCTCGTCCGCCAGTGGTTCGAGCAGCGCGTCGAACTCGGGCGAGCAGTACCGGTTGATGTTGTACGAGCCGTCGCAGGTGTAGTCGCTGGTCAGGGTGGCGCCGGCGTCCGGGACGTCGAGAAGGTAGCTGCGGGAGAGCAGGTACATGTCGTAGTCGCCGTCGAGCAGGGCCGGCTCGCGCGCCTCGTAGTCGCCGACCTGCAGGGTCGCGGAGATCCCGGCCTCGCGCAGCATCTCCTGCACGGCGGTGGCCAGGGTCGGCAGCTCGGCGCGGGTGGCGTAGGTGCCGAGGGTGACGCGCAGCGGGTTGCCGGCGTCGAACCCGGCCTCGGCGAGGAGCTCACGGGCCCGGGCCGGGTCGGCCGGCGGCGCCGGGTCCTGCGATCCCCACGCCACCGCGGGGCCGAACAGCTCGGAGGCCGGCACCGCGGAACCGGCCAGTGCCTGCTCGCCCAGCGCGGTCCGGTCGATGGCGGTGGCGACGGCCTGCCGGACCCGGATGTCGTCGAACGGCGCGCGGGACTGGTTGAGCAGCAGCGACGCGGTGCGCGGTGCGGCGACGGTCTCGTTCGTGTACTCGCCACCGGTGAACTCCAGCGCCGCGGACTCGGGGAGCTCCTGGGCGATGTCGACGTCCCCGGCGCGCAGCGCGAGCGCGCGGGCGGCCGGATCGGGCACGAAGTTCGCGGTCAGCCCGGCGAGCTGCGGGCGTTCGCCCCAGTAGGTCTCGTTGCGGTCGACGGTGGCCGACTGGGTGCCGTTCACCTCGGTGATCGTCATCGGCCCGGTTCCGGTGCCCTGGACCGACGGCGGGGTGGCCTCGTACGCGGCGGGCGCCAGGATCGCGGTGTTCGCGCTGCTCAGCCGCAGCGGCAGGATCGGGTCCGGGCCGGTCGTCGTGACCCGGACGGCGGTCTCGCCGTCCGCGGTGGCCTCCAGCCCGATGCCCCGGACCGGGCGGGGTGGGGCCTCGACGCCGGCCAGCCAGTTCAGCGCGCCGGCGACGGCCTCGCCGGTGAGCGGCTCGCCGTTCTGGAACGTGACCCCCTCCCGCAGCTCGAACCGCCAGGTCCGCGGGTCGGTCTGCTCCCACGACGTGGCCAGCAGCGGACGCGCCTCGCCGTCCGGACCGGACGCGACCAGGGACTCGGTGACGCCGAGCTGGGAGACGGCGAACGCGTCGTCGGTGTCGATCGCGTAGCCGGCGTCCGGGCCGAACGCGACGGCGACCACCATGCGCGCGTCCGGGACGACCTCGCCCGTGCCGCCGCCCGCTCCGCCGCAGGCGGTCAGGACGACGGCGGTCAGCGCGAGCGCGGCGGTGCTGCGGAGCCGGGAACGGGCGGGTGCGGCGGGCATGCGTCGCGGTCCTCTCCGGCGCCCCGACCGGGTGTCGTCCGGCGCCCGGAAGATCCTCGGAAAGGATGAGCAGACGGTCAAGCTTGTGCGTGTTCACGCATATATGCCAATTGCCATCGATTGGCGGTTGAGCCGCGCCTGCTGGTAACACTGCACGGTGCTCCCCAGGCTCCGCCGACCGTCGGCCCCGGATCCGTGCCCCACCGGGGCCCCGACGACCCGGTGGTCGCGCTTCTCCGCGTTACCGCCGGTCATGAAGCTGCTGGTCTCGACCCAGCTCGCGTTCAACGTCGGCTTCTACATGGTGCTGCCGTACCTGGCGACGCACCTGGCCGAGGACCTCGGGCTGGCGGCCGCGGCGGTCGGGCTGGTGCTCGGCCTGCGCACGTTCAGCCAGCAGGGCCTGTTCGTGGTGGGGGGCGCCCTGACCGACCGGTTCGGGGCGAAGCCGGTCGTGCTCGCCGGCTGTGCCCTGCGGGTGGTCGGGTTCCTGCTGCTCGGCGCCGCTGGGACGCTGCCGGCGGTGATCGGGGGCGCGTTGCTGACCGGGTTCGCCGCGGCGCTGTTCTCGCCGGCGGTGGAGTCGTCGCTGGCCCGCGAGGCCGGGGCGCGCGAGCGCTCCGGGGAGGGGCCCGCGCGGACCGAGGTGTTCGGGATGTTCGCCGTAGCCGGCCAGGTCGGGACGGTCACCGGCCCGGTGATCGGCACGGCGCTGCTGCTGGTGGACTTCCAGCTGGCCTGCCTGGTCGCGGCGGCCGGGTTCGTGCTCGTCGGGCTCGCGCACTGGCGGTGGCTGCCCGCGCGGCCCGCGGAGCAGGCCGGGCATCCGATCCTGGCGGGCTGGGGCGAGGTGCTCGGCAACCGGCGGTTCATGATCTTCGCGGCCGGCTACTCGGGCTGGCTGCTCTCCTACAACCAGCTCTACCTGTCGCTGCCCGCGGAGCTCGAACGCGTGGACCGGACGGCGGCGCTCGGGTTCCTGTTCGTGCTGATGTCGGTCCTGGTGATCACGCTGCAGCTGCGGGTGACCGGCTGGTCGCGACGGATCGGGTCCGGACGGTCGCTGGTGCTCGGGTTCGGCCTGATGGCCGCGTCGTTCGCGGTGGTCGCGGCCGCCCGGTTGCTGCTGCCGGACCTGCCGGGGTGGTGGGCGCTGGCGCCCGCGGTGGCGATGGTGCTGCTGCTGACCTTCGGGGAGATGTTCGCGGTGCCGGTCGCGCAGGACCTGGTGCCGCGGCTGGCCGGGGAACGACGGCTGGGGGCGCACTTCGGCGTGCTCGCCTCGTTCGGCGGGCTGATGGTGCTGATCGGGTCGATCGGGGTGGGTGCGCTGCTCGACCCGGCCTTCCCTCCGGCGGTTCCGTTCCTGGTGCTCGCGGCGATCCCGCTCGTGGGCGCACTGGTGCTGGGCACCCTCGCCCGACGCGGCGTGCTGACGACGACCGCCTGACCGTCTGCCGCCGGTCCCGGCCGGTTGCCGCGACCCGTCGCCGGTCGGCGCGACCTCTGCGGAGGGTGCGGCAGCCGGTGACCGGTCGCGGCAGCGGTCGGCCGCAGGGATCGCTGCGGGGACGCCGTGGGGGTCGGGCCGCTCAGCGGGGGTCGGTGGGGCGCCAGCGGACGACGGCCTGGCGCCGGTCGACCGGAACCAGGTCGCGACGGTAGGAGCGGTGGACGGCCGCGGTCGCCTGGGCGGCGGCCGCCCGGACCGCGGCGAGCTCGGCGGCCGTCTCCTCGAGCTGGGCCCGCAGGTCGTCGACCAGCTGTTCCAGCTCGATGATCCGCTTCACCCCGGCGAGGTTGACCCCCTCGTCCTGGGAGAGTCGCTGGACCTCGCGCAGCAGCGCGATGTCCCGGGCCGAGTACCGGCGTCCACCGCCGGCCGCCCGGCCCGGGCTGACCAGCCCGAGCCGGTCGTAGCTGCGCAGGGTCTGCGCGTGCAGTCCGGACAGCTGCGCCGCGATGGAGATGACGAACACGGGCTGGTCCTGTGCGGTGCCGTCGGGCAGGCCGGGATCCATGTTCCCGACGTCGATCGGAGTGTCGGACGGCCGGGCACCCGCAGGCCCCTCGGGCCGCGGGCCGTTCCCGGTCGGTCGTCCGGATCCGGCCACCGCACTCACCTCCTGGCCCGACCCAGCAGGTCGGCCCGCGGATCGACGTCCTTGGTCGCCTCGGCGTAGGCCTGCAACGCCTCGCTGGCCGCGGTGTCCAGCTTCTGCGGCACGGCCAGCTCGACGGTGACGAGCAGATCGCCCTTCTTGCCGTTCTTCCGCTCGACCCCGCGCCCGCGCGCCCGCAGCGTCCGGCCGCTGGAACTCCCCGGGGGGAGCTTCAGCGAGACGGTGCCGTCCAACGTGGGCACGGTCAGCGTCGCACCCAGCGCGAGTTCGGGGAAGGTCACCGGGACCGTGACGGTCAGGTCGTCGCTGTTCTTCTTGGACCGCCCCAGCACCCGGTGCGGCGTGACGTGCACGGTGACGTAGAGATCACCGGCGGGTGCCCCGCCACGTCCGGGCTCGCCCTGGCCGGCGAGCCGGACCTTCTGGCCGTCGTCCACTCCGGCCGGCACCCGGACGGTCAGCGACCTGGTCCGGTCGGAGATGCCGTTGCCGCCGCACTCGGGGCACGGGTCGTCGATGATCCGGCCGGAACCGCGGCAGTCGCGGCACGGCTCGGAGAACGAGAACGCGCCCTGGCTGCGGTTGACGAGACCCTGCCCGGAGCAGGTGGGGCAGGTCCGGGGTGTGCTGCCCGGCCGGGACCCGGTGCCGCCGCAGCGTTCGCAGCGGCCCGGCGACGTCAGTGTGATCGGCATGGTGGCGCCGCGGACCGCGTCGTCGAAGGAGATGGTCAGGCTGCTCTCGACGTCGGCGCCCCGCTGGGCACCGGCCGTCCCGAAGCCGCCCGCGCCACCGGCGCCGCCGCGGTTGCGGGCCGTACGGCCGAAGATGTCGCCCAGGATGTCGCTGAAGTCGCCACCGCCCGCACCGCCGCCGCGTCCGGCCTGTCCGAACAGGTCGTTGATGTCGAAGCCGCCGGAGCCGCCCGCGGTGCCGCCGCCGGGGAACCCGCCGCCGCCCGGGAAGCCGCTACCGGTGCCGTAGCCACCGAAGCCGCCGCCACCGCTGAACATCGAGCGGGTGTCGTCGTACTCCTTGCGCTTGGCCTCGTCCCCGAGCACGCCGTAGGCCTCGGACACCGACTTGAAGCGGGCCTCCGCCTTCTCGTCACCCGGGTTGGCGTCGGGGTGCAGCTCGCGGGCGAGCTTGCGGTACGCCTTCTTGATCTCGTCCTGGGACGCCGTCGAGGAGACGCCCAGCTCGCGGTAGTAGTCCTTCTCGATCCAGTCGCGCTGGGTCACTCCGCCTCCTTCCCGTCGACGTGCGCGGTGCGGCGGGTGCGTTCCCGCGTCCCGCCGCACCGCACGTGCACGTCCCGTTGTTCCGTTCCGGTCCGGGTCAGGCCGGTCCGGCCTGCTCGCCGCCGTCCTGGGCCGCACGGTCCGCGGCCTCGGCCGGCACCTCGTCGGCCGGGCGGTCCTGCACCGTCACCATCGCCGGCCGGAGCACCCGGTCGGAGATGCGGTACCCGCGGCGCAGCACGGCGGACAGCACGGTCACCGTCGGGCCGGAGCCCTCGGCGGGCTCGTGCTGGACCGCCTCGTGCAGCTGCGGGTCGAACGGCTCGCCCTCGGCACCGAAGGCCTCGAGACCGAGCCTGGTGACGACACCGGTGACCTTGTCGGCCGCCGACTTGAACGCGCCCGTCAGGTCGCCGTGCTGCTCGGCCCGCTCGAAGTCGTCCAGCACCGTGAGCAGGTCACTGACGAACGAGACCTTCGCCGAGAGCTGAGTCTGCTCCCGGTCGCGGTCCGCCCGCCGCCGGTAGTTGGCGTACTCGGCACTGACCCGCTGCAGGTCCGCGGTCCGCTCGGCGATCTCGGCGGTCAGCTTCTCGACCTCCGGGTCGACGCCGTCCGCCGGGCCCGCGACCGGGTCGGCGGGACCGTCCGGGGCCGCCTCACCGGCGTCCCCGAACGTGATGGTCTCCTCGCCGGTCCGGACCTCACCGGTCTCCGGGTCCACCTTGCGGCGGTCCCGGAAGGTCACCGGCTCGTCCTGGGAGTTCTCGTCTGCCATGTCGACCGTCCCGTCTCCTGGATGGCCGTCGGCCGTCACTTGTCGTCCTTGTCCTTCTCGTCGTCCACGATCTCGGCGTCGACCACGTCGTCCTCGGCGGACTGCTGCTCACCGGCAGCGCCGGCCGCCCCGGCACCCGCCGCACCCGCGGCACCGTCGGCGCCCGGCTGGGAGTAGAGCGCGGAGCCCATCTTCTGGGACTCGGTCGCCAGCTTCTCCATCGAGGACTTGAGCGCCTCGTGGTCGGTGCCCTTGAGCGCCTCCTGGGTCTCACCCAGCGCGGCGTTCACGGAGTCCTTGACGTCGGACGGGAGCTTCTCGTCGTTCTCCTTGACGAACTTCTCCGTCTGGTAGACGAGCGTCTCCGCCTGGTTGCGGGTCTCGGCCTCCTCGCGGCGCTTCGCGTCCTCCTCGGCGTGAGCCTCGGCCTCCTGCACCATCCGGTCGATGTCGTCCTTGGACAGCGCCGAGCCGCCGGTGATCGTCATCTCCTGGCTCTTGCCGGTGCCCATGTCCTTGGCGGACACGTTGACGATGCCGTTGGCGTCGATGTCGAAGGACACCTCGATCTGCGGGACGCCGCGCGGGGCCGGCGCGATGCCGGTCAGCTCGAACATGCCGAGCTTCTTGTTGTAGGCGGCGATCTCGCGCTCACCCTGGAAGACCTGGATCTGCACCGACGGCTGGTTGTCGTCCGCGGTGGAGAAGATCTCCGAGCGCTTGGTCGGGATCGTGGTGTTCTTCTCGATCAGCTTGGTCATGACGCCGCCCTTGGTCTCGATACCGAGGGACAGCGGGGTGACGTCCAGCAGCAGGACGTCCTTGACCTCACCGCGCAGCACACCGGCCTGCAGGGCGGCGCCGGCGGCGACGACCTCGTCCGGGTTGACGCCCTTGTTCGGCTCCTTGCCGCCGGTCAACTCCTTGACGAGCTCGGTGACGGCGGGCATCCGGGTGGAGCCACCGACGAGCACGACGTGGTCGATCTGGTTCACCGAGATGCCGGCGTCCTTGATGACCTGGTTGAACGGGTTGCGGGTGCGGTCCAGGAGGTCCTGGGTGATCCGCTGGAACTCCGCGCGGGACAGCGTCTCGTCGAGGAACAGCGGGTTCTTGTCGCCGTCGACCGTGATGTAGGGCAGGTTGATGCTGGTCGAGGACGAGCTGGAGAGCTCGATCTTCGCCTTCTCCGCGGCCTCGCGGAGCCGCTGCATCGCCATCTTGTCCTTGGTCAGGTCGATGCCCTGCGAGCTCTTGAACTTGTCGACGAGCCAGGTCACGATCCGCTCGTCCCAGTCGTCGCCACCGAGGTGGTTGTCGCCGTTGGTCGCCTTGACCTCGACGACGCCCTCGGCGATCTCCAGCAGCGAGACGTCGAACGTGCCGCCACCCAGGTCGAAGACCAGGATGGTCTGCTCCTTCTCGCCCTTGTCGAGGCCGTAGGCCAGCGCGGCCGCGGTGGGCTCGTTGACGATGCGGAGCACGTTCAGGCCGGCGATCTGGCCGGCCTCCTTGGTCGCCTGGCGCTGCGCGTCCTCGAAGTACGCCGGGACGGTGATCACCGCGTCGGTGACCTCGTCGCCCAGGTAGGCCTCGGCGTCCCGCTTCAGCTTCTGCAGGACGCGGGCGCTGATCTCCTGCGCCGCGTAGGTCTTGCCGTCGATCTCCGGGGTCTTCCAGTCGGAGCCGATGTGGCGCTTCACCGAGCGGAAGGTGCGGTCGGAGTTCGTGACGGCCTGGTTCTTCGCGGACTGACCGGTGAGAACCTCGCCGTTGCGGGCGAACGCGACGACGGACGGAGTGGTGCGGGCACCCTCCGAGTTCGCAATGACCGTCGGCTCGCCACCCTCGAGGACGGCAACGACGGAGTTGGTGGTCCCGAGGTCGATACCGACCGTACGAGCCATGGTGACTGCCTCCGATTGATGTTCGTGTTGATGTTGAGTGCCTTCCGCTCAGGTTGTACCAGGCCGGGGAGCGACGTGCGCGCCCACCTTGAGCGGACCTTGCTCAACTTGCTCTGACCGTCCAACGGGCGGGCTTCGGAAGTTGTTCCCGGGTGGCTCAACTTTCTCGGAGGCCCTGGTCATGGAGCGGAACGACCACGGGGGACGACGGCGGCGGGCTAGCCTGTGGGCTCCGTCTCCCTGCGTCTCCGCCCCGGAGGATCACGTGGCTCGAACGGTTCGGCGTGGTGCGTCCGTCTTGCTTGAGATCGCTCTCGGTGTCTCGCTCGTCGCAGGCTGCGGAGCGGCCCCGGATGCCGAGGGGGCGAGTCCGTTCCCGCCGCGACCGGCAACGATCGACCTCCGGGGAGTCGACGTCTGCGAACTGGTCGACGATGAAGACCTCGTCGAACGCGATCTCGAGCCAGGCACCGCCACTGTCGCGGACGTCGGCGGAATTCCGTCGCCCACCTGCGCATGGATAGCGACCGACGGACGCGCCAGCTACAGCGTCCAAAATATCGGGCAGCCCGCGTCGATCGCTCTCGGCGGCCCCACGTCCGAAGTTGCGAGAGTTGCGGGATTCGGCGCGGTACTGGATGCACCGGAAGTGAACAACGGACCCGGCTTCCCCGCATTCTGCCAGGTCGCGGTCGACCTCAACGATGATCAGACGCTGCGGATCCAGGTAAGCAATGGCGACCCACGGACAGGCGGCGATCAGGCCGAGCTTGACCGAGTCTGCACGGAGGCAAGCACCTTCGCCGCCCTCATCGTCGACGGCCTGCCAGCCCAACGATAAGAATCTGTTCGCATTAGCTAACGACGTCCTGAATTTCAGTGTGCTTGGAGGACTGAGTCCCGAAGCTTCGCTATGTGACCTCACCAGCCCACCTGCCTCGCGGGTCCGCTTCGGACTCTCTCCTGACCCAGATCAACGCCGACAACGTTCTAGCAGTCAGAGCATCGCTTCTGCGGCATCAATCGCAGCTGCGAGACGCTCTCCTCGCAGCCGAGAGCCGAATAATCCTGGAACCACTCGGCGGAGACGTGATTTCGGACGACGCGACTCCGCTCTTCCAGACGAAGATCAACCAGATCACACAAGCGCACTGGGCGCATCACGAGGAACTGCTGGAAGCGACCGACCGCCTGCGGGAAGCGGCTCGCCACTACGGACTGATCGAGGACGAGGTAACCGATACGCTCCGCCACACCAACAGCGGCCCGATGTTTCGCGGCCATCTCGCCGAGGGCTGAGGACAAACCATGTTCGGGCTCCGCTGCCACAACTTCGAGGCTTACGACATCGCAACCAAGTTCGCCTGGGTGAAGGACCAACCCGGCATGACCGCCGTGACCCCGGTCGCCGACGGTCTGAACATCCTCACTACTTCCCTCGACAACGCCCGCACGACCACCGACTCCAGCATCACCCAGCTCGGCATCTCGTGGCATGGCCCGGCATCCGACGCAGCGAAGGAGTCGTTGGTCGACACCTCCGCAGGCGTCGCCGACACGGCGTCGGTCGCCCAGAACGGCGCTGCCCAGCTCCTCGATTACGGACGCTCGTTCGAGAAGATGCGCCAGCAGATCGGCTTCGACGATCCGGCCGATTACACCTGGTACCAGCGCTGGGGCGACAACATCAGCGAGGCGGCACACGCGTTGTTCGGCAACGGGGCCGACCACGTCACCATCGCCGAGCGGAACCAGGTCAACGACGAGATCGCCAACCGCGCCCTGCACCAACACTGGCTGGAGACCTCCGACGTCCACGAGCGATTCACCGACGCCGCAGCTGCTCCTCGTACCGGAGCGGTGACGACCCCGGGCTCCGGCGGCGACATCGGAGTCGGCGGGATCGCAGGAAGCGGGGTCGCGGGGAGCGGCGGCTCCGGTGGAACGGGTTGGACCCGTCCCGCACCGGACACGGTCGCGAGCGCCAACCTGCCCACACCGACGGGCGCCCCCGGCCCCGCATTTCCCGGACCGTACGCGGCCGGTCCGCCGGCTGTGGCCGATCTCGGGGGTCAGAGCGGCGTCGGAGCCACGGGAACGAGCCCACCGCACACCGACGTCAGGCCGGGAGGCGCCAGTTCGAATGCGTCCGTGGGACCGGGTGCTACGGGAGCACCGGGTGGCACCGGCGCACTCCCGGTACCTCCCGGTTCCGGGACCACTCCACTCTCCGGAAGGGGCCGTCCGTTCGGCAACGACGTCCTGCGTCCCGTCCAGGATCAGGTCAGACCGCAGGATCTCGGCCCACGCACCCCCTACCGGGGGCCCACCGTGACCGGGCCGGGCGGTGGCCCGGCGATCAGCGGTCCGGGCAGTACGGCAACGATCGGGTCCGACCGGACGATCCCGGGCGCGGGGTCCCACGGCGCCACCCGATTCCCGGATCCCGCCCGGGCCAGGGAAGAGCAAGCGCGCGGGTTCGCGGACCGCGCCCGCGAGCGGTCGCTCGTTCCACCGTCACCGGGCACGGCGTCCGGGGTCCGCGGTGGCGCCGGCGGACGTTGGCCCGGTCACCCCGTCGGGCTCGGGAGCGGGCCGGAGGTCGGCTCCGGCGCCGGGACGGCCGAGCACTATGCCGCGCGCGGTGGCGGCGCGGGAGGCTCCTGGGCCGGCGAGCCTCGCGCCCCGGGGACGCGCGGCGGAGTCGTCGAACCCACCACCGGTCGTATTGCCGAACCCGGCTCGGGACGCGGGGCCGCAGGCGGCCAGGGCGCCTACGGCCCGATGATGGGCGCCGGCGCCGCGGGCGCGAACAACTCCCAGGACCACCGCAACCGCTACATCATCGCCACCGACGAGGTGTTCGACGTCGAGATCACCGCAACCGACGCCGTCCTCACCCCCGAGGAGCCGAGCCGATGAGCGCGATCGCCTGGGAGCGGGCCACCGTCCTGTCCGCCGCCGAGTTCGACGTCGCCCGCGACCTGCTCGACCTCGGGCCGAACCCGGCCGTGCTCGAACTGCTGAGCCCGGGACCGACCGACGTCGAGCGGGCTCGCGTGGTCCGGGACGCCGTCGGGTCGATGGCCGCACGCGGCCTGGTGGCCGACGGCGTCTTCGAGCCCGCCCTGGTCGACGACCTCCGGACGGTGATCACGCCCGAGGAGGTCCAGGACCTGGTGGTCGCGCCGCCGTCGTGGCAGCGGGCGCTGGTCGGCCACCGTCGCGGACGGGCGGTGCTCGCCGCCCGGATCGACGACGAGGTCGCGCTCGTCCGCGTCGCCCCCGGGCAGGCGGCGGCCGCGCTCGTCGAGCTGCTCGGTGCCGTCGTCCCGGGGCCGGGTCGGGCGGTCCGGATCCCGGTCCGGGTGCCGGCGGAGGCGGTCGAGCGGGCTGCCGGTGACCCGGACCGGCTGGTCGCCGAACTGCAACGGCGCGGCGTCCCGAGGGCGGACGCCGAGCTGCTGCGACGGATGACCGTGGTCGAGGGGATGGCCCAGCTGGGTGCCGGCCGGAAGGCACCGGACCCGTGCCGCGCACCGGCCGTCGTGCTGGTCCATGCGACCGCGCAGGGCTGCTATCTCCAGCGCCGGCCCACCCCGGAGCGGATCGGGGGACCGTTGCCGGAGGACGCGATGCTCCTCGCGGGTCCGGCCGACGCCGCCACCCTGGCCGCGGAGCTGGACGCCCTGGCCGACGCCGTCCGGCACCGGCGTGCACCGGTGGACGCCCTGAGGACCTGGTAGATCGCGGGCTCGGTCCCGATCGGTGCCGACGATGGCACCGATCGGAACCCGTTCGATGATCACCAACCGGGTTCTGACCGGTGCCGCCGACGGCACCTACCGGAACCCAGACGATGATCACCGGGCCGCCGAGTCCCCCACAGCGGTCGACGGAGTCGCCTACGCGGGGTTCGGAGTCGTCCCCGGTCGCGTGGCGAGCGGGACCAGGTCCTCGAAGTCCCACGGGACGGGCTGGACCCGCACCGGGTGGTCCCGGTTGGGGGCCTCGACCATCATGTCGTCGCCGAGGTACATGGTGACGTGGTAGATCGTCGTCGGGTCCGAGGTGTCGCGGGCGTAGAACAGGAAGTCGCCGGGCTGCATGTCCCGGACCGGCAGGTGCCCGCCCGAGTTGTACTGGTCGCGCGAGACCCGGGGGATCGTCATCCCGGCGGCCTCGTAGGCGCGCATCAACAGGCCGGAGCAGTCGTAGGCGTCCGGGCCGGTGGCGCCCCAGACGTAGGGCTTGCCGACCTCGCCGAGCGCGAAGCCGATCGCGGCACCGGCCACGCCGGGCGGCAGCGCCCCGGTGGGGCCCGGCTCGCAGCCCGTCGGGTTCGCCACCTCGCCGAGGTCGGCGACGATGTCGGTGGCCAGCGGCTCCCACTTGGCGTAGGCGTCCGGGAAGGCGGAGCGCTGCACGATCTGCGCGGCGACCGTGACCGGCATGGCCTCCCAGCCCTGGACCTCCACCAGGTGCTCGTAGAAGATCCGGCTGCTGTAGGCCGGGTCGGTCACCTGCGCGGGCGAGCCCCAGCCCATCGACGGGCGCTGCTGGAACAGGCCCAGCGAGTCCCGGTCCCCGTAGTCGATGTTGCGGAGGGTGGACTCCTGCATCGCGGTGGCCAGCGCGACCACCCACGCCCGGGGCGGCAGCTCCATGTCCTTGGCGACCGAGATGATCGCCGCCGCGTTGGCGCGCTGCTCGTCCGAGAGCGTCTCGACGGTCGCACCCCCGCCCCCGCGGCCGACCGTGGCCGTCGAGATCCCGGGGTCGCACCACTGCGCCTGCCCGCGTCCGCCGACCTGCGGGCTGAACGCCAGGAACCCGACGGTCAGGAACAGGACCAGCGCCAGCGCGATGGCGACGAAGGGCAGCAGCAGCCGCAACGGACGCAGCAGCCGGGTGGCCGGAGTGCTCATGCCCGGCTCATGTCCGGTCGTAGCGGGACACGCGCCAGCCCGCGTCGGTCTCGACGACCAGGATCGACAGCTCCACCGCATCGGTCGGCACCGTCACCTCGACGCTCTTCGGCGCGACCCGGGTCGGGGTCGGCACGCCAGTGACCCGCGACGCCGGAACGGCCTGCGGGTCGACCCCCGCCAGCACGCCGAGGAACTCGTCGGTGGTCCAGGGCCGCAGCCCGGCCAGCCACTGCTGGGATGTCATGCCCTCGGTGTGGTTCACCCACGCCGACGTCCAGACCCGCGCGGCCTCCAGAGCCGGCGGCGGCGCCTGGTCGAGCGGGAGGTTCTCCGGGGTCAGCTCCGGCTGCGGGGGCAGCATCGTCGGCGTCGGCGTCGCCGACACCCCGGACCCGCCGGAGTCCCAGCGTTCCCCGTTCTGCTGCCCGCCCCCGGCGAGCAGCCCGCCGGACGACGCGCCGCCGCCGACGGAGCCGCCCACGTACACCAGGCCGAACACCAACCCACCCAGCACGACGACCGTCACGGCCAGCCGGGCCGGCGAGCGCAGCGGCCACTGCCAGATCGACCGGTAGGCGGCGGCCCGGCCGCGGGAGGACCTGATCGGCACGTCAGTTTCCCCCGGTCCGCCCGGCCCGCGGCCGGTAGATCTTGTAGACGGTCTCTCCGTCGACCACCTCGGGGCTCACCGCTACCGGGTCGCCGGGCCGGCGTGGACGGGCGTCCGGGCGCCGGTAGATCGACCGGTCGTCGACCTCGCCCGGATCGGTGCGGCCGGGGAACCCGGACCCGGTGTTCGGGCGTCCGGACGCGCCCACCGGGAGCTGCGCGCGCCGCGGCTCGGCGATCCGCGCGTTCCCGTCCGATCCCGGCGACAGCGGGGCGCGGCGGCGCCAGGTCCGCGCCCCGGGCCCGGCGACCGTCTCTGCCTCCGGGCGGGCCGCGTCACCGTCGCCGTCACCGGGTCCGCCGCCGCGCTGGGACCACCACCGGGTCTGCCGTTCCTCGCCCGGCACCGGGCCCCGCATCCGGTTCCACATCCGCGACATCGGCCCGTCGGCCACCCCCGGGACGACGCCGCCGAACTGCTCGCGGGTCAGCGACACCATCGACACCAGTCGCCGGAACGGCCGGGCCACCGCCCACAGCACCAGCGTGACGACGCCGGTCACCAGCAGCGCCAGCCACAGGTCGATCCCGGCGCCGGGGGAGAACAGCGAGACGACCAGCAGCGCGTGCAGCCCGGCGAGCGCACCGACCACCAGCGTGTTGACGACGGCGGCGCCCCCGATCCGCAGGATCGCGGGGATCACGTCCGGTTTGAGCAGGGCGACCACCGCGATCGCGGGCGCGCACACCACCATCAACCGGATGATCAGCATCGCGACCAGCACGAGCACCTTGGACAGCAGCTGGAACAACGCGATGCACGCGGCCTGGATCACCGCCAGGATCCCGGCACCGATCCGGCTGCCCGACTCGCCGGTGAAGTAGCTGTAGCGGTCACCCATCCGGTCGGCGATCGCGCCGTAGTCGGACTTCTTCGCCTCCGCCGTCTCGGTGGTGTCGAGGCCCTGGTCGATCTCGTCGATCGTGAACGCCTGCGCGCGCAGCAGATCCCGGCCCAGCTCCTGCGCCTGCGGGACGTCCGGCGCGCCGAACGTGCCGCGCAGCCAGTTCTGGTAAGCGACCTGGTCGACGAGCACCGTCGGCAGCGTGTCCCGGGTGCCCAGCCCGACCTGGCCGAGGAAGCCCTCCTGCATCTGGGTGACGCCGTCGAGCAGCAGGTCGTCGGCGGCCCGGGACCAGTCCACCGGGGCCAGGTAGGCCGCCGAGCCGATCATCAGCGCGAACACCGCGATGCCGGTGCGTTGCGCCTGCCGGGCCATGTCCCCGCTCATCGCCAGCAGCAGCACGATGATCGCGAACCCGAGCAGTCCCAGCCCCACCCAGGTGGTGAACACCGTCTCGTACATCGCGGCGGTCGCGGTGCTGATCACGGTGTCGAGCGGCTCGAAGAGCGCGCCGCCGTCGGCGATCAGGTAGTGCGCCCAGTTCACCCCGCCGACGGTCAGCTTGGCCAGGTTGAAGACCTGGTTGCCCAGCCAGGTGTCGGTGGTGACCGACGGGTTCAGCACCCCGGACGCGGCACAGCCCAGGTCGTAGTTGTGCCAGACCAGCCCGGCGTAGCCGACCTCCTCGTAGACCGAGCCGGCCTCGCCGTGCAGGGCGCTGGGGCGGTCCAGCGAGCCGACGAGCCCGGTGCCGGGACGGTCCGGCTCGGGCGGGTTCGTGCAGTCCAGCGGCTGCGCCATGGCGGGCGTGCCGAGCAGCAGGGTCCCGCCGAGCAGCGCCCCGGCCACCAGCAGCGCCCGGCGACGGGGGCGGGACGACGGGCGGGGGTCACGATCGCGGCGGGCGCGCCGGACGGCGACCAGCACCGCCGCCAGGACGATGCCGAGCACCACCCAGAGGCCGGCACCTCCGGACGGGTCCAGCTCCCCGGTCACCGCCCGTCCTCGCCGGTGCCGGTCGGGTGGTGCCCGTTGGACGACGGCGCAGCGGAGTCCGTTCCGGGGTGTCCCGCCTCCGCCGGGCCGTCGTGACCGGGGCGACGCCCATCAGGGAGCTGCTGCTCGCGGGGTTCGCGGTGGCCGTGGCCGCCCCCGACCGCGAGCCGGGCGGGCTGCGCCGGTCCGGCAACGGCGGCGCGCCCGTTCGCGCCGACCGGACCGCCGCCGTCGTCCGGCCAGTCCTCGTCCAGCTCGTCGAGCAGATCGAGGTGCTCGTCGTCGTGCAGGTCGGCGTCGTGCAGGTCGGCGTCGTGCAGGCCGGCGTCGCGGGCGTCGGCGGACACGACCTGCACCGCACCGGCACGGACCCCGCCGACGAGGACCGGGTCGGCGTCCCCGGGACCGATCCGGGTGTCGACGCCGACGTGGTCGAGCGGGCCGAGGTCGTCGCCGTCCAGATCCGGGACGCCGACCGGCAGCGCCTGGCGTCGCGCCGGCGGCAGCGGGGTGGGCTCGTCCGGCGCGGTGTACTCGGCGCCCGACGAGACCGCCGCCCGCGGCGCGACGCGGTGCGCGTCCGGGTTGGTGTCCAGCGCGTCGCGGATGTGCTCGAGGTGCGGTGCCTCCAGGTCGATCCGGATCTTCTCGACGCCGCCGTGCCCGTCGGCGAACACGAACTGGCGCGGGGTGTCATCGGGGCGGTCGTCGTGCCGTGGGCGCGGGGACAGCGTCCCGAGCATCTCCTCGTAGCCGACGTCGGTGGGCACCCGCAGCAGCCGCAGCGCCTCGGACTGGGCCTCCTCGTCGTCGGTCCGGCCGACGAACACCGCGTTGACCAGCGACGCGAACCCGGACACCCGCAGCAGGTCACCGGCCAGCTGGGAAGCGAACAGCGCCCGGACGTTGAACTTCCGGGAGTCGCGGGCCAGCCGGTCGATCAGCACCTTGCCGGTGGGGACCTGGGACAGGAAGTGCGTCTCGTCGAGCGCGACACCCTTGCGGGCGTTGCGGTCGGCGTCGTAGATGGTGCGCTGGGTCAGCCAGGACGCGAGGTTCAGCAGCTCGACGCCGAGCGACTCGTTGTCGGTCCACTCCTCGCGCGGGCTGCCCGGGCGCGGCAGCGACAGGCCCTGCATGGTCAGCACGGTGAGCCGGTAGTCGCGGTCGGCGTTCCACGGGTCCGAGCGGGACTCGTCCGGGAACAGCAACGCGGCCTGGGGCAGCTCGCGGCGCTCGTCGAGGAAGTCCGCGACGACGCCGGCGTGCGCCTCCCCGTCGGACGCGTGCCGGCGCAGCTCGTCGATCACCATGCCGGGGTGCCGGTCGGCGGCGCCGCCGACCTCGCGCACCGCGCGCAGCAGCACGATCCGGGTGTGCGGCTGGCGGGCGATCTCGTAGGGCAGCAGTCCGGACAGGACGTCGAGCACCAGCCGGCGACGGGTCGCGGCGGCCAGCGAGCGTTCCCGCCGCCAGGCCTTCTCCGGGTCCTCCTCGTCGGCGAAGTGGTCCGGGCGCGGCTCGGCGACGACCCGGTACGGGTTGAGGATGCCCGGGTCGGCGTGCAGCAGGTTGATGTGCCGGGAGAACGGCGCGAGCTCCGGTACCCGGGCGAGCTCGGCGAGCGGCCCGGACGGGTCGAGGACGGTCCAGCTCGCCCCGGCGCGCAGTGTCTTGTAGACGATCAGCCCGGTCAGGAACGACTTCCCGGACCCCAGCCCGCCGACGATCGCGGTCAGGCCGGACGCGCGTCGCACCTCCTGGGCCAGCCACGGGTCCCACGCCACCGGGCGGCGGGTCGCGGTGCACGTCTCGCCGAGCATGATCCCGCGCCGGTCGCCGACGCTGGCCGTCGCCGCGGGCACCCCGGCCGCGGCCCAGGTGACGCTGCCGCGGCGCCGGTAGGCCGTCGAGGCCAGCGGCTCGCCGGGGATGAACTCGCGGGCGTAGCGGTACTGGGCCTCGGGGTGTTCGATCTGCACCTTGGGCCGGTACAGGTCGACGACCTGCTGGGCGCGGGTGGTGGCCTCGGCCTCGTCCCGGCCGGACACCGCGATCCGCCACCAACCGTAGAGCCGGGTGTTGAGCTGGGTCAGCCCGGTGGTGACCTCGTCCTCGACCTCCAGCACCCGGTCGGCCTGGCGGGCCAGCGACATCGGCGGGTCGAGGTCGTGGTCGTGGGTGTAGTGCCGGATCTGGCTGCGCACCTTGCCCATCTGGCGCTGCAGCTCACCGGTGACGTCCTCGGGGCGGCGGATGTACATCCGCGCGGACCACTCGACCGGGAACGGCAGCCGGTCCGAGTGCTGCATCCACGGGTCGTCGATCTCCGGGATCCGCAGGCCCTCCATCAGCCCGACCGACAGCACGGCGACGTGCCGGGAGACGGCCTGCGACCGCATCCGGCCGACCACCCGGACGGTCGGGGCGTAGGGCTCCTGGTGCATGTCGACGCCCTCGGTGAAGGCGGCGAGGTCCTCCGGCTCCCAGCTGGTGACCCCGCGCGGGACCGAGGACAGCCCGCGCGGGGCGGGGAGCCCGAGCGCGACCGAGCGGTGCATCAGCCAGGCCATGTCCTCGGCGCCGGCCGGGACGGCGTCCAGCCCGGACCCGGCGACGAGGACGTCGAGGTGGTTGACCTCGGACTCCAGCGCGGCGAGCTCGGCCCGGACCGCCGACGGCGCGATCCGGTCCAGCACCGGTGCCGCCACCTCCACCCAGCGGTCGAGCATGCCCCGGCCGGAGACCTCGATGCCGAGGAAGACCTCCTTGTCGGCCATCGACAGGCCCATGAGGTGGCGCTGCTCGCCCTCCAGGAACCCGTCCCAGCCGAGCGCGCCGGGGACGTCGGGCATCCGGCCGAGCGCGTTCTGGTCGAAGGACTCGGCCCACATGTGCACCGGGTACGGCCGGGTGGTGACGCGCAGGTGCACCCACCGGCCCTGCAGCTCACCGAGCTGCGCGGCGATCTGGCGGATCAGCACCTCGCGCTGGTTGTCACTGCGGAAGCTCCAGGCCTGCGCGGCGAGCCGGTACCAGGCCATGACCTGGGTGCCGGTGCGCGTGAGGTGGCCGTCGATCGAGCGCAACGCGATCGACGGCGTGTAGCTCGACCCGCCCTCGCCGGCCCGGGCGCGCCCCCGCCGGCCCGCACGGCGGGGCGTCCGCTCAGGAGCGGCCACGGTGGCCGCTCCCGTGCCAGGGGTCCGGACGACGGGTGCGGGCCGGGTCGGTCACGCCCCGGCGGACGCGCCGGGCGCCGCCGCGGGCCCGCCGGAACCGGCTCCGCCTCGGCGCGCTGCCCGGCTCCGGGAGCGGCGGGACGACGCGCCGGGGCGCCTCCCGCGCCTCACCGTCACCCGGGGTGCCGTCGACGACCATCCCGCCGTTCCCCACGAACGGACCGTTCGTGGTGGCCGGATCCGGGGCCGGGGCCGTCGCGCCCCCGCGCGGCGTGCTCACGAACGGACCCTTCGTGGGAACCCGCTCCCCGAGCGGCCCGTTCGTGGCAGCGTCGACGGGCCCGGCGACCCGGGGTCCGGGTCGGACCGTCGGCGCGCCGCGGTCCGATCCCGACCAGGGACGGGAACGCTCGCCGCGCCCCGGCGCGCCGGGACGGTTGCGGGACGCCTGCACCCGGACGTGCCCGGCCCGCACCGAGCCGCGGGCGGGCTTCCGCCCGGGGCGCGGGCCGGTGACCTCGGCCCAGAACTGCCCGAGGACCTGCCCGAGCGGACGCTCGTAGTCGATCTTCTTGCCGAGCAGGCGGGTGAGCGCGACGGTGCCGACCAGCGCCCAGGCGACCGAGAAGAAGTCCAGCCCGATCCCGAGCCGCCGCTGCACCATCATGATCAGCATCATCACGAGGAGCCCGACGCCGTAGCTGACGTAGCGGGCCCGCCAGGGGAAGGTGGCGCGCGGCGGGCCGAGCCAGACCGCGTCGACGCGGTACACCTCGTCGTCGGTGCGAACGAGCACCGCTCAGCCCGTGGAGACGAGCAGGTTCGCCAGCGCCTGGCCGACGAGCGGACCGTTGCCGGTCACCGCGATACCCAGTGCGATCAGTCCCACCAGCAGCCCGATGCTGCGCCGGGCCACGCCGGCGTTGTCACCCCGGCCGCCGATCCAGAGCAGGATGACGGCGATCGCGAGCAGGATCAGCGGAACGATGTTGTTCGTGATCCAGGCCTGGAGGTTGACCGTCGTCAGCTCTTGGGCGAGCACCAGCTGGATCGCCTCGGACGAGGTCTTCACAGCTCCTCCTTGCGGACTCCGCGTCATCTCGGTCGCTCCCGCAGGCGAGTAGACCACGAGACGTGCGGGTGATAGTAGAGGTATGGCCCGTACGCCCGGTGTGAACGCCACGCCTTGCGTTCAGGTCGACACGGTCGGCCGAACGGGACTCCCCCTCACCCGGACGTGACACCCGCCTCACCCGGACCGGCACCGCTGCGCACGAGCGCGCGAGATGTCATGGTCAGCGGTGGCTACTGTTCGGTAACCATCGGTGACGCGACCCGGCCGGGAACCCCGCCGGGGGCGGTGGCGGATTACTGTTCGCCCGACCGCCGTCCGCGTCCCACCACAGCAGCGCGACGGCGACGTCGTCAGGAGGCACCGCGATGGAGAGGCCCGCCCCGTCCCGGGGACACGACGTGCCCTCGTCCGCAGCCCTCCCGGCCGGCCCCGACGCCTCCGCGCCCACCGGCGCCACGCGTCCCCGGCCGGCACCGCCTCGCACCGCACCACAGGAAGGCTCGTCCGCATGACCTGGGTCCAGTACCTGCTCGGCACCGTCACGGTGGTGTCGGCGATCGTGGCGGTGACGCTGGTCTGGCGCACCGTGGCCAGGATGGTGTCGATCATCCGGCTGGGCCAGCCCGACCCGACCCGCACCGGCCCGTTCGGGCCGCGGTTGGTGACCATGCTGAAAGAGACCCTGGGCCACACCAGGATGCTCAAGTGGACCAAGGTCGGGATCTTCCACTGGCTGGTCATGATCGGCTTCGGCGGGCTGTTCCTGGCCCTGGTCGAGGCCTTCGTGGAGGTCTGGAACCCGCGGTTCCACCTGCCGCTGATCGGCGAGTGGGGCGTCTACAGCCTGTTCGTCGAGATCCTGGGTGTCGGCACCGTCGTCGGCATCGGCGTGCTGATCGTGATCCGCCAGCTGAACAACCCGGCCCGTACCGGCCGCTCGTCGCGGTTCTACGGCTCGAACATGGGCCGGGCCTACTTCGTCGAGGCGATCGTGTTCCTCGAGGGGCTGGGCATCCTGGTCGTGCGCGGTGGCAAGTACGCGCTCGGCTCGTTCGACGTCCCGGCCTGGTCGGCGCCGGTGTCGATGGCGATCGGGTCGGTGCTGCCGGCCTCGGCGACGCTGGTGACGGTGTTCGCCGCGGTCAAGGTGCTGTCGGCGACGATCTGGCTGATCGTCATCGCGCTGACCCCGACGATGGGCGTGGCCTGGCACCGGTTCACCGCGTTCCCGAACATCTACTTCAAGCGCGACGACGACGGCCGCAAGGCACTCGGCGCGACCCGGCCGATGATGTCCGGCGGGAAGCCCCTCGATTTCGAGGAGGCCGACCCGGACACCGACGTCTTCGGCGCCGGCAAGGTCGAGGACTTCACCTGGAAGGGCCTGCTCGACTTCACCACCTGCACCGAGTGCGGGCGGTGCCAGTCGCAGTGCCCGGCGTGGAACACCGAGAAGCCGCTCTCGCCGAAGCTGCTGGTCACCGCGCTGCGCGACCACACCTACGCCAAGGCCCCCTACCTGCTGGCCGGCGGGTCGCGCGACATGGCCGGCGACGAGGTCGGCATCACCGGCGAGGGCGCCGAGGCCCGGCTCGCGACGATCCCGGTGGACGCACTCGCCGAGGCCGGCCGGCCGCTGATCGGCGGCGAGGACGTCCTGGGCGTCATCGACCCGGAGATCCTCTGGTCCTGCACCTCCTGCGGGGCGTGCGTGGAGCAGTGCCCGGTCGACATCGAGCACGTCGACCACATCATCGACATGCGCCGCCACCAGGTGCTGATCGAGTCTGAGTTCCCGACCGAGCTGAACTCGCTGTTCAAGAACCTGGAGAACAAGGGCAACCCCTGGGGCCAGAACGCCAAGGACCGTCTGGAGTGGACGAAGGGCCTGGACTTCGAGGTCCCGGTCTTCGACGGCGAGCTCTCCGCCGACACCGAGTACCTGTTCTGGGTCGGCTGCGCCGGGGCCTTCGACGACGGCCAGAAGAAGACCATCCGCGCCACCGCCGAGCTGCTGCACCGGGCCGGGGTCGGCTTCGTGGTGCTCGGCCCGGAGGAGACCTGCACCGGTGACCCGGCCCGCCGCGCGGGCAACGAGTTCGTGTTCCAGATGCTGGCCCAGCAGAACGTCGAGGTGCTCAACTCGGTGTTCGAGGGCCGCGAGCCGGGCACCCGCAAGATCGTCACGACCTGCCCGCACTGCCTCAACACCCTGGGCCGGGAGTACCCCCAGCTCGACGGGCACTACGAGGTCGTGCACCACACCCAGCTGCTGAACAAGCTGGTCCGGGAGAAGAAGCTCGTCCCGATCTCCGCACCGGCCGGCGAGGACGCCGGCCCGGTGACCTATCACGACCCCTGCTACCTCGGCCGGCACAACGAGGTCTACGAGGAGCCGCGCGCGCTGGTCGGCGCGGCCGGGGCGACGCTGTCGGAGATGCCCCGGCACGCCGACCGTTCCATGTGCTGCGGCGCCGGTGGCGCGCGCATGTGGATGGAGGAGCGGATCGGCACCCGGATCAACATCAACCGGGCCGAGGAGGCCGCGGAGACGCTGACCAAGGCCTCCGGGAACGGGACGGCGACCGGCACGCTGGCCGTCGGCTGCCCGTTCTGCCGGACGATGATGACCGACGGGGTGAACCAGGTCGTCGGCGAGAACGTGCAGGTCCAGGACGTCTCGCAGATGCTGCTGGCCGCGGTGCGCCGCGGTGACCCGGCACCGGAGCCGGCCCCGGCCGAGACGACCGCCGAGGCCGCGCCGACGACGGAGACCCCGGCCGTCGCGACGCCGGACGTCGAGGTCGCCGCGGAGCAGGCCGCCGAGAAGGCCGTGGAACAGGGCGTCGCCTCGTCGAACGGGGGCGCGGCGGAGGGTTCGGAGGGGACCTCGACCGACGGGACCGCGGAGCCGAACGGGGTGACCGGGTCGAACGCGGCCACCGGGTCCAACGGGGCCTCCGGGTCGCACGGCGCCGAGGCCGCCGAGGAGCAGGCGAAGCGCTCGGAGAACTGACTCCGGTTCCGACGGACGGCCGGGCTGCCTGCGGGTGGTCCGGCTGTTCGCGTTCCGGGGGGCGTGCGCTCCGACCACCGCCGCGCCCGGCCCTCGCCGCGTCGCTCAGCCCTGTCGCCGGCAGCCACCCCGCCGAATGGCACACGTGGTGTGCCGATGATCAGGGAACCTGCCCGGAGGATCGCCCTCAGCAGGGGGCGAAGGATCGCACCTGGAAGGTGGGGTTCGCGGCCTCGGTACGGGCCAGCACGATCCGGCCCAGCTCCGCACCGGCCGCAGCGCCCCAGGCGGTGCCGCAGCCGTCGACGGTGGTCGTCCCGCCGGGTGCGACGACCGGGTCGGGCTCACGGTCCGGGCTCGTCACCTCGGCACCGGCGGGCATCCGGGCGTGCAGGACGGCGACGGCGTCCTCGCAGGTCGCGGCGCCGGTGGCCGTCCGCAGCTGGTCGATCGCCCCGTCCTGGGCGAGCCGGCAGACCCGGGCCGGGTTCGGGCCGGCGACGCCCGTGTCGAGCGAGACCAGCGCGAGCTGGGGACGGTCGACGCCGAGTGCCGTCCGGAACTGTGCGCCGGCCTGGGCGTCCAGCTGGGCCTGCTGCTCGCGGATCTCGACCGACCGGAAGGTGTAGCCGGCCCCGGCGAGCACCAGCAGCGCCGTCCCGACGGCCAGCACCTTCCACCGCGGGAGCAGGAGCAGCCCGGCGACGACGACGCCCGCCGCCAGCGCCAGTCCCCACGCCCAGGGGTTGCGGGCCGTCCCGTGCACCAGCGCCCCGACCAGCACGAGACCCGCGACGTGCGGGGCCCAGCCGGCCAGCATCCGGTCGAGCCGCAGCAGGGCGAGCAGGACGAGGGTCCCGAACCCGAGCCCGACCGGGACCCACCAGCGGTCCGGGTCGTCGAGGAAGGGGAACAGCAGCAGCGCCGCGCCGACGATGCCCAGCGCCGTCGCGCCACGGACGGTGCGCGGACGCAGCTTCCGCCAGTGCTGCCACGGGTCGCGGTCACCCGGGCCGCGGTCACCAGGGGCGCGGTCGCCCGGGGCGCGGTCGCCCGGGGCGCGGTCGCCGGGATCATCGGAGCCCCCGCGGCCGACGTCGGCCCGCGGCCCGGAGTCCGCGTGTTCCTGGTCGGTCCGAGGAGCGGAGCCCGACCGACCGGCGTCGAGGCGACCGGGACCGGCCGGGCGGCCGGGGTCCCGGCGGACGGGAGCGGCCGGAGAGGCGGGGACGACCGCCGAGCCGGGATCGACCGGCGAACCGGGATCGACCGAGGAGCCGGAGCCGACGGAAGGTCCGGGCTCGTCGGCGGTGGGTGACCCCGCACCCTGCCGGCGGGCGGGGGCCGGACCGGCGCCATCGCGACCGCCGAACGGCCGCGCACCGCGGTCCGGACGGCCGGAACGGCGGCGCCCCGTCGCCCACGGGTCGGGCCCTGTCCCCGGTGCGCTGCGATCGGCGTCCATCGCGATCCAGACTAGTGCCGCGCCACCGGGACGAAAGCCCCGAGCGACCCGCGCCCCGACGCGATGATCGCCGGGATCACCCGGGGGACCGGCGGGTGTCGGTGCGGTGGAAGTTCCGGAACGCGCGGGACGGGGTCGGGCCGCGCTGGCCCTGGTACCGGGATCCGACGCCCTCGCTGCCGTAGGGGCGCTCGGCCGGGCTGGAGAGCCGGAACAGGCACAGCTGCCCGATCTTCATCCCCGGCCAGAGGGTGATCGGCAGGTTCGCCACGTTCGACAGTTCCAGGGTGATGTGCCCGGTGAACCCGGGGTCGATGAACCCGGCCGTGGAGTGGGTGAGCAGGCCGAGCCGGCCCAGCGAGCTCTTGCCCTCCAGCCGGCCGGCGAGATCGTCGGGCAGGCCCACCCGCTCGAACGTCGACCCCAGCACGAACTCGCCCGGGTGCAGCACGAACGACTCACCGTCCGGCGTCTCGACCGGCGTGGTCAGCTCGTCCTGCTGGCTGGACGGGTCGATGTGGGTGTACCGGGAGTTCTGGAACACGCGGAAATAGCGGTCCAGCCGGACGTCGATGCTGGACGGCTGGAGCATCTCGACGTCCCACGGGTCGAGTTCGAGCCGCCCGGACTCGATCTCCTTGCGCAGGTCGCCGTCGGAGAGCAACACCACGACACCCTAGCGAGGCGCGATCAGGCGTCGGTCGACTCCTCCGGGGACGCCGTGTCCGCGTCCTCTTCCGCCTGCTGCGGACCCGCGGTGTGCCGGCCGTGGTCCGGGCCGCCGGGCAGGTCGTCGGCCAGCTGCGGTGACTGGGTCAGGCCGAACATCCACGCGACGGCCTGCTCCGCGCGGGCGGCCTCGAACCCGTCCGACGGGGCGGGGCGGCGGCCGTGGTCACCGTCCAGTACCTGCGCGACGGCGTGGGCCGCGTCCCGCGCGGCGATGCTGCGGATCGAGTCACCGGGCTGCGGGACGTTCGGACCGTCGACGAGGACGGCGAGCGTGCCCAGGCCGGGCGCGTCGCCCACCAGCTCGTGGTCGTCGCTGACCAGGACGGTCGCCGCGGCGAGCATCGCCAGCTCGTCGGGCAGGCCCATCTCGGGCACGACGGTGACCCGCGGGTGGGCGCCCAGCGTCAGCGCGGGCTCCTCGATCGCCAGGGCGCCGGCGACCACGATCTCCATCCGCGGGTAGCGCTCCAGCAGGTCGGCCAGCCCGCCGAGCACCGGCAGCGACGACGGCCGCTCCAGGTCCACGAGCACCAGCCGCCGGTGCTCGTCCTGCACCCGCTCGAGGGCGTCCGCGCACCCGCGGTGCCGGGGGCCGGGCAGCGAGTTGATCGTGTCGCCGATGGTGAGCACGTTCGGGCCGAGCGGGCTGCCCAGGGCCGACCCGCTCGTCGTCAGGAACAGGGACGCGAGCTGGCCGATCACCCGGCGGTGCGCCTCCTGCGGGAACGGGCACAACAGGTCGTCGGTCCCCATGCCTGCCTGCATGTGCACGATCGGGATCCGCCGCCAGAACGCGACGGTTGCCGAGACCGCGGCCGCCAGGCCGCCGCCGTGCACGAGGATCGCTGACGGGTCCTGGTCGACCATCAACCGGTCGAGCCGGGTGAACAGCGCGGCGGCGACGTCGGCGACGCTCTCCCCGCCGTCGCCCGGGAGCAGGACGGTGATGTCGGCCGGTGTCCCGAGTGCCTCGAAGGTCTCGTGCACGCCCATCGGGTCGGGACCGGTCGCGACGGTGATCCCGGTGATCCGGTCCGACGCGGCGACCGCGGCGGCGACGGGCGCGAGGCGCGCGACCTCCGGACGACTGCCCGCGACCATGAGGATGTCGTGCTCATGGTCGGGCTCGGCGCCGTCCAGCAGAGGTTCGAACGCGCTCATCGCGAATCCTTCCGGCCGGCCGCGCGCCGACACGGGAAGAGTCTGCGGGAGGGTGGTGCCGGTAGTCGAGAGATCGGCGCCCGATGGTCGGATCCTGCGGCGACCGGGGGTTCGACGAATCGGACCGGCATGGTGCTAGGGTGATCGCACACGCTGCGGATGTAGTTCAATGGTAGAACATCAGCTTCCCAAGCTGAATACGCGGGTTCGATTCCCGTCATCCGCTCTCGAACGACGATGCCCAGGTCAGCGACCTGGGCCTTCGTCGTTTCCGGGAGCGCTCAGGCCGCCCCGCGGTAGGTGCCGAACGTCCAGTGGTTGCCCTCGGTGTCCCGCACCGAGAACGTGTGCGAGCCGTAGTCGGTGTCCTCGAGCTCCCGGGTCACGTCCGCGCCGGCCGCGCGGACCCGGGCGTGCACCTCGTCCACGTGATCGGTCACGACGTACACCGACCCGACGCCGGGGCGCATGTGCTCGTGACCGTTTCCGGAGTTCTTGGTGGACCCGAACATCACCCCGCCGCCCTCGGGCCAGCGGAGTTCCGCGTGGACGATGTCGCCGTCGTCGTCCGGCACGACGAGCGCCTCCCGGAAGCCGAACACGTCGACCAGGAACGTCCGCGCCGCGGGGGCGTCGTCGTAGCGCAGTGCGGGCCAGACGGTGGGTGGTGTCTCTGTCATGCGGCCCAGGGTCCTCCGGTCGCGCCCGCGCGTCGTGGAGAAATCGGAGCGATCAGGGCAGCACCTGGGTGCCGACGACCGAGAGCAGCTGCAGCTTCTCGTAGCTCTCGCTGCCCGGCGTGGCGGTGTAGACGAGCAGGCTGTGCGACTGCTCGGGGTCGTGCAGCGTCTGGCAGTGCAGGTCGAGCGCGCCGACCTCGGGATGCACGAACCGTTTGCCCGCACGGGGCCGGATGCCCACCTCGTGGGAGTTCCACAGGGTCGTGAACTCCTCACTCCGGGCGAGGAGCAGCTCGGCGAAGTGCGCCGCGCGGGACCCGGGGCCGCGCACCGTGGCGATCTCCCGCAACCCGGAGGCGAACATCCGGGACAGGAACGCGTGATCCTCGGGCGCGTACCGCTCCCGGGCCCCGGGGTCGGTGAACCAGCGGTAGCCGATGCTGCGCGCCGGGCCGGTGTACCGGCTGAGGTCGCCGGTCAGCGCGACGCCGAGCGGGGTCTGGCGCAGCGTCTCCCCCAGCTCGGTGATGATCTCGGCGGGTGTGTCCTGGAGCCGGTCGAGGATGCGCAGCAGACCAGGGCCGACGTGGTCGCCGGCCGTGCCGCGGGCGGGCGGGTGGTGCCCGGCGAGCCGGAACAGGTGGTCACGCTCGTCGAGCGAGAGGTGCAGGCCCTGCGCCATCGACGCGATCATCTGCTCGGACGGCTGTGGGCCGCGCTCCCGCTCGAGCCGCGCGTAGTAGTCGGTCGACATGTGGCACAGCGCGGCGGTCTCCTCCCGCCGCAGCCCGGTGGTGCGGCGGCGCGGGCCACGGGGGAGGCCGACGTCCTCGGGCTGCACCGTCTCCCGTCGGCGGCGCAGGAACGCCGCCAGTCCCGCCCGATCGATCGTCACCCGTCTCGTTCTACCGCTCCCGCACCCGCGCAACCACGGACCGTCGATCCGCCCCTGGGCCGATCAGTAGAGCCGCTGGGCGTAGGACGGCCCGTAGTACTCCTCGATCTCGGCCAGCGGGGTGTCCGGACGGGACAGTTCCTTCGCGAGCGCCGCCACCGACGGCAGTCGGTCCTTCGCGGGCCAGGAGTCCGTCTGCCACAGCTCGGAGCGCAGGAACGCCTTCGGGCAGTGGAAGAACACCTGGTCGACGGTGACCTCGCAGGCCAGCAGCGGGCGGCGGCCCTTCACCGCGAGCTCGTCGAACCAGGGGGCGTCACGGACCAGCCGGGCGCGGCCGTTGATCCGCAATGTGTCGGTGCGGCCGGGGACCAGGAAGATCAGACCGACGTGCGGGTTCTCCAGGACGTTGCGCCAGCCGTCGACCCGGCCGTTCCCGGGCCGTTCCGGGATCGCGAGCGTGTGGTCGTCGACGACGTGGGCGAAGCCGGCCGGGTCGCCCTTCGGTGAGACGTCGCAGGTGCCGTCGGCGCCGGCGGTGGCGAGCAGGCAGAACCGCGAGACGGCCAGCCACTCCCGGTGCACCCCGAGCAGGCGGTCGCGTTCCTTCGCGAGCGACGGGCCGGACGCCTCGCCGGTGATCTCCTGGAGCTCGGCGAGGGTGCGGATCTCGGTGCGGGTGCCTTCCGGAGCGGCGGTCATGGGTTCCACGGTAGGCAGGGATCCCCCGGTCCGTCGCGACCCTTTCGTCCGGCGATCACGGTCTCGGGGCGGGTACCGGCCGGGGGGGGCGGCTCCGCCCCGGCTCGGGGCTCAGATCG